>CAZLUG010000025.1:0-2978 GCA_964562675.1 uncultured Candidatus Saccharibacteria bacterium | reverse complement strand
GCGCCGATTTTTTTAATAAAATTTTTTATCCCCGAAAAAGTTTTTTGAAATTATTAGCTTGTAACTTTCTTGATAAAGTTCGTCTCGGTATTTAAACATTCCATAATAAAATGGGTTGGTTAGAATTCTTTGAATTGTCGAAAAATGCAGGCGAGTTAAAAAATTTTGAGAGGAAATAGTTTTGTTGTAACAAGATTTTATTCACTTGACAAAAAAATAAAAAGAGATATTATATCAATAAAGATTGATTAAATTGACTCTGTTAGAAATTTATAAAATTAACGGGGTGAAAGATAAATTATTTATATGCAAAAAATAACTAAAAAAACATTAAACGAAATTCAACCAGAATCTGCCAAAAATACCATTATCAATCAGCATAAAAAATTTGGGAAAACTATTGGCGTTAATGGTTGTTTTGGTAGTTCTAACTTAGGGCAGAAAACAGGATTTATTGCCCGAGAAATTGTAAAAGAAATTCCCAACGCTTTTATGCGTTGCCCTTTGGCTATCCATCCTCAAATTGATGGGCCAATTCAAGTAATGCTTTATGATGATTATCAGGTAACTATTGATTTATGACGGCAAAGTCGTCGGACATTTATGGGAATAATATGGAAAGGCAAATAAATGTAGGATTAATGGTATGCGGAAGCAATGCCTCAAATACCGGCGCCCTTACGGCAATAGCGCCCTTGCGAATAATAAAAAAGCATAAAAATGTCGGGATTTTATCATTGCCTTCTTTAGTCAATAAGGTGCCAAGGCAAACCCTTCTTATGAAAAAACTCAAAAAAATTATTGTCGTAGACGGCTGTCAAAATGAATACGCTAAAAAAATTTTAGAAAACTTAGGTATAAAATATGATGTCTATATCAATCTTCTTTACGATTTAAGCATAAAAAAGAGAGGACCCTTCACTACCCTTAAATATTCTGAAAATGAGATTGATTTGATAGTTAAAAAAATAGAAAAAGAATTATAAAAATATGGCTCACAAACACCATACCAGCGAAGCTGGCAAAAATCTAATCATTTCCATTATTTTAAATTTATTTATAGTTGTTTTTGAATTAATGGTAAAAATTAAAAATCTTTTGAGAAATAATTTTAAAATTAATTATTCGGCTATACAGATGCTTTCTGAAAAAGAAGCAAAAAAAAATAGAAGCTGATTGCGAGCATTGCAATTAATAAGTAAGTGCTCTAAAATCAATATGAAAGACACAATTATAAAAGTAGCTAAACCGCTTTGGAGACAAATCTGGTTATCATTTATCGCCAAAGATTAAAACTTATTTTTATAATGGAGTTTAATATCCTTTAAATTTTTGTTTCCTCTCAAAATTTTTCGACTCGCCATTAAAGCGAGCGAACAAAGAAGGCCAGCGCTTATTTGTTAGTTCAGTGACTTTTCCCTTAAATGAGTCTTGAGATTTCATAACGCCTAACGGTGTATTTCCAACCCATTCTTAAAAGTGCTGGGTTTGAGTGAAGCGCAGTTATTCTCGCCGATGAACCTACCGGTAATCTTGATTCTAAAACGGGAAAAAGAATAACTAAACTCCTGAAAGAGATGAATAAAAAATCTTACTATTGTTATGGTTAGTTACGACAACAAAATTGTAAAAAACTCAAACAAGAAAAATAATTTTCTTTCATTGCTGAGTAGAAATATAAATAGGTTTACAAAAATAAATCAAAACCATGACAAGCAAATTAAAGTGCCCCAAATGTGGCTATGAATTTGAGTACAAGTGGATTCCTTTTGTGTCTTTCACGAGCATAAGGTGGGGAAAGAAAAGATATCTGCGGTGCCCAAAATGTCACAAATGGTCTTGGTTTAATATATGGGATACGAGAAACTAAAAAAAAATGATTAAAATAAATTCCTTGGTGAAAAAATTTAATGCTTTTAGGGCTGTAGACAAGATAAGTTTTGAAGTAAAAAAGGGAGAAATATTTGGGCTTCTTGGCCATAATGGCGCCGGAAAAACAACCACCATCAGAATGCTTACAGGCATTATTAAGCCTACAAGCGGGACTGCGATTATTGGCGGCTATAACATCCAAAAAAATCCCATAAAAGCTAAACAATTAATGGGCATAGTCCCTGAGATGGCTAATGTTTATGTAGATTTTAGTCCTTTGAAAAATTTGTTATTGATGGGAGAACTCTATGGATTAGATAGAAATAAAAGAATAGAAAGGGCAGAACAGTTGTTAAAATTATTCGGGTTGTATGAGAAAAGAAACCAAAAATCAAAAACTCTTTCTAAGGGGTTAAAACAAAGATTAATAATCTGTATGGGTTTAATGAATGAACCAAAATTATTATTTTTAGATGAACCCACCTCTGGTTTAGACGTAGAAAGTGTCAGATTGATTAAAGGCCTTATTAGAAAATTTAACAATGAAGGCGTTACAATCGTTTTAACTACCCATAACATAGAAGAAGCCGGACAGCTGTGTGATAGGATTGCTATTATGAATCACGGTAAAATTGTAGCTATAGAACACCCTGAAAAACTGAAACATTTAATCAAAAGCGCCATTTCTATTGAAGTCGCCTTTGACAAAAAAGCAGAGAGAGACGAACTGACGTTTAACAATGTTAGCAAGGTTGAAAAAAGAGGTGATAAATTCAAGTTGTATACAGAGTACCCCGAAGATGTTATCCCGATGCTTGTTAAATATTCTCAATTGTCCGACAACAAGATAATATCTCTAAACACCCTAACGCCAAACCTTGAAGATATATTTTTGAAGTTAGTTAAGAACAAAGAAAAATGAATATTTTTGAACAATTAAAAAAATCCTGGGTTATATCAAAAAAGGATTTGTCTATTTATTATCTGAAGGGTCCAGTGGTGGTATTTGGCCTGCTCCTTCCGGCTTTCCTTTTTATAGCTTTTGCAGTAGGCAGAAAAATGTCTACCAGTTTTTTAATTCCGGGTTTGCTGGCTATGGGGCTTTT
>CAZLUG010000024.1:1947-3461 GCA_964562675.1 uncultured Candidatus Saccharibacteria bacterium | reverse complement strand
GGTTGGCTTAGAAGCAGCCATCCTTTAAAGAAAGCGTAACAGCTCACTGGTCAAGTTTTCTTGCGTCGAAAATTTACCGGGGCTAAAATCTAATACCGAAGATAAGGAATAGATAAATTTTATTATTTATCTATTGGTAGGGGAGTATTCTTCAGACAGTGAAGTTAAATTGTAAAATTTAGTGGAGTCTGAAGAAGTAAGAATGTTGGTATAAGTAGTAAAAATCTTAGTGAGAATCTAAGACACCGCAAGTCCGAGGTTTCCTGGGCACTGTTTATCAGCCCAGGGTTAGGCGGTCCTAAGGAAAAACCGAAAGGTGTATCCGATGGACAGACGGTTAATATTCCGTCCCTTCAATATTTTATCTGATGGGAGGACACTTTTTCTTATTCAAAACGTAATCTGGCTATTTGCGCCTAAGTAGAGAATGGGCCTTTTAGGCAAATCCGAAAGGTAAAAATTTTCTACGAATGAAATTCTCGCAAGAGAAAATTTTGAAGTCGAAAGAGTCAAGAAAAGTCTCTAAGAATTTAAAAAATATTGAATCCGTACTTAAACCAACACAGGTGGACGAGGAGAGTATCCTCAGGTGAACGAGAGAACCCTCGTTTAGGAACTCGGCAAAAAAGCGTCCGTAACTTAGGAATAAGGACTGCCCGACTTCGGTCGGGCCGCAGCGAAAAATGCTAGGCGACTGTTTACCAAAAACACAGGTCCCTGCTCAAACTGTAAAGTGATGTATAGGGGCTGATGCCTGGCCAGTGTCAGAACGTTAAGGGGATTTGTGATCTTTGTCTTCGGACAAAGTGAGCAGAGAACTTAAGCGCTGATGAACGCCGGCAGTAACTATAACTGTCCTATGGTAGCGTAATCCCTTGCCGGGTAAGTTCCGGCCTGCACGAATGGCACAACGACCTAGCAACTGTCTCAACGAGGGACTCGATGAAATTGCAATGGGCGTGAAGATGCGCTCTATTCACGGTTAGACGAAAAGACCCTAGAAGCTTTACTATAGCTTGATATTGAATTAGGAATGTACCTGTTCAGAATAGGTGGGAGAGTCAACTTCGGTTGGCTCATCAGTGAGATACCACCCTTGTGTATTTTTAATTCTAACTTTCAACTGGTTAGTAGCCGGTGGAGGACAGTATCTGGTGGGTAGTTTATCTGGGGCGGATGCCTCATAAAAAGTAACTGAGGCGTTTATAAGGTCGGCTTGGACCGGATGGAAATCGGTCTGAAAGTGCAAAGGCAAAAGCCGGCTTGACTGCAAGACTTACAAGTCGCGCAGGTGCGAAAGCAGAACTTAGTGAACCGACGCCTGCTTATAGAAGCGGCGAAGATCAACGGACAAAAGCTACTCTAGGGATAACAGGCTAGTCTCGCCCGAGCGTCCACAGCGACGGCGAGGTTCGGCACCTCGATGTCGGCTCAACGCATCCCGGGGGTGAAGAAGCTCCCAAAGGTTTGGCGGTTCGCCAATTAAAGCGTTACACGAGCTGGGTTCAGAACGT
>CAZLUG010000024.1:0-1847 GCA_964562675.1 uncultured Candidatus Saccharibacteria bacterium | reverse complement strand
ATAAAATTTATTTAATATTTTGAATTTAGATTGCCCCTTTCATATAAAAATTTTCTAAATCAACATTATCAAATTTTCCGTTAATTATTTTTTCACA
Source organism: uncultured Candidatus Saccharibacteria bacterium (assembly GCA_964562675.1). Lineage (GTDB taxonomy): Bacteria > Patescibacteriota > Minisyncoccia > Minisyncoccales > CG1-02-41-26 > CAZLUG01. The sequence goes on along the minus strand of CAZLUG010000024.1, from coordinate 1,750 downwards.
TCCATTTAATGTTTTTTCTAAAGGAACAAATACGCCTTTTCTTTTACTAAATGCTTCGGCAACAAATAATGGTTGGCTTAAAAACCTTTGTAACCGTTCGGCTCTTTTAGCAATAATTCTATCTTCTTGAGAAAGCTCTTCTACTCCAAGAATTGCGATAATATAAGATAGTTCTTTATATTTCTGGAATATTCTTTTTACTTCTTGCGCAATTCGATAATGCCTTTTCCCAACTATATTCTCATCTAAATTTATTGAAAATGACCGAAGAGGGTCAATGGCTGGATAAATTCCTTTTTCCGCTACTTCTCGTGAAAGAACGAGAGCCGCATCAAAATAAGTAAATGCTGCAACAACAGCCGGATCAGTTAAATCATCGGCCGGAACATAAACAGCTTGAATAGAAGTAACTGAACCCTTAGATGATGAAACTATTCTTCCTTCTAAATCAGCAAATTCTTTATCTAAGATTGCCTGATAACCAAGTTCGGACGGTACCTTCCCCAAGCTAGTTGCTAATTCCATGCCCGCCATTGCATAACGGAAAACATTATCGATAAAGAAAAAAATCTCTTTGTTAGTTTTATCTCTTAAATACTCGGCGGCCGTTGCCGCGGAAAGTCCAATTCTTGAACGAACCCCCGGCATCTTGTCCATTTCTCCAAAATATAATGATGTGTCTTTAAGAACTCCCAATTTTTTCAATGTAAAATATAAATCATTTCCTTCTCTAATCCTTTCGCCAATTCCGGCAAAAATTGAGTAGCCAATTTGTTTTAAAGATATATTATGCATTAACTCCGTAACTAAAACTGTTTTCCCTACTCCCGCCCCGCCAAAAAATCCAATTTTATCTCCTTGACAAAATGGGACTAAAAGATCTATGGCCTTGATGCCTGTTTGGAGAATATTTTTTTTGTAATAAAATTCCTTTTCTTCTGTCTTTCTTTTGCGAATTGGTCGAGATTCTTCAATTTTAAATGAACCAAGTTCATCAATTGGTTGGCCAAAAACATTAAACATTCTTCCTAAAATTTCTTTACTCACCCCTATTTTTATCATATCGCCAGTATCGTAAACAATACTCCCCCGGCATACTCTTTCAAGTGGGTTTAAGGCAATAGCTTTAACAATATTTTCAATGATTTTTTCAACAACCTCAAATTTAACGCCATCGTCGGTGATTAATAAAGAATAAATCTTAGGAGTATAATTATCAAACCATACTTCAACAATCCCTCCCTGAAGGCTTATAATTTTTCCCTTTTTTAAATTTTTATTTTCCATAGTCTAAAACTTTATGACTGAAGAATTCTTCAATCTGCGCTTTTGTTAATTCCTTTCTCCTTTCTCTAAGAAATCGGTGAGTTGTATTTTTAATAATTTTTTGGCTTTCATGGCTTGCCTTTTCCATGGCAACAGCTCGCGCGCATAATTCTGATAATCTCGCTTCTAAAATGATTTGATAAAAATGAATATTGATAAATTTATTAATTAATACTTTAAGAATACTTTTTGTTGATGGTTCAAAAATAGGCAATGCTAGTTGTTCTTCTTTTTCGCCCTTAAATTGATTTTTAATATTTTCTGAGAATGGTAAATAAGTAATAATTTTGGGTTCTTGAACAACCAATGATTTAAATGAAGAAAACAATATATCAATTTGTTTATATTTTTTTTCTAGATATAGAGATGATATATAATCAAGAAATTTTTTTATTTCTATATCTTCTTTGGGAATATTAATAAA
>CAZLUG010000023.1:0-6676 GCA_964562675.1 uncultured Candidatus Saccharibacteria bacterium | reverse complement strand
GTAGTTGTCATTCCCGCGCTTTTTTGTCATTCCCGCGGAAGCGGGAATCTCTTAGTCTTGTCATTTTCATATCCTCCCTTGTCATTCTCGCGCAAGCGGGAATCTCAAATAGAAAGCCCAAGTAAAGGAGAACAGTTCTCCTCTACTACTCATTTATAATACCCTCTAGATCCCAAAACATACTACTCCCTTTTTTAATAAGAGTATTTACTAATTGAGTTACCTCTTGTTTTATTTCCTTACTTCCATTTCCGTAAATAATTTCTAGGGCGTTTTTAATTTCTCCCTCGTGTACAGGAGGAATATACCGATTGGGATTTAGATTATTATCTTTACCAAGAAGATAATTCTTAATGATCTTAAGTGTGTTCTCGGGGCTAACTTCTGCAAAAGCTGATAATCGTTTCGATAATCCGTAATCCCAGTCAATTTTTCCTGCTGATTTCTCAATGGTTTGAGCCATTTTCTTAACCACAAAATCATTTCCTAGCACTTCCTCCTTAGGGTTTATCCAGAAGCCAAATCCAGACAAAATTTCAGGAGAATTTTCGGAGCTAGGGATACGTTTTAATACCCAATTCCAAAATTCTTTGAGCTTTTCTTTGCTAACATTATTATATTTCATCCATTCGTTAGGAGTCCCTCGCGAAATAGCGTATCGCCCGATAAATAAGATAAATTCTTTATGGCGTTTTATGTTTCTCTTCTTCCAAAATTTATTAAACAAAGGGCATTTAAAATCAAATTCTGGAAAATGAACAAAGGCAAGAGCTAAATGATCTGCTAAAGCTTCATCTGGATCTTTAAAATGTTTTTGTTTGGGATAATCTTTATCAGTTAATTGAAGTCCTTTCTCATATAATTTCCGAATATCAGGGTCAAAAAACATTTGTTTATAAAGATCGGTTGAAAGATATCCTTCCCAAGCAGCTGTATAAAGATTTTTCTTTTCCGGCTCTTTTGGAAAAATCTTCGGTAATAACCTTCTAATCCAATCTTTATCTCGGAAATAAAATGACGGCAAATAATGCCCAAACATAAACATAAGAGCGCGAGTATTCTCCTTACTCAAAACTTCTTCATAAACTTCTTTGACATCTTTTTTGATTTTAATTTTCTTCTTTTCTTTTTCTAACTCCTTTCCATCCTGATAGACGAACAATACAAAGGCTTGAAATGCTCGACCACGCACAGTATTTATTGCCATTGTAAATGGATCACTAACTATATAATCAGAATCACTGACAGATTTTGTTTTTATAGCTGCAGTTTTAATCTGTTCGTCTTTTGGGGTTGGGTCAGGGTAGTTTAAAAGATATCTTATGATTTCAAAAAGCTGATTGCGATATTGTGAAAAATCAATAATTATAGAGTTGTCTTTTTCGCTAAGCAACTCTTGAACGACATCGGCTATTTCTGAATGCACAGCTGCCCAATTAGCAAGCCACCATATACCAAAAGACTCATTTTCTCTTTTTCTATTCTCAAAAAGTTTATTTTCCCCCGATTCTTTAATTGCGACAAGAAAATCTATTAACCCTTTCCAATTTATGTCAACTCCTTTTTCTCTATTATTATGTATATAGTCCCAAATTCCCAAGAGAAATGAATAAGTATAATGTGAATCTAGTGTCTTTCGGTCAAAAAACTTAACAGCATTATCAATATAACTCTGTACCCTTTCTGGTATATTCCTCTTGATATATCTTCCTACTCCCTCGGCACTTATAGGATGGTCTATATCTGATTTGTCTTTATATTTTTCATAAAGTGCTTTTGGTGACCACTCGTTGCACAGTTTTTCTGTAATAATAGGAACTTCTATTTTTCGAAAATCTTCATAACTTATGGGTGCTCGCGGAATAACGGTACCAGACTCAATTTTTATTGGCGGTTCTGGTTGGTAATTCGGTTTAATAATTAATCCTTTCTTCTTTGCTTCTTTTACTTCATTGTTAGTCAGCTGCTTCGCCTCTGCCAAAACCGAAAGAATCCTTGAACCGTATTCCGAGTACAAATTTTCTTTTTCACTTTTCTTCTTCTGGTTTTTCCTTGCAAAGCAATTTATAACTCGTTTAACATAATCATGTCTATCACTCTCGGACAAAACAGAAAATCCAACACGTAGTGCCTTTAGATATTCTGCACCAGAAATAATCTCATAATAATTATTCTTAACTTCAAATAATCGGAAAAACGCTTTTTTAAGTTCGTTTTTGAAAACTTTGGGACATAAACTCAAAACAAATAACCGCAGATGCCACATAGCGTGGCTATCAGGAAGACATGCCTTCGGATCATCAAAATCACCAATATACTTTTTATAGAGATTGCGAGCCTCTCTTGGTTTATTACATCGATTACTAATTAGCCTTTGAACAAGTGCTTTAATAGTCGCTACTAAATCCTTAATATTCTCATAACCTGAATGATATCTTTCATTACTTAATTCTAAAGAGAAGAAATCCACATCTAAAAGTAAATAACCATCATAATACCTAAACACCTTATCTTTGCTTTTTTCACTAGTTAATCTAACTATTTCTTCTAATTTTTTAGTAAGCAGAAAAAGTGCTTGTTTAGCATAATCTTCATCCTCTATCTTTGTTAGATAATCAAAAACTTTAATATCAGAAAAATCATTGAAATAAAAAGGACTTTTTGAAAATTTTCTCTTTTCCTTTTTGTATTCTTCTTTTGTTTTTATTGACAAAACTACATCAGCTAAATCTAAAAGTGTTTCATATTCTTTGGCTTCAAATAGTTTTTTGAACATTTCTCCATATTCAAAACCCCATTGATTAAACACTCCCATCAATCTCACCCAATTTTCTTCTTTAATTTTTGGTACTACTATTGCTAATTCATTTGCCGGCAGTTTACTACAAATCCTTAAAAATTGACCAACAACTTCTGGATTAAAGTTATCCTTTGTTGTCGCCGTATTTTTAGTTTTTGTAATAATCTCTATTACTTTTGCCGGCTTTTTCTCAGCCATTCTTATCAAATATCTCAATTCCGGACTTTTATAACTATATCTTGTCGGATCTTCTGATCTTTTTGTAATTGCCTCTGTTAAAAATCCATTGTCCCAAAGCCAATCAATCCATCGCTCATCAGCTTGAGCAAAGAAATAATTTTTGGCGTCAAAATTACCTCTGGGCATCAATTCTAAAATCTCTTCCTTTTTCACATCTTGAGGATTTTTCTGCAGAACCTCTCTTATTTTTTTGTGTAATTCGAGTTGGGTCATAATCAATAAAATACTTTCTTTAATAATGTAAAGAATTCTTTTAATAACTCAATAAATTCATCATCACCGAGACCCCTTGTATGCTTAATAGTAGAATCTTGTTTAATGATAATTAACGCCCATCTCCATTTATCATGTTCGTGATGATCTATTCCACTAAATAGTTCGTAATAGTTCCATATTTTTTCTAGCGTGTAATTTGTATCTTGGTCAATATTTTTATTATAACAATCACGATAATCATTTTTAAAACTACCTAATTGTCCAGATTTCCATACATGAAAAATTTCTCTTAGAGAAGAAGAGCAATGTTCTTTCCACTCAATATTCTTCAATCTTGCAGAACCAACAGCAAAAATAGCTCCCTTAAGCATAGTAACAGGGTTTCTATCTATGTTTCTATTTCTCTTTTTATTAATTTTGTGGAAGAAATTACTTAATTTATTCCCTATATTCTCAACTTCTTCATCGCTTAAATTAAGAATTCTTAATCCTTCTTCGTATGGTAAAAAGGTTATCTCTATTCTCTCGAGAGGTATTGAGCTGTTTAACTTATTCATAATTTTCCATAATTTTAATTTCTTCCGGGGTTAGGTTGTAAAGTTTATAAACTAATTGGTCAATTTGTTTTTCGTATTCGCGGACTTTTAAAATAGTTTATCAAGATTATCTGGAATAATTATCTCTTCTTTAGTTTTCATCTTAGGTTTTTTAATAGTTTTCTTAGAATGGCTTCTATCCTGAGGGATTAGAGTCTGTTGTCTTTGTGCATCATCTTTAGTAATAGAGACAAACCTAAATGAGTTGTTTTGATCTAATAGATTTTCGAATTCTGCAAAAGAAATACTCCTCTCTATATTTCCATAATCTTCGCACGTTTTCCCTTCAGGGTATTTACTAAAAAATGTGCAATTCAAACGAACACAAACATCAACGTCGCTATCTTGCCTTACATTTGTCCTTGCTTTATAAGAACCCTGCGTAAAAACTGAAATATCCATAGATGATAACCTTTCGTCGTTATAGATCGCCTTCTTAACGGCGTTTTCGGTATTCCCCATTTTCCCTTTCTCTGTTTTTCCTGGTGGACTACCCCACAATCTAAATGTATCTTCCCAGCTCACAATTATTATTGGTTTAAAAAATTTATAATTTTGTTTATAGATTTATCTAAGTTTTTCTGTATATCATGCTCCCAAACCCTCAAAACTTTCCATCCTTCTTTGCGCAACTGCGCGCTGTTTTTTCTGTCCCTTCTTATACTCCTTTCAATTTTCGCAAGCCAGTATCTTTTTGGCAGGCGCTTTTTCAATTTTGAAAATTGGTATCCGTGCCAAAAGTCTCCGTCAATAAATACTGCTTTCTTTTTCCTCGGAAATGCAATGTCCGGATTGCCAACCGCCCGCTTATAATGCTTTTGGAAATAGATCCCCCTTTTGCGCAGTTCCCGGAAAATTAAAACCTCAGGCTTTGTATTTTTGGAGCGTATCCTTGACATAATCTCGCTCCGCTTTTCTTTTGTAAATTTGTCCATAAATAGATTTTGAAGCTTGCATGAAATTTTTCAAATCGCTCGCGATTTTTTTTGCAAGATGATAAGCAAAATTTACAGGGACAGCATTGCCTACCATCTTATATCCATCAGCTACATTTTTGTATTTAAAAATAAAATCATCAGGAAATGTTTGTATCCGCGCGCATTCCCGCACAGAGAGGCGCCTATACAAATACTCTTTCCCGGGAACAAAAATCCTTTTATTTTGTCCAATGAATTTCATCTTTGGGGCTTGCGGATGTATTGGGGCATGCCGTCCCCCAGCTTGTATTGTAAAAGACGGCTCATCCCAGCTTCTTACCCTATTGCGCGACATGTAAATTGTGGAAAATCCGCCATTCATATATTCATGGTTCGGGGCAGTCAAGTCTTTTGGGTCATTGGCTTTATTGTATGGCCTTGCCGGCTTTGCGCGCCTCAAATCCCAAATCGCATCTTTTAAAACAGGACGCTTTGGTGACTTGGGCGGAAACTCAAAAATTTTTCCTATTTTTTTGTGGTAGCCGACTATAATAACCCTTTTCCTGTCTTGGGGCACATCGTAATCATGGGCATTCAACAGCGCATAAGTAACATTGTAATTTAAGCTTCTGAATCGCCTTAAAATTTCCTGGAATGCGTCCCTATGGCGGGGCAAAAGAATTCCAGAAACATTTTCTGCTAGGAAAAACAAAGGCTCTTTATCCCTCAATACCCGTATATATTCATAAAAAAGCTGCCCCCTTTTATCTTTTATCCCGCGTCCAGCACCTGCTTCGCTCCAGCTTTGGCATGGCGGACCGCCAATTATTCCATCTGCTTTAGGAATTTCATCGGAGGGCACATCAACAATGCTCCTTTTGTCCAATTTTGTATGGGGAAAGTTTGCTTCAAAGGTTTCCCAAATGGTTTTGTCAAATTCATTAGCCCATATAACCTTAAACCCGGCTTTTTCAAAGCCAAGGTCCAAACCGCCTGCACCTGTAAATAAAGATACTAATTTCATAATCACTTAATGAATTTAATTAATTTTGCGTCCAGTAATTTTGCCGGATTGTTTGGCGATTTAATCTTTACGTCGCTAATGCTGAGGTTTCCGCTAGAAATGTTTTCCAAATTTTGCCTGTCTTTCACTGGAAAAGAATCGTATTTTTCTTTTAGCATTATTGCATTGACTGTTAAACTGTTATTCTTATCTACTCCTGTGATATAATCAAACACTTTTATAGGATTTTCTATATGCCACATTCCACGTATGCGCAAATAAGTTATGCCAAGGGGATCAACTTTATTCACTCTTCCAAGCTCCTTAGTTTCTGCAAACTCAACGCCTTCCAATCCGTTAATCCCCGAAGATATTTTGTTTTTTATCCGTTCATACACCTCTTTTCCGGCGGCATAGCAATTGCCGTAAATAAACCAAAGGGTTTGAAGCTTATTGTTCCTTACAACGCCTATAGCATATATTATGTCCTTTTCTCGCCAATTCTCGCAGTCACGGCAAGATTGCGTAATCATCGGACTGTCAGAATACAGCTTATCTTTAGGGTATGAGCTATTGAGTGCAATGTCGGAACGTAAGTTTTCAATCTTTTTTACTTCGATTGCGTCTCCACCCTTTACGATTATATCAGGGGGATTATTTTGGTTACCAAGGTATGAAAAGTACTTATTGTATATCTCGTTCTTTTTTGAAACACTCCTCTCTTTTGTAGAACCGCAAAATAGGTCTTTGACATAAAACTCCAAAGCGTCGCCCATGTTATTTGCCCGGTTTGTGGAATGGTAGTGTCCGATAATGTCCGTAACCGGATTTTCAACAAAGTTTGATAATGCAACAAGTAAATTTGTCATAGTTTTATTTTATTTTATATTCTTAGATTTTTCTG
>CAZLUG010000022.1:0-7233 GCA_964562675.1 uncultured Candidatus Saccharibacteria bacterium | reverse complement strand
CAAATTTTTCCTTAACCTTTTTTACTACTAAACTAATTAATTTTAAAACATCAGTATCACGAGCCTTGCCTAAGTTGATAATAAAATTTGCGTGCTTTTCGGAAATTTGAGCATCCCCTATTCTTTTACCTTTTAAACCGCATCTTTCAATTAAAAAACCTGCCGGGATTTTTCCTCTCAGAATAAAACTTTTGGCTTGGGGAAAACTTTTAATGGCTTGGTTATTTTTTCTCGTTAATTTTATATTTTTGAAGACACTTCCGGCTGAAGGAAAATTGAGCGGTTGATGGGCACGCCGATAAGCCAAATGCTCTTTTATCTTCCGGCGGATTTCCTTTTTATTTCCTTTAGAGAGATGAAGTGTGCAAGAGAGAATAATTAATCTTCCGCCTCGTTTAAAAATGCTGTCTTTATATTGAAAACGACAATCTTTATTATGAAAAGCCCTAGGGTGATTTTTCTTCTCAGAAATATCAAGCGCCTTAACAGCTTGGACAACATTTTGCATAGAATTCCCAAAAGCGCCGGCATTGCCATAAATTGCTCCTCCTACCGTCCCTGGAATACCAGCCGCCCATTCCAATCCCGTCAAATTATATTTAAGCGAAAGATTAATTAATTTATTCAGGGATGCTCCTGCTTCTGCTATGATGATTCCTCCTTTTGAGTTTATGTTTTTGACTGCAGATTTTTGAGCCCTCATTCTAATCATTAATCCATTAAAACCCTTGCCTGCAAATAATACATTGCTTCCTCCCCCTAAAATAAAAAAAGGTAATTTGTACCTTTGGGCGGTTTTAATTGCCTTCATAAGTTCTCTGGTATTTTTTGCTTCAAAAAAGTATTTCGCCCTCCCGCCTATTTTAAAAGTGGTATATTCCCTCATCAAAACATTCTCTTTTACTCCTGGAATAGCTCTTCGAAGAGTTGATGGGTGAGAAATTGAAGTTCGTTGATTCATCAAAATCTAAAACTAATTTTTAGACGAAACGGGCCGAGAGAGTTTACTCCAATTCTAAGTATTTTGTGAGTGCTACCTCCCGACCCAAATTTATTTTAGCAAATAAGAAAAATAAAACAAGCAATACTTATCCAAAAAGCAAAAAGCCTCCAAATACCAGAAGGCTTTTTGCCAACAAAGAATGAAGCATCTATGAAAAAATCATAGATTTGCGCACTCACATCTCTAGATTAATCAATTTTTAAGATTTTGTCAAGAGAGATTCAATGTCTTTCTTCCAGGCAGGGTTGGCAGAGAGCGCTTTATCAACTTCCTTTTTTATCAAATCCTTATCCTTCATCATCCTGGCAACTACAATAGCTATTCGATGAGAGTTATATATCATTGGCTCTAAATTAATCGCTTTATCGAGCGAAGCCATGGTATCTTTAAAGCGGTGTTGATGAAGTTCTGCTTGGGCTAAAACCCAATAGGCTTGAGGATTGCGAGGAGAAAGTTTAATTGCCTCTCGGGCAGTTTTTTCGGCTAACTTATTTTTTGCAGGGTTAATAATAGAATAAAAATTATAAAGTTCCGCCAACCGTAACATTGATTTATAATTTAAAAAATGTTCTTGCTTATCTTTTTCAAGTTCACCGGCAACAAAATTAAGTTCTTCTTCGACGCTAGATCTTGGAACTTTATTCATTTCTTTTTGAAGAATGTTCTGGGCATTTTGAGCTATAAGTTCTCTAATTTGGAATTTTCCTAGCGGAGAAGTCTGGAAAATTTCCTTATAAATTCTTACTCTTGTTTGAGGATACGGCGAAGACAATGCCTTAATCACAAGCATATTTGCCTTAGTCGGCAGCCAAACAAATTCTCTAAAAGACAAAATAAAGATAAAAGCTAACGTCCCGACCAAAAAAATATTAGGCGATTTTTGTGAAATTCCAATTGGTGGTGAAGATTTTCGGGTTTGCGAAGCAATAAAACCAAGCACCAAATAAAGCATCATATAACTAGAGACCATATCAAAAACTGTGAGATTTTGGATAAAGTAAGCAATTAAAAGGGATGAAAAGACCGCCGGCAACATAAAGTCCGTTTCTCCCCCTTCCTTTTTTTCTTGAAAGTATTTTTTCCACAAAAGATAAAATATAGCCGTAAACACAGAAAGATAAGCAATTAATCCAATAATTCCTTTTTCCGCCAAGGTATCGAAAATAATATTGTGGGCTCTATCAAACCAGACTTCTTTCCCATAACCCTTTAAGAAAAGATGGGGGTTAAAATGTTTCAAAAATGGAATATCAAAATTGGCCAATCCCCAACCAAGCCAAGGTCTTTCTAAAAAACCTTGCCAAGCTGAAGCCCAGACCGTTGGTCGAGCCTTACTGCCAGCCATCTTCGCAAATTGATTCTGGACAAAACTTCCCGGCTGACAAAGCGAAATCGTGCCAAAAACTATTGTTCCCAAAATAAGAAATAAGGAAATTTTCCCCAGTATTTTAAGCCATTTTCGCTTAGGTTCAAAGGCAAGATAAAACAAAAATATCAAAACCGACCCGCCTAAAAACACAAGAGTAGCGGCTCTAGCGCTGCTGAGGTAAATAGTAATAAACCCTAAAACAATGGTGGATATTTCAAAAATTCTCCAAACCAGTTTCTTTTCCCGGAAAAGCAAATACAAAGCTAAAAAGAGATTAAACAAAATATAACTTCCTAGAAAAGAAGTATTCCCCACCGTTGTGCCTCCTCTTTGGGAAAAGATAAATCCCTGCACTTTCCCTATTTCACAAAGAGCCAAGATGCTGAGAATGAATGTTACAAAAAGCGAAACTAAAAATATCTTTCTCCACTCATACTTTGCCTTGAAAATAGAAGAAACAACTAAAAAGAAAGCAAATAAGTGGAACATCATCAGGATGCCATCCATCCTTTCATACTTTGACCAAAAAGAGCGGGAAAAATTAGCCCCCAAAATACCGCTTAAAGTAATGACCGCTAAAAAAACAGCCAAGCTCAAGAGTAAAGGACTTCGCCAATTTGGACGGTAACGGGGAATATAAATAGCTAAAATGAGCCAAAGAAAAAATAATATCTCCACCACCCCCATAAAATACAAACTCTTGGGAGCAACAAAAGGAAAGTAAAACTTAGAACTCAAAATTAAGGGGGTAAATAAAGCGAAATAAACACCCTGTTTTAAAATCCAAAGTAGAAGATTAAAAGGAAAAGTTAATCCAACCAAATCTTTTTTTGGCTCTTTTTCTTGAAACTTCCTTTCTTTTTTCATTCTTGATTTTCTTCCCATTAAAATTATTCTAAACAAATTTCAGAAATTTACAAGAGGTTAATAGTAACAAGGCCAATATAGCCAATCCTACTTGCGCAATGAAATATTTAGATAACTTGAAAAGCTCAAAAAATCAGCTAAGATTAAATTGATGCCGGGAAATTTAAATTTAAGAAAGTTTATTCTTGTCAGCGGAGATATTTTTCTCTTGTATCTTTCCTTGTTTTTAACTCTTTCTTTAAGATACGCGGGACGCTTTTCACAGAAAATTTTTCAAGAGCATTTTCTGGCTTTTTCTTTTCTCTATATTGCCTGGTTAGCTATTTTTTATATATTTGATTTGTATAACCTTTTCTCTATTAAGCCCAAAATTGATTTTTTAAAAAAAGTTGGAGAATCTTTACTTGTGTGCTTGGGCGTTGGCATTATATTCTTTTATTTAGTGCCTGCTTTTAGAATTACACCTAAAACTAATCTTACTCTAGATGTCATTATCTTCGGATTTATATTTATAATCTGGAGAAGGTCGTTTTACCTTTTGTTTTCTTCTCAGTTTTTGCGCAACCTTGCCATTCTAGGGAAAATTCCTCTTTCTCAAAAATTAGCTCGCGCAATTAAGAATCAGCCGCAATTAGGTTATAAATTCGTAGGATTTCTCAGCCCTAAGAAAAATATAGTATCTCAACTGAAAAGGGAGAAAGTTAATTCTTTGATTGTTGCTAAAAACCTCTCAGCTTCTCCGCAAATTACGAAGAAGCTTTATCAATGTTTGCCGTTAAAGATAAATTTTATGGATTTGGCCCAAGCTTATGAAATGATTTTGTATAAAATTCCCATTGACTTTGTTTCCCAAATTTGGTTTTTAGAAAATTTAAGCGAGGGCGAAAAAAGAATTTATGACAAACTTAAAAGATGGGGTGACATCATTTTAGCCATTCTGATAATCATTCTCACTTCCCCTCTTTGGTTAATCTTTGCTTACCTTATTAAACGCGAAGACAAAGGACCGGTATTTTACCGGCAACAAAGAGTTGGGAGAGACGGGAAACTTTTTTGGCTTTGGAAATTCCGTTCTATGTCCCAAGACGCTGAAAAGGGAAAGCCTATTTGGGCAAAAAAAGATGACCCTCGCATTACAAAGATCGGAAAATTTATGAGAAACACCCACTTAGATGAGCTTCCTCAAATGATTAGCATTTTAAAAGGTGATATTTCGTTGGTTGGTCCGCGGCCGGAACGTCCAAGATTTGTTAAGAAGCTTGAGAAAATGGTTCCTCATTATCGCTTGCGCCATATTATAAAACCAGGGTTTACCGGCTGGGCCCAGGTTAAATTTAGATATGCTAGAACACTGGAAGACTCCCACGAAAAATTCCAATACGACCTTTATTATATAAAAAACCGGTCCTTCTTTTTGGACTTCGGCATTCTTCTCAAAACCTTTCAATTATTCTTTAGGAGAGGATAAGAGATTTTGGTATATTCTTTCGGTTGCTTTAATCATTCTTTCCAAAGAGAATTTTTTTTCAACTTCTTCTCGTGCTTTTCTGCCAAGCTCTTTGGCTAATTTTTGATTTTCTAATAGTTTTTTTAGAGATTCCCTCAAACTATTTTTATCTCCTGGTTTAACCAAGATTCCACAGTTCCTTATGGCTTCAGAAACTCCCCCAACATCTGAGGCAATCACTGCAAGCCCATAACTCATCGCTTCCAGTATTGAAAAGGGAAATCCCTCCCAATGAGAGGTTAAAACAAAAATGTCAGAGTCTTCTAAAATCTCAAGAACTTTATTTCTTGGAATAACGCCAACTAATTTTATCTTATCTGCTAATCCATTTTCCTTAACAAATTTTTCAACTTCTTGTCTCTTCGGACCATCTCCTATAATAGAAATCACAGCTTTATTTTTTAGTCTATCGGGCAAGTCATAAAATGTTTCAACTAACAATAACGGATCTTTCTGTTTTGTTAATCTACCAACAAAAATAATGCTTATCTTAGAATCTGGAATTTGAATCCTAGAATCTACATCACGGGAATTATTGATTTCTACACCATTATAGATAGTTAATAATTTCTTTTCAGGGGCAATGTTGTATTTTAAAGCCAAGTTCCTGTCAAAATCAGAAACGCAAATAATTTTCGAGCAATACCTCGAAACCAATTTCTCTAAAAAGATTACTAAGTATTTTCTTAAAAATGGAACCCCTTTAGTAAATCCCCAGCCGTGAGCAGTAAAAATTGTAGGGATTCTATTTCTAACTGCCAATCTTGTTAAAAAACCTGCTTTTGTACTATGGCAGGATACTAAATCTGGCTTGAAATCTTCAATTGCTTTTTTTATCATCTTTGTCGCCCGAAAATCTTTAATCGGGTTTATACTATTTGAAAGGAACTTATTAGGATAAAAAACAGCGCCAAAACTTTGTGTCTTTTTCCCAAGCCAGCCTCCGGGATAAGCCATCACAGCCACATCGTTTCCTCTATTAACGAGATACTGAGCCAATTGAGAAATATGAGTCTGTACTCCGCCAGTTTCTGATTTTGTTGTAACATAAAAAATTCTCATTTTGTTTTGTTTAAAAGCGTATTGTATAGGCTCTCATAATTTTTAACCATGGTCCCTAAAGAGAATTTACTTCCTATTGTCTCTCTAGCTTTCTCTTGAATCTCTATCATCTTGTCTTCTTCTAAATTTAACACTTCTTCTATCTTACCAGCTAAAGACATTACATTTTTAGGTTGTACTAAAAATCCATTGCTTCTGTCTTGAATAATCTCGGGCACTCCCCCAACGTTTGTTGATATAACTGGCAAACCGCAAGCCATAGCTTCTAAAACTACATTGGGAAGTCCCTCCCACAAAGAAGATAAAACAAAAATATCGCCTGCTTCTAAATAATCGGATACGTTCTCTTTCTGTCCTAAAAGAAAAATATTTCTTTCTAAATTGAGATTTCTGATTTGATTCTCCAATTTCGCTCTTTCTTCTCCCTTACCCAAAATTAATAATATGATATCAGGATATTTATCTTTTAAAATATTCACTGCTTCAATTAAATAAGGATATCCTTTAGCTTTGAATAATCTCCCAACAGCAATTAAAACTTTTTTATTTATTTCAATTCCCAATTCTTCTCTTTTCTTAATCTTCAATTCCTGGCTTTGGAGAGAAAATTGATTTACATCAACACCATTATAGATAACTATTGTTTTACCAGGAGAAACAGTTTTATCTTTAACCATTTTATTTTTAGCATCCTGAGAAACAATCGTTGTCATATTATCCAATCTGTCTGTTAGACGCAGTAATAGATTTCTAAAATGTCCTCCCAACTTATTACTACGGATAGAGGAGATGATAATTGGCACTCCACAAATTCTTCCAGCAATCCTTCCTAAAAAAATAGAATGGAACAAAAAGGAATGTAAAATCCGGGGTTTTTCCTTGTTTAAAATGTTAACAAATTTAAAGAAAATAAAAGGATTGTATTGAAATTTAGCATTCAAGCTCAAAACCTTTATTCCTAATTTTTTAATTTTCTTGCCTACTTCTGCTACAGGAGTAATAGAAACTACTATTGGCTCAAACCTCTCTCTATCTAAATTCTTTAATAATCGATATAAAACCATCTCTGCTCCACCAGTCTTCAAACCAGTGATGAGATATAAAATTTTTGTTTTATTCCTCTCCATAATTTTAGTCCATCCATTTTGCTTTCCACATTTCAAAAACTAAAATATTCCATATTCTAGCACCATATATACGACCATCTAAAAAATTCTTAAGTTCCTTCTCTACTATAGCAACACTAAATATGCCTTCGCGAGAAATCTTTTCCGGGCTCAAGTAGTCTAATAACAAGTTTTTAAGGTCTTTTCTTAACCAAGAGTCAATTGGAACACCAAATCCGTGTTTAGGCCTATCCAGAAGTTTTTTAGGAACATATTTATATAATATTTTTCTTAAAATATACTTCGTTTCCCCATTTCT
>CAZLUG010000021.1:5389-7488 GCA_964562675.1 uncultured Candidatus Saccharibacteria bacterium | reverse complement strand
GGGGCACTGGAAATATAATCAAAGTAGGTAAATTTATTTTTGGCAGAAACAATATTTCCCCACGACTTCAATTTGACAGTTCCCCAGATTAAAAAGAAATCAGAGAAAGAATTAAAAGTTATCTATAAAGAATCCTCATTGCCCAAAGAGGAAAAGAGAGGTCTTTTACGGAAAGTATTTGATCTATTCCTCAGTCAAAAAAATGTCTCCAAAAAATAAAAAGAAGAAACCAATAGATCAGGCGGCCGAGAAATTAGCCGAGATTCTCATAATGTAAATCGAGATGAGAAAAAGATCTAAAAAGAAAAAACAATAGTCCATGCAAATTTCAGAAGAAACCATTAAAAGGTTTCAGGAAATATTTGAAAAAGATTACGGCAGAAAATTAAACAAAAGAGGCCTCCGAGGCTACTTGTAATTTATTAGGATTTTTTGATTTTCTTTGCGAAATCGACAAAAGAGTAAAGCATCAAAGATATAAATTAGGGGAGAAAATTTATTAAAATTAATGAAAAAACAAAAAATATTTTTAGAAACAGAGTCAAGATTCAAGCAAATTTATCTCTCCGCAATATTCTGGAATGTTTTTCTTAGAACTAGATAATAAAGTTGTGGAATTTAGTTGATTTGAATATAAAAAATTAGTTGTTAACTGATAAATTTTATTCTTATTATTTTGTAATGCGTTACTTGTTTTAAAGTAAGCAAAAAGTCGGGAAGTCCGTGAGAAGACAAGATTGTGAAGATCAAGAAAAAACTTTGGAATACAAAAAAAGGGATTATTGTAAAATCTATTATTTTTGGAGTTTTGTGTTTCGGCGGAGCGATTGCTTTAGGATTTTTGGATTACAGAATAGGAGAAAATTCTATTTTCTACGGAGTTGATACAGCTGGGAAAATTCAAGCAAACATTACTCTTCCTCGCATTAGCTCTTCTAAGCCTCAATATACGATCTTTTTTACCGGGGATATTATGCTAGATAGAGGAGTAGAATACCAGATGAAAAAACATAATTGGCTTTATCCTTTCTCTCGGATTAAGGCCCTGCTTAATCAGGCAGATATAGCAATTGGTAATTTAGAGGGCCCTATTGTTTCTTCTCCTCCAAATTTTCCAGACGATTCCTTTAGATTTGCTTTCTCCCCAAATGTTCTTCAAGGGCTGTCTTTAGCTAATTTTAAGATTCTCTCTTTGGCTAATAATCACACAGATAATATGGGGGAAAAGGGTTGGCAGGAAACAAGGGAATATCTTCGTAAAGCAGGCATTGGTTCAATCGGACATCCAATCCGATGTGACCGAGATAATTCAATAATCAAAAAATCATTTGTATTTTTAGCCTTTAACAAAACTTTTCCTATTAATTGTTCAGATAAAAAAATAGTCAAGATCGTTCAAACGGCGCGCTATTACTATCCGGATAAATTTATTGTAGTTATTCTACACTGGGGTAATGAATACCATTTAGAAAGTTCAATATTACAGAAAACCTTGGCCCATCAGATTATTCAAGCTGGCGCGAATCTTATTATTGGTTCTCACCCTCATGTTGTTGAAGAAATTGAGGAGTATCATAACCGATTAATTTTCTACTCTTTGGGAAATTTTATCTTTGACCAATATTTCTCCAAAGATACCCAAGAAGGTTTAGTGGTCAAGTTAAATCTTTACCCTCAAAAAGTTGTTTATCAACTTTTTCCCACTCAAGGTCATCTTAGCCAACCTTTTCTAATGTCGTCTAAAGATAAGAAGAAGTTTTTAGATAATCTTGCCAAACGCTCCGATGCTTGTTTGAGGAATCAAATTCAGAAAGGAGAAATAAAGATAAGCCGCTCCGCTAATTTATCTGATAAAAAATCAGACAAGGCTCAAATTCATTTAGGCAAATAACCTAATTTAAGATAGAGTGATTAATCTATTAGATATATTCGTAATGCCGAAAGACCTTTTTATTTATTCTTGGAGTTTGGTATAATATGATTGATAATCAAAGATTGTTTATCGAGAGTGGCAGTAGGGGATCGGCTCAGTGGCTCGCCTCACAATAGACAAAACAAATTCATTGATAGATGTATTAAACAAACCAAGGCTAGAACAG
>CAZLUG010000021.1:0-5289 GCA_964562675.1 uncultured Candidatus Saccharibacteria bacterium | reverse complement strand
ACAGTCAAAACTGACATCAACGGTAAGTTTAGCTTCTCGAATTTACCATTTTATTTCAAGGGTGATTTGTTTGTTAATGTGCAAAACAAATACGAAAAGATTAAACCGATTAAAGTGAGTTTTGCTAAAAGAAATGAAGACTTGGAAATCCAATTAGTCCCTAGACCCCTAGAAATGCAAAAGATTTACTATAATTATATAAAGCACAAGCAATACAGCGAAGACTACAATTTACTTCACCCTGACATGCAAGCAAGAGTTTCAAGGAAGGATTACATAGACTATATGGCTAAAAGTGTTAAAAACCCTGAAGGTTTTTCTCAAGGAGTTATCGAAACAAGCCTGGGAAAGTGTGAATATGGCAAAGTTAAATTACTGCCTATATGGGAATATAAAGAAATTAATGAAAGCTACAGTGATGTAGCCGTGATTCAGTATAGCTGTTCCGTAACAGTACAAACTACTGGCGGAGAAAAAACACTTACCGGAAAAGGCACTTCGCATTGGGTGAAAAGCGGAGGAGGTTATTGGCGTTTGTTTTTAAATCCAGTGGTTATTAAGAAAATCAATAAAGGGAAAAGCTCGACAGGAGTTAGTATCCCCGAAATGGTAAATAGGTTATCCAAAGATGCAAGAATCGATTCAGCCATTAGTCAAAGCAGGGCGGTAATGTCTTTTATTGGTAGCATGGACGATTCTTACAAGAATTTTAGCTGTGAACATGAAGAGATGACGAAAATTTGTCAAGACGTTAAAAATCAGAGTCCCGATGGCAAAGAACCAACCATCAAACAAAGCAAAGAGGGGGCGTGTATTTATTCTAGATTGAACGCTAAAGATAATTATTGGTATTGCGCAGATAGCAGGGGTGTTGCTGGATTTATTGATAGCTCTGGCGGGAAACCTGCACCCGGGGACTTAGGTTTCTGCGATGGCAAAACTTTTATTTGTCCTCCTCCCGTGAAGAAAGATTGAGAAACTGCTTTTCGAAAAGCCAAAATAAAAGATTAGAAATAAAATAATTGGATAACTCTGTTTTCTTGGGAATAAACAAAAAATTCTCCCGAAAAGGAGATTTTTTGTTATTTACCTTGACAAAACATTATGATAAGTTAAACTTAAGGTAAAGATAAGTTAAACTTATAAATTTATGGAAAACATCATTACTCTCAAAAACTTAAGAGAAAACATGCAAGAGTATGCTCGAAAAGTTAAAAAGGGCCAGTCTTTTATTGTGTTTAAAAAGTCTCAGCCATTATTTAAAATTAATCCCATTGAGGAAGATTTTTGGGAAGAAGTGATAGACTTTACTAAAATAAAAAAGGGCGGAGTAGATATTGCGGAGATATTAAAACGTTTGTAAGTAATTTTTAGGTTACTTATGGATAGAATTGAAAAGGCGTTAAAAAATTTAAATAGTAAAGAGAAGAAAAAACTTAAAAATATTCTTTCTCAAATAAATAGTGGCAATTTTCGAAGTTTAGATTTAAAAAAGCTCAAAGGGAGAACCGATATTTATCGTGTTCGCAAAGGTGATATTCGGGTCATATTTCGTCAAGAAAAGAATAATTCTCTTAAAATTTTGGCCATAGAACGCAGAAACAGCAAAACTGACAAAAAGAGTCGCAATTTTTAACGAATAGCGAGGGATAGATAAGGTGCTTATCTTATACTTGCTAAATAGTTTCTAACACTATTTATCAAGCAGAGTTCTATACTGTACGGTACAGGATGGAGCCAAGCTTGGCAATCCAAACTTGGAATTCTGAGAAGAACTGGTCTACTTGCCTTATTCCTGCGTTGCAAGGGCGGGATTTATTTTCTTACCTCGTAGAGAGCTTCGCTCTCTTTTTTTGAAGGGGGAGCAATAGCGATTCGATTTCCACTTTCACAGATTCGTAAAAATTTTCAAATAGTGGGCAAGACTGGACGAACTAGAACAAAAATAAAAATTGTGGTAAGTTATTCTTATGAGAGAGAACAATGAACAATTTCATAATCCTCCGCCTCTTGAATCTACCGAGAAGGTAAAACCTGAACAGGCGGAAATACAACCATCACCGGAAAATAAGGGTCTTTTCACCGAAGCTGTTGAGAAAATAGAGACAAGCGAAAGATCTATGAAGCTTTTGAATTTAATGGAGCAAGGTTATTTACCGAACCAAGACGATCTACATTCAATGGACGCTCAACTAGTCGTTGCCGAATTAAGAAAGAAATATCCAACTATTGAGGATATACAAAGCGACCTTACAGAAACCGTTGATAAGCAAATCGGAGTTGTGTCCCAAGAGGGATGGACACCAGAACAGTATCAGCAAGCGGCCAAAAAGAAAAAGTTGCAGTACAAGCGTGAAGCAGTCCAGAATATAGTATCTAGCCTTAGTCCCGTTTACGAAAAATTTGGCGCGGTGCCCTCAGAAGAAAACAAAACACGGATTATTGAAAATCTTGTTTCTACAGTAGAAAATGTGAATCTCCAAAACATTTCATCATCAAAACGGGATTATGTAAAAAAGAACGTTTTAGCGGCAATTAACCAGAAATTGTCGCCAGACGAAGCAAGGAGAATTATACAAACACAGCAAGCGTTTTTTGAAGTGTGGAGACGGGCGTTTCCAGATAGTCAATCAGATCCAGAGCTGGAAAGTGGGATACAAGAAATCAAAGAAAAATCCGGTCTTGCTTTGGATGAATTAAAAGAAAAATTTGGAGTACCCGAGAAAGAAACCCCGCCGGAGAAATTTGAGTTGAGAGGGGAAAAGAAAGAGATTAAATATCCTGGAATGCCAATCGATATTTATTTGGCTAGTAAACATTTGCAGATTATTGATGTTCGAGATGATAAACGCTGGAATGCCGACTATTTACTTATTGATCCCGCAACATTCGATCAGATGAATCCCACAACCGGATACAAAGGTATCCGTGAAAATGAACCGTTTGTTCTCGGCCGCCGAAATCCGCTAAGGTTTGAATTACCGAATACGGTTTCCCGCGAGCACCTTAAACTAGAGTTAAAAGGAGGTAAACTTTCTATTGAAGATTTGGGCTCCACAAATGGTACAATTTTACAATTTGAAAAACCAAAACACTTCAGTAAAGAACAGATAGAAACTAAAGAGCCTTCAGCAGAAAAGAAACGAGTAATTGCTGAGTTTCGCAAATATGTTAAAAAGCATAAACTGGAAATCGAAAGAGAGTTACAACGGGGCAGAGATTTAGACGATATTTTTTATCACGACTTTTATAATAATAATATTGATAAATTAAAGTATCGACAAGATGATCCTCGAGTACAAAAGCTAGAGCAAGAATACTCTGCCACGGTGAATTCCGTAAAGGAAAAATTATTGCAAGAAGCACGAAAGAATCGTGGATTGATGCCAATAGATAACGGCTATTGGCTTTATTGTAATGTGAATGGAGGTTTTCGTAACCAAAAGGCGCTTGGCAGATTTTATTTTAATTTGAAACCAGAATATGTAGGAAATTTTTTTGCGCAGACGGCAGAAGCATTTAAAAATAAAGATTTGCACAGTCAAATGAAAATTCCTTTGCAGGGAGACGCCGATACGTTTAATCGTCTTGACAAAATGGTGGTTTATTTTGACGCAGATGAAGAACAGAAGGTTTTACAAGTTTTAGAAAGTCTTTACCATGCTAATCCTGAAGTTTTCGATGAGACAGGTACGCCTCGTTTTACCGCGAAAGTTAAGGATCAAGAAGGCAAAAATATGGTAGGTATTGGGTTTGCCGAGGAACCACCTTTTCGCAACGAATCTTTTGGGACAATTCGTGCAAAAATTCTTGCCGAAGTTTATCGCGATGCAAAATATTCCCGTCTTTCTGTTTCTGATTCACACTTTGATTTTGAATCATCTTTTCGTAAAGCATGCATGAAATTCCAAGTCAATCCGCAAAATCCTGCCTTTAATCTTTCCCGAGGCGCAGAAAAATTTACGGAATTGAAAAGAAGGATAAAAAGTAACCCTAAAATTTAACCATTAATATCTTAGCTCCCCATTTGAAAATTTTTACGGGATTTTACTTCATTTTTTGCTTTCGCAGAAATCCTCGCTCTCTTTTTTGAAGGGGGAGCAATAGCGATTCGATTTCCACTTCTTACCGCGGGGGCGTGTGCTGAAGAGGCGAGGTATTGATTTTGACTTTAGAAAGTTTTTTCATTTTGGGAGCTTTCAACCGTTTTGCGGATGGACTTGACAAAATAACGATAGTATGCTATAACATTAGTGTAAAGTAGAACTTTTAAAAATTGAAAGGAGGTGCAAAACAAAATGAAAAGGTATTTAGGGTTTGCAATCGCCGATTCAATGTTTCCCGGCGATTGCATAATTCGCCGCCGCCTACTCTCTGTGGCGGAGGCGAAAAGATTAATTGAAGCAGGGGTAGAACCCTGCCTCAATCCTAGCCATCGCGCTACAATTGATGCTATGAACTCAAGGTTTGGAATTTTCGTCCCAATACCTGAGACTCCGCCTCGGGTACGCCTTGAAAAAGGCGACACCCTTGTTATAATGTCTGTTCGTGGACTTCCACGTCTTACGGACAGACATGAGTACACGAATAAGGAGATCGCAAAGGCGAGTTTCTCATTCGCCGAATATCGTGTAATTAACTAGTGTTGAAAAGACCTGAGCATGTCTCTAAAATGCTCTTTTTTCTTTTCCGAAATTTTGAAGTACATAATTTGCGAACCTGGAGATTTTTTATTATGGTACGTTTGATTTTGTCCGCTTTTTTCCGAGGTTTTTCCCGAAGCTGAACACTCTAGAAACTTTCCAAAAAAAGACGCTGAACTTCCCAAAAATTTTGGTCGTATATTCTAGATTAAAGATACCAGCTAATAAGTTAAAAAATCGCTTTCTCGGCGATTTTTGTATAATCAAAGAAAGGTCGCCGAGAAAAGAGATAGTAATTAGTAATTATGGAAAACGTGAAACGACCTGTAAGAATAGTATTTTGGGCATTGATTAGTGTTTTTTTAATTATTCTTTACCAATTTTTTGTTCCAGTATTTGGAGACTTGCTTCAAGGGCCCGTATTGTTTCTCTTTCCAGTGATTGTTTTTTGTCTTCTGGGGCTGGCTTTGCTAATTTTAGTTTTGAGAGAAAAAGCAAAAGATAGGTTAAAAAAGTTTTTAATCTTAACCGGGTCTTCTGCTTTTGGATTTTTTATTTTTGTCGCGCTCCACAATGCCTTTTATGCCTTTGGCATTATCACAAAAGAAACGCTCGTTCTTCATTATTTGATGGAAGGTTTAAGTGT
>CAZLUG010000020.1:0-8589 GCA_964562675.1 uncultured Candidatus Saccharibacteria bacterium | reverse complement strand
GTAACAAAATGAGTTTCATCGGGCGCAAAAGACTCTGCAGGATTTGTAACATCTGTAGACTTTGTAAGATTTTGATTTTTTGTAACTGCTTGATAGACAAGAGATTTCTCAATTAGCCAATAAGATAGAAAAGCAATAGCACAAATAGAAATAATCCCTATTACTATTTTTTCCGTCTTTTTTATTTTCATAGATTTATTTCTCAATTAATCTAATTGTTTTTGTCGTTTGGTATTGGTAATCCTATTTTTTGTAACGGCAAATAGTTAAAATAGTACGAGCAACCATTGATTGAAATGATATAATCTAGTACATCTTTATATTCGGGTTTCTTAAACCAATCATTTAAGATATAAATATATTGCACTTCAATATTAAGCTGTGACAAAAGTTTCCTATATTGCTTTATTTTAAAATCACAAGTTTGCAATTTCTCGTCAGTAGAACCAGCAACTTCTTGAAACTTAATTTCAAGAACAAATAAAGTATTATTCGCGATAACAAATATCGCATCATCGGGTAAAAGCCTCTTAGAAATAATCTTTTTATAGTTTACTCCATTTTCCTCTAAATATTTATACAATCCGTATTTTTTAAAAGATAAAGCAACTTTTTTACCATTATAAAAAATTGTGTTTCTTTTTACACTATAATTCCGTTGCTTTGCTATGAAAGTCAAGAAATCAACCTTGCCCTCAAAATAAAGCCCGGTTTTTGTATTAGCACCACCTATACCACCTTTTTTCATAAAATTATTTCAATTTATTTTTTAAGTTTTTATCTAACTCTTCAAACCTTTTTATTGATAAATCAAGATATTTTTTCTCGGTATCAATACCGATAAATTGTCTGCCAAAAAGATAAGCGGCAAGTCCTGTTGTAGAACTTCCGGTGAAGGGATCGAGTATTAAATCATTTCTCTTAGTACTTGCCAAAATAATCCTTTTCAATAGTTCTTCTGGCTTTTGTGTTGGGTGTTTGCCGAATTTTTTTTCAATTTTTTGAGGCGTGTTTATTGCCCAAACACTGCGCATCTGTTTCCCTTTTTCATGTAAAATTTCACTGAAGTTTATAGTTCCACATTTTTCGCACTTAAGAGGTTTTCTATAATTATTATCCCAATCAACCATTGTCTTATAATTAAAAGTATGTTTTGCTTTTTTATCTTTCCTAGCCCAGATTAACGTTTCATGGCTTGCCGTAAAAAACCGGCGGCTTAAATTCGGTGAAGCATTTGGCTTAAACCATGCGATATCATTCAGAATATGAAATCCTGCTGCCTGTAAAGCAAATCCGCATTGGTAAATGGAATGGTATGTCCCGCTTACCCAAATACTTCCATTCGGCTTCAATACTCTTCTGCAATCATTAATCCAAGCACGATGAAACTCAAAATTTTCTTTAAGTCCATTACCTAAATCCCAATCACCCTTTTTTACACTTACCATTTTTCCATTTTGGCAAGTAAAGGTCCCGTTCGAAAGAAAATAAGGAGGATCGGCAAAAATCATATCAAAATGACTTTCTGGAAATTGTTTTAGAACTTCCAAGCAATCACCCTTATACAGCTCAAATCTATCTTTTTTGTAATAGGGTTTAGATATATTCATTGTTTTAGTTTAACTTATTTTTGATTTTATTTCCACCTTTTCCAACCAATTTAAATTAAAAAGCAGTCCCACTTTACCGGGACGGCTACAAGGCAGGGAGATTGAAAGAGAGGTCGCGAGCGTGAACATCGGAAACAAGCAAGAGCCGAAATATACTTAGTGAGCGACCGAGCCAAGCATAAAACAGAGCTTTTGCCCTGTTTTATGCGGGTATGGACAGCGAGAGAAAGGAGCGGACGAGAGCGCAGGTCCTTTATTGATAGCCAGAATAACTGGCAGATTTTCAAAGTTTATTCTGACGCAGGTTATACCGGAGCCAACACTGATCGCCCCGCCTTGTGAGAATTGCTTGAGGATATAAAGCAAAATAAAATTGATATTATTTTGTCTTACAAAATTGACAGATTGACCCGTTCTCAAAAAGATTTTTATCAGCTGATTGAGGTATTTGATAAATATAATGTTAGTTTTGTTTCTGTTGCCGAGAGATTTGATACCTCTACTCCAGCCGGCAGATTATTGAGAAACATCATGCTTACCTTTGCTCAATTTGAAAGAGAATTAACTTCAGAAAGAACCAAAGATAAATTATTAGAGCGTGTCAAAAAAGGAATGTGGAACGGTGGTAGTCCGCCCTACGGACACCAAAGAGAAAAATAAGAAGCTTGTCATTAAACAAAAAGAAGCTGAAATTATCAGGTTGATTTATGAAAAATACCTTGAAACCGGATCCATAAACAGGGTTTATGATTTTCTCAAAGAGAAAAATATTAAAAACAGACGAGGCAAAATTTTTCCCAAGCAATTTCTCGCTTTCGTTTTGAGAAGCATTACCTATACAGGAAAGATTAAATACGCCGGAAAAATTTACCAAGGAATACATCAACCGATAATTTCAGAGAACTTATTTGAGCTTGCCCAGAAAACTCACAAAAAGAGAATCAGGAAATACAGAGTTTACCGGGATTTTCTCTTTGGTGGCTTGGTCAACTGCGCGGAATGCGGATACAAAATGAGCGCTTGTTTTACCAACAAGCACAGGAACGGAAGACTCAAAAGGTATTATTACTATCGCTGTAATTCCACCAAGAAAAAAGGTTGGCAGGTCTGTTCTATTAAACAGGTTTCTGCCGAAAGATTGGAACGGTACATTTTGGAAAATTTAGAAAGGATCTCTGTGGATAAAAACTACATAGAAAATTTAGTTTTTAAGCTAAACCATAGTTCGAATCGCAGCTTAAAAACTTTTGGTTCGCCCGTCGGAGACGGAGTCGAACCATCGCAGGTATGCTCTAAATTTTCTAAATTTGACTCCGAAACTATATCGTTTCTATCCTCAAATCTTTTCTTTTATTTCTTTCTCAAAGAAGGGGGGTCGAAAGAAATCTCTTAGTTAAAAAGTTTATCAAAGAAATTATCTATTTCAAAGAAAACATCAAAATCGCCTTGTTTTATTTTCGGAATCAATCCTTGTACCTTGCCGGAAACGAGGTTCTGCGAGCGAAGCGAGTAGGTTCTTATTCGGAAAATTCAAAGAATTTTCAAGGCTCTGAAGCCAAACAAAAACCTGCCTTGCTTTTGTAAGACAGGTCAAAAATTTCTGGCAGGAGCGAGACAAGTTCGCTTCCCCCTCAGCAAAATCGGAGGATTCCTCTAGATTTGAAGTTCGCTAATAAATTACAGTGCCCCCAATAGGAATCGAACCTATATCAATGGCTTAAAAGGCCACTGCTCTGCCCTTGAGCTATGGGGGCGATTTACTTTATTGACCTAATTTGTTAAATACCTTCTTTTTTTAATTGCTCTAATAATTCTTTTTGTTTCTTTGTCAATCTCTTTGGAGTTTTTACTGTTAACTCTACGTACATATTACCTCTCCCCCAACCTGAAAAGTGAGGTATACCTTTACCAGAAATTCTAAAGACTTTACCTGATTCGGTTCCTGCTGGTACTTTTAGTATGATTTGTTTTTTCTCCAATGATGGTATTTCCACTTCTCCTCCCAAGGAGATTGTTGAAAACGGCACTTCTGTTTTCAGAAATAAATCATCTCCTTTTCGTCTAAATATTTTGTGAGGACGAATTTTAATTCTGACATAAAGATCTCCGGATTTCTCTCCTCTCCGGCCTGCTTCCCCTTTACCGCTGATTTTGATAATTTGGTTATTATCAACCCCGGCGGGAACAAAGATATCAACAGTTTCTTTTCCAGTCACTCTCCCCTCGCCATGGCACACATTACAAGGGGTTTTTGGCACTTTGCCTGTTCCGTGGCAAACGGGACAAACAACATATTTCGTGAAACTGCCGAGAAAAGTTCTTTGAATTTGCTGAACTCGGCCTGTTCCTCTACAAGTGAAGCATTCTTTCAAGCCAGTTTTTGGCTCGCATCCTGTTCCTCCACAACGCGGGCATTGGATTTTCTTTGTAAGAGTAACACTCTTTTTAAAATTTTGGATTGTATCTTCGAGATTGATTTCTAGTTCGATCTCAATATCTCTTCCTCTCCCCTTCTGAGATTTTTGGTATCCTTGATTTGCAAATCCCCCAAAGAAATTTTCGAATATATCTTCGATATTTTGGGCAGAAAACCCAAATCCTTTTCCACCAACTCCACCAACATTTTGCCAGAATGAACCAGCGTCAAAACCGTTGCCGTAGTTTCCTTCATTGCTCCCGCCTTCAAAGACTTGTCCAAATTGATCGTATTGAGCCCGTTTTTTCTTATCAGACAAAATTTGGTATGCTTCGTTGATTTCTTTGAACTTTTTCTCGTCTCCTCCTTTATCAGGATGGTATTTGTGGGCAAGTTTGTAGTAGGCTTTTTTAATATCTTCCGGAGAAGCATCTTGGGATATACCAAGAATTTTATAGTAATTCTTCATAAGAGATTTTCTCTTCTTTGGAAAGAAAAGTAGTTTATGTATTACAAACTTTCAGCCTCTAAGCAAATTATTATACGCGAAATTGCTAACGGATATTTACTTAGAATCTTCTCCCTTTTCTTTGTATTCTCCTTCTTCTGGATGAGTATTGTTGTTATTATCCTTGCCGTTATTGTTTTCTTTGGGTGGTTTTTGTTGATACATCGACGCTCCAATTTTTTGGATTGCTTGAGAAAGTACTTGGGTTTTCGCTTTAATCTCTTCTATGTTATCACTATCTTTAACCTTTCTCAAGTCTTCGATTTTTGCTTGAACGTCCTTTTTGGCTGTTTCGTCAATTTTTTCTTTCCCCTCCTGGAGAGTTTTTTCGCAAGTATAAATTAAATTATCAGCTAAGTTTCTACTTTTTACTAGTTCTTGTTTCTTTTTGTCTTCTTCGCTATGGAGTTTTGCATCTCTTTTCATTTTTTCTATTTCTGCTTTGGAAAGGCCGGTAGAGCCTTCGATTCTGATAGATTGTGATTTCCCGGTAGCTTTATCTTGAGCTTTAACCTCCAGAATGCCATTAGCGTTGATATCAAAGGTAACCTCGATTTGAGGAATTCCTCGTGGAGCAGGAGGAATATCGTTAAGGATAAATCTTCCCAGGGTTTTGTTGTCTTTTGCCATTGGTCGCTCACCCTGAAGAATATGAATTTCTACCGAGGTTTGATTCTCGGCAGCCGTGGAAAATATTTGGCTTTTTGACGTAGGAATAGTTGTATTTTTGGGAATAAGAATCGTGTTTACCCCTCCAAGAGTTTCAATTCCCAAAGACAAAGGCGTAACATCTAAAAGCAAGACATCTCTTACTTCTCCCTGGAGAATACCTCCTTCTACCGATGCTCCTATAGCAACTACTTCGTCAGGGTTTATCTCTTTGGATGGTTCTTTTCCAAAAAGTTCTTTTACCTTTTCTTGGATTTTGGGCATTCTAGTTTGACCTCCTACTAGGACTATTGAATCTATATCTTTTGGTTCGAGTTTTGCCTCTTTCAAAGTTTGTTTGATGAGCTCAATAGATTTATCAATGTATGTTTCGACCATATTCTCAAGTTGAGCCCTGGTTAATTTGTAGAGAAGGTGCTTTGGCCCCGAGGCATCTGAAGTTATAAATGGCAGATTAATTTCTGTCTCTAAACTTGAAGATAATTCAATTTTTGCCTTTTCAGCAGCTTCTTTAATTCTTTGGAGTGATAATGGGTCTTTCGATAAATCTATTCCCTGGTCTTTCTTAAAATTTTTGACTACCCATCCCATAATTATCTGGTCAAAATCATCTCCTCCTAAATGGGTATCTCCTCCGGTAGCTTTCACTTCAACTGTATCTTCACCAACCTCTAAGACCGAAATATCAAAAGTTCCTCCTCCAAAATCATAGACCACAATTTTTTGGTTTTTTTGCTTTGTCAGCCCATAAGCTAAGGCCGCTGCTGTTGGTTCGTTGATAATTCTCTTAACTTTTAAACCAGCTATTTCTCCGGCAACTTTCGTAGCTTTTCGCTGGGAGTCATCAAAATAAGCTGGGCAAGTAATAATAGCTTCTGTAATTTTTTCTCCCAATTTATCTTCGGCATCTTGCTTTAGTTTCTGGAGAATCATCGCAGATATTTCTGGAGGCGTGTACCACTTATCTCCCATTTTTACTTCTACTCCCCCATCTTTTCTTTCACGTATTTCGTAAGAAAGTAACTTTTTGTCTCTCTGGACTTCTGGGTCAGTATATCTTCGCCCGATTAATCTTTTGACAGAGAATATAGTATTTTGAGGGTTCGTAATAGCTTGTCGCCTTGCTAAGACTCCTACTACTCTCTCCCCGTTTTTTGTAACAGCGACAACTGAGGGTGTTGTTCTTTGGCCCTCTTGGTTTTCAATAATTTTTGGTTTGCCTGCTTCAACTGTTGCCATAGCCGAAAAAGTTGTTCCTAAATCTATTCCTAATATTTTCATAGTATTGAATGACTAAATCCTAACATCTAATGACCGTAAAACATTTATTAATTTTGTCATTAGAAATTTGTTTCTAGACATTTTATCAATTACATTTTTTAATTACATTTTATTAATTTTTGGCACTAAATACCCTCTCCGAACAATCTAATGTTCAGAGAGGACTTTTAATCCCAAAAACTATTTGGTTTTCACTTTAATCTTGACTTTTTCTTCCTCCTTTTCGCTCTTTTTTACCTTTGGCATTGTTATCTTGAGAACTCCTTTATCATAATTGGCAGTGGATTGTTTTTCTTGGATTTTTACCGGCAGAGGGATGATTCTTCGATAGTATCCCCTATTTAGCTCTTTCTTATAGTAACCCTTCTTTTTTTCCTCTTTTTTCTCTTCTGTCTTGGCCTCTATTTTTAAAGCGTCTTTTGTTGTTTCGATATCAATGTTTTTTGGGTCTACCCCCGGCAGTTCTATTTCTGCGACAACGTCGTTGTCTGTTTCATAAACATCAACTCGGGGAGTTCTCATAAGAGGAGCTTGAGGTAATTTTGGGAGCCATTTCTCTGGCCATTCCCAAATAGCCGGCCATTCATCCTCAAACCACTTATCTAAATCGTGGAACGGTCTCCAAGGTATGATTGCCATAAAATTTGATCTTCTTTCTAAGCCGCGCTTATTTTTTTAAGTCGCGGCATTATTATGAGGATCAGAATTATTTTTTACGACCTTTACTTTGGCTGGTCTAAGAAGTTTTCCTTTAAATAAATAACCTTCTTGTAAAACTTCAGCGATTTCTCCAGGCTTTTGATCATTTTTTTCTACTTCTTCTATGGCTTCATGTATTTGCGGATTAAATAATTTTCCCTGGCTTTCCATTCTTTCTAGTCCTTCCTTTTTAAGAAATCTGTCAAATTTTTGCTCAATTCTTAAAAAACCTTCTAACCATTTTTTGTCTTTAGCACTTTTCACTATTTCTTTCTTAGCTTTTTGAAAATCGTCAAAGATGGCCAGAAATTCTAGGAGTAGCTCTTCTTGGGCTGTGTTTATTAAAGCCTCCGTTCTTTCCACTTCTTCTTTTTTATAATTAAGAAAATCAGCTCTTTCTCTCTGCCAGCCAGCTAAATATTCATCTCTGGCTTTTTGGCAATTTTCTAATTTTTCTCTATATTCTTTGAGTTTTCCATTTTCTTCTTTTTCTGATTGGTGGTTACCACTTTCTGTATTTAAATTTTTTTTATCTTGAAAATCAGTCATTTTTTTAATAGAGCAATAATTAAATTTTCTCCAAGGTCTCAATAAGACAATGCAGAAGACTTATATTTTTGGCGAAGTTCATCCGTTTTGGGCCCAAAATAGCCAAAATGCTTTGCTGTTTTAAAGGATAAGCATTCTTTGCTATAATCATACTAAATTCTTTTTCCTTAAAGGGGATTTCTTTACCTATATAGACTTTAATCTGTTTGTTGTCAGATAACTGAAATTTTGTAATGTTTTGTTCAAATTCGTTGATAACCTTTATAAATTTCTTTAAATATTCAGAATCTTGGAACTCTGGTTGCTTTGTAATTGTTTCCCAACCTTCCCTCCAGAATATTTCTGTTTCTTCCAGATAGTTAATGGCAAGGTCTGAAGAAAAGCGCGCGGTTATCTTGGTGACTTCGCGGGAAAGTTTTAAAGTATTATGAAGCCCCTTAAGGTTGACGCAAAGGGTTTGGAAAGCGTTTCTTCTGCGGAAGGAAAAATGTGGATGTCGAAAAATATTATCTACAAAAAATCGATAGCTTTTATCAGTCGGAATTCTTCCCCCAGCGGTATAGGGTTGATAAAGATATCCCTTTTCTGTTAATTTTTGCATTGCAATTCTCAAGCTTGCCGAAGATAGATGGAATTTAGGGTTTTTTGCCAATGATTGGGAACTCACTGGTGCAGCAGAAGCAATATAATCGTTAACGATTTCTTGAAGTATTAATTTTTCTCTGGTGGTTAACTCCATTAGTTCTATTTTATACATTATCACTCTCTTGTCAAGACTGCTAATTAATACTTTAATCTAAAATGCTTGTCCTTGTGTTTGTTATCTTATGTGTTAAAATATAATTGGAATAAATAAT
>CAZLUG010000019.1:0-10114 GCA_964562675.1 uncultured Candidatus Saccharibacteria bacterium | reverse complement strand
TTGTAACGAACTTAAGATAATCAGCACCTATTGTCCCTATATTTTTCATATACAGAGTAGAAACATAAGGAGTACCACCCGGCACCATATTGCCTATATTCCATGTTTTAACTACGCCATCGCCATAACCGCCGGTAGCTCTATTGGATAGCCTTAAATGCATCGTTCCTGATGTGAAAGTATTGCCATTGCTGGTTGCTGTACTACTGAAGTAAGCTTTAGTTCCGCCGATAGTAATAGCCGCTACGGCGGCAATAATAGCTAAACTAATTATAATGTGTTTGTTCATATAATTTTTACATTAAAGATATCGAGTATTGAAAAACAATTATTTGTCTCTCAATGTCTCAATATTCATTATTTATTCTCGACCTTTAAATTCATTTAAATTAATTGTCTTTTTTTTCGGCCTTTTGTTCCCCATTTGTTTAATAAAACGAGGACTTTTATCATCCCTGAGCTTTTCAAGAGCCCAAGCCTTGTTTTTTTGAAAAAAGAAACAAGGTCTAGGTTCTGCTCTTTAACTTTTGAATTTTAAAAATAAAAAAACTGCTCAAAAAAAGCAGTTGAAGTTCCTTGAAGGACTAAAATAATTTCCTTAGCTTTCCCGTCCGCTATAAAAATATTACTAGATTGTAACTTTAATGCCACATAAATCACCTAGTCCCCCCCTAGATGGCTAAGCTTCCTTTTGCTACCCTATAATATTGAAAAACAAAAGTCAAGTTTGAGTAAATTTAGCGCTAGTAGGTTTTAAAATCATTAATGTCCAGACAAACCAATCTTAAAAAATATCTCTTTTGCATCATTTTTGCCTTTCAAACGTTATACTATTATAATCCTATTGACAAAAAGGATAAATCAGATTTTAGGCTTGCCCAGAGGCTATTTTTGGGCATTGAAGTCGGGGAGGAATCTCAACTAATCAATGCCCAAAAATAACTTATGGGTAATGAAATAAAAAAATATAACTAAAAGTTACAGTTCGGAATATTTATACTATAGTATATTAATCTGTATTTGTCAAGGTATCTAAGTTTTCAACAGTTTTTCAACAGCTAGAATAATCCCTTAATTAAATATATTCTGCAGAGATAAAACTTGAGAAAATTTTAATCTTGAAAAGTTTTTATTTTCTTTTTTTTATTTAAAACAACAACTTTTTCAAGAAAAACTTTAATGAATAAAAAGCGCTTGGCTTTGCCGAGCGCTTTAAACGTTAAAAAAACAGAAAAATTAAAGAGCTAAAAAACGCACAATAACTATATAACTAAAATAAATTCCTGCTATTGTAGCTAATGATACACCTCCTATTACCCAATAAAGCTGCCATCTAAATTCTATTCTCCCGCTTTCCATGATCCCAAGATAGGTAATACTAAGTATTAACAAAGACATCATTACTCCTGCGCCAATGCCGGAAAAAAAGTTACGTAAAGGAACTGCTCCGTATTGCAAGATGGCAATTCCATCCCCTATTAATGCCGGAACAAACAATACCATTAGTACACCTACTACCAGTGCAACCTTTCTTTTTTGCTTTTCCACTTTCCTCACCTCCTGTGCATTTAAGCCAACATAGAAAAGAATTTCTCCTAAGTTTTTTGATTACTCCTAAAGATTTTTAAAAGTTCTAATGTAGATATTTTACAACATTTCGTCGTTTTTGGCAAGCAATCGCGCTAGAAGAGCAACTTCGTGATACTTTTAGGATATCAAGAATAGCAAAATAAAAAAACGGAGCCGGGCAACCCTCGTCTTTTTTTTTCTAATGAACAAATGAGGACGATCGTCTCCATTTGTTATCAAAATGCGCGGGTATAAAAATGCGCGGGTCGGACCCGTACATTTTGCCCCTCTTCAATGACCTTGGCTCTTTTTAAAAACCTCTTCAAAGATATCTTTACCTCTAAGGTCTAATTTATAATTTCGCTTCTATGCCTCTTTCTCTTCCAGCAATCCGTCAATAAATTTGATTAATATGCCTATTTCAAAAAGTCTATAGGTTTTTGATTTTATAATTTCCTGTAAATTCATTGCAATAGAAAGATGCAAAAAACACTTAAGAGACCTTTTGAATAAGCCTCAATGTTTTTAATAAACAATCTAGTTCTTAAAATATTAATAAATTTTAGCCCCCGGAGAAATTTCTTTGTCCGGCTTCAGGAGAATTATTTGTTCCCCATCGTTTGCGGCCAAAAGCATTCCTTGACTTTCAAGCCCCATAAGCATCTTCGGTTCTAAATTAGCAATCACAATAATTTCCCGGCCGATCAAACTTTCCGGCTGATAAAACTTGGCGATTCCCGCTATTAACTGCCTCGTTTCTTCCCCTAGGTCTATTTTCAATTTCAAGAGTTTCCCCGAGCCTTCTACTTTTTCTGCTTCAATAATTTTTGCTACTCGCAAATCTAACTTTTTAAAATCTTCAAAACTAACCATATATTTATATTTCTAAATTTAATTACTAACTTTGGCAACGGACTAAGCCACCAATTTTTAAGATAAATTAATATAAAATCTAGAATTATTTCTCACCCTAAAACTTCCTCTATTTTAACTATTTCTTTCTTAAAATCAAAAATCCTTAAGATGAATTTTGACAGATCCTCGGCGGAGGATTTGAAAAGGTTTGCTGGCTAAATTAACAATCGTCGAAGGTTTTGAGCTGAACAAATTTCCTGCATCAATAATTAAATCTGGATAATTTACCTGGCCTTGGAAAGCTTTTATTATCTCTTTTATCTTGCTTATTCCTCCTTGACCAGAGATATTAGCAGAAGTACCAGTAAGGGGTTTCCCAGTTTTTTCTAATAAAAGAGCAATAAATTTATTATTCGGAATTCTCGCAGCGATTGTTTGAGGAGCTACGCCATAGATTTTCAATCCTAAGCGTCTTTTTAAAATAAAAGTAATTTTGCCAGGCCAAAATTTTTTTAAAATTTTCTCTGTTTTTTCATCAATTTCGCCATAACTTTTTGCCATTTCAATACTTTGGAAAAAGATAGGCAGAGAACGGTTTTTTGGCCTTTGTTTAATGGCAAAAACTTTTCCAACGGCCATTCGGTTGGTAGCATCACTAATCAAACCATATATTGTGTCAGTAGGACAAACAACCACCCCACCTTTTTTTATTAAATCAGCACTTCTGTCGGCAATCATTTCTTGATTTTGCCGGGAAAGTTTTAGGGTTTGCATAAATTAATTTAGGTTTTTTACTTTATATTAATCTTTTTACAGACACACGTATTAAACTCTTAAAGAGTCCAATATGTTTCTTGCACTATGCAACCTCAATTTTATATACCCAGTCCATTATAGCATCGTTTCTCGTAAAATGTTTCTCCTTTTGGTTTACAACGCCGCCGGGGAGCGTGCACACCGCCGGGGAGCGTGCACACCGCCGGGGAGCGTGCAACTCTAGGAGAACGTCTTGAAAAAAATTAATAATTATGATAAGAGTTCATATTAGATAGCACTTTAAAAAATTCTTAAAATTCAAGGGGAGAAGATCAAGATAGTCCATCAAAAGGAGGATAAATAATGATTCCACCAGAAGGTTTAAGACACATTGGAGTACGTATTCCAAAACATCCAAAAAGGCAATTGCCTAAAATAAGAAAATCTAAAAAACCAAAGATAAGGAAGATTTTTAAGAAAAATTTCTTAAAAAATTTATCTCGGAAAAAATTCTAAAGAATCGGTTGTAAAAACTAAACTCCCTTGAATTTTAAGCTCTTAAATCGCCAAGCAATTGGCGATCTTTTTTTGGCCGAAATCTAACTCAAAACCTTCTCCCAGTTATAAAATAACATCTAAGTATATGATTTAAAATCAAAAATAAAGCGTTCAGTAACCTGAACGCTTATAAAAATGTTCTTTTTCTAGTAAATCACCACCGGATATTCGTTAGAGGCATCGAAACTTATGGATTTTCCCTTCTGAAGTTTCAAGTTTCTGAGCAAGGGTTTCCCTTGATAGAATAAAACTTTCCCTCGAAATATATCCTCTGGCGTAAAGTTTTTATTTTTGATAATCACCAAGACTTTGGTGAATGTAAATATGGAATGTACGGTATGATGCTTTTCGTCAAAAATCTCTAGATAGAGATCCCCTCTTTCTTTCTCTCGATTGACTTTAAACTTATTACGGGGATCCAAGCTATAAAAGTAAGCAAAACGCCAGTTAAGTTTTGGTTTTAAGCTTTGAAAGTAATTTGCCGCAATGCCGCTTCCGATAGATATTCCAGAAAAAACTACTGCCAGAGCCTCGGCTCCAAGCCGAGTAAGATTAAAAACTGGATGAGCCGGCGGAATGGCTAAAGCTACGCCCGAAAAAAATGTTGCAACCGCCGCACTTCCTATCGAGGTATACTTCCCTGCCTCTATAGCTATAGAGGGTTGCTGGGATTGGTATATTTCTTCTAAAATGGTCGGGTTTGAGGCAGAAATAAAGTGCGCCAATCCTTGAGAATACACAATAGCAACTGCGTTTTGAGGCAAAAGCGGATTTGTCTCCCCGTGAACAGGAATTGGAAAGACAAAAAAGAAAATAAACAACCATAGGAGAACAATTAAAACAATCAGCCAATAAGGTGGTGGATTTCGCAATCTCATTATTCTCTCCTCCTCTCTTTAATAAATTTTAAAGAGCAATTACAGAAAAATCATTCATAGTAAATAATAAACCATTTCAATCAAATTGTCAATGGTAAAATGGCACGTTTTACTCCGAACGGCAACATTAAAATACATTTAAAATATCATAAATTATCGAAACCCGAATTCGATAGACTCCTTATCTCAAATAAACCCCAAACGCAACAAAGCAACACTGTTTGGGGAATCAATGCTGCCAGGGAGTATTAATAAACTCCATAACCAATACAACCAACAATAACAAATGGAGACGATCGTCTCAGATTGTTATAAATTATAAAATCAATGCTGCCGGGGAGCGTTAATAAATAATAAAAAAGCGCGGGAGATTTTGGCTATAGCCAAAAATAATTTCTTACCGCGCTTATAAAGCTATAAAATAGCTATTTTAAAAAATTAAAATCTTATTTCCAATCCTGCCCTCAAGCCATTATTTTCAATGGCATTTAGACAATAGAAATAATTAACATTTAATCTTAGCTTATCCGTACCAAGCGATAAGCCTGCTCCTATGAATGGGTTAAACTGGGATGCGTTAGTGGAATTATTGAGTCCACCAACGCTCACGTTTATCAAATCCCCTAATCTTAAACCGCCATAAAAGAGATAGTCCGTTGAACCTTGCTGGCCTCCGCCAACAAAAAGTCTCAGGTTTTCAACTAATTTCAGCTGACCTTCGATGATGAAAGGAGCATGAGCAATGTCTGTACTTTGGAACCATCCGCCAACTAATACTCCAAAAGTTGTTGGTTGAGCAATGTCTGTTTTCTTTTTTGACTTTTCCAGGAAATCTTTGACTTTTTTGTCAACGTCAATAGCGAGTTTAGCTGGTTTTTTCGTTCCAACAACATGAGCTGTTAGCAAAAATAAGGTTTCCATTTCTTCATTTCTTGAATAGCGAGATGCAACGCCTTTGGAATTATCCTTAATTTTCCGGATAAGAGTGCCAATCGGAATGGTCTCGTAATTTTTTATCGGCACTACTGTTTGAACACTTCTTCTGTTTACCCAAACAGCATTTTGACCATTAGATACCAATCCTTGAGGAGAAACTATATCCTCCAATTTGCCATTCACCTGTAAAAGAATTTGATCATCGCTTGTTACCCGAATTACTTTAACCATTACCCCTTGGCTGGCTTGCACAATTTCTTTTTGGACAGGGTCAGTATTTTCTCCGGGCACCGAGATAAACAAACTTCCCTCTTTACTACGAAAAATCTGAGCAGTCTGCCCTTCCAAAACCATTGTCTTTTGGTCACCGGTAATTTGAAGCCCTCCTAGGCCGTCAAGAACCTGCAGCTCTAAAAGTGTTTTTAACTCATCTTTTGAAGATGCACCAAAAAGCTGGTTTCCAAACTGGATAGCATAGCTTTTATCAGCCAAGGCTTTACCCAGAGATATTCCTAAGCTTGTTAAATCAATACTAGATTTTTGGGTACGTGAGTATTCAAGACTGACTAATCTAATCTCAACCTTTTTCAGGACAGGAACGTCAATGGTCTTGATAGCTTGTTTAATGCGAGCCATCATCAAGCCCGGTAAAGCCGTGATAACTAAGCGACCCGAATTTTCGTCTGCTCGTAAATAAGGCTCATAGGAAGTGA
The DNA here is from genome assembly GCA_964562675.1 of uncultured Candidatus Saccharibacteria bacterium. Classification (GTDB taxonomy): domain Bacteria; phylum Patescibacteriota; class Minisyncoccia; order Minisyncoccales; family CG1-02-41-26; genus CAZLUG01. The sequence goes on along the minus strand of CAZLUG010000019.1, from coordinate 3,849 downwards.
GTAAAGAAAGAGCTTCTTTCGGGCTAAGATAATTCAGTTTTACCCAAGCCTGGACAGAATTTGTGAGAAAAACAGGGTTATCAGGAGATGGCCGCAACACCACTATGTAACCTGGTTGCTGAACATAATCCAATCCTCCTGCTGCGCAAATCATTTCTAGGGCTTTGTCTAAGGGAACATCTTTAAGGGTTAAAGAAACAACTCCCTCCACGCTGTCATCTACAACAATGTTAATACCAACTTGAGCAGCAATGTCTTGGAGAGCTTCCCTAATGTCTGTTTGGTAAAACACGTTAGTTACTTTAAGCTCCGTGGCTGAAGAAGTATTGCCAATGGTTGCTGTTCCGGCAACTCCTGTCAGACCAACGGTTATTAAAATAGCAGTAAATAAAATTCCTACGAAAAATTTTCTTAACATTCTTAATCATCCCTTTCGTTTCATCATTTTGTTTTTCTTACTTAATTTCAAACTTTTTAAGAACTAAGATCCTTTTTTCTTTACCTCCTTCGTCATAAGTAAAACTTATTTCAGCGAGAAATTTCCCTTTCGGTAACTTAGGCAATGAGAAGCTAAAATCCTTTTCTTCGCCAGGGAGCAAAAGAACGCTCTCGACAAAAGTATCCTCACTAAGGACTTTTTCCTCATCCCCTACCCGAACCTGTCCTTTAAGCTTAAGGTGTACATTACCGGTGTTCTTAAGGGTAACTTTAAACTCAAGGAGCTTCCCAGAGTTGGTTTTAATGGCCACCTTCGTAATTGTGCCCTCTCGGTCTATCTTACTTCGCGATATTAAAACCGAAGCTAAACTTTCCATTCTAGAAACATCACTACCTTTGCTGGCTTCAAAAACTACTCGAGCATATTTTCCACCTCCTAGTTTCTCTTGAGGCACTTTAAGCACGGCTTCAATAATTTTCTTGCCTCCGGAGGGTAGATTAAATTCTGAAGGAGAAAAACTAATCCATTGAGCGCAGGAAAAACTTTCGTTAATCTCTGCTATTTTCTCTGAAAAAGCTTTAACGTGGATTGGTTTATTCTCTAGATTGTAGATCGTATAGTGCAGGATATGGTAGCTTCCCGGAGATTGTTGAGTTTCTAGAACCGTCGGTGCCACGTAAAATTGAACTGGCCGAGCAGTCAGTAAATTTCCTTGTTTAAAGTTTGATTCAACTTCAAAGGTTTTTTGGGCGATAATATATCTTCTTTGGCCAAAACTCAGTTTTGCGCGGATAGTATAAGAACCTGGTATAAGTTTTCGGATGTTGGTAAAAAACTCTCTCTTGGCTTCTTGCAAAACCACTCCCGCTCCACCAGCAGAAAGAACTTTTCTTTCCACCACCGAACCAGCGCTATTGGTTACCGTTACCGTTCCTTTTACCCAAAGGTAAACATTTCCGGTGTTTTGGAAAATTACTTTAACCTTATCTTGGCCTCCCTCGCGAGAGAGATCAATATTTGTAATTCTCCCGTCAAAATCCAAAGTATGAGGAATTTTAAGCAAGATAATGGCAGCGTAGCTTACAACAGGTGTAAAAACAACTTCTTTTGTTGGAACAGCTGAAGCAAAAATTGCCGCATTCATTCCTCCTTTCACCCCATAAGGCACGGAAACAGTACAGATAACTTGTCTTTGCTCTCCAGGACTAAGAAAAAATTTTGGTTTACTGAAACGAATATTCTTGGCAAAAGACCATTTAGAATTCCCCGGTTTGAGAAATTCCACACTTCCATCTTGGTTTTGCTTCATATCGGCAGCCTGCATTTGCACCAAAACTTTTGCTTTTTCTGAATAGTTAAAGACTGTTAAATTGAAGCTAAGCCTCGATCCAGGATAAGCATCCAAAAATTTTCTCACCGGATAAATTCCTACATAAAGCAAGGTATTCCCCGATGCTCGACAATACTGCGGAAAAATCAAAATCAAAACTAAAATCAGCAATATTAACACTTTTCCTATTCTCATTCTCATTCCCATTTCTTCCATCTCCTCCATTCTTTTATTCTTCTAATGTAAAGAAAAGGCGAGGGTTTTAAATATCCATTTATTATGGAATTCTCCTCGCCTTGTTTTTAGAAAGACCGCCGTTCAATCACGTTAAATTGCTTTACAACTTATAGATGCCAGCTGATTTGAAACTGAATTGTTTTTTTGTAATTAGCCGGCAAGTTATTCCAGCCAATCTGTAAATAGAGGTCCATCATCACTTTGTACCCGATGGTTGGGTCTAACAACCGCCATTGAGTTGCTCCTCCATAATTGTAAAGTCCAGGAGCATGTGCTGTTCCAGTATAATGTAATGGAGGACGGGCAATCCAGAAAGAATTCATAGCTGTATGCCAATTTCTGTAAGTAGGGTTAGTCCAGGTTCTGTTGTCACGGAATCTGACCTTAAAAGTATCATCTACATTGACGGGATAATGTCTATACCCAGAAGGAACTGTCCAGTTCGAGGCACCTATGTACTGGCCGGCAAAACTCCCCCAATGTAGGGCGCTGAATTGCCACGGCACATTTGCGTTGATCACAAGATCAAAAACATCGTTTACTTGTTTTGAGGAATTTGGCCCCATCGTACCAAAACTATAGGTAGCGCCAGAGTGAACAAACCTATTAGAGGTTACCAGAACGGTAAAGTACTCGGGTACTGTTACCGTAACATGTTTCGTCAAAACTGACGTATGCGGTCCAGGGTTGACCCCGACATTTCCGGGATGATACACCCACCACCAACTAGTAGCTGTTACGGTTAACGCTAATACAGAAATCAAAATCATTGAAACGAGAAACAATCTTTTCATAACGTACCTCCTTTTGCCCCTTTTGGAGCAAGTTGCTCTTAGCCCTTTAAGGCTAAGGCGAAGTCAAAATATCGACGGCGGTCTTCGGTTTTTCTTCTTTCTTTATTAGAAGAATAAGATTTTCGTTCAGAAACATGCGTTCAGAAAAACAATAAATCTATTGTCTTTTCATTTCATTCCATTTTTTATTTTTAAAGAACCTTTAAATTCACGAAAGGTAATTTAGCATATTCTTCTACTCTTGTCAAGGCTTTGTGGGAATGTCCACATGTATAGTGGTTTTTACCGGGATAGAATACTATCTTGGTATTAATTACTGAAGTCCGACTTCAATAGATTCCCTATCTTCTTACTTTTGCTTTCCCTTAGACATATACCAAACTAGTCCGCCAACAGCCAAAAAATATCCAATCACTACCAATAAAATTCCAAGGTGGTAACCAAAAATAATGTTCCCTCCCTGCCAAAAAAGCGTAATGACCGTACCACCCATTATATCAGGGTGAGCGCTAACCATCACCGAAACCGTGCTGTCTATAGCGTTAATGCCTATAAACAAAACAGCGGTCGTGACAGTAATGAATACTAATAATCCCGCAGAAATTTTTTGCATCATTATCCCTCCCTTCTTTCTTCCTTAGGAAATTATTTGAGGATTAAAAGCTGCTAAATCACAGTCTGAAAATTAACACATTAAGAGAAAATTGTCAACCAAAATTTAGAGAAATCGTAATCAAGACTACCAAGCAAAATTGATAAGCTCTATAACAAAAACAAATAATAACAAATGGAGACGATCGTCTCAGATTGTTATAAACCGGAAAATCAATGCTACCGGGGAGCGTTAATAAACTCCATAACCAATACAACCAACAATAACAAATGGAGACGATCGTCTCAAATTGTTATAAACCGGAAAATGAAAATACACGGGTCGGACCCGCGCATTTTACCCCCGCATTTTGCCCGCGTATTTTACCTGCGTATTTTACCTGCGCATTTTTACTAGCGATGAGCCAAACGGGCAGCGTTTTCTCCTGCTACATATC
>CAZLUG010000018.1:0-10866 GCA_964562675.1 uncultured Candidatus Saccharibacteria bacterium | reverse complement strand
AAGAAACGACGAACTTGGTGACTTGGCCTCTGGCTTTAACAATATGGCCACTAAGCTTCAACAAACTTATCAAGCTCTCAAAAAATCAAGAGAAACCCTTGAAGAAAAAGTTAAGGAAAGAACGCAGCAGCTAGAAGAAGCAAAAACGAGCTTGGAAATTAAAGTCAGGGCTAGAACTGAAGAATTACGAGAACTTGCCGAAGGTTTGGAAGAAAAAGTAAAAAGGCGGACCAAAGAACTGCAAAAAAAGACAGAGGAAGTAATGGCCAAAAGCAACGAGCTTAAAAATAAAGTGGCCGAGTTAGAAAGAATGAATAAATTAATGGTTGGGAGAGAACTTAAAATGGTAGAGCTAAAAAAGAAAATTGAAGAATTAGAAAATAAAAATTCCTCAACAGTTTAGCTATTGAGCGATTTTTCTTATCGGACCAAAAAAATCGGTTTTCGGCGCAAGGCTTTCAGGGCAAGGCGCAAACGGAAAGATGTTGTGGTGTAAAGGGTATATAAAGTTTCTCCTTTTCTTATTTTCTCCCCCACTTTTTTATCTAAGTATATTCCTGCTCCTTTGATAAAGGGCGTCCCCAAAATTCGGCAAGTCTCCGAAAGGTGGCGGTTGTTAATTTCTATAACCTTGCCTGTTTTTTTTGCTTGAAACTTAAAAGAAATTTTGCCTAAAGAAATTGATTTAGAAGTCACTTTAGGATTTCCTCCTTGAGCCTTAACGATATCTTTAAATTTCTTTAAAGCCGCTCCCGACGTTAATGCGCTTTTAGCTAACTTTTGACCCTCTCCCTTCCTTGCTTTCTTCGTCAGCTCTAAAATATAACCAGCAAGCTCCACGGCCCTTCCTTCTAAATCAAGAGGCCGATTTTTCAGTTGTTCTAGAACTGTTAAATCATCTCTCATTTGAAGGGCTGGACCTATCCCTTTGCCGATTGGTTGCTTAACTTTGTTGATCGAAACTTTTATTCTAATGCCAAATTCCCGCGCGATATCTAGAAATATTTTTTCCAACTCCTTGGCTTCTTTTAAATTCTTAATTTTTGCGGTTTTCTGAACCGGGATATCAATAACCAAATACTTCACTCCCATCGCAATTTTTTTGGCCATAATACTCGAAACTGCTTTAGAAAAAGACTCGATAGAAAGTTGCTCGGCCACTTCAATAATACGAGCGTCTGCTGGTACAATTTCACCTGTCCCCCAAACAATACAAGCTTTTATTTTTTGGATAATCTTTTTAAGTTTCTCGGTTTGAAAAGAAACTGGAGCTATAGTTTCAAAAGTATCCGCAGTTCCTGATGCAGAAGTAATCGCCCGGGAACAGGTTTTTGGTATGTATATTCCAAAACTTGCCACAATAGGTACTAAAATCGGCGTGGTTTCGTTGCCACAAAGTCCGCCAACAGAATGTTTATCAGCAACTACTCCTGAAAATTTTAGCTGTCGGCCGGTTTGGGCCATAGCTTTGGTCAAATAAAAAAGTTCCTTTTTTGAACTCTTTTCAAAAAACGACGATGCTATAAAAAAAGCCACCGCCACATCGTTCAATCGACGAGAGACAACATCAGAAATAATTGCGTAAGTTTCCTTATATGACAAATTTCCCCCAAGAAGTTTTTTCTGGATAGCATTTAAAGAATTTGGCTTCTGGGTAATTGAGAATTGCAGAATCTCATTTTTTTCTATACCGAATCTTTTTGCCAGGTCTCTGAAAATACCCACCTCTCCCGGTCTTACCAAAGAATCTGTCTCATCCATATATACACCAACCGTTTGTCCTTTAAGATGCCAAAGCAAATCTGCACCAGACCTAATACTAAGTTTTCGGCAATCGTTTTTATTAAAAATTACAATCCAAGATACTCTTGCCTCAATATCAATAATTTTTGCTTTAAGGGAAAAGTTTAATTTTTTCATAAATGTATTTTTTGATTACCAAGATTAACAAAAAGATAATAACTATTTGCTCCAATAATTAAGAGCTTCTTTCAACTCCCGATGGTTAAGGGCAAATTTCCTGAGAGGGATTTTTTGAACCACGCTTTCCAGCGATTGTTTGGCGGCTCTTGCTCCTGCTGCTGATCCTTTGGGATGTCCGTGAATCCCGCCGCCAAAATTAACGATAATGTTCTTCCCTAAAATCTTAATTAACTTAGGTACTAGGGCCGGGTGCAACCCTCCTGAAGCAATAGGCATAACTGGCTTTAATTTTCTCCAGTTTTCCCTTAATGCATTAATATCTCTCCAGTCTTCTTTCAATAATTCGTCTATCTGCAACACTTCGTTCTCACCTCCTTCCATTTTTCCGACCACCGTTCCTGTGTGAAGTTGGTCAATGCCTGCCAGCCTCGCTAGTTTCGCAATAACCAACATAGAAATTCCTTGGCGTTTATTGCGGGTAAACGCCGAGTGTCCAGCGCGGTGCCCGTGTAAAATCAAGCCAAAGTTTTGATTTCTAAGATATTGGACGGCTGACCAACCAGCAGAGATAATATCAATCATTACGCATTTTCCGCCATTATCTTTGACAAACTTTGCCCGCTCAATCATCGTTTCCACCGGAGAAGTAATATTAAAGGCATAAACTTTTTTTTGGCCAGTTTCTTTTTCGGCTTTTCTTTTAAGTTCTAAAACCTTTCTGACACGGTCTTGAAATTTATTGAAAGATAAATCGGTTAAGTTTTCGTCATCTTTCACTAAATCAACCCCGTTTCGAAAAACTGTATAACTCAGCAAGGCGTGTTGACTAGAAGTTAACCCGACTTTCGGTTTTATAATACAACCAAGAATCGGACGTTCTTTTATTCCTAAATTTTTTCTAATGCCCTCAATGCCAAATCGTGGACCAGGGAAACTATCAATATATTTCCGAGAAAAATTTATATCTTCTAGTCTTAGATTTTCAATCACTTTCATTGAAAAAATATTTCCGGCAATGCTTGATAATAATTGGGGAATGCTCCCTGGTTCAAAAAGACGGAGAGGATAGGCAATTTTTATAATCTTTTTGGCCCGAGAGATAAAAAAAATCTTCGCTGAAAGTCTATCAAAAACTCTTTTGTTTAGAGTCGTAAGTTTTGTCCAAGTACCAATAGATGATTCGGCGGCAATTTTTTCCGCTGCTCTCGCGAGACTTAAACCTTTAACAGGTTCAACTCTGTAAATTGCCACAATGTCATCTTCTTTTGGTTTATAATTTAAGTTTAAATAGTGAAAAGGCATATATTTTCTTCTATTCTTTTGAAATTTATCGAAAAACTGGCCTTAAGAAAATTTAAAAACGACGCTTACTTTTCTAAAAGCCAGGGATATATCTCTTTTATTTTTTTCTTTACTTCCTGAGGTTTTATAATTCCTGCTTCACAGACTATCCCCGTAATAAACTTTGCGGGTACAACATCAAAGGCAAAGTTAATAACTTTTAATCCTTTCGGCGGATTACTCCATATTTCTCGGGGTGACCTTTTCTCGATTTTAATCCAAGAATAATCAGTAAATTTTAAGAGCGAGGCAATAATATAGAGAGGAACCCTTTCATAAAAAGCCGCTAACCCTATTCCGAAACTCCCAATCTTGTTTATCACCGAACCATTGCTTAAAATAGCATCGCTCCCGATAATTACTTTCTGCATCATTAAATCTTGGCCGGAAAATTTCGAAATCAAAAAACCGGCTGAAGAATCACCTACCATCGTCACCGGAATTTTCGCCTTAAGCAAATGACGGGCCGTAATATGCCCTTGGAATAAAGGTCTAGTTTCGGTGTTAAAAACTTTAAAAGATTTTCCCCGGTGTTTTGCTGCTTTAAGGGTTAATTCAACTAAAGAAGAATGGCAATGGGTAAAAATGTTTTCATTCTCTTTGATAATTTTTTCGGCCGAGAGGGAGATATTCTTCTTTGTGCTTTTAATAAGTTTTAAAAATCTATTTGCTGACCGTTGAAGCTCTTTCTGCGCCTCTTTAAAACTTTTTGCTTCACTTAAGCGAGAACGAATAAACCTCCAAGCATTTTGGCTTAGGGGTTCGGTGGGACGCGCCGTTAAAAGTTCCTTGGCTGCTTGTTGTAGTTTCTTTTGAAAGTCAGCTTTCCTTGTCTTCTTCAATTTTTGCCCATATTTTTTCAAGGCAGAAATGATAGCCTCCGCCACCGCCGTGGCTCCTTGCACGTTAAGGTTTTTGATTTCCTTTTTTGCTTTAATAATAATTTTATCCATTATTGTCCTCTTAAGATATACACTGTATATACACTGGATTATACCACTTCATTTTAAAAACAAAAAATGGCTACGGCCTTTTAAGGTCTAATAAGTAATAAAGCACTTCCTTTCCCTTGATTAACATTTTGAGGGAGTTATAAAATCTAATGATTTGGACCCACTCTCTTTTTTAAAAGAAGCTAACTTCCAATAAACTCTCTCTTCCGTTTTTCTAGGCGCCAAAGAAAATACCCAAGAGCTGTATAAAAAATCGGCAGCCACAGCCAGTGAATTTTCAAATTCAACGAAGCAAAAGGAAAACGCGAAAGAATATCAACGACAACACTTAAAAAATGCAACAAAAGATAAACAGGCAAAGATAAAAGCCAACCCAATGGTTGGTAAATTAAGCCAGCAAGGAGAAACAGAAATCCACTTGCCATAATGTATGGCAAAAGCGGGACAATTAAAATATTAGCTAAGGGGCCGATGAGGGAAAGGTACCCAAAGTTATAAATTAAAAGGGGCAGGGTAAAAACTTGAGCAGCAAAAGTTACGCTTAAAATTCCAGCCAGTTTTAAGGTTTTGATAAACTTGATTCGTTGGAAAAAATTATAGAAAAATTGGCCAAGATAAGCTATCCCTAAAACCGCCAGAAAAGAAAGTTGAAAACCAACACTGTATTTTAAAAGAAACGGATCAAAAATAACCATCAAGGCACAGGCTAAAACTAAAATCCTCCCTATTGACTTCCCTCGACCAATTTTTTGGCAAAAAAGAAGGAGAGACCCCATAATTCCCGCTCTTACCGCTGAAGGCTGGAAACCAATCATCATAATGTAAAACCAAACAAAAATCAGGGCAAAATAAAATGCTTTTCCCCGCCAAAGACCAAAAATAATTCCCAACTCAAGCAAGATGGCAGACAAAATAACAATATGCATCCCTGAAATAGCGGTAAGATGACGAATGCCTACTACATTTAATTTCTTTTTCCAAGACGAGTTAATTTTACTTTTATCTCCTAGAACGACAGCAGCCAAAATAGAAGATTGGGGCGGAGAGAGATTTTGCTCAATTGTTGCCTGAAGCCTTTTTTTGAAACCAAAGATGACCGAATGAAAAGAATTCTCCCGATTTGAAGAAAGAGGTTTAATCTTTGGGAAATTCATTAAAACCGCAACTCTTTGTTTTTTGAGATAATCCTTATAATTAAAATCTGGAAATTCTCCAGGCGAGGTAAGAATCCCCTGAGCTTCAATTTTTTCTCCGTAATAATAGTGATGCCCTAGAGGAGATTTAATCAAAACTTTTCCAAAGAAACTGCCGATTTTTTTATCTGCTCCAATCTTCTCAACTCTTACTTCTAAATTTTGGTAATAATCTCTTATGTCTGGCTCTTGGACAATTTTCCCAATAATGGTTACTCGTTTTGTAATATACGGTTTCAAAGAATGATTTTGAAAGTTCAATTCTGATAGTTGAAAACGCCAAAGACCAAAAAAGAAGGATAAAAGAAAAATTCCGAAAATTAAAATATTCTTTTGCTTAAAGAAAAATAAAGTATAAAAAACACCTAAAAATAAAAACTCAAAGGTTATCAAATTTGGAATATTGAAAAAAGAGGCAAAGAAGATTCCACTAATCAAAGCCAGCAAAGAAACATAAAAAATCCCCGATCCGGTCATAGGTCTAACGAACTGCTAATTAACGTTTTTTGGAATATCGATTATATTTATATTTCAAAATATTTGTTCTGATAGGCTTCCCAAAGAGCATACACAGTTCAGCAAAAAGATATTTTAAATAAGTTTTCACCCACCCCTCTTTTTCAAATCTTCTTTGCGACCAATAAATTTTAGGGTATTTTAAATACCTAAATTTGCCGTATTTTGCCGCCTTTCTGACATATATTGTGTCTTCACTTACCATTATCGTTTCATCAAAACCGCCAATTTTTTGGTGAAGCCTTTTTCTGACCAATATCGGCCCGCCGTTTGGCAAAACTCTTTCTAAAAGCCAACAAGGATAATTACGAAACAGGTCGTACAAAAGCCTCTTAAAAAAACTTTTTCCAAAAGGCTGCATAAAAAAAGTTGCAATATCAAGATTTCTTCTCTGGAATTCTCTCAAGTATTTTTTTAAAGCGCCTTTTTCAAAAGCAAGGTCCGCGTCGCAAAACAAAAGTAAATCACCTTGAGCAACCATTGCTCCATTATTTCTACCTCTGGCCAGCTTGCCTCCTCTTACGACTTTACACCCAAATTCTCTGGCAATTTCTCTTGTCCCATCTTCTGAGCCCGCATCAGCTACAATAACTTCATAATTATTTAAATTTTGGTTTTTGATGCTTTGCAACAAACGCGGTAAAGATTTTTCCTCATTTAGAGCGGGAATAATAATTGAAAGCATAATATATAAATAATTTTTAAATCAAACTTAATTCCGGATTAACCTTGGAAAGAAAATTTTAAAATCTTAACTTTTTTGGAGAAAAGAAAGATAAAATTCAGAAATATCCTCAAGGTTTTCCCTTGCTGATTGATTTAAAGACTGTAATTGATATAATAACCGCCTATTTCCTTGAACTAATATTCTCAATAACTTCACAACATCAGTTTTAATTTCAAGCAAGTCTTCAGTTTTTCTTTTCTTTTGAAGGTTTTGAAAACAGGATTGGCAAATAATCCCTCCATTTTGGGGGTAGAAATACAAGCGCTGAGGTAATAATTTTTGATGGCATAAAGCACAATGATAAAGCTCGGGTTTATAGCCAAGCAAGGAGAAAAATCTCCAAAGAAAATCATAATAAATTTTCTCCATTTTCCATTGTTGATTACGGTTAAGCTCTGAGTCGCTAAGTTTCTCAAAGGATTCAGAAACTAACTGCCAAAGGGTTTTTTCATGAATGCCTGGCGGCAACAGCGCATCTAAATTCTCGCTTATTTTTCCTAAAAGCTCGAGGCGGTAAAAATCCACTCCTTCAAACAAAAATTTGCGTATTAAAGTAGTATCCGTTAAAATTTTGTAGCGCCGTCCTTGGATAAATTCAATTTCTACCAAAGAAAAAAGCGTAATGCGAGAACGTAACTTGGCGCGTATTTTTCTAATGCCCCTGGCTAAAATTTCTACCTTCCCAAAATTTTTGGTGAGAAGGAGAATAACTTGGTCGGCTGCGCCTCTATCTCCTTTTTTTAAAACAATTCCTGGGGTTTTGTGGCGGTCAAACATAGCTCCAAATAATTTCCTTCTACATCCGCTGAGGAGCGGAGATGCCTAGCAAGTCTAAAGTTTCTTTAAGCACAATTCTTGTCGCTAATATTAAAGCTAGGCGGGCTTCGCTTAACTCGTCAAAGCTTTTATCCCGACTCCCTAAAGTCCTGTGAGAATCAGGTAAAACTCGGCAATCGCGGTAAAATCGGTGGAAAGATCGAGCTAAATCTAGCGCATATTTAGGTAATCGCTGAACTTGATAGTCTAAGGCAGTATCCTCCACTACTTCTGGAAGGTGCAAAAGCTGTTTTATTAAATTGAGCTCACTGGGATGATGCAAGGGACTCAAGTTCAATTTCGATATTTTCCTTTTAATCTGAGACTCTAATCCACCAGCGGGTAAAAGATTGGCTTCCCTCGCTTTTCGCAAAATACTTTCTATTCTTGCAAAAGCATATTGAATATAGTAAACAGGGTTTTTCTCGGAATGCTGGCGGGCTAATGCTAGGTCAAAATTTAAGTGAGTTTCAGCTGATCTTTCCAAAAAGAAGAATCTCACTACATCTTTCCCTACCGCTTTTAAAAGCTCGTCCATTGTAATATAATTTCCTTGTCTCTTTGACATTCTTACTTTTGCCCCTTTTACATAGACAGTGACAAACTGAAGCAAAATAACCTGAAGTTTACCTTTATACCCAAGCGCTGTGACTCCTGATTGCAATCCTGGCACATCACCAAAATGATCAGCTCCCCAAATATTAATCACTTTATCAAACCCTTTGTCGCGAAATTTATATTGATGATAAGCAATGTCTCCCGCTAAATAGGTTTTTGCCCCGTCTGATTTAACAATAACCCTATCTCGGTTATCTCCATACTTCGAAGATTTAAACCATAAAGCTCCATTTTTATTGTAAAGCAGATTTTTCTGACGAAGAAAACCTATAATTTTATCCACTCTTTTCTCCTTATAAAGTCGGCTCTCGCTGAACCACTCGTCATAGTGAATACCCAAATTTCCGACTGTTTTTTTGATCATCTTCTGGCAAATGAATTTCGCTGCTTCTTTGCCAACTTTCTGAGGATCTTTTCCGTGAATAAGTTTATGAAGTTCATCAATGTATTTCCCCTGATATTTTGCTTCTTTGTCTTTCAAGACTGAATGGCCCAGGGATAGAATCTGCCCCCCGTGATCATTTATATAATAAGCCTTTTCAACTTCAAAACCGGCTTTTCGAAGAACGTTCGCTAAAACATCGCCGAATGGTCCTCCCCTGCTATTGGCAACCGTCAGCGGACCAGTTGGATTAGCGGAAATAAATTCAACCTGGATCTTTTTTTGTTTCCCTATATTGAGGTCGGCAAAATTTACGCCATCTATCAAAATTTTCTTTAAGGATTTTTTTAAATAATATTCTGAAAGAGAAAAATTTAAAAAGCCGGGTGAAACCACCTCGACCTTCTCTAAAGTTCTCCCCTTGTAGTTTGTCTCTATCCATTTCTTGATGAAATTTGCTAACTTTATGGGCTCAAGCGAAAAAAAAGAGGCAACTTGAAGAGCAAGACTGCTTGTATAATCGCTGTGAAAGTTGCCTTGAGAGATAAGAGAACCTTTAAATTCTTTTAGCTTAAATTTCTTGCTTTTTTGGATATTCTGGGATTTTAGAAATTTATTTAAGAGTTTTTTTAAAAAAGTTCTAATCATTTTATTACTCTCTGCCATTATGCTACTTCACTTTATCGCAGCTTGGAAAAATAGTCAATTTAAGATAAAATAAAAAAATGAGCTTAGTCATTGAAAATAAAAAGGCTCGATTTCTATATCAAATTCTCGAAAAATATCAGGCGGGAATTGTTCTAAACGGCCAAGAAGTCAAATCAATCAAAAGAGGCGGTCTAAACCTTCGAGGATCTTTTGTAGTGCTTAAAAACAATGAAGTTTTCCTTATCGGAGCTATTATCCCCCCCTATCAACCAAAAAATATTCAGGGCAATTACGACCCCAGAAGATCTCGCAAACTACTCTTGAAAAAATCGGAAATTAAACATCTCTTTGGAAAAACTAAGCAAAAAGGCTTGACGATGATACCCCTCAAGGTATATACTCAAAAAGGTAGAATTAAGCTGGAATTTGCTTTAGCAAAAGGAAAAAGAAAAGTAGATAAACGAGCTGCTCTTAAGAAAAAAGAAATAAATAAAGAAATTCAGCGGGCTTTTAAGGAAAAAAACAGAGGGGGTGCAAGGCTTTGATGAGAGTTTCTTCAGTAAAAGGGCAAACCGAGGAGTTGGAATCTCGTAAAAATCCAACAAAAAAATTAGGTGCAAAAAATTTTGTATCTCAACCAGCTCTGGCTTTAGCATAAAGTCGAGTTCACCATTTTGCTGATGCTCGATAGGCAAAAAGGTGTTATATATTCGAGATAGGCAGCTTTGTGCCTAGCAAGGTTGCTGAATCTTTCAGGATCGGACACAAAAAGTTTTGTCTATTTCAATTTTGTGCCTTAAAGCTAAATAGACTATGTTTGTAGAACTTTGCTGTCGTACTCTTAGACGCGGGTTCAATCCCCGCCATCTCCACTAAAATAAACTCCTTACTACTATTAGAAAACGCGTATTTATCAACAATCAAATTAGGGCTAGAGAAGTAAGATTAGTAAATGCTGAAGGCAAAAACCTGGGAATTTTTAGTTTGCCTAGTGCCTTGAGAACATCCCGAGAGAAAGGATTAGACTTAGTCCTCATAACACAAAAAGCAAACCCTCCTATTTGCAAAATGATAGAGTACGGCAAGTACCTTTATCAACAAAGAAAAAAAGCAAAGCAAGGAGTAAAAAGAGACAAAACAGGAGAACTAAAAAATGTTAGATTAGGCTTTAATATATCCGACCACGATCTAGGAATCAGGGCGAAAATGGCCGAAAGGTTTCTAAAAAAAGGCTACAAAGTGAGAATAGAGCTAAAATTACAAGGAAGAGAAAGATGGCTACAAAATTTTGCCAGAGAGAAAATGAAAAAATTTCTCAAAATCCTTACTGAATTGATTCCTTTAACCATCGAAAAAGGAATCGAAAGAAAACCAAGAGGACTAACAATGATTGTTGACAAAGCAAAAATCAAACCCCAGGACTTACCGAAAAAAGATAATTAAGAAGAGAAAACATATCATATATTATGAAAACGAGGAAAGCATTAAAAAAACGATTCAAGTTTACCAAAACCGGAAAAGTTTTAAGAATGGCTACCGGGCAAAATCATTTCCGGGCAAAAAAGACGGGTAAAAGAATTCGTAAGAGCCGGAAATTAGTGCCACTTTCAAAACCTTTAGCCAAGAAAGTAAAAAAGATGTTGCATTAGAATGCTTCACTCTATTTTTCTGGAGCAATAAATAAGAAATAATATTTTCAAGAAAAAAAATTATTTTTATATAAGAAGAGAAATTATATATGGTTAGAGT
>CAZLUG010000017.1:0-11182 GCA_964562675.1 uncultured Candidatus Saccharibacteria bacterium | reverse complement strand
TATCTTAAAAAGCGCGGTATCTAAAAAAGATTTCCGCGCTCTTTTTTTGCCTAAACGATTTTTTGCGTTTTTTATTTTCGTAGGTGTTATAATTTTTGATGATAAAAGATCATTTTCCCAAATAACATATCAGAATCATTTTAGAAAGATTTATTTTACTCGGAATTTTAATTATTGTATGATGGGTTTAAGGTTAATTTAAACTTTGAATTAGAGAATAACGCAATCTATTATACTATGTTGAAAATATATAATACTTTGACCAGGGAAAAGGAAATATTTCAGCCAATCCACAAAGATTTTGTGGGAATGTATGTTTGCGGTCCAACAGTTTATGACTATTGCCATTTAGGCCATGCTAAGACAGTTATTTCTTTTGATGTCATAAGAAAATGGTTAGAGTACGAAGGATATAAAGTCTTTTATATCTCTAATATTACGGATGTTGGGCATATTGTTGGAGATGTTGACATGGGAGAAGATAAAATAGCTAAGCGCGCCAGAGAAAGAAAAGTCCAACCTATGGAATTAGTGGATTTTTACATCAAAAGCATGTGGCAAGGCTTTGATGCTTTAAAGGTAGCAAGGCCTAATGTAGCGCCTCGAGCTACTGGACATATCAACGAGATGATTGAAGCTATAAAAATTATCTTAAAGAATGGCTATGCTTATGAGGTAAAAGGCAATGTCTATTTTGACCTCGATAGGTTCCTTAAATCATATCCTGAAACGGACTTTGGGAAACTTTCCCATCGAAAAATAAAACAGCAATTAATTGGAGTACGGAAGGAAGTAGCGCCAGGCAAGAAAAATCCTTATGATTTTGCCTTGTGGAAAAAAGCTAGTCCCGAACATCTTATGCAATGGAGCAGCCCCTGGGGGAAAGGATTTCCAGGGTGGCATATTGAATGCACGGTTATGTCAACTAAATATCTTGGACAACCATTTGATATCCATGGAGGTGCCATTGAGCTTGCAATACTCCACCATGAATGTGAAATTGCCCAGGCAGAAGCCCTAAACGGTAAAAAATTTGTTAATTACTGGGTGCATACCGGCCTTTTGAATATTAATGGCGAAAAGATGTCGAAGTCGAAAGGAAATTTTATTACCATTCAAGAAATATTACGAGAATACTCTCCAGAGACAGTGAGAATGCTGATTATCCAAACGCATTATCGTAAACCTCTTAATTATTCAAAGAAAGCTGCTATTTTGGCTCAAAAAAGAATGGCCAAAATTAATCATTTCTACCATTCTCTAGAAGCGCTTTTGCCAGAATCTGGGAGAGGAAATGTTCAATATAAATCTATTTCCAAATTTACCAGAGAAGCAAAGAATGATTTTAAAACGGCAATGGAAGACGATTTTAACACCCCCCGAGCTTTATCAGTTTTACTCAGTTATATCTCTAAAATTATACCTTTTGTGGCAAAAGGCATAATTAAAAAAGTAGATATCAAGGGTTCTATAGATTTTATCAACGAAGTAGATAAAATTTTTGGTATTCTCACGCCAAAAAAAATGAATCCTGGATTAATATTGGGGAAAGATGCCGTTCAAAAGTTAGTAGCAATAAGGGAAAAATTTCGGCTTAAAAAAGAATATAAAACAGCAGATGAGATTAGAAAAACCCTTGAAGAAATTGGCGTTTTGATTGAAGATACTCCTCAAGGACCAAAAGTTGAGCTTAAAGAGAAGTTTTAATTGAATTTTCTAGCCAGGGGTTGACAGAGAATTTAGAAAAGTTAGGATTAATGTAAACTTATGCTTCAAGAGAGGAGATTTTATCTTACAAAGAACGGATTGAAAGAGGCAGAAAAAGAATACAAGAAGTTAAAAAAACTTCATGGAATTCAGATGAGAGACACCCCCCCTGTTTTGCATTCAGATGAATTAGACGCAGAATACCTTAGTTTCCAGGAGAATCAAGAGTACTTAGAAGGACGCTTGCGTGAATTAGAAAATATTTTAAATAATGTTGAGCTTATTAAAGCGCCGCCAAAGAAAGAACGAGACAAAGTTCATCTTGGGGCTCAGGTGACAGTAGAAGTAGACGGAGAAATAGATGAATTTATGATTGTTGGTACAGTAGAGGCTAACCCTTCCGCCGGAAAAATTTCTGACGAATCGCCGGTAGGAAAAGCTCTCTTAAACCACAAGGTTAATGATGAAGTTGTTGTTCATTCATCATTTACGACAATTTATAAAATTAGGAAGATAAAATATTAAAAAAGGGGCCAATGGCTCCTTTTTGAATTATTAAAGCTGTATTTTCGTACTTATGCAAAACCTAGTTAGATTTTTTCAAGAAGCCTCAAAGCTGAAAGAAAAGAAAAGGAGAGGTTGGCTTATCAACGGCATCCCTAATCCAGAAAGCACGGCTTCCCATATTTTCCGCTTAGCAATTATGGCTTGGATTGTTGGGCGCCAAAAACATTTTGATGAGGAAAAACTTATTAAAATGGCTTTAGTGCACGACTTACCAGAGGTATATTCTTTTGATTTTACGCCCTATGATCCTCTTTTGCCGATTAACCCAAATGACCACAAAGCCATAGAGCCAGTTTTAAAAAAGTGGCCAAAGCTTAGTCTTGCAATGAAAAGAAAAAAAGCAATTAAGAAAAGAAAAGAAGAATATAACGGCTTAAAAAAATTGACATCCTTTTTACCTCCTCTTTTGGGCCGGGAAATGATGGGATTATGGCTAGAGTTTGAATATGGCTTAACGCAGGAAGGAAGATTTGTGCATCAATTGGATAAATTAGAGACATTTTTACAAGCAGGAGAATATTGGCAAAAATATCAAAAATTAAATGCTCGTGTTTGGATAAGATGGATAAAGGAAGTCTTAGATGAACCATTATTATTAGAATTTGAAGAAGCGATTGAACAGAAATTTTTCCGAGGCGAGCTAGTAGCGAATAAAAAAATTTCCCGGGCACTTGATTTTTTTGACAAAACAGAGAAATTAAAAGGGATGGTAAGAACTGGTTGGCTCTTAAGAGGGGTAAAAAATGGGAGCACGGTGTCCGAAGACAGTTTTTTAGTAGCCTTAGCTGCTTGGGTTTTTGGTTCTCTCAAAAATCTTGATTTGGAGAAAATTCTGAAAATGGCGCTTTCTCTTGAATGGCCAAAAATTGAAGTTGGAGACTACACGCCTTATGACAACCTTCTTCCCGAAGACCTAGTTAAGAGGCAAGAAATGCTTAACGAGTGGCCAAGACTTCCAAAGAAAGTTAAGGAGGATAGATTTTTGGTTAATTACGAGAAAGAAAAAAATGCTTTAGAAAAATTATTAGGCAGCTTTAATCCTCAAGATAAAATTTTTATCATAAACTTGTGGAGAGAATCTAAAAAATATCTCAGCCGAGAAGGAAAATTTATCAGTCAGGCTTATTGGTTAATGATGTTCTTGCAATCCTTGATTTATTGGCAGAGGAATAGCAGTTTTCCGATTGCGGCTTGGTGGCAGCAAATGGAAAGATTCATCTCCGACCCTTTTTGCCGAAGATTCCTTTCAGAATTATCTTATCAGTACTCAACTCAAGCTTTATCTCATTTTTGGGAGATAAAAAGACGACTCTCCTTTTTCCGAAGAGTCGTTTTAAAACGATCATGACCAAAATGGTTATGACCGACGGCATGTCTTAACTAATCTAGAAGCTGAAAGCCAAAGGCAATAATTCGCTTATGTTGGCGATGCCAATTTTTGATTTATCTGTAATTGACATAATTATGGTAATGTCGATTCCCGAACGCTTTGACGCTTCGGCAATCACTTGTCTGCAAATTCCGCAGGAGGCAGAATCTGTAATTTCTTGAGTTGGTTTGTCGCCATTTTTAGTGATAATGGCAATAGCGGTAATTTTATCGCCATATCCATGAGCATGAGCATTAGCAATTGCCACTCGCTCGGCGCAAATCGAAGCGCCGAAAGAACTGTTCTCTAAATTTGAACCGGAAAACATCTTTCCATCAGTGGTGAGGCAGCAAGCCCCAACCTTATACTTAGAATATGGGCTGTACGCTCTTTCCATCGCCTTCTCAGCTTCTTCTAAAAGTAATCGGTATTCTTTGACCAATCCCTGAAAATTTGTTTCTCCTACAACCATGGCTGCTCCCTCCCTTCTTCTTGGATTTTTAAGAAACTCTTTTTAATATAGAAAAATTATTGTCATCTGTCAATTTTTTGCTCTCGAGTAATTTTTGGAGGTTTTTATTCTAGACCTTGTTCTTAATTGTTTAAGCCAGAGAAACTTTGACTTTCCCCTAAATTTTGCCTAAGATAGGATAATTTAGTTCTTTCATAATTAGAAAAGAGGTGAGAAGAATGTTAGAGAAGATCAAGGGAATGTTTCTGAAAGGTTTGTTTAAATACGCATCTTCAGAAAAGAGAGGAGATTTAGCAAGTCTATTTGAGAGTCTGGCTAAAGTCGCACCAGATAACTATCAAAAGAACTTAACAACGATTTCAAGTTTAATTGCTCAGGGACATCCCTGGGGAGAACTCTGGAAAAGAGCCGTGAAAAACACAAATCCGTTATATCGCCAAAAATTTCTCATAGACTTCTTCGTGAATTCTCTAGTTTATGGTGTCCGGAAGCGTAAAGCTTTTCGAGACAAAGAGGGTTTTTGGCCCCCGTATCTTATTATGGTTTCACCCACAATGAGGTGCAACCTTCGTTGTAAGGGGTGCTATGCCTGGCGATATCGGGAGAGTTCTGATATGAGTCTCGAATTTGTCGACCGCCTAATCGGTCAGGCCAGAGATATGGGAATATATTTTGTGGTTATCTCCGGCGGAGAGCCATTTCTTCGCGAAGATATGTTTGAAATTTACAAGAAATACAGCGATGTCGTTTTCCATGTTTACACAAATGGGACTTTCCTAACAAAGCGTTTTATTAAGGAGAAAATATTGCCTTGTGGTAATATTATTCCCCTAGTTTCTGTAGAAGGTTTTGAAGAGGCAACGGACTTCAAAAGAGGTCCAGGCGCTTTCAAGAAAATAATGCAAGCTATGGATAATCTCCGAGAGCTAGGCGTACCTTTTGGCACATCTATAATGCATACCAGGTTAAACCACCAAGATTTGATGGATGATAAATTTGTGGATATGCTTGTAGAGAAAGGAGTATTATTAGCTTGGGTGTTCCAATATATGCCAATTGGCCAAGATCCTGACCTTAGCCTTATTCCGACTCCTAGACAGCGCCTCGAACGCCTCCAAACTGTTCTTCGCTGGAGAAACACTAAGCCAATTTTCATGGTTGACTTTTGGGGAGACGGCGGATTAGTTGGGGGATGTATTGCTGCTGGGCGCAGGTATATAGATATCATTCCTGCCTCAGAAACTTCTGATAAAATTTTAGTTAAACCTTGTGTCTTTGTTCCCTTTGGAGATCTTTACAGCCAAAAAGAATTTAATTTGACAAAAGTGCTGCAGTCTAAGTTTTTTCTAGATATCCGTCGGCGACAACCGTACCACGATCCCGGCGAAGAGAATGTTAATTTAATTCGCCCTTGCCAAATCATTGACCGTCCACAGGTTTTAAGGGAAGTAGTTGCTCAGGATCATCCAGTTGCTGCTTATAGCGGAGCGGAAAATTTATTAAAAGGCGATATTGGAAAATTTTTAGACAATCTTTCGGAAGAATGGAAGAAAATTGCCGACCCTGTTTGGAGAAAAAATCAAGATAAACTCACAAAATTGCTGCTCTCTAAAGAAGGGGAAGAGGGATATAAACTTGACCTTACCAATGTTCCAAAGAGAGATTCTTCAAAGATCCAACAATAATAAAGAGGGCTTAAACGCCCTCTTTTTCTTTTTCTAACGGTAACCTTTAATTTTCTTATTTTTCTACATTGATAGGTCGCGAAAATTACTTGACAATTCAAAAAAGAGTTGTATAATAATAGTAGTTCATTAAAAAGGGGGTGAAATTTTATGAGGGTTTCTGCTGACAGACAATTTTGCTGGTATTCTCAAGTTTTTGCCGAAAAACTCTTAAAAACTATTCAACGAGAATTTACAGAGAATGCCTTATCTTTACCGGAACAAGAATATGTTCTGATGTGCTCTGTCCTGGAAAAGATAGGGGAAAATAAGCTAGCGCAAAAACTAGAGACTCAATATGTTAACCTGATTCGGAAAAAACAAGGATAAGATACTTTTTTTCTATGTTTAGGAGGTGGTATTAACATTTAAAGGATTTTTTATTTAAAAACCCTTCTTGGTAAAAAGAAGGGTTTTTTATTTTGTTTGCTTGGTAAAAATTGTTATAATAGAAAATATGCATAAATCTCTGAAGAAAGTTGTAAAGTTCTTGATTTATCTTCTCATTAGTCTTTTGCTTTTTGGAGTAGTAATGGAAATAGTGGGATGGGAGACTATTCAGCGAGCATTTATGCTGCTTTTTAGCGTAAATGGCTTTATTGTCTTGATCCTGACTTTTCTAGCTATTTTTATCGGGGTTTGGCGTTGGAAGATGATTCTCAAAGCTCAAGGATATGCTATCCCATATAAGAGTTTAGTGAAGTTTGATTTAGTGGGCTTTGCCGTATCTTATTTAACCCCGATTGCTCTCTTTGGCGGAGAAGCTTTCCGTATTTATTTTACAAAAAAGAAATTTAAATTTCTCTCTTGGGAAAAAACCATTGCTTCGGTTGCCATTGATAAAATCATAGATTCCACGATGTTTTTGATGTTTGTGATTGCGGGGATTATCAGTTTTGCTCTTTATGGTTATTTTCCCACAAAAGCTATCAGCTTTTTTGTTTATTTTATTGTCGGAGGTTTAACCGGGCTTTTGTTGTTCTTTTACTTTAAAACCTCCCGCCGGGAAAGTATTTTAGGATGGTTTTTAAAGATTTTAGGCGTTAAAAAAGAGAAAATTAAAGGAACGGCAAACGGAAAACTAATGTTTAGCGTGGAAAAAGAAGTTTTCCGTTTTTTTTCTTTCCAAGGGACACAAGTTTTGGAATCATTTTTAATAAGTTTTGCTAAGTACCTTCTTTTCTTTGTCCGCTCGGCTTTTTTGCTATTTCTCATTAAAGAGCAGATTGGTGTTTTAAAAGATTTAGTAGTCTATAGCTTTTCTTTGCTTCCTTCGCTCTTGCCCCTCCCTGCTTCTTTAGGAGGGCTAGAAGCCAGCGAGGTTTTTATCTTTAGAGTGTTGGGCTTAGGTTCAGGAGCCTCTGGAGCGGTATTTAGTATGGTTTTAAGAGGGGCAGACCTTTTAGCTTGTTTGGTGGGACTCTTTTTCTTTCTTAAATTCGGCTTGAAGATTACTGAGACGAAAGTTTTTGATTTCTTTGATAACCTCCAGAGCAATTTTCACAAAAAACCTTATGAAAATTAACAAGGTCATTAAAACTTTAGTAGCTAGTAACATATTTTTGAATGCTGGCTGGGGTCTTTTGGCACCGATTTTTGCGGTATTTATCCTTAAGGATATTAAAGGGGGAAGTGTTGAAATTGCAGGCTTTGCTTCAATGATTTATTGGTTCACAAAGTCCTTTTTGCAAATTCCTATTGGGAAGTATCTTGACAAGAATCATGGAGAAAAAGACGATTTTTGGTTTATGGTTATTGGGCTTTTCATCTCCGGTCTCGTCCCTATAGGTTATTTAGTATCTTCCCTTCCTTGGCATATATACGCTCTCCAAGTCTTGTACGCTATAGGCATGGCAATGGTGATTCCTTCGTGGTCAGCTATTTTTACTCGCCACATTGACCGCGGGAGCGAAGCTCTAGAATGGAGCGTAGAATCAACGTCTCTTGGCTTTAGTGCCGGGATAGCCGGGGGCGCAGGAGGATTATTATCTGCTCTTATCGGTTTTAAAATCGTTTTTGCCTTGGTGAGTGCTTTTACAATTACTGCTTCTCTCCTATTATTTTTTGCAAAAGATAGTGTAAGTCCAATCAACAAAAGGATTCCCCGGCGTTTTCCTTTCAGATTGCCATTTTAGTAGTATGAAAAACCAGGAAATAGCAAAAATTTTTTATGAAATTGCAAATTTTCTGAAAGCAAAGGAAATTCCTTTTAAACCCTATGCCTATCAAAGAGCCGCTATTTTCTTAAGCGGATTAGAAGAAAATATAGATGATATTTATAAGAAAGGAGGAATAAAGGCTTTGGTGGCTATGCCGGGTATAGGTGAGAGCATAGCTAAGAAAATTGTGGAATACCTAAAATCAGGCAGAATTAGGTATTACGAAAAATTAAAGAAGAAAACTCCGATTAAAATGGAAGAGCTAACCGCCATAGAAGGTGTTGGCCCGAAGATGGCCGAGAAATTGTATAGAAAGCTTGGGATAAGAAATCTTCAAGATTTAGCCAAGGCTGCCAAAGAACATAAAATTAGGGAATTGCCGGGTTTTAAAGAAAAATCAGAAAGAAATATCTTAGAAGGAATAAGATTTTTAAAGAAATCTCAGGGGAGATTTCTTTTAGGGGAGATTTTGCCGGTTGTGGAGGAGATTTTGGTTAAACTGAGAAAACAAAAAGCGGTTGAACGCGCCGATGTTTGCGGGTCAATTCGCCGAAGAAAAGAGACAATTGGCGATGCTGATTTTCTAGTTATTTCCGAAAAGCCCAAGGCGGTTATTGATTATTTTATTTCTTTTCCTGAGGTGGTTAAAGTTTATGCTCAGGGCTCGACAAAGGCGATGGTAATGCTTGAGAATAATTTGCACGTTGATTTAAGGGTTATCCCAAGGAGAAGTTATGGAGCAGCTCTGCAATATTTCACCGGTTCTAAAGAACACAATATTGCTCTCCGGAAGATTGCCCAAAGCAAAGGTTTGAAGCTTAATGAATATGGCCTTTTTGCGGGCAAAAAAGCGATTGCTAGCCGCACCGAAAAAGAAATTTATCAAAAATTAGGTATGCAGTTTATACCGCCGGAGATGCGGGAAGACAGAGGTGAAATAGAGTTAGCTCTCCAGGGGAAATTGCCAAAAATTGTTAGCCTTAATTTAATCAAAGGAGATTTGCATTGTCATACAGAATGGAATGGAGGAAAAAACTCAATTGAAGAAATGGCCCAAGAAGCGATGGGAATTGGCTATCAGTATTTAGGAATTAGCGATCATACGATAGCTTTGAAAATAGAACATGGATTAGATGCCCAAAAATTGGCTCAGCAGAGAAAAGAAATTGATAAATTAAATAAGAAATTTCGAGATGCCGGCCAGAAATTTGTTATTTTACAGGGGTGTGAGGCTAACATTCTCAAAAATGGTTCGTTGGATATACCAGAATCGGCATTGGAGAAGCTAGATTATGTTATCGCGGGAGTGCATTCAAGCCTCAATCTTCCAGAGAAAGAAATGACCGAAAGAATTATTAAGGCGATTCAAAACCCTTTAGTTAATATTATTGCCCACCCAACGGGAAGGATTTTAAAATTTAGGGAACAGTA
This sequence comes from uncultured Candidatus Saccharibacteria bacterium, assembly GCA_964562675.1. Classification (GTDB taxonomy): domain Bacteria; phylum Patescibacteriota; class Minisyncoccia; order Minisyncoccales; family CG1-02-41-26; genus CAZLUG01. The sequence continues at coordinate 1,753 of CAZLUG010000017.1, read as the reverse complement.
TAAAATAAACTTCTTAAAAGTTCTTCAAACAGCGAAAGCGGCAAAGACAGTTTTAGAAATAAACTCTCAACCAAAAAGGCTAGACCTTAATGACCAGAATATCCAGATGGCAAGAACACTGGGGGTGAAGATGATTATTGACACAGATGCTCACCAAAAAGACCAAATGCATTATATGACTTTAGGGGTTTCTCAAGCAAGGCGCGGTTGGGCAACGTCTAATGATATTGTTAATACTTATCCATTAGGGGCATTACTATCAGTTTTAAGGAAGAGTTAGAATATTTGAAGGGATATAATGAATTTTTATGACAAGAGACACCTTAAGTTTTTAGGACTATCTGATATATCCTAGCAGCTATTTTTTGAAGGAATAGTTGAATATAAATATCCAATATATGATTTAATGTTAGAAGATTCTATATTCTATGCCAAACAAAAAAGAAAATTTATCTAAAAAGCAAAAAGTAACACGAGAAGAAACTCAATTAAGGCCGAGAAAAGAACCAACAGCCAAAGAAAATATCATTTGGATGCTTTTAGCTATAGGAGCGATTTTTCTAATGTGGGCTATTTCTGCTCGTATTTACCATTAAGTTCTTATGCCTTTTGAAAGATCATCAGGAATTATTGTTTTCCGGAGGGTTCGGGGTAAAATTTACTACCTGCTTTTACATTACGGATTAGGCCATTGGGGATTTTCAAAAGGGCATATTGAAAAGGGAGAAACACTCCAAGAAACAGCAAAGAGAGAATTAAAAGAGGAAACAGGCATTAAAGAAGTTAAAATTATTCCTGGTTTCAAAGAGTGGTTTAAATATTTTTTTAAGCGAAAACAAGAAAATATTTTTAAGGTAGTAACTTATTTTTTAGGAGAAACAAAGGGAGAAAAAGTGAAAATTTCTTTTGAACACACTGGTTACAAATGGCTTACTTATAAAGAGGCTTTGAAACAGCTTACGTTTAAGAACACAAAGGACATTTTAAAGAAAGCCAATGATTTTCTTTTAAAGCGGAAAAATGAAAAAAGAAACGATATTTTCTAAAAAGGTTTTAAGAGTGGTAGAGAAAATTAAAAAGGGAAGAGTTTTATCTTATAAAAAAGTTGCTCAATTGGCTGGCCGGCCAAAAGCTTGGAGAGCCGTAGGAAATATTTTGCATTCAAACCGGAATCCACGTATTCCCTGCCATCGAGTTATCAAGTCAAACGGAGAAATTGGCGGCTATAACCGAGGTATTGCTAAAAAAAGAGAACTGTTAAAAAGAGAAGGAGTCCGGGTACGGTAATTTAAATAGAAAAAAGCCGCCTCTAAGACGGCTTTTAGAATTAGGCAAGCAATCAAAGATTAATTTCTGACATTCTCTACCAACTTATCAAAAACTTCTGGTTTATCTTTCGCAATCTCAGCAAGTATTTTTCGGTCTATCGCGATATTCTTTTCTTTTAATAAATGGATAAAACGGCTATATGATAATCCATTTTTCCGGCAAGCTGCACTGATTCGAATTTGCCACAAGCGCCGGAATGTTCTTTTTTTGACTTTTCGATCTCTAAAAGAATAGCTCCAAGCTTTATAAATAGCTTCCTTGGCTAATTTGTATTTTGATTTTCTGCCCCATTTAAATCCCTTTGTTTGCTTAAGGATATTTTTTCTCCTTTTATTGGCTATTTTTCCTCTTTTGACTCTAACCATATATAATTTCTGTTCTTATATAAAAATAATTTTATTTCTTGAAAATATTATTTCTTATT
>CAZLUG010000016.1:6635-11892 GCA_964562675.1 uncultured Candidatus Saccharibacteria bacterium | reverse complement strand
GTCTCTTCTTCGTTGGGAAGATAGAGATTCTTCCCAAACCCATGAACAAAAATACCTCGGCCATTAGAAAGCACCACATCTCCGTTTTTTAGGCGGAAAAGTCTTACTAACATCTCACTCACCTCCTGATATTTTGCTTCTCTAAAAAAACTCGTCAATGAAATGGTAAAAAACGCTAACTTTTGTTGAAGTCTCCACCTCCTATCCTCTTAAGAATATCATCAAGCCTCTTTTGAATTTTCTCTGGCGACCACTTAACCAAGCCGACGACCATCTTCGGGCTAGGATCTTCTTTTTGAAATAGATAAATAAAATTTTTACCTCGACGAACCCAGAAACCCGGGGGCAACTTAAAATTATTCCCCCAATAGTCTTTCATCTCTTTTCCCTCCTTTTAAGTTGATAAAGAACTTAAACAATTAGCCCATAGAAGACTAATGAGATTTTAATTATATAACAAAATCGCAAAAAGTCAAGAGGGGGTGGTGATGCGCAAGGACATATGGTGACCTTACCAAGATGGATTAATAAAAGAAAAAGGAAAAGAGGGACGAGAGAACCAAAAAGAGGAACGAGGGTTGCCCGGCTCCTCTTTTTATTACAAATGGAGACGATCGTCTCGAAATGTTATGAAATGCATGGGCCAGGCCGTGTATTTCTCCCATGCATTTCTCGCTTGCCAAAAGAAAACTTGCCAACTAGCCATAAACTTAAACAGCTCCATATTCTTTAAAAATTACATTTTAAAATAGGCTTTTTTGGCCAGAAGTCATTCTCTTTTCATTATTAGAAAATATCTCTACTTTTCCGTAAACACCATCGTATCCTGGTTCCACTCTCACTTTTCCTTCTCTCGCTCTGATAATTCCTTCAGCAATCTCTGCCATCGTTCCTGATTTCAACGTAGATAATGGGACATTGAGTAAAATATTAAACTCCGACCCAAATTTTTCAAGTAAACTGTTATATTCGTCTTTGACTTTCTTGGTATTTACCCCAACCGCCAAAACTGAGGCAATTAATTCAGGAAGCGGAACCAAGCTTTTGTAAGGAATAGCATTTCTCGGTCTAAAGCCCTCGGGTCTATCAGCTAGTTGATCAACACGGTTTAATACTCCTATCGTTAATGGTTTTCCGCAAACTGGACAAATGCCTTTGTATTTTTTTGTTTCTTGGGGAGAGAGGCTTATACCACAATTCCTATGGCCATCGTAATGATAACGTCCTTCTTGAGGAAAAAATTCAATAGTATAGAGAAATTTTTTTGGATCTTTTGCTTTAATGGCTTCAGTAATAGCTGAATAACTTAAGTCTGTCTCAAAAACATTAGCTTCCCGACCAATATGGGGAGCTGAATGGGCATCGCTATTCGAAATCAAAGTAATTTTATCTAGGGCCGACCATCTCCAATTCATCGGAGGATCGGAGCTCAAGCCGGTTTCTCCCGCAAAGATATATTTTGTATAATCACCAAAGCATTCTTCAAGTGAATCAAAGCCAGACCTTGAACCGAATAAAGAAAACCATGGTGTCCACATGTGCGCTGGAACTACTAAACATTCTGGGCAAAGATTAAATACAATTTTTGCTAATTCTTCCACATCTAAGCCTAAAATCGGCCGGCCATCAGCCTTCAGGTTTCCTACCCAGCTTAAACGCCTGTTTATTTTCTCCACGGCTGAAAAACTAGGAGCAAAGATAAGAATATGAATTTTTCGAACCCGGCCGTTCTTTGAATAGATACAGCTTATTTCCGAAGTTAACATAAAACGTATCTCTTCTTCGCTCTTCAGTTTATAAAGTCCAGGTTCTGCTTCTTCTAACTTTTCTTTCAGTTCTCGAAACCACTCTGGATGAGTAAAATCACCGGTGCCTAAGACTTTTACCCCTTTAATTTTCGCCCATTTTACAAAATGTTCCAGATCGGCTTGAGGGGAAGTTGCTCGAGCATACTTAGAGTGAAGATGGAGGTCAGCAATAAATTCCATAGTTAAGTTCAATCTATTTTATCTAAATAGTTATATAATCTCCCTATCTATAAATCTTTCAATATGGATAAATCGATCTAACGCCGATATAATCCTATTAACTCTGCGCTATCTAAGATATGCCCTTCTATAGCTTTTTTGAGCTCTTCTACTTGAGCCGAGGGAGGAATACTTAAAATTGTATCTAGGGCCATCAATCTGAAAAAATAATGGTGTGTACCCGAAGGTGGGCAGGGACCGCCGTATCCCGGCTTGCCAAAATCTGTTATTCCCTGCTCAGCCATTTTAGGAACACTGTTGGCCGGAATTTCCTGAACACTCGGAGAGATATTCCAAACTATCCAGTGAACCCATGTTTTTTGAGGAGCATCGGGGTCGTCAATTATCAGAACTAGGCTCCTCGCTTCTTTCGGTACACCAGAAATTTTCAAAGGCGGGTTGACGTTTTCCCCATCACAAGTATATTCCCGAGGGATAAATTGATTGTTGGTAAAAACGGAACTTTCTAATTTCATAATTTTTGGTAATCTTTTAGAAAGAGAAACAACTTCTTGTCGAAGTTTTGGCTCTCCTTTAATAATTCCTTCTTTTGGCGACCTTTGGAGAAAGTAGGAGATGAATGCCAAAAACGCTAAAGCGATAAAAATTACAAAAGATAAAATCAAAATAATTTTCCAGAGTTTATCCATACTTTTATTTATTTTAATCCGTTCCCGGACTTTGTAAAATATTTGCTCTTGCTTTTTTAAAAAACTATAAAAAGCCCACAACTTTAAATACGATAAAAGGCAGGCTGATAAAGTGCGCTCAGTAAATTGTTAATCTCTTAATCTAATTTCAAAAATCTTATGAGTTTTGTGCGCTCCTCTAATTAATCTAATATTCCCTTGAGCAACGCGAAAGTATTTAGCTAAAAGCTCTCTCACTTTCTTGTTGGCTAAACCTCTTAAAGGTTTTTCTTTAACCTTAACTAAAAAAGAATCCTCTGACACTTTGTCAATTTCTTCTTTTTTGGCTGCTGATAGAACTTTTACTTTAATCAACATATCGTTTGTATAGCTGTTGAAAAACTATCTAAAAAAGTAAACGATCTGAGTTAAAGACCCTAAAATAAAAATACCTAAGATTAAATAAATTAACGATTCAGAGATGTTCAAGTTATACTCCGGTGTTCTCTCGCCTTTCAATTTTGCTTTTTTGTAAATAAGAGTAATCACTGTCCCTTCAATTAACCCAACAAAAGCTCCAATAAAAGAGATAATCAACAGAAATTCTTTTATGCCCATTAAAAAGAAAATAAGAGGAGTAAAAAGAGCCAAGAGATAGGCGGGGTAACGGGGAAAGTGATAATCAAAAAATAAGGTATTTTTAAGATAATTTGCCATAACCAAAAAAGAGGTAGAAATCGAAAATAACCCAAAAAGTCCGCCTAAAAGCATAACATTCCTGCCCAAAAATGGAATCAAGCCACGAAATGCTTCTTTGGTGGTAGATTGCCCAGTCACTCCGCTTATTGCCAGTCCAAAAATGAAATAAAAACAAACAGCGATAGCTAGACCAGAAATTATTATTTTCTTGAGCTCCTTTTTACGAACCAAAATTTTCTCCACTTCCGGCACAGCATTCCAGCCAACTAAACTAAAAAGAATTACTCCGTAAGGAAGCAAAATGTGCTTAAAATTTACCAAAGCAAGATTTGTTGGTTTAATCTTAGGAACAGCCAAAAAAATAATTGAGCCAAAGACTATAAAGAGAGCAAGATTGATTAAAACTTCCAAAGGGGCAATCGATTTTATCCCAAAAAGAACAAAAAAGGCTAAAATCGCCCATAAAATCAAACCCCACCAAAAGGGAGAGAGCAAAGAAGGAAAAATAATCTTCAAAAAATCCCCTCCCAAGATAATATAGACTAAAATACTTCCAACGGTGCCAAAAACGGTGGAAAAAGTAACTAAAATTTTGGCTTTCCAGCCTAAATATTTTCCCGCATAACCAACTAAGCGGTGTTTTTCTTTCGTTCTCAGGACAATCTCCCCAAAAAAAAGATTAAGCAGAAGGACAACAAAGCCTAAAATTACAAAATAGAAAGCTGAAACTAAAATCCCACTCCGTGACATTACGTAGGGGATAGCAAAAATTCCAGCCCCAATAATTGTTCCAATAAGTGAGGCTAAAACTAAGATAAAATTTTTATTCGGCATCTTTAGAGTTTAAAAACTTATGGAATAATTTTTTTTCAACGATTCTAAAACCCGATAAAATTCCAACCACCGTAAAAGCGCCAAAAAGTCCTAAAAGATAAAGCCGCAAGCCTACGGCAACTCCAATAGCCGAAGTAGCCCAAAGGGCGGCCGCCGTTGTTAATCCTTCAACCTGAGTTTCCCGGTGAATGATTAAACCTGCCCCAATGAAGCCAACTCCTATGGCAACAGCTTGAATAATCCGACCAGGATCCATTTGGATAGTGGGCCCGAAATAAACTGTTGATAAATTGGCTAAATTTACAGCAACTAAAGTAAAAATACAAGACCCTACTCCAACGAGAGAAAAAGTCTTTAGACCTGCCCCTTTTCTTTTGTATTCTCTTTCTAAACCAATAAACGAACCCAGTAAAGTAACTAACAAAATTTGCCAGAGGGGTTGGAGTTGTGGGTTAGCAAAAATCATATTTATAAATCTAAATAATCAGAAATTTTTATTCACCTCAAGAGGAAAAATAAAAATTTCTCTCATCCTTAATACCTTTTAAAAAACGATGATTCAAATGAGGGCCGAAAGAATATTAAAATCTCGCTATACTCTCTTTATGGTTTCACTTTATAGACTCTATATCCTTCTCTCACTTTGTGCTTTACCTTCAATCCTATCGAGCTCCCCTTTTTTGCTCTATGTATCTTGAGATGGTCAACTTCCATTGATTTAACTTTCTGGCTAAAATTTGTCTCTTCTCCACCTTCAATTCTAATTGTTTCTCCTTCTTTCAAAACAGTATTTAATTTTAAAACTGCTACGCCTATCTTTTCAAAATAATGAGTTACCCGACCAATAGGTTTCTCTTTTTTGTTTTTTTGGGGCATAAAAAAGTAAAATAATTGCCAGCGACCTTTAGAAAAACTCGTTTTGTGCTTTCTTTTATTTTAACAAATTACTGCTAAACTTTGAAGAACCATAAGGGTTTTATGATTCTCTAAAAAGAATATGACTTTGGTGGGGTCGGGGTAATCTGACCACCTGATTTGCCCCTACCCTACATCAGATATTTTCTATGT
>CAZLUG010000016.1:0-6535 GCA_964562675.1 uncultured Candidatus Saccharibacteria bacterium | reverse complement strand
AATGGCCAGAATTTTAAAACATCGCCAAAAATAAATTTTTGGCTCGGGTAATTCTTTTTAGCTATCTCTAGAAGCGCTCTCGAAAAATCTATGCCAATATAATTTACTTGCTTATCTTCCAAAACATCTAGGAGCCTGCCGTTGCCACACCCGACATCTAAGACCCTATCGCCTTTTGAAACAAAATTTCTCAAAGGTTTAATGTCCCAAGTAAAGTGGCGCGAACTTGCAAAACTTTGAGCAACCAAGTTATAATCTTTTTGAGTCTTTTTAACAAGATAATCTGCAAAATCTTCGTTCATAAATGATAAAGTAATATGAAAATGAGCCAAAAATTCCGTCAGCGGAGCAAAAAAATTGAAAACAGGCAGAAAATCAGATTGATTGCCAAAGAATTAATAACTCTTTCACCGAAGAATCGAATTGAGTTAAGTAATCTTAAGCGAAAGCTGGCAAAAAAATATAAAATTTCTTGTCCATCTAATATGGAGCTACTTAAAATTTATCACAAATTGGTGCAAAAGCAAATTTCTCCTCACCTAGAAATCGGCCAAAGAAAAACTAAAAACGCTAAGAGTGAAAATTTGCTTCTTGAAAGATTACTCCGAACTCGCCCAGTCCGTTCGCTCTCTGGTATTGTTAACGTTTCCATCCTCACCAAGCCTTATCCCTGCCCCGGCCAATGCATTTTCTGCCCGGCCCAGAAAGGTATTCCTCGTAGTTACCTGAGCAAAGAGCCAGCTGTCCAAAGGGCTATCTTAAACAAATTCTCGCCTTCTCGCCAAATCAAAACCCGTCTTAAAAGCTTAGCGGAAATCGGCCATCCTATCGATAAAATTGAACTTCGTATTATTGGAGGCACTTGGTCATTTTATCCAAAACCATACCAAAATTGGTTCATAACAGAATGTTTTAACGCCTGTAATAATTTTTCTCTGCCAAACAAAAAATCGCCGGCTAAAGCTAAGAAATTAAGCAACGCCCCAAAAAGAAAAAATCTTCTCTCCGCTCAAAAAGACAATGAGAAAGCGTTATGTCGAATTGTCGGACTCACCATTGAAACCCGACCAGATTATCTTACCTCTCAAGAAATAAAAAGATTGCGCCAATTAGGCATCACCAGAGTTGAGCTTGGGGTGCAAAGCGTTTACGATGACATTCTCAAAATCAATAAACGCGGGCACAATATTACTGCAACAATTAAGGCAACTCGCCTTTTGAAAGATGCGGGCTTTAAAGTATCTTATCAAGTGATGCCAAATCTTTTAGGCTCTAACGCTAAAAGAGATATTGAAATGTTTAAAATCATTTTCCAAAACCCAAAATTTAAACCAGACCTTTTAAAAATTTACCCCTTGGCTTTAATCAAACAAACACCGCTTTATCAATGGTACCAGAGAGGAGAATATATACCTTATTCAAAAAAAGAACTTATTGAGCTCCTTGTTGAGGTGAAAAAACATATTCCTTATTGGTGTAGAATTCAAAGAATTATTAGAGATATTCCCTCTCAACAAATTGTCACTGGCGGAGTAAAAATTTCTAATCTTAGAGAAATCGTTCAAAAAACAATGGCTGAAAGAGGCCTCCATTGCAAATGTATCAGATGCCGGGAAGTAAAGAACGATTATCAGGGAAAAGAATCTATTTACCTTTTCCGCCAAGATTATACTGCTTCAAGGGGAAAAGAAATTTTTTTAAGTTTTGAAAATAAGACTAGAAGTAAACTTTACGCCATCCTTCGTTTAAGAATTCCCAGCTTCTTTTTTGAAAATCCGCTTCAAAAACAATCTGCCACCACCCTTTTAAAGAACTTTCCTGTTTTAAAAAATGCTGCCATCATTCGGGAAATTCATACTTACGGACAAATGATCTCTCTACAAAATTCTACCCAAACTCAAAAAGATTTCCCGCAAACAACTTCCCAGCCAGCCCCTCAACACCACGGGCTTGGGAAAAAATTAATGGGAAAAGCCGAAAAAATAGCTAAAGAAGAATTTAGCGCAAAAAAAATGGCAATTATTGCCGGAGTCGGCGTGCGGGGATACTTTCGAAAGTTAGGGTATCAATTAAAGGATAGTTATATGTTCAAAAGACTTTAGAACTTTTTTTCTTCAGGAATTTAACTTTACAGACTAGCTTATATTTTGTGGAGCTCGGAGTGCGATAAGCAATTTTATTTTTTCCTCTTTTTGCCTTTTTTGAAGAATAATTCCGCATTATATTCTTAACTCTTTCTCAAAAGACTCATATTTTACTAATGGATACGAGAGATTCTAATAAGACCGGAACAAGGTATAATCTCTATACCTCTTTTCTCAAGTTCATCCAAAAATATATTTACTCCTAAAGAATCGGAACTCATGTGCCCGGCGATAACCACGTTGATATTAGCGGCTTGGGCTTCTTTCTTGTGCTCTTCAGAAATATGCATTCCGACCACTGTTCCAATGCCGGCTTCTGCCATTTTCTCGTAAAGTTTTGGAGAACCTTCGGTGCCGCCCGTAATTTCTGTCAGAGCAATTTTCCCGCAATGATTTTCTCTGCGACCGACAAAAATTTTTGGTCCAGCTCCAATTTTTATTGCTTCTTGATACTCTGGGATTTCATCAAGAATATCCACTAAATCTCCAATACGCTCCGGCAACTTGCTCGCAATAAGATTTTTTAAAAACTGGGCCGCCAAATTATCACAAGGAGTATGAGCATTCATCAAATTAGCTCCTAAAAGTTTCGCCGCATCAACTGTCCGTTGATGATTAAGTCCGTTGATTCCCCGCGCTACTTCTTCAATTCTAGGCTGCATTAATCCTTCCGCAATGTTAATTGGCACTCCGTAATAGTTTAAAACATCGCATTGCAAATCCATAACGTCAGCAAGATGAGCTAATCCCTTACCCATTGGGTGATGGCTAATAATTAAATCAATGCCTCCTAACTTTTGAGCCATTAAGATTTCCGCTACTCCAATATCAATACCCACTAAAATCTTTTTAACCTCGGTATTCTTCTGACCGCAATAAACCCTAGAGTCCAGATAAGGATTGGTGAGAGCTTCTTTATCAAATGTTTTCTTCTTTTCCTCTGGAAGCTTTTCGTACTTTCTCTGTTTATACAACAAGAATTTTCTCACGCCCTCTTTCCCTCTAAAATCTGCTTCAATACCCAATTTAATGGCTAAATTAAAAATTTCATTTATTGTCATTTGATTATTTTTGCTTAAATAACGACCCTGATTCTTAAGTACACCCTTGCTAAGCTTTTTTTGCTGGGAAAGAGAGGGTAAACTTACTTCCCACTCCTTTTATGCTCTCAACTACTATATTCCCTTTCATAACCCGGCAAAGATTTTTAATAATCCAAAGACCCAAACCCGTTCCAGGAATTCCGGCAGTCTCTTTGTTTTTGACTCGGTAAAATTTCTCAAAAAGCCTTTTTTGTTCTTCCCCTCCAATGCCTAACCCCGTATCTTCCACCGAAAGGTAGTACCTGCCGTTTTTTGCTTCAACCCAATCTTTAACGTCAATTCTTCCCTTAGAAGTATATTTAATGGCATTTTCAATAAGATTATTTAGAATTTCCCTAAATCTTCGTGGGTTGACATTAATGATAAAAGGCAGAGGTTTTTCTCGGTAATTTAAAATTAGATTTTTTGACTTAGCCTTAGCTTGCAAGAAATCTACCGTTTCTTGAACAATTTTTCCAGGATAAATAGGCTGAGGAGATACATCTAATGCCCCTTGCTCTATTTTTGCTACTTCTAAAATATCGTAAACTAAATTACTTAAATTTTTAGCGGAGAGAGAAATGCGAGAAAAATCTTCCTTTTGCTGAGGGGAAAGCTTGTCGCCAAGTTCTTCGTTTAAAGCTTCAATATACCCTCGAATATTAATAATCGGGCTCTGAAGTTCATGGATAGCCATTCTAAAAAAATCTTCTCTTATGGCGTCTACCTTCCGCAGTTCTTTATATAATTTCAAATACTGGAAAAGTCGGGTGTGCTGAAAAACCAAAAACAAACTTACTAAAATTACAAAAATAAGAATTAAATAAGACGAACGAATAGTCTTGGCAATCAGGATATCGGTAGGTTTTAAAGAAAGGGACATCGAAAGTAAAGCTAATTCTTTCCCTTGGTAAAATATTGGTTTTACGACATTCCAAAATCTTTCTTGCAAATTGCCTGTCAAATGGGCAATATTCTGTTTTTGCGACCAAGCAAGGATTAGAGATGGTGTAGATAGTTCTTTCCCTAATTCTTTTTTGTCTTGAGCAGCTAAAATCTTAAATTTATCATTTGCGAAAGTAATAACAGCTAGTTTTTTAATTTCCGGATTTTCGGAAGAAATTTTTTCTATCTCCGCTTGGAGATTGTCAAGAGAATTAAATTTGTCGGCAATCGCTTCGCTCAAAACGTTCTCTATGGCCAACGCCTTTGTTTGCAAAACAAGATCTATATTTCCTTCAAAAGATTTAATGGTAAAAGAAGTGTTCCACCAAAGCGCCAAGGGCAAGAAGACAACCAAGGCCAGGGAATACAAAATCGACGGGTTATTTCGAATAAATTCAATTATCCTTCTAAAAAATTTCAACATAATGAAGTTTTTTTAGATTCCTTTTTTCTTCTTTTTATAAGTAAAAATCCCTATAATTATCAAAGCACTCACTAATGACAATATAATCATTCCTAAAACCAAAAAAGTAAATATTCTATCAAGATTTTTGGCTGGAGATTCTACTTGCCCAACCATCGCTGCCGGCGGTAAAACCGCAGCTACTGCTACTGGCGTTTTCAAAAAGTTAAAAACGGGCGATTTCTCTACAATACGGCCATCGTTATTGGTGATAGCCACATAGATACGGTGATATCCGTCCGCTAATGGTTTATCTAGGGTGTAAACAAAGTTTCCATTTTTATCAGTTTTAGTGACTAAAATTAAAGGGAGAGAATAAACATAAAGCGTCACAAAAGTTTGGGGCAAGCCTTTCCCCGCAATTCTTAATCTTTTAGTTTTATTGGCAAGAGTCACCATTCCAATTTTTTCAACTTTATAAGTATCGGTAATGGGAGCTTTACTTTCTGTTGGTTGCGCATAAACTATCTTATCGGCCGGCGAAGGATCTAAGGGGTTAAAACCACCAGCAATTTCCACTCCATCTAAGTAACCATCGCCGTCTGTATCAGGATTGAGAGGATTTGTTCCTATGGCAACTTCCTGAGCATTAGTCAAGCCATCACCGTCAAAATCTTGGTTTAACAATTTAAGTTTTTCCTGTTTCATCATTGCTTTTTCATTAATAATACCTGTAAATTTGCTGATGTTCTCTTGCGCTTTTTCTTGGGCACTTTGAATAATCTTTTGGATTTGCTGGGAATTAACTTCTCCTTGTCCGGCTTTCTTAATAATTAATTCTGCGGCAAGGCTAAATTCTTTTTGAATCTGGTTTTGGGCTTCTTGAGTGGTTTTCTTTATCATTGCTGACTTTTTTTGAAAATCTATTATTTTCTTTTCGACCTCTCTTTTCTTCTGCTGAAAATGCTGAATCATAGATTCTTTATCTCTTTGCATACTCTCTAAGATTCCTTGGGTTTGAGGAGAAGCTTTCTTTTGAGAAAATTGCTTTAGTTCTTTTTGAGCAATCATGATCTTTTTTTCCAGTATTTTTTCCACTTGCCGCATTTGAGCCAGATCGTTTTCAACTTGGATTTTTTGTTGAGTATCTTTCGTTAAAGTATCCACCTTTTTCTTAAGCACCTCTGTAGAGGTCCCTAAACCCTCGCCTAGACTCGGTGTTCCTTTTACGCCCATTTTTTGGAGAACGTCCTGAGTTTGTTTGACAAGGTTTTGTTGATCTTGGATAAGGTTTTGTTGAACTCCATTGCTCGCTTTATCAATTGCCGTATTTATGGTTGCTACACTCTTTTCCGCTTCTTTTACTTCATCCACAATTTTTTGGGTGTTCGTTGCCGCTCCATTTTTTTGGGTCGCTGGAATATTTTCGATTTCTATTTCAATACCCTTTGGCTGATAATCACCATATTTGCCAGAAATTTGAGGAAAAAGTTCATAGCTACCGTTAGGAGTGAGACTCGTATCCCAGCTAAATTTCCAAGTATCCTCTGATTTTTTTTCTCCCTTTCCTAAATAAATTGGTATCAAAGATTGAAGTTTTCGAAGATAAAACTCAACACCCGAAGCTCCACTGATATTAATTTCTACTGTAGTTTCCCCGCTCAATTTTTCTCCTACTTGAGGTGAGATAAATTTTGGGACAGGTAAAGAATTCACAATATTTGATGCTTTTTGCTCCAAAGACTGCTTTGAGGAATCAAATTGATTTTTAATACTAGTGTTAATAGTAGTCATTGGCGTAATGTTTGTTGTTACTGATGAAATGTCTGATATCTGAGAAAAACTAGCAGCTGGCAAAAAAAGGGGAATTAAAGCAAGAAGAGTTATTGGCGTTAAAATTATTTTTTTCATAATATTTTATTATATTAAAATTAAAAATGTAACACTCGTGGGCTGAGTGG
>CAZLUG010000015.1:0-12299 GCA_964562675.1 uncultured Candidatus Saccharibacteria bacterium | reverse complement strand
TGCAATAGGGGTAAAGATGCCCCTTACCTGCGGCTAGACGGAAAGACCCCGGGAGCTTTACTGTTACCAGACATTGAACTTTGGCTCTGAATGCGTAGCGTAGGTGGGAGACTTTGAGTCCCGTTTTTCGGAACGGGAGGAGTCGTCAATGAAACACCACCCTTTCAGAATCTTGGTCCTAACCTCGTTTAAAGCGGGGGACAGTATTCGGGAGACAGTTTTAGTGGGGTGCTAACCTCCAAAAGAGTAACGGAGGTGTTCAAAGGTCGGCTAGCTCCGAATAGAAATCGGAGTAATAGGGTAAAGCCATAAGCCGGCTTTACAGCGAGACGGCTATGTCGAGCTGTTGGGAAACCAGGACCTAATGAACCGACCTCAATTTATAGGATTGGGGAAGACATCAGATAAAAGCTACCCCGGGGATAACAGGCTGGTAGAGCCCGAGAGTCCACATCTACGGCTCTGTTCGGCACCTCGATGTCGGCTCATCACATCCTGGGGCTGGAGAAGGTCCCAAGGGTTTGGCTGTTCGCCAATTAAAGTGGTACGCGAGCTGGGTTCAAACCGTCGTGAGACAGGTTGGTCCCTATCTACCGTAGGCGTCGAGTCTTGAGAGGAGTTAGCGATAGTACGAGAGGACCTCGCTGAGTTAACCTCTGGTGCACCAGTTGTCGTGCCAACGGCATCGCTGGGTAGCTAAGTTAATTCGGGATAAGCGCTGAAAGCATATAAGCGCGAAGCCCACCTCAAGATTAGGACTCATAGATTCCTCAAAGACGATGAGGTTAATAGGCTTTAGGTGTAAGTGGAGTAATCCATTAAGCCGAGAAGTACTAATAAATCATTCCTATCTTAGCTGGTAATTAATAAACACAAATTAAAAATATTGTAGATACAGTAAGGGGGCTATGCTGAGAGTGCTCCACCTGTTCCCATTCCGAACACAGAAGTGAAATCTCTCAAGGCCGATGATAGTAGGTTTTCCTGCGAAAGTAGGTAGCCCCCTTACTGTGTTTATAATAGAGTCTGCCTGCCATCACAAAGCTTTGGCAGGTTTTTTGTTGGCCTTTCTTTATTAATGACTTGTTTTTAAGGTATAATAAATAAAGGGCCAAAAGGCGAAAGCAAAACAAATAAGAGGAAATTTATCTCAATAATCTTTCATTGAAATATGGTAAAAAAACAAAAGATTATCTTGGTCATTTTATTCTTACTTTTTCTCATCGGATTAAATGTTGTGGGGGGAAATCAAGTAAGAAATAGTTTCTATTTTATGGCTTCACCGTTTAGCGGATTTTTTCGAGGAATTGGGAAAGCAAGTTCAGATTTTTTCGTTACTTTAATAAATTCCCGGAGTTTAAAATTAGAAAATGAAAGGTTAATTTCGTCAAACCAAAATCTCCTTCAGGAAAATGCAGAATTTCATAGTCTAAAAAAGGAAAATGAGGTTTTAAGAAAGGTTTTAAAACTTGGCTTAAACAAAAAATTTAATCTCCAGATGGCTAGTGTTCTCAGCTTAGACCTTCGGGAAGATTTTGTTGTTTTGAACAAAGGAAAAGCTGATGGCATTAAAGAGAATATGCCAGTTATTACTCAAGAAAAAGTTCTCGTGGGAAAAGTAATTAAAGTTTTCCCAAACTTTTCTCAAGTTGAGCTTATTTCTAATCCTCAAAGCAAATTTAGCGTTAAATTTCTATCAACTACTTCATCGCAAGAAAAAAATTTCTATGCCGCGGCTCAAGGAAATGGACACGAGCAGATTATACTCTTATCCGTTCCACAAGAGAAGAAAATTAAAAAAGGGGAGGTTGTTGTCAGTTATCAGTTAGGCAACATTTTTCCTAAAGATTTATTGGTTGGAAAAGTTTCCCAAATTAAAAAAAATGACCTAAAACCTTTCCAAGCAATAGACATTGAGCCATTTTTCAAAAATAACCTGCCAGATATTTTATTTATCATAAAAAATTCTTAGATGAAGAAAAAAATTTTACTTATCATTTTTATTTTTTTCCTTATAGTTATATTCCAGAAAAGTTTTCTCCCTAGTTTCCAGATTAAAGGTGTTATTCCTAGCTTTCCTTTAATCCTCGTCTTTCTCCTAAACTTCTTTGACAAAGAGAAAGAACAGTTCACTTTGCCTTTGACTATAGCAATGGGTGTCATCTTAGATATTTTTTCGACCTATCCATTTGGCACATTCACAATAAGCATTATCTTAACGGTGCTTTTTATCAAGCAGCTGAACCGAAACTTTGAAAAGTCAAATTTTTTATGGCTGGCTTTATCTTTTCTTGGTTTTTGGTTTACGTTTAAAATTATTTTAAGTATTAGTATATTTTTCTTTGAACTTGCTTTCTCTCAAGAATACCTCTTTAAATTTCCTTTTCATTGGTATCTCTTTACTATAGGTTATTTTTACAATTTCTTTTTTCTCTTTTTAATCTCTCCACTGTGGAAAAAGTATGCTCAAAAAAAATTTCTTCTCTAAAAAAAATAGCGAGATTGATTTTGAAGAAATATTCTTAGACCACCTCCTTAAGAAAAAAGAAGGAGAAATGGGACTTAGTTCAAGGAAACTTGAGGTCTCTCTTCATAAATTCGTCTTTTGGGCTTTTTGGCTGGGAGTACTCGGAGTAATTCTCGCCTTTTGGGTAATTTGCTTTAGAATGCAAATTGTGCAAGGAAAATTATACGCAAATCTAGCAATGCGAAACAAAATATTCTTCTTACAAACAAATGCCCAAAGAGGAATAATTTACGACAGCCATTTTAAGCAACTTGTTTGGAATAAAATAGATTTTAACCTTCTTTGCAACGTCAAAGACCTACCAAAATCTCAATCAAAGAGATTAATTATCTTTAAAAATATCGCCGAGGTTTTAAACATCAATGCTCAAACAATCAAAGATAAAATAAACGCAGTTTCGGCAAATCAAAAAACTATTACAATTTATAACCATCTTCCTTACAAAATACTCGTTGCTCTCCAAACAAGTCTTGAGAAGTTTCCCGGTTTCGAAATAAAACGCCATATTTACAGACGTTATGCTAATCCTGAGAGCCTCAGTCATATTCTGGGCTATTTAGGAAAAGTGGAAGCAACTGACTTAAAAGAACCTTCCCATTATTCAATAAATGATTATATTGGCAAAGAAGGTTTAGAGAAATCATACGAAAAAATTCTTAGAGAACAAAAAGGAAAGATAAAAATTGAAAGAAAAGCGAATGGGATACAAGTAACCAAAAAAATTATTGAAAGCCCTAAGCCCGGTGAAAGTTTAGTCCTTTGGTTAAACCAAGAGCTCCAGATAAAGATGACTGATGCTTTAAAAAAGGTTTTAAAAGAAACTGGGACCAATCGAGGAGCCGCAATTGCTTTAAATCCTCAAAATGGAGCAATTTTAGCTTCAGTTTCATTACCTGCATTTGATGATAATCTTTTTGCTCAAGGTATTAGCACCAAAGACCTTCAAAAAATAAACCAAGATCCTAACGATCCGCAACTTAATCGTATCATTGCCGGACTTTATCCTACGGGTTCAGTCATCAAGCCGTTTATAGCCAGCGCGGCTCTTCAAGAGCATGTCATTACGGCAAAAACAAATCTTTATTGCCCTCTCAAACTTTGTCTAGAAAATATTTACACTCAAAAAAAAGAGTGTTATTCGGATTGGAAATTCCATGGTTGGACCACTGTTCGCAGAGCAATCGCCGAATCAGTGAACCCGTTTTTCTATATTATTGGAGGAGGATATTCCCGGCCGTCATTTGCTGACCAAAGATTACCCGAAAATTTTAAAGGTTTAGGAGTAAAAAAAATTAAAGATTATTTAGATAAATTCGGCTTTAGCAAAAAAACAGGAATTGATTTGCCCGGGGAAAGGCAAGGCAGAATTCCTGACCCTCTTTGGAAAGAAAAATATTTTAAAAATCCGCAAGATAAAATATGGCGTCTTGGAGATACCTACAATCTTTCAATTGGCCAGGGATATCTCTTAGCTACTCCCTTACAAGTAGCTGCTGCACTGCAAGTCATCGCCAACAATGGTATCCTTTATCAGCCACATTTAGTGCATGAGATTGTAGATGCTCAAAAAAATATTATAAAAACTATTTTTCCTGTTATCGAAAATAAAAATTTTATAGACCAAAATTACCTAGAAATTACCAGAGAGGGCATGCGACAAGCCGTAACGTCGCCAGCCGGTTCCTCTCATGAAGTTCTTGGGGATTTACCATTTACGGTTGCGGCAAAAACTGGCACGGCTCAAATTCCAGGAAAAGATTTATATGATAACTGGATAGCAGCTTTTGCACCTTATAATCACCCAAAAATTGTGGTTGTCGTAGTTATTGAAAAAGTCAAAGGGATGAGAATAGCTGCTCTCTCAGTCGCTAAAGAAGTATTGTCTTGGTATTTTTCCAAGCAAAATACCAACTTGAAATAATGTTTATTTTGGGCTAGAATTTAAAACAGATATTAAAAAATATGACCCCTTTAGAAGAGATAAAGCTTGTTAGGATAAAAAAGATGTCAGAAATGGTGAAAAGAGGATTAGACCCTTTTCCCCAAACTACAAAAAGAGACTATAGTATTTCAATGGCTCTAAGGAATTTTTCCTCTTTGGCAAAAAAGAGTAAAGAAATTATCCTTGCCGGCCGTTTAAGAGCTTTAAGGTCTCACGGGCAAATTATTTTTTTAGATATTAATGACGGGTCAGGAAAAATTCAAGCCGTACTCAAAAAAGATGGAGTGGGGGAGAAAAGTTTCAAACTTTTTCAGGACATTTTTGACATCGGGGATTTTATAGAATTGAGAGGAATTCTCTTCAAAACAAAAAGAGGCGAAAAAACCCTGGAAATCAACGATTATAAAATGTTAACTAAATCGTTGCGTCCGTTGCCAGAGAAGTGGCATGGTCTTAAAGATATTGAAGTGAGATACCGAAAAAGATATTTAGACCTTATATTTAATCCAACTGTAAAACTTAGATTTAAGCTTCGTTCAAAAATTATCCGGTGGTTAAGAAAATTTTTAGAAAAAAGAGGGTTTATAGAAGTTGAAACACCTATTTTGCAAACAATTTACGGCGGAGCCAAGGCAAAACCCTTCAAAACTCATCTCAACGCCCTAAATATAGATTTGTACCTACGTATCTCCCCAGAGCTTTATCTAAAAAGGCTTTTAGTGGGAGGGTTCGAAAAGGTTTATGAAATTGGAAAAGAGTTTCGAAATGAAGGGGTGGATAAATTCCATAATCCCGAGTTTACCGGTCTTGAATTTTATTGGGCTTACGCTGATTACAAAGATTTGATGAAGTTTACCGAAGAACTTTTCCAGGGATTAGTAAAAACTATTTTCAAAAAAACAGAGATTAGTTATCAGGGGAAAAAAATTAATTTTCAATCTCCTTGGCCAAGGGTAGAGTTTTCTCAGTTACTGAAAAAGTATACCAACATCATCTTCGAGGAAATCAATAGAGAGTCTTTAAGAAAAGAAGCTGAAAAACTGGGTTTGAAAGTAGAAAAAAATGCTCCGAAAACTGAAATTGCTGACGAGATTTACAAAAAGATTTGCCGAGACAAAATTATTAACCCTACTTTCATTATTCATTATCCTTTGGGCACTCAACCTTTAGCTAAAGCTTTGAAAAAATCACCAAACAAACTAGCAAATTTTCAATTGGTTGTGGGCGGAGTTGAATTAGTTAATGCTTTTTCGGAACTCAATAATCCCCAAGAGCAAGAAAGAAGGTTTAAAGAACAAGAAAAGTTTTATCGGGCCGGCCTTGCCGAAGCTCAACGAATGGACAAAGATTTTCTTGAAGCTCTAGAGTATGGAATGCCTCCGGCAGCGGGATTTGGTTTAGGCATTGATCGGCTCGTAGCTATTTTAACAAATTCTCATAGTTTAAGGGAAGTAATTTTATTTCCCGCTATGAAATTACAAGAGAAATAAGAGTTTTAAACAATTTTTATTTAACAAATTTATATGCTAGATCTTAATTTCATCCGTAAAAATCCTCAGAAAATTAAAGAAGCCTGCCGAAAAAAGCACATTAGTTTTAATGTTGAAGAATTTCTGGATTTAGATAAACGCCGAATTGAAGCTTTAAAAAAATTAGATAAAATAAGAGCTGTAAAAAATCAAGCAAATAAAAAAATCTCTGGAGAAAAATCTCTAGCTGAGAAACAAGCCCTTATTGGAAAGATGCGAGACCTAGACAAGGAATTTGAAAAGACCAAATCAGAGTTTAATGAGCTTGACCGCCAGTTCCAAGATTTACTTCTTAAAATTCCCATGCCTCCCGCTCCCGATGTACCCGAAGGGAAAACAGATGAAGATAACAAAGAAGTCAAAAAGTGGGGGAAAATCCCAAATTTTAAGTTTCCACCAAGAGATTATTTGAGTTTAATGAAATCTCTTGATTTAATTGATTTGGAAAGAGGAGCAAAAATAGGAGGATTCCGCCAATATCTTCTTAAAAACGAAGCTGTTCTTTTAGAACAAGCTCTCTTGCACTGGAGTCTTGATTATCTGATAAAAAAAGGGTTTACACCAATACGACCAACTACAATGGTAAGGGGATTTACATTGTGGGGAACAGGAATGTTTCCTTATGGCCGAGAAGAAACGTATCAATTAGACAAAGATTTGTTCCTCGCTGGAACTACCGAGGTTCCTCTGATGGCTTTTCATAGCAACGAAATTCTCAATGAAAGCGCTCTACCAAAACTCTATGTAGGTATTTCAGACGCTTTTAGAAAAGAGGCTGGCAGTTACGGGAAAGACGTTAAAGGAATATACAGGGTACACGCATTTTATCAAACCGAACAAGTTGTTATCTGCAAAAATAATGAAGCTGAATCAATAAAATGGCACGAACAACTTCTTAAAAATTCAGAAGAACTTATGCAAGCTCTCAAAATTCCTTACCGAGTAGTAAACTGCTGCAGCGGGGATTTAGCTTTGGGGCAAGGGAAAAGATACGATATCGAAGCCTGGATACCATCTCAAAATAAATATCGGGAAACTCACTCAGATTCCTATCTTTTAGACTTTCAAACGAGAAGGTTGAATATCCGTTATCGAACTAAAGACGGGAAAATCAAATTTGCTCATTCTTTAAATGATACTGGCATAGCCAGTCCCCGAATTCTTATTTCTCTCCTAGAAAATTATCAAAGAGAAGACGGAAAAATCGAGGTACCGGCAGTCCTTCAAAAATATCTTGGTTTTAAAATTATCCCTTCTCAAAACAGAAATTCTAAATCATAATGGAATTAAATTTTATAAACCAAAATAAAAAAGAGGATTGGGATAATTTTCTAATTTTTAATCAAGGAAGTTTTTTGCAATCTTTCGCGTGGGGTAATTTCCAGAAATCTCTGGGTAAAAAAGTTTGGCGGTTAGAAATCAAAGAAAATAATTTAATTTTAGGAGAAGCGCAAATCATAAAAGAAAAATTTCCTTGGAAGCTAGGTTACTGTTTTTACATTCCTTTCGGTCCAGTTTTGAAGAAACAGGTTTCTTTGATTCAACAAAAAAAGATTCTAAGCTTAATCTTTGCAAAGATGAGTAAAATAGCTAAGGAAGAAAGAGCTATTTTTTTAAAAGTTGAACCGGAAAGGCCACTTCCTACCCTAGGAACCATATCTCAGAGCTTTCCGTCACAAAAAAGAATCCAACCGGCTCAAACTTTAATTCTAGACCTTCAAAAACCGGAAAAAGAAATATTCGACAATTTTATTATCACTTTAAGATATAATATCAGGCTGGCAAAAAGAAAGGGAGTCAAGGTAAGATTTTTAAACGCATATATTCCAGAATTTTCAAATCTCATAAAAAAAACTTCAAAGATAGACCGCTTTCAGCCATTTGATAAGCTATACTATAAAAGATTATTTGATTTTTCCGGCCAGAAACTTAAAATTAAATCAAGTTTGGCAGAATTTCAAGGAAAAATACTATCTGTTTACATCCTGGTATTCTTCGGTCAGCGGGCTACCTGTCTACACGGCGCCTCAGAAAAATCATACAGATCCCTGAAAGGCCCCAGCCTTCTTCAGTGGGAACAAATCAAGTTAGCTCGCCGGGAAGGATATCGCATCTATGATTTTTGGGGAATTGACGAAAAGAAAATGAAAGGTGTAACGTTTTTCAAAAAAGGTTTTCGGGGACAAGTTAAAGTTTATCCTGAAAGTCGAGATTTAATTTTCTTCCCTGCCCGCTATAAACTTTATAAAACTTTAAGATATATTAGAAAATGGTTCTCAAATTAACTCTTCAAAAAATCCTCAAATCTCTTGCTTCAAGAGTTATCAAAAAATATCAGCCAAAGGTTGTAGTTATTACGGGAAGTTTAGGAAAAACCTCAACAAAAGAAGCAATTTATCAAGTTCTAGCAAAAAAATTTAGAACAAGAAGAAATTTAGGCAGTTATAATAATGAAATAGGAGTTCCTTTAACAATATTAGGCAATTATCCAGGGGAGAAATCAATTTTTAAATGGTTAAAGATTTTTCTAGGTTCTTTAATTTTGATTTACCGAAAAACAAAAAATTATCCAGAGATTCTAGTTTTAGAAATGGGAGCCTCAAAACCTGGCGATCTTAAATATTTATTAGAAATTATTCCCACTAATCTCTTGAAAGTGGTTATTTTAACAGCTATAAAGCCTTGCCATCTAGAATTTTTTGGTAATTTGGAAAACATTTTTCGCGAAAAAGTAACACCTTTCTCTTATCTCCCAAAAAATAATTTTGCCGTTGTAAATCAAGATCATTGTCCTTTTGATAAAGTAAAGGCAAAAATTTCCTCTCAACTTTTAACTTACGGATTTTCTGAAAAAGCCGACATTCGGGCAAAAGATATCAAAATAAGAAACGCTGGATTAGAGTGCATGTTAATTTACAAAAGGGAAAAATTTTTCTTTCAACTCAAAGATGCAATTTCGCCTTTACAGGCATATCCTCTTTTAGGAGCCTTCGGCGTTGGCATTTGCTTCCGGTTAAACCCAAAAGAAATTCTCTCAGCGCTTCGGAATTATCATATTTTATCCGGCCGGCTAAAAAAATTGATGGGGGAAAACGAATCTTGGATTATTGATGATTCTTATAATTCTTCCCCGGCGGCTGCTAAAGAAGCTCTCCGGGCTTTAGTCAAGGTTCCTTTCGGTAAAAGAAAAATTGCTATTTTAGGGGATATGTTAGAATTAGGTGTAGCCTCTAAAAGTCTGCATCAATCTATGGGAGAAATAATAGCTTATTTAAATCTTGATTATCTTATCACTATTGGCAATGAAGCAAAATTTATTGGCGGACGGGCTATAGAGAAAGGCTTTTCTCAAGAAAAATACAAACACTTTAATAATTTTCAGCAATCTTTAGAATTCGTGCACAAACTCATCAAACCTTTTGATGTTATTTTAATTAAAGGATCTCGTAAAATAAAACTAGAAAAATTGGTGAGAGAAATTACTCTCAAACAAAAAAATGAACCATCGTCATCTTAAAAAAATTAAACTGGCAATTATCACTGGTGGTACTTCTAATGAGCGAAGTATATCTTTAGCAAGCGGTAAAATGGTGGAAAAGTTTTTAGACCAGAAAAAATTTCAGATTAAGCGCTATGATACCAAAAACGAACTTAAGCAACTATTTCAAGATTGCCAAGCGAAAAAAATAGACGTCGCCTTTATTGCGATGCACGGAAAAGGAGGAGAAGATGGTTCAATCCAAGGTATGCTTGAACTTTTGAAAGTGCCTTATACGGGCTCTGGAGTTGCCGCCTCGGCAATTAGTATGAATAAATTGTTTACCAAAAAGTTGTTGAAAGAAGAAAATATCCTTACGCCTCCATTTATTCTACTTGCCAAAAAGAATTACTCAAATAAAAAAGAAAGCCAATCATCCATTCTAGCTAAAATAGAAAAAAATATCGGATTCCCGTGCGTTGTAAAACCTGCAAGTTGTGGATCAAGTGTGGGCGTAAGCATAGTAAAAAATAAAAACGACATCAAAAAAGGATTAGCGCTGGCTTTTAAAGAAGATAAACAAATTATTATTGAAAAATATATTAAAGGGCAAGAAATTACCGTTGGGCTTTTAGGCAACGAAAATCCAAAAACTCTGCCTGTTATTAAAATTACAACCAAGAGAGAATTTTTTGACTACCAAGCTAAATATAATGCTAATTTCACAAACGAAGAAGTTCCAGCTAAAATTCCGCCAAAGATAGCTTTAAGAGCTCAGAAATTGGCTAGAAAAATCCATTTGCTTTTAAATTGCCGGGGATTTTCCCGGGTAGATATGATTTTGCAAAATCAAAAAATATATGTCTTGGAAATCAACACCATCCCCGGATTAACCATAAACAGCCTTTTGCCAAAAGCAGTGGCAGCTAGCGGTATTCCTTTTGGAAAATTCTTGGAAAAACTTGTTTATCTCGCTCAAGAAAAATAATTTATGGCTGGTTGGCAAAAAAGAGCAAAAAAATACCGGAGAAAAATTGCCTTGAAAAAACTTGCCAGTCCAAAATTATTTTTAATCTTTTTGGCTGGTTTAGCTCTCACGGTTTTTTTAACCTATTTATTTTTTATTTCTCCGGTTTTCCAAATTGAAAAAATTAAAATCATTGGGGGCACAACTGATTTAAGAGCCAAGATTAAAAAAGATATTAGCCCAAAAATCAATACAAAGTTTCTCTATTTCTTCCAAAGTAAATCTACTCTTCTCCTTCATACATCTGTTCTCACTGCTGAAATCTTAAGAAAATATCCTAATTTAGCAAGCGTTAATTTCCATCGGTTTTTACCTGGTACATTAATTTTAGAGCTTAAACTAAAAATTCCAGAAGCAATATACTGCAAAAATCAGGACCAATGCTTTTTTATTGATAAAAATGGAATAGTTTTCCAAAAGACTAATAAAAACAGCCGTATTTTAAGCAAATCACTGCCGGTTATTATTTTTAATAAAAACGAACCATTATTGGCAGGAGAAAAATTAATTGCCAAAAAAGAGATAAATGAAATCTCAATTATTTACCAAACACTCAAACAATCTCTCGGTTTAAACATCCAAAGTTTTTTACTCTCTCCAAATAAGCTCACTCTTTTAACTGAAAAGGGATGGGCGATATATCTTAAACGCCCAGATGATAATTTTAAACTAGACTTGATTAAAATTGAACTTTTGCTTAAAAAGGAAATTTCCAGCCAGGAAAGAAAAAATCTTAAATACATTGATTTAAGATTTTCTAAGGCTTACTACAAATAATGAATTTTATATCCACTTTTTCACCTTAAAAATTATCAACATCACGATTGCTCCACTCATCATAATTCCACAAACTTCCCAAAAATCATACGGACTGCCAATAAAAGGAAGGTAGCTGGTGTTCATCCCAAAAATAGCAGCTAACAAGTTTAAAGGAAAAACAATAACTGAAAATATTGTTAAAATTTGGACAATCTCATTAGTTCTGTTTGTCAAAAGCGATTGGTTGGTAGAAAATAAGTCTTCAAGAGTTTCTTGATGATTTTCTAAAAGCTCGCTAACTTGATCGTAAAGGTTGCTGAGGTTATGGAAGTAGGGAAGAAGATTTTTTGGAAAAAAATTTTGAGCTTCTTTAATTAAATTTTTCACTACTAACTTTTGAGGTTCAACAATTCTCCGAAAACCAATAATATCTCTTTTGACCAGTGATATTTCATTAACAGATTCCTTATAATGTTTTTGGAAAACTGCTTTGTCGATGCTGTCTATGTGTTCCCTGATGTGGCCTAACTTTGGGAAGCAAGCCAAAAATATCTCTTGAATAATTCGATACAAAAGCTCTCCGGTGCCGTCTCGCGTATATTCTTCTCTGTCTTCTTTATAAAGATTACACTTGTCAAAAATAGCCTTTAAAGGCACAATGTCTTGATAGTGCGACGTAATAATGTAATCTTTAGAAACTATAATATCAAGTTCAAAAGGAATAGTCTGAAAAGTCTTTCGATTAAAAAAAGGATAAAAAAGAACCAAAAAAAGATAATTCCCGAAATTTTCTATTTTTGGATGGTCAAGCGGGGGCAAAATCTCTTTGAGAACTAGAGGGTGAAGGTGGTAATTTTTTTCCAGCCAACGGATATCTTCGGCTTTAGGCTCTCTAATGTCTATCCAGGTAAGTTTTTTGCCAGCGATAGAAATTCTCATGGTAGATACTTAATTATAATGTAAAACTTGATTAATCAAAACCTGAACTTATATTATATATTATTAGTGAAAAAAGTCAATAAATTTTTGACCGATAT
>CAZLUG010000014.1:0-13535 GCA_964562675.1 uncultured Candidatus Saccharibacteria bacterium | reverse complement strand
GGCTGCGGGGCCTGGACTCGAACCAGGATCGACAGCTCCAAGGGCTGCTGTCCTACCATTAGACGACCCCGCAATTTATTAGTTATTTTGAACTTTATGACAAACTTCTAAAATTGCAAGCTCTATCGGCAATTGAGGAAGAGAGCTATACTTTATTTTATCCTCGGCGCGCATAAAGAAATTTAAGGCTTTCTCTAAATCTTCTCGGCTAAAATTGGTGCTGAACTTCTTGATTTGTTGCCTTTCTTCTTGGGCTAAAGAGAGAATCAAAGAATCATTTAAGGAAGAATTTATTTTGAGAAGCAGAATTTCCCGGAGAAAATTTAAAAGATTCTTTAAAAATTGTTGAGGGTCCGTACCTTTTTCTACAGCTCCATCAAAAAATGCAATTGCTGATTTGGCATCTTTTTTTTCAAGATATTGCAAAAATTGTAAAATAATTTCATCGCTGACGGTGCCCAATACCTTTGCCACTGATTCTTTTTTAATCTTCACCCCTTGCCCAACAAAACTTATCACTTGGTCTAGCATTCCTTCGGCATCTCTTAAAGATCCCTGGGCCTCTCTAGCGATAAGCGTTAAGCCTGATTCTTCAAATTCAATCTTTTCGCTTTTTAAAATCATTTCAAGCGTCTTGACAATTTCGGGAATTTTAAGCCGCCGAAAATCAAATTTCTGACAACGGGAAATAATGGTGGAAATCATTTTTTGAGGCTCAGTGGTTGCCAGAATAAAGATAGCGTGCTCAGGAGGTTCTTCAAGAGTTTTAAGTAAAGCGTTGGCCGCTTCTTTTGTCAGCTGATGAGCTTCATCGATAATAAAAACCTTATACTTAGACTTAACCGGCAAAAAACCTATTCCGTCTTTTAACTCGCGAATCTCATTTATCCCCCGGTTCGAAGCCGCATCAATTTCTATTAAGTCTAAAGATCTTCCTGCGGTAATTTCCCGACAACTTGAGCATTCATTGCAAGGCTCCCCTTCTCCAATCCTCCGTTTCTTACAATTTACCGCTTTAGCTAAGAGACGAGCCAAAGAAGTCTTGCCAGTGCCACGAGGACCCGCAAATAAATAAGCGTGAGAAACCGTGTTAGAGGCAACGGCATTCTTTAGAGCTTGAACAGTATATTCTTGACCAACAACTTCAGAAAATTTCTGAGGGCGGTATTTTCGATATAAAGCAAGATTAACCATAATTTGCTAATAATTTATTCGCAATGAAAGCCAAAAAGTTAAAAAGAAAACATTACCAATAAAAAATAAAAATAAATTCTGCTAAGTGAGAAAAAATAAAAAGGCGAAGATAGCGGCTTAACCCGTAAATTACTTATTCATGCAACAAATGCCGAATTTATTCTAGCAAAAGCTTTAATCTTTGGCAAATGTTTGGTTAAGGTTATTTGCAAAACAAGAAAAGAAAACGCTCAACTTAAAGTTGAGCGTTGATTCACTTCCCGTCTTCTCGGCAATCTAATTCGCTTGTTGGGCTCATCTTTCAGAGCTAGAGCATAAATGCAGCTTGCGTTTTCGCAAACTCGACCATAATTACAAGCCCAAGAAATTACTGTTTTTCCTGAAGTTTCTTTTAAAGAATTTGGGACAATAACTACCGTCATTTCTTTTCGTGCTCCATCAATAATGGCTTCTTTGCAATAATAGGAATTAGGAGAGAAAGATGTCAACAATGGCTTCCTTTCTTGAGTCATTTCTTTTTTCATATATCTCACCTCGCTTTTAAAGAGCTAGCTTTATTTTTTAAAAACAACAAATTTAAAACCCGCAAAATTCCAAGCAGCTACACAAAGAACAGCCAAAAAGGCACCAATATTAGCCCAAACAATTGAAGAAAAACCAAATTGCGGACCGACAATATTAACGATGAAAGAAGCAACAATAACATTAACAAGAAATCCTGCGCCTGTGACGGAATAAAATTTAGAAAATTCTTTCGGTCCTATTTTAGTCTCTCGCTGACGAAAAGTCCAGAGTTTGTTCCAGAAATATGAATTAAAAGTAGCTAAGCTAAACGAAATAGCTTTAAAAAGCGAGTAATAAGGACCAACGCTTATTTGGGAAATTTCCATTAAAAAATTGAGAAAAGCAAAATCAATAAGAGTATTAAGTGAACCCGTTAAGGAAAATTTGAGAAATTGGAAAATGCCTTTAAATTTATTCTGGACAAGCAATCCACCAAAAATAAGCAAGAGAGCAAGAAATGGTAAAATGAGCGGAAGAAATTTCAAGAAAAAGTTAAGGCTGCTAAAAAGATAGTTAGCCTTGAGTCTATCCAAAAAATTCAATAAATTAAAATGAATATCTTTTAAAATCCAAATCAATAACCAAGAGTCAGCTTCCGCTATAATAAGAGGCGCCAAAATATCTGATTTCTTCATACACAATTTAATTGCTAAAATCTATATATTTCATCTTAGTTATAACATAATATTTCATCTTAGTTATAACATATTCTGGCTGTTATTTCTTTAATTGTCTTTCTCCAAGACAGTCACCTATGTATGGGATATAAAGCATTTCCGTCTTTTTCTCATTGACTAATTATAAATAGCAATTATACTAAAAACGATGGCTGAAGATAATCAATACAAGCTTCCTCCTCAAAATATTGAAGCAGAAAAATCTCTGCTAGGTTCTTTAATGATTGATCAATCTGCTATTTTGAAAGTAGCTGATTTTTTGCAGCCAAAAGACTTTTATCAAGATAATCATAGAGAGATTTATCAAGCAATGATAGAGCTCTTTGAAAAAAGAGTTCCCATTGACATTTTAAGCCTCTCATCAAAATTGCGCGAAAAAGGAGTGTTGGAAAAAGTTGGCGGGAGAGCTTATTTGGGAAGTTGTATTAATTTAGTGCCAACCGCAAGCCACATTCTTAATTATGCCAAAATCGTTCAACAAAAAAGAATACTGCGGGATCTAATTTCTGCTTCTTACGAAATCGGCCAAATGGGGTACGAAGAAACTGTAGACACAGATATTCTTCTAGATAGAGCCGAAAAGAAAATCTTTAGTATCGCCCAAAAATCCCTCACTCAAAACTTCACCCCGATAAAATCTACACTCGAGGCTACCTTTGAACGTATAGACAAGCTTTCAAAGCAAGAAGGAGGCCTTCGGGGTGTTCCAACAGGTTTTCGAGCGCTAGATAACATTTTGGCTGGTTTGCAAAAATCAGACCTTGTTATACTCGCCGCTAGGCCAAGTTTAGGAAAATCAAGTTTGGCTTTAGATATAGCTCGAAATACTGCTTGCAACCAAAAACTTCCGGTTGGTATATTTAGTTTAGAAATGTCAATTGACCAAATTGTTGATAGACTTGTATCTTCTTTAGCTAACATCGATCTTTGGCGATTGAGAACCGGGAGACTTTCTGAAAGCGAAGGAAATAACGATTTTTCAAAGATTCAAGAAGCACTTGGAGTTCTTTCTGAAGCCCCTATCTTTATTGACGATAGCGCCGGTTTAAATATTCTCCAAATGAGAGCAATGGCCCGGCGCTTACAAGCCGACCAAGGACTAAGCCTCTTGATTGTAGATTACTTACAATTAATGGAATCTCGCAATCCCAGTCTGAGTATGGTCCAGCAAGTAACAGAAAATTCCAAAGCCCTAAAATCATTAGCTAAAGAGTTAAATATCCCTATTTTAGCTCTTTCCCAATTATCTCGAGCTGTTGAGCAGCGTTCTCCCCAAATTCCTCGATTAGCTGACCTTCGCGAAAGCGGCAGTTTAGAGCAAGATGCCGACGTGGTATTATTTATCTATCGCGAAGATAAATACAGACAAAATAGCACAAGGAAAAATATTGCGGACATTATTATTGCTAAACACCGAAATGGACCTGTTGGGAAAGTCGAACTTTATTTTGATGAACAAAGAGTAACCTTTCGTGATCTTGAAAAAAATTATCCCGGAGAGTTCACCGAAGAAGAAGATGAATAGAATACAATGTTTGCCGACCCAATCCAAAAATTAATCGAGGAATTTAAAAAATTTCCCACAGTCGGTCAGAGAACGGCCAGCCGCTTTGTTTTTTATTTAATCAATCAAGACCAAGAAAGCAGAGATGAGTTAGCTAAAAAGATTCAAGGATTAGGGGAAAAAATAAAACTTTGCCCTCAGTGCTTTAATCCTTTTGAAAGCACTAAAGAAAATTTATCTACGAAAAACGAGCTTTGCCCCATTTGTTCTGACCCACAGCGAGATAAAAGCATTCTTTGTGTAGTTGAGAAAGAAATAGATTTAGAAACTCTCGAAAAGACAAATAAATTTCGGGGACTCTATTTTATTTTGGGCGGGACTCTTTCAACCTTCCATCCAAATAATAAAACAAAAAAAATTAGCCAAAGAACCCAAAAACTTCTTGAGCGGTTAAATAATGATCAAAACATCAAAGAGGTTATTTTGGCTCTTAACCCTACGCCGGAAGGTCAGATTACTTCTCTCTGGCTACAAAGAAAAATCAAACCCTTAGGTATAAAAACCACCCAACTTGGTTATGGTTTACCAATGGGTGGAGAATTAGAATACGCCGATGAAAAAACTCTTACTTCGGCTTTAGAGAACAGAAAATAAAATAATTAAATTAGGCTTTAGGAAATTGGATATTTTTAATCTCTACTTCGGTAAAGGGCTGGCGATGCCCCTTTTTTACTTTGGAACGTTTTTTCGCCCTGTATTTAAAAACTACCAATTTTTTCCCTTTTCCTTGGTTTAAAATTTCGCCTACAACTTTGGCTCCTTCAATCTTTGGCTGGCCAATTTTCATCTCCTTATCATTGCTTAAAAGCAAAACTTCTTCAAAGCTAATTTTTTTCTTCGGATCGCCTTGAAGCTTTTCTATTTTTATTTTATCACCCGGAGAAACAAGATATTGTTTTCCTCCGCTTTTAATAACTGCAAACATAAATTTATTGAAGCTTTTCTTTATCTTTGGGCATTTCTAATGCCTCTAAGTGGTCAATTTTATCGACCAATTTTTCAAACCTATTTTTGGCTCTCTCGGAAGCAGTTTTTGCATGCTCAATATGTCCTGCTAAAGTTGAAAATTCCCCCTCAAATTTTACTGCTTCGTTTTGGATAGCCTGCATACCTTCTAAGATCTTTTTTGCCCCCTTCTCAATCTTTTCGCCCTCTAAAGCCACCATAACAATCTTTAGAAAGTAATAGAAACTATTTGGCGAAACAAAATAAACTTTCTTTGCGTAGCCATATTCTAAAAGCTCTGGGCGGTTTAAGGCAATCTCATAATAAATCGGCTCAGAAGGCACATACATAAGGGCGAAATCAACTGTCCCTTCTCGGGGTAAAATGTATTTTTTGGTAATGCTATCAATATGCCTTTTGACATCTCTGATAAAATCTCTCTTAGCTGTTTCTTTCTCGATAGAAGTTCCTTGGGACATCCGGCGAAAATTTTCCATTGGAAATTTTGAATCTATTGGAATGATACCCCGACTGGTCTTAATAATGGCATCAACAGTTTGACCTTCTTGAAATTGATACTGCAGGGCAAAATTGTGCTGGGGGAGAACTTGCTCAAGCAAATCTCTGAGCATCTGTTCTCCTATATTGCCTCTCAATTTTGGTGACCGCAAGAATTGCTGAAATTCTTTAATATCTCTGCCTATCTCACTCACCTGCCCTAGCTCATGGGCCATTTTGGAATAGCCATTCTCAAATTTTTGGCGTAAACTTTCAATATCTTGTTTAATCATTCCCAAAGGAGAATCTGTTTCATCTTTCTCCTTAAAATTTTTTGTCTCCCGTTTGATATAAAAAACTGAAATGAGCACACCTGTTAAAACAACCAAAACAACAATTAAAATAAAAACAAAATCAGACATAAACAGTTTTCAAAAATAGCAGGTTGATTAAACAGCCTTTAATTTATTAACTTTAATGGTTTCTTGAAAAAATGCAAGCCAAAAGAAAATTGCCAAGAGAATAATTTATTCACCCCGGCAATTCCTTCCCCGAAAATTTCTTATTTTGCGGTGTATCCCCCGTCAATAATAAGCTCCGTGCCAGTCACAAACTTTGCCTCATCAGAGGCAAGATAGAGAACGCCGTATGCAATATCATCAGGTTCCCCGATATGCCCAAGAGGATGGAGATTCTCAATGTATTTCTTTGTTGCCGCCGGATTTGGAGATTCTTGAATAAATCGTCGAACCATGGAAGTCATAATAAATCCTGGGTGAACAGAATTCACGCGAACACCGTGCTTTGCATAAATTAAAGCATCGGCCTTACTTAAAAGTCTAACTCCTCCTTTGGCAGTATGGTAAGGCGGGACATCCGGAGCTCCAACAATTCCATAAATAGAAGAATTGTTAATAATGCTTCCACTTTTTTGCCTTTTCATATACCGCAAAGCGTGTTTCTCGCAGAAAAACACTCCTTTAAGGTTAACATTCATAAGTTGATCCCACTCCTCTTCAGTAATTTCATCTGTTGGCTTGTTAACGCCAGCGATGCCTGCGTTATTGAAAAGAATATCAATTTTGCCAAAATCATTATGGATTTGTTTGAAAACTTTAGCAACTTCCCTTTCCTTGGAAACATCCAGGTGATAATATTTTGCTTTTCCTTTCTTGGCTAAGATAGCTTTCAGGGTTTTTTTGCCTTCTTCATCAATAATGTCCGTCACGGCAACTTTCGCGCCTTCTTTGGCAAAAAGAATAGCTGTTGCCCGACCAATCCCAGAACCCGCGCCTGTAATAATAGCTACTTTATTTTTTAAACGTGCACTCATAAAATAATTGAATGGGCTTTTCTGTGATTGTTTCGACCTTTATTGTTTCTTTTTCTTCTTTCTACTCTCCCCCACTTTCGAAGAAAACTCTTTATTAAGGCTATATAACAAACCTTGAGATTGAGGCGGTACATCTTTGCGACTTCCTCAATTTTCAGTTGATTGAATTCAAACACAGCCATTGGGCAGCCGAAACAAAGAAAATGATATTTAGTTCAAACCTTAACTAATTTAGGATAAGCTAAAATTTCACCGATTATTATCCGCCCAGTAAATTTAGATACCTTAGAAAGCATAGGTTTCATATTCTTTCTTTGGCTTTCTCTATCTAGAAAATCTTGTCGTGGCCTCTTAGAGACATCCATTGTCTAATTTATTAAAACTTCATAAAATAATTACCATCTCATCGTTTTTTAAATAACAAGCTCCTTGCTCTAAATGATATACCTCTTCTTGACCGCTAGATTTCACCATAATAATATTCCCTGGTTTTAATATAACAAAAGCTTCGGCGTGGTGAGGAAGAACCTGCATTTCTCCTTTAAAAGCAGGGAGAGAAACACTTTGGAGGTTTTTATATAGGAGGGACTTTTTGGCTGAAATAATTTGGCAGTTAATCATAGCTTCTACTTTTTGATTTCATCAAGAGAACCTATCATATAAAATTTCTCCAAATCAACATTGTCAAATTCACCATTTAAAATTCTTTCGCATCCTTCAAGGGTTTTAGAAAGCGGAACATAACGTCCTCTCATTTTACTAAACTGCTCGGCAACAAAAAGCGGCTGAGTAAGAAATCTTTGAAGCCTTTCCGTTCTTTTGGCAACCATCCGATCCTCTCGAGAAAGTTCCTCAACGCCCAAAATAGCGATAATGTGGTAAAGTTCTTGATATCTTTGAAAAAACTTTTTAACTTTAGCTGCAATTCTGTAATGTTTTTCCCCTACAATTTCTTTGTCCAAACCTAAAGAATGAGACCTTAAAATATCAACGGCAGGATAAATACCTTTTTCTGCCACCTGGCGCGAAAGAACCAAAGAAGCATCTAAATGTGAAAAAATGGTCACAACTGCTGGGTCGGTTAAATCGTCAGCGGGAACATAAACTGCTTGAACCGAAGTTATTGAACCATTTGCCGTGGTAGAAATACGCTCTTCTAGAGAGGCTAAGTCTTGTTCAAGAGTTGCTTGATAGCCAAGCTCTGAAGGAACTTTTCCTAAAACAGAGCCAAGCTCCATGCCTGCCATCGCGTATCGAAAAATATTATCAATGAAAAAGAGAACATTTTTCTTTTTCGTATCCCTCAAAAATTCCGCCGCCGTTACCGCCGAAAGACCAATTCTTGCTCTGACCCCTGGCGGTTTATCCATTTCACCAAAATATAAAGCAGTATTTTCTAAAACCCCCAATCTCTCAAGAGTATAATATAAATCATTGCCCTCACGAATCCTTTCTCCAATACCCGCAAACACAGAATGGCCAACTTTCTTTAGTGAAATATTGTGGATAAGTTCAGCTATTAAAACCGTTTTCCCTACTCCTGCTCCTCCAAAAAGACCGACTTTATCTCCATACCGAAAAGGAATTAAAAGATCAATTACTTTTATGCCGGTTTCTAAAATCTGTCTGCCTTCTCCTAATAAAGTAAGAGGTTTATTGGTAGAACCGTGGATTGGATAGTCTTCTCCTCCTTCGAAAACTTTGTTATCGATAGGATGACCAAAAACATCAAACATTCGACCAAGAATTTTATCGTTTAAGCGAACAGAAATCTGTTTATCGGTGCTTATCACCTCTTCTCCTCTTTCAACACCTTCTAAAGTGGTTAGAGCGACCGCTTTGGCAGTTTTAAAATCTTTTTTTTCTATCAACTCAAAAAGAATTTTTCCATCTTTTGTTTTTAGCAAAGTGTAAGAAGGCGGTAATTTATCTTCAAAAACAATTTCGGCAACTCCTTCTTTAATTGAACTGATAATACCAACTTTATTTTTCATAAAATTTTATGGACAACAAAATTTTCCAATTGCCTTTGAGTTAAAACTCGGCGCCTCTCTTTAAAATAAGTATTTCTTAATTTCTTAATTAATTCTTTTGTCTTCTCTGAGGCATGCTCCATTGAAATGGTTCTGGCTGAAAACTCAGAGAGCTTCGCCTCCATTATAATCTTCAGAAAAAATACTTCAATGTACTTTTTTAAAAGAAAACCAAAAATTTCTCTCTTAGAAGGTTCAAAAATGGGCAAACCTAGGGAAAGGTCTTTAGTTTGAGAATAACCAAAATTATTTTCTCCTCGAGGATAAGATGGTTCTACCAAAGAAGCGAGCGAAAATCGAAATGGCAAAAAACTCAAAATAGCAGATTGCTGGTCAACCAAAGAAATAAATTTTGGGTAAATAATATCTATTTTCGAAAGCTTTTCATTTTTGAATTCTTCAAAAAGATAATTAGAAATTTCAACAATTTCTTCGGGTTGAGGAACAATGGAAGCACTCGAAAACGCCTTTCCAACTTTTATGTTTTCTTCCTCAAGATAACGTTTCATCTTATCGCCGGTAACTACAAAAAAATCATAATTATTTTTTCTGGCCAAAAGAAAGCTCGTTAAATTGTGCCACAATCCCCCTACAAGCCCCTTGTTTCCGCTGACCACAACCACATATCTCTTCCCCGACCCCCGGCGGAAAAGAGGGTTATCAAGAGCCTCATAAAACTGAGAAAGGCGGGCTAAAACTTTTTCTAAGGTAGAATTATAAAGTACGAGTTGCGCTACTTCATCTTTTAAAAAACGAATATAAGAAGTTGAAATTTTTTCTTCTATTTTAATTGTCTCTGAAACATCCTTATATCCTTTAATTTCATTTCTACGCTCTAAGTAATTCTTCATAATCTCAAGCAACTTCAATATTTTCCTTAAAATAAAATTTAAGGATTTAGGGAAACAAATTTTTGCTTAAATTCGTCAACAATTTTGCGGATTTTTGATTTTATATCTTCATTAAACTCCGCTTTGGAAATTTCTCGGAGAATCGCAGAATGGCTGTTGCGAATAAATTTTAAAAGCAGATTCTCGGATTTTTTCCATTTTTCTTTCTGAATATTATCAAAAAATCCCTGCTCAATCATAAAAAATAAAACCACCTGTTCCGGCCAGGAAATATTAGTATGCTTTTCCTGGTTCAAAGCTGTTAGAATAAGTTCACTTCTTTGAATTTTGCTTTGGGTTTTCTTGCTGATAACAGTTTCTAATTGGACTAATCTTTGCAACTCTCTATGTTGAGCCAAGGCTAGTCTAATTCCTCCCGTGACTTCTTTAAGTAATTTCGGCTGAGCTTGAGAACCTACCCGAGACACCGAAAGGCCAACATTAACAGCCGGGAGAAAACCCCTTTGGAAAAGTCCTCTCTCTAGATAAATTTGGCCATCAGTAATAGAAATAAGATTGGTAGAAATAAAAGAAGTAATATCCCCTTCTTGAGTTTCGGCAATTGGCAAGGCTGTTAAAGAACCGCCATCTTTATCTTTAGACAATTTAGCTGCTCTTTCTAAAAGTTCGGCGTGAAGTGAAAAAATATCACCCGGGTAAGCTTCCCTGCCCGGGGCTCTTTCAAGTAAAAGGGAAATATCACGATATGATTTGGCATGTTTGGAGAGATCGTCATAAATTACTAAAGCGTCTTTCCCTTGATCACGAAAAAATTCGCCAATAGTACAGCCAACAAAGGGCGCTAAATATTGGCTGGCAAATGAATCATTGGAAGTGGCTGCCACAATAGTGCTATACGCAAAAGCACCACGCCGTCTAAAGAGAGAAACCATCTCCTGAAGTTTATGGCGCTCCTGTCCGCATATTACATATATACAGTAAACTGGCGGATGGGCTTTTTTTTGGTTGAGAACTGTATCAATGGCTAAAGTGCTTTTCCCGAGCTTCCGATCTCCGATAATAAGCTCTCTTTGGCCTCTGCCTAAAGGCAAAGTAATATCAATCACCTTAATTCCTGTGGATAAGGGAATTTTTACAGGTTCTCTGTCAATAATCGAAGGAGCTTTGCGAAAAACTGAAGTAAGTTTTCCCGAAATTGTCCCTAATTCATCAATTGGTTCTCCTAATCCGTTTACTACTCTTCCCAAATAATTAGCAGTAATCGGTATTTGAAAAACTGCTTTTGTGCGAAATAAAGACTTGGAAAAATCAATTCTTTCGGGATTAAAAAATAAAACTTCAATAGAACTTTGGCTAAAACCTATCACTAAACCTGCTCTTTCTCCATTTTCCCAAATCAAGACTTCATGTAAAAAAACACTCGGTAATCCAATAACTTTTCCTACTCCTTGATAGATTGAGTCAATGTAACCAATTTCTCTGGCGTGATTATTCATAAAGCAAAAATTTTTTCAATTTCTGATTTTAAATTTTTCTCTATTAAGATCCCTTTAAGTTCTAGAGAAAACCCCGCAATAAGGTTTTTGTCAATTTCTTCTTTAATGTCGAGGATTTTCTTCGGGAACTTGTTTTGTAAGGATAAATGTAGTTCTTTGCCTTGAAGTTTCGTTAAGGGTAAAGATGATTTAATGCGAATAAGTATTTTCCCTTCCAAAATATTTATCAAATCCTCTGTTTTGGCTTTTTCTCCTCTGAAATTTTTAGTTTGATGCATTATTGATTTTAAAGCTGGGATTTTATCGATTGCTAATTTTTCAATTTTCTTTAAAAGGGTGTCTGACATCTTTCCCCGTAGAATTAAAGAAATCTCCCGCTCACTAAAATTAGCAGTGACTAAAGCATTTCTTACTTTCTCGCTCAATGCCTCCGCTTGATTTATGGCCAATTGCAAGGCCGGGATTTTATCGATTGCTAATTTTTCAATTTTCTTTAAAAGATCTGGCCAGAAATCGTTTTGAATTTTTCCGGCAGAATCTTCCGAAAGGTCTTTCTGAAAAACCCCTAAAATCCCTTCAATAATTTTCTCTCTATAATTCTTTACCAACTTTTCTTTATATTCATCTAAAATAGACTGGCTATGTTTTCTGATAAGAGCAATGGTTTCTTTCTCCTCAATACTACTCCTTTTTTCTGTCTTGCGCTTTATTTCCGCCGATATTTTCCCCGCCTCCGCTAAAATAGCTTCCACTTTTGCACGCGCCTTGAGCAGCGCCTTTTCTCTTTCTTTTTGCCAGTTCTCTTTTTGCCTAATCATCTCTTCTTGAGATTTTTTCAGTTGATCTGTTGCTTTTTTCTCCTTTTTTAGAGCTCGAATAAATGGTTTAAAAAACAACCATTTAAGAATCAAAAAAAGCACGAGGAAATTTAAAGCCTGGATTAAAAGAGTTTTAAAATCAATGCCTAAAGCTCCCAAAACTTTCATACAAATAAATTCTTTTTAGGCCGTGAACTTGAGAATTAAAGCAACTACTAAAACATAAATTGCCACTGCCTCAGCAAAAGCAATTGCAATTAACATTGAAATTTGAATCTTTGCGGCAACCGAGGGATTACGAGCAATAGCAATCATTGCCGCTGCCCCAATCAAGCCAATAGCTAAAGCAGGCCCCAAAACACCAAAACCCATAAGAGTGCCTATGGCACTGTATACGTTCGCCATATCAAAATGTTTAAATTTAAACTTTACCTCAACAACCGACCTTTAAATTTCGCAAGTTATATAAAATTATTATATCTCTTTCTTACCATTTTACAAAAACTAATATTAAAACCGCGAAGACTAGTGCTTGGAATGCGCCAATAAAAAACTCTAGAAACATAAAAGGAATTGGCACAAAATAGGGAGCAAGGACAGCTAAAATGATCATTAACACTTCTCCCGCAAAAATATTCCCTGTTAACCTAAAAGACAAAGAAATAAGCCGTGTAAACTCACTTAAATCTTCAAAAAAAGTTATAATTCCTTTAAAAACTTTGCCAACTCCTATTCTTAAATACGCTTTTGCTTCAGGAAATTTCCGAGATTCTAGCTTAACTAAAATAATAGAAACAATAGCCATCGAAAAGGTGGTGTTCAGGTCTGAATTAATCGTTTTAAAAAGCGGCACAATCCCCTCTTTGGTCCGTAAAACAATACTGCCAATAAAACCGGGAACCATTCCTAGCCAATTAGCTCCCGTAATATAAAGAAATAAAGTGGCAATAAGAGGTAGCACTTCCCAACTTAAAACTTTCTCTTCCAATATACTATTAACAAAATTATAAAATATTTTAACTGTTAACTTTGAGCCAGCTACTAAGTAATTATTCTTTCCTCTTTTTAAATAAAAAGCCGCCAGCCAAGCAAAGAATATCATAATTCCCATTGTAGCCCAGGTAGTTATAATTGTATTTGTGATATAAAAATTCTGGCCGATCTGAATAACTTTATCAGCGCCAAGTGAAATTTTCAGCATATTCTAAAAGGATAATTCTGTGTTTACTTTTATTCTCATTTTTATTCTCGTTCTTATTAATATAATGCTATTTTATTCCCGTTA
Source organism: uncultured Candidatus Saccharibacteria bacterium (assembly GCA_964562675.1). GTDB lineage: Bacteria > Patescibacteriota > Minisyncoccia > Minisyncoccales > CG1-02-41-26 > CAZLUG01. Next base: position 277 of record CAZLUG010000014.1, on the reverse strand, counting down.
TATTATATAATACGACAACTTAAATTAAAAAGCTAGAATTTTTCAAAAGTAAATCCCAGCTTAAATAAGCAAATAAATAAAACCACCCCTAAAATCTTTTAAGGAGCAACTTCTCTCCACTTTGGTAAATGAGGAAAAATAGTAATAGGATGAGTGCGCTGAACCGTTCGATTATCATTGTCTGTGATAGTTAAAGTAACTGGATACACAACTGCCGAACTAAAAGTAGTTGTAACATTAGATTGGTTGCCGGAGTTAAAGATCAGCCCATTAACAT
>CAZLUG010000013.1:8952-15352 GCA_964562675.1 uncultured Candidatus Saccharibacteria bacterium | reverse complement strand
GTAGTCATGTAGTAGTTTATATAGATAAAAATACCAATGAAGTTATTGGTGGAACTCAAACGAAATAAATTGCAACCTTTTTCGGCCTTTGGCGTTTCAGTTATAGAGTATTAAAAGATGCTCCCAAAGGCCGAAAAATAAGTAATTAGATATCCAGAGTTATGAAACAGGAAGATTTAATCAAAAAATTAGGAAACATTAAAGTTCCGGAAATTGAATTACAAAGCCACAAGCGACGGCTTAAATTGGCTTTGCTTACTCAACACCAGAAACTTCGTTTCGGTACTGGGCAAGACTCCGGATATTTTTGGAATAAAATTATGTTAAGAAAATTAATTCCGGCAGGAATTGCTTTGGCTTTAATTTTGGTTGTAGGCTTTACTGTTATTCAGCCAAAATTACAAGTGGCCAGAGCAATGGAAATTGCCAAAAACGACCCTCAGATTCAGCAATTAATGAAAGATTACGGAGTAGAGATCAAAGAGGTAAAATTGCTTGGTGGCAAGGCATATGTCTTACTTACTCTTCCTGAAGGAAAATTACCTCCTCGGCCTGCATTTGCGTTAAAGGGCAGTGAGGACACTGGAATGCGCGGACCCGGACAAATGTTTATGGCCTATCAGGACCCAAAAACAGGCGAAGTAATAGAATCCTCTGGCTCAATTGCCGAAATAGACCTTAAAGTAGCTAAAGTTACAAATTTAAAGCAAATCGGAATTGTTGAACCTATTAATGAAGAAAAACCAATAGGTAAATATAGAGCCGAGCTAAAAAAGTTTGAAACCATTAATATCACTCCCTTAACTGAAGAAGAAAAAGCCAGAGCAATTGAGATTGCCAAATCAAAACCAAAGATTCAGGAAATGATTCCTGATTTAGAAGAAAGAGAGGTAATTGTTAAACCTTTGCCGCCTCTAAAGCTTCGCTTGGACAAAGACCCTGATAATGGAGTGAAAATCGCTCCCGCTGACCCGAACGAAGACAAAAGAGCCAGTGTAATTTTCAAGTCCGATGAATATCAAGATATAATCACGGTTAATCTAACTACAGGCAAAGTGGAAGGAGGGGTGTCATACTCAACTGGCAGAATTGAAAAACCGGAACCTGGGAAACCTCCTTTTATCAAGCCTCATCCCATCAAGCCTAAACTTTATCTTGAGGAAATAAAAGAAGGAAGTCTTACTGCCAATGAAAAAGAGATATTTACTCAAATACTCAAAGATATCGCCGAGAAAGACGACAGAATTAAAGATTTATTAAAAGATAATGATTACAAGATTTTGGAAATCATCAGGTCAAAGGACAGTCTTGATCCAACTGGGATGGCGGTAAGAAGACTGCCTGTCACTGTGGTCTTAGAAAAAGAAAGCACGGGAGAGAAATACTGGATTACTATTGATATGGGAAATATGACTGTAAAATCAATAAAGAGCGAGTAATCTTTTTTCGCCCATAAAGCAAGCTGATAAAGCGCCAGAAAACTTAGCAAAAGCAACCCGATTTTGGGTTGCTTTTTCGTTACTTTTTCCAATGGAAAAGTTGATATTCGGGAATGTTAGGTAAATGTCAACTTTTTATACTTGCCGAAGATAAGTTCTTAAACCATTTTCAGTTTTTTGGATTTCTTTTTTGCTTTGATGAATTAAATTTGGTATGATTAAAAAAGAGAATCCTTGAATTTCTTTTTTAAAAGACTAAAGAAAATCAGCTGAGAGAAAAATTGCGGGAAAGAGAATTGAGAAAATTATTTAGATTTCCCAGTCTTACAGGACTGCTTTAGAAGTTCTGTTTTATTTTTTTTAATATATGGCATATTACTGAGAGGAAAAAGATTGCCCAGAAAAAGAGAAAAAACATCATCTTGTTTTAAAACTTTTAATGAAGTAAAATAAAAAAAGAAATAAGAAAGAATAACTTATTTAGAAGAGTTTGGTTCCACTAACTTGAACAATAAAATGAAAAATAAAATTAAAATAGGTTTAATTATTCTTGTTTTTATCGGAGCTATCTTTTTTAGTTACAAAACCGGTATTTTTGTCGGAGAAGAAAGTGTTCTCAAGACTCCTCCTCCGCAAATTACTAATACAAGTTCTTCGGCAATTACCTCTAGGGTTGACTTTTCTCTTTTTTGGAGAGTTTGGCACGAAATCCAAACAAACTTTTATCGGCATAAAGCCTTGGATTACCAAAAGATGGTTTATGGAGCAATTTCTGGCATGGTAAAGTCTCTAGACGATCCCTACACAGTCTTTTTCAATCCTCAAAAGACAAAAGAATTTAACCAGAGTTTAGCCGGCCAGTACGAAGGAGTTGGAATGATTGTCGCAATCAAAAAAAACAACTTGCAAGTTATTGCCCCGCTCAAAGGGACGCCAGCTCAAAAGGCGGGTATTAGAGCAGGAGACAAAATTCTCCGTATTGGAGATACCTTTACCAAAGACATTTCTCTTCAAGAAGCGGTTAATTTAATCAAGGGGCCAAAAAATACAAGTGTAAATCTTTTAATTACCAGAAATAGCTGGACAGCCCCACGAGAATTCAAAATTAAAAGAGCAGTTATTCATATCCCAACCACCGATTTAACATTTGAAGATAACAAAAAGATTGCCGTCATTAAAATCTATCAATTTAATGGAATTCTCTTAGCAGATTTTAAAAAGAATGTAGCGAAAATATTAAAGAGTCCAGCTAAAAAGATTATTTTAGATTTGCGTTCAAACCCAGGCGGTTATCTAGAAGTTAGCCAAAAAATAGCCGGATATTTTCTTCCTAAAGGCGAGACTGTTGTCTGGCAAGAATCTGTTAGCGGAAAGAAACAAGAATATAAATCGCCAGGACCTTCAATATTTAAAAATTATCCTATAGTCTGCTTGATTGACAAAGGCACCGCGTCAGCTGCAGAAATCCTGGCAGGAAGCCTCAGAGACCAAAGAGGCGTTAAACTTATTGGGGAAACTTCATTCGGCAAGGGTTCTGTCCAAGAAGAACTTCCACTTCCCGATGGATCATCTCTCAAAATAACTGTAGCAAAATGGCTAACTCCTAAAGGGACATCAATCGATAAAGAAGGTTTGACGCCGGATATTCCGGTCAAACTGACTGAAGAAGATATTAAGGCAAATAAAGACCCGCAACTAGATAGGGCTCTTAAAGTATTAGAACAAAAAACACCTTAAGCTTATCTAAAAAGATTGAACATATTCTAAAAATTGGATATAATACTCTTATAATATTGCTAAGACTATATGAAAATTATCCTTTTAAAAGATATTCCTAAAATAGGGAAAAGATTAGAGGTAAAAAAAGTAGCGGACGGCTACGCAAGAAATTATTTGATTCCCAAAAATCTAGCTGTCCAAGCATCTGAAAAAGCTCTAAAATGGGCTGAGGTTCAAGTGGAAATAAACCAAAAGAAGGTTGAAGAAGAATTTGAGAAAATCGGAAAATTAGTTTCACAAGTTGACGGTATCGAAGTAACTATTCCGGTAAAGGTTGGCAAAGAAGAACAACTATTTGAAAAAGTTGGCCGCCAAAAAATTGCCGAAGCTTTAAAAAAGATGGGATTTAAAGTCGATAAAACACAAATTCAAATTTCAAAATCTTTCGACCAACTAGGAGAGTTTCCCGTGAAGATTAAATTCCAGCATAACCTGGAAGCTCAAATTAAAGTTATAATTATACCAACAAAATAATAAATCTCCCGATAATATATATGAGTGTGAAATATATTTTCATTGCAGGGGGAGTGATGTCAGGGATTGGAAAGGGCGTGACGAATTCCTCTATTGGCAGAATTCTCAAAAGCAAAGGATTTAAAGTAGAAGCTTTAAAAATAGATCCCTATATCAACGTTGATGCAGGGACAATGAATCCAATTGAGCATGGAGAGGTCTTTGTAACCAGCGATGGAACAGAATGCGATCAAGACATTGGAAATTACGAGCGTTTTTTAGATCAAAATTTAAAAAGCTTAAATTATTTAACAACCGGAAGGGTCTATCAATCAGTTATTAACAAAGAAAGAAATTTAGAATACAAAGGAAAGTGTGTAGAAGTGGTTCCGCACATCCCCGAAGAAGTTATTCTAAGGCTTAAAAAAATATCCCAACAAAGTAAAGCTCATTTTATCCTTGTTGAAATAGGCGGAACAGTTGGAGAATACCAAAATCTCCTCTTTTTAGAAGCAGCCCGCATGTTAAAGATTAGACATCCCCAAGATGTCGTTTTTATTTTAGTCAGTTATCTTCCTATTCCTAAAATGATTGGAGAAATGAAAACAAAACCTACTCAATATGCTGTCCGTTCTCTGAATATGGCTGGCATCCAACCAAATATTATCATAGGGCGTTCTCAAGTTCCTTTGGATAAACTAAGAAGGAAAAAAATTTCTATCTTCTGTAATGTTAGCCAAAAGGATATTATTTCGGCTCCTGATGTTGAATCGATTTACGATGTTCCATTAAACTTCGAAAAAGAAAATTTAGGCAACCGAATTCTTCAAAAATTTAATTTAAAACCGAGAAAAAGTGATCTTCGGGATTGGCAAAAATTTGTTCAGAAGGGCCATCACGCCCAGAAATCGGTCAAGATAGGCATTGTGGGCAAGTATTTCAAAACAGGGGATTTCACTTTAGCTGATTCCTATATTTCAGTGATCGAGGCTATCAAGCACGCTTGCTGTGCTAATCGAGCTAAACCTGAAATAATTTGGCTAGACGCGGAAGAATACGAAAAAACGTCATCAAAACTTCAAGAACTAAAAAAATTTGATGGCATAATAGTCCCGGGGGGCTTTGGGAAAAGGGGAGTAGAGGGTAAAATAAAAGCTATTAGATATTGTCGAGAGAATAAAATTCCTTTTCTCGGTCTTTGCCTTGGGATGCAATTAGCGGTTATTGAATTTGCTCGAAATGTCTGTCAAATAAAAAAAGCAAATTCTACTGAATTTGCAAAAAATTGTCAAGCAGTTATTGATGTAATGCCTGAGCAAAAAAAGAATTTAAAACAGAAAAAATATGGAGGAACAATGCGACTTGGGAGTTTCGCTTGTAAAATTAAAAAAGGAACTCAAAGCTGGAAAGCTTACAAACAAACAATGATTTCTGAAAGACATCGTCATCGATACGAATTAAATAATAAATTCAGGGATATTTTAGAAAAAAAGGGTATGGTAATAGCTGGTGTAAACCCCAAAACAAATTTAGTGGAAATCATTGAAACCAAAACATCAACATTTTTTGTGGGTACTCAATTTCATCCAGAATTCCAATCAAGGCCTTTAAAGCCTCATCCTTTATTTAAAGCATTCATCAAGGCAGCGCTGAGTAAAAAGAAAGCACCTTAATAAAATATATCTTTTACGAAGCTTTAACCGAAACAATTTTTACCAATCGCTTAGTTCCGGTAAAACGAATACGTTTTTTTGTCCGATAGCTGCAAGTGCCGGATTTCAAGGCAAAAAGAGTATAATCTTTGCCTAAACCAACATTTTCTCCTGCCAAAAATTTTGTCCCGTTTTGACGAACCAAAATCTGGCCGGCTTTTACTTTCTGACCCGCCGCAATTTTAATGCCCAAACGTTGTGAACGAGAATCTGTCCCTAATTTCGAAGAACTTTTAGATTTAGTTTTAGACATATTTAATAACTTTAATTAGTTTTATGTTATCAAATTTAAGGGAATTTTTCAAGCGATATTTAGATAAAATATTGTTATTTTTAATTGTCTTCTTAATTTCTTTGGCTTCTTTTGCAATCGGTTATATTTTCAGTCAAGAAAGCCAAAAACAAAATATTAAATTCAAAAACATTCAAAATTATGGAAAGAAAGAAAGTAGCTATTATTGGCGGGGGAATATGTGGTCTTTATCTTGGGGGAAAACTTGCGGAAAAAAATCATAATGTAACAATCTTTGAAAGAAAGAGAAAAATAGGAAAAAACAGTTGTTCAGGGCTCTTTTCACATCGAATTTTTCATTTTATTCCAAAGTCACAACAGTTTATAGAAAATTATTTAGAAAATGCCGTCTTGCATTTTCCTAAAAAAGATTTAAAAATTAAATTTTCTAAAAATATTTTTGCCATTAACAGAGTAAAATTAGATAATTTATTATCTAAAGATGCTCAAATAGCCGGAGCAAAAATTATCTTAGGGAAAAACTTGAAAGGCATACCCAGTGGTTTTGATAAAGTAATTGGTTGTGACGGCGGTCTCTCAATGGTGAGAAAAAGTTTGGGGCTTAAAAATCCAGTTTTCCGCCTTGGATTAAAGGGATTTTTAGAAAAACCTTCGTTTTCCCATTCCTTAGAAATTTGGGTTTTGAAAAGGGGATTCTTATGGAAAATCCCCCGCGGGGGAAGAATAGAATATGGAATAATAGACGCTGTAGAAAAAGCAAAAAA
>CAZLUG010000013.1:0-8852 GCA_964562675.1 uncultured Candidatus Saccharibacteria bacterium | reverse complement strand
TTTAAAGAGATATTTTTACCCAAGGATTGCTCTGCTAAAAACGATTACAAGAGCCGTTTATTTTCTTGGATATCATTTTCCTTTTCTGCTACCCAGTGTTTATAATATTGATAATGATTTTCTCTTCAAACACCATCCTAAAGATCACTATGAAACTTTTGATGAATCTCCCTTAAACGGGGGCGAGTAATATGGGTATAAACTTGGGTCGTGGCAATATTTTTGTGGCCAAGAAATTCTTGAACTGTTCTTAGGTCAACTCCTTTTATTAAAAGGTCCGTGGCAAAACTGTGCCTCAAAGTATGAGGAGTAGTAGTCATCGGCAATCCGGCTAGCTCAGTATATTTTTTGACTAATCTTTCAACGTTGCGAGATGTCATTCTCTTGAGCGGTTTACGCCCATGGTAGCTAATAAATAAAGCTTTGTTTTGATCTCGACGGCTCTGAAGATATTTTTGAAGCCAAACAATAACTCTTCTTGAGAAATAAACGGTTCGCGGATGCCCTCCTTTCCCAATGATACTTACCTCTAGTTCTTGTTTTGGGTTTTTTATTCTTCTTAATTGGTTTATATTTAAAGAAACCAGCTCCGCTACTCTCAAACCAGTTGAAAACAAGGTTTCTAAGATAACTCTATCTCGAAGTCCCTCTTTTTTAGTCACGTCTGGCGTTTCGAGAAGTTTTTTTATTTGAGAAATGTTAAGGAAGTTTACAATCCTTTCTTCTCGCTGTTTGGCTAGCTTAATCTTTTCGGCTGGCAGTGAAAGAATGTTTTTTTCGGCAAAATAGTTTAAAAGAGACCTTAAAGCTATAAGATAATAATTCTGGGTAGATTTTTTTAAAGGATTTTTCCCTTTTTGCAGATATTGGCGAGACAAAAATAAACGATATTTCCAAATATGTTCAGGAGTCAACTCATGAGGTTTAAGATTTTCTTCCTTTATAAATTTTAACCATTCAAAAAACTTCTCTAAGAACCTAGAATAATTTTCTTGAGTCTTACTGGAAAGTCCTTTTTCAATTTCCAACCAATCTAAAAAATCCGAGAGGCAATTTTTAATAGGTTTGTTTAATGTTTGCATAATTCTATTTTAAAGAAAGAGTATTTTTTAAGCTTCTGGCGGGGGAGTATCTATAAAATAGCCAAGAAAGAAAGCATACAGCCGTAACATCGCTTAACATACATTATGCGACTATGGTTAACTCTATACATCACCCCCTCTACCTTACTTTTAGGCTTCTCCCCTCTAAGTAATCTTTGTCAAAAAGAGAAAAGAGAGGTTGTCATACGTTTAATACTATCCCACAATCTCCGGAACTGAATTCTCAGTTCGGTAATCAAGTTCTTCTTCTGGGTTTTAAATCTTTCTTCTATTACTGGTTTATTGCTTTGAAATTGCTCAGTCAAAAAATGCTGAATCTTAAATACTACCGCATTTTCCCACCAGATTTTTACCCGCTGGTGGAATGCTTGCCAACTTTGGAAAATCTTCGACAAGGATCTCTGGAAAAAATTTCCAACAGGGGGAGAAAAATGCTTGGCTTGACTAACTCCTAAGCAAAGGCCAAAAGAACTGGAAAAAATGACAAAAACTAAAGATATTAATAAGATAACAAAAAACTTTTGGCTCATAAATTATTATTTGTGATAGAAATGCGATGGAAATTATTTTAAAAGAAAAAGTTTTAAAACCATTGCCCTTTTTTTAAAGACTTGCCTTAGTTTTTAGAGAAACAATTCCTCTTGCTTCTTGAATTCTTTCCAAAACTTTTCTTTTCCCTAAAATCTCCGCAATTTCAAAAGGGCTTGCTGAAAATTTTTTGCCCGTTAAGGCTACTCTCAAGGGCCATAATAGCTTTCCCCTATCCTCTTTTGAAAATTCTGCAGCCTCTTTTAATAAAAGCTCTGTAAGGTATTCTTTATTCCAATTTTCGTCGGTAACTTTTTTCAAAATTTTCATTAACAAATTAAGAACAGATTTAAGCTCTAATAAATTCATATCTTTCCATCGGAGCATTTCTGGCGGATAATCTAATTTCCGTTTAAAGAAAAAATCAATAAGTTCTGAAATTTCTGAAAGCTTCCGAAGTCTATTTTTGTATAACCCGATAATAGCTGAAAGTTGATTCTTGCTTATTTGTTCCCTGGTTTCTGGCAAAAGATAAGTTTGTGAAATCGTTAAGGCCCCATAGGCAGGCGGGTACTGCGTCTCTTCAAAAACAGGTTTGATGTAACCAGATTTAATTAAATAAGGAATGCAAAGCTCTGTAATCTTCTCTAAAGATTTTTGCTTGATATAAAATTTATTCAACCAGTTAAGTTTATCAACATTGAATATTGCTCCCCCTTTTTGGACATTTTTAAGCGAAAACTCTTGCACAAGAGAAGGAAGATAAAATATCTCTCGGGGAGTTTTAGGATTCCACCCTATAAGGGCAATAAAATTTATCAATGACTCTGGTAAATATCCATCTTCTTTGTAGTCTTGCACCGCCACCACATTTTCTCGCTTGCTGAGTTTCGCTCTATTCCTATCTAAAATCAAAGGAATATGAGCATATTTTGGCTGAGGCATCCCAAGAGCTCTCTGAAGTAAAATCTGCTTAGGCGTATTCGAAATGTGGTCTTCCCCTCGAATGACATGGCTGATTTTCATTTCAAAGTCATCAATAACACAGGCAAGATTATAAAGTGGTAAAAAGCTACCTATTTTTCTTCCAAGCAATGATGGGTCTGCCTTTCTAGCAATAATAAAATCACCGAGTAATGAAGCATCAAAAGAAATTTTACCTCTTACGATATCGTTAAACTCTATCTTCCCTTCCGGCACTTTTAATCTAATAACATAAGATTTTCCTTGATTTAAATACTCCTTAACTTTCTCAGACGATAAATTTCGGCACTTACCTGAATATCGAGGAGGTTGTCCTATACTCAAAAGATAATTGCGGTGAGCTTCTAACTCCTGTTTACTACAGAAACAATAGTAAGCTCTCCCCTCTTCTAAGAGCTTTTTGATGTAAGTAGAATAAATTTCGAATCTTTCGGATTGGCGATAAGGTCCATATTTGCCTCCGATATCCGGACCTTCATCCCATTGGAGACCCAACCATTTTAGATTTTCTTCAATGTTTTGGACCCACTTTTCTTTTGACCTTACTAAATCAGTATCTTCAATCCGTAAAACAAAACTTCCGTTGTTTTTTCTGCTGAAGAGATAATTAAAAAGAGCTGTCCGAGCGGTTCCAATATGCAAAGCGCCTGTTGGTGAAGGGGCTATACGTACCCTAATTTGACCAGGATTGATAAGTTTCAGGTCTTTTTTCAAATTACCCTCTGGGGAAATTTTTGTTTTTCCGGTCAACATTATCATATTTTAAAACAAAAAGGATAATAAGTAAAGTAAGCTTTTGAGAGAGAATAAAAAAGCCCGTCCATCTTCCGGGCCAGCTTGATTATTTACCTCTTCTGAGAAACAAATAATCGATACTAGCAATTATTTTGGAAGGCTTTGGCTGGATTTTTTCTTGTCATCCTTTTGAGGCTTCTGAGGCAAAATATCTTTTTTCTTTGCTTTTTCGGTTTCACCAACAACTTGAGCAGATGAGCTTTTTTGTTGAGTTGTTTCTCCTTTGGCTGTTTTATCAGACTTCTTGGCAACGTGAACATCTTTCTTCTTCCCTTTAATAATCTTCTTAGAAATTAGAAGGTTATGAACTCTTGCTGAAGTTTGAGCGCCAACTGAAAGCCAATATTTTATTCTTTCTTCCGACAACTTATTTTCTTTGGTTAAAGGATTAAAAAATCCTAAAATCTCCAAAAATCTTCCTCCTTTGGGCGGATTTTTTTTATCGGTGAGGACTACCCTAAAAAATGGCTGATTCTTTTTCCCTGTTCTTAAAAAACGAATAACTAACATATTTTTATTTAAAAATTTTTACCAACCTTTATTTTCTAAAGCTTCCTGGGCAGCTCTCTCTTCTGCTTCTTGTTTTGAGGAAGCTTCACCCTTAGCTATTAATTCCTTGTCTAAAAAACAACCGATAACAAAATGTTTCGCGTGGTCTGGCCCCCATTCATTTAAAACTTTATAAGTAGGGGTGACCTTCATTTTTTCTTGGGCTTTTTCTTGAAATTTAGACTTAGCATCCTTAAAAAGCCCTTCCTTGATAATTCTCGGCAACTCAACAATTAAATGTTTTTCAATAAATTCTTTCACCTTTTCTAACCCTTGATCAAGATACAAAGCTCCGAGAAAAGCTTCTAGGGTGTCAGCAAGAATGCAATACCGTCCTTTGCCTGTATCTTTTGCTTCTCCTCGAGACAGTAAAAGATAGCTTTCAAAACCTAATTTAGCTGCCAATTCTGATAAACTACGAGTATTGACGAGAGAAGCTCTCCAAGCCGTTAATTTCCCTTCTGGCGCTTCATAATGGCGGAAAAGATAAACTGTGACTATTAACTCCAAAACAGCATCTCCTAGAAATTCAAGCCTTTCATTGTTTCCCAAAGTAAAATCTGGATTTTCGTTTACGTAAGAACGATGACAAAATGCTTGGACTAAAAGATCTTTATTGTGAAAATAAAATCCTAACTTTTTTTCAAGTTCTCCAAAATCTTTCATTAAAACAGAAATCTCAGAGTGCAAAATGTAAAAATTGTTTAAAATTCTACAAGCAACTGTTTTGTCCAGACAATTTTTAAGCTTCACTTTTCACTTTGAAATTCCTTATAAACTGTTCCTAAAACTCCATTAATAAATTTCCCTGAGCTCTCTCCCCCAAATCGCTTTGCTAATTCAATAGACTCATTGATAGCCACTTTTGGCGGAACTTCATCTTTTTTTCCATAAAGCAACTCATAAAGCCCTATCCTTAATACATTTCTATCTACAAGGCTTAATTGCTTTACTGGCCTTTCCGGAGCAGCAGTTTTGATAATTCTATCAATTTCCGGGAAATACTTAAACACGCCTTCTACTAACTCTCTCGCAAAGTTATCACTTGCTAAACCCTGCCCGAACTTTTGAAGATTGCTATCTAAATAATTTTCTAAATCTTCTTTGGTTTTGTGACCATAAAAATCCCATTCATACAAAGATTGTAAAACAACTGTTCGCGCTAAATGACGTAAAGCCATATAATTTATAAAGAATCAATGATCTAGGAGATAAAGTCAACTATCTTTTAAAGAAAATTCTGCTTAGAACTTTTTTTGAGAAAGTTCCTCCATTGTTAATGGTTGATTTGTTGTTTCGCTTTTTTTGTTTTTCTCTTTTGAGTGCATCTCTTTTTCACGTTTTCTCCGTTCCTTCTTTTCTAACTTTCCTAAAACGTCTACTACTTCAACTCCTTTATAATAACCGCAGTTTGGACACACTGTATGAGGCAACTTTAATTTGCCACATTTCGGACAACGCACTAGAAATGGCGTCTTAAGAAAAATATGCATTCGTCTTTTATCTCTTCGTGATTTTGTATGTTTTTGTTTAGGAACGGCCATAATAAATCTTAAATAATAAACTTACTCTACTTGAAATTAAAAAATTATTCCAAAGATGCTTTCTTAAAAATAATCAATCAAAAATACCTTCTAACAATCCTACCAGAAAAACTGGATTTTTGCAATAGCATTTCTTAACTATTTTACTCTAAGTAGATTTCTGGAAAGAAGGACGTATCAGAAAAAACTTTTTTGCCTTCGCAACTAAGAAAATCTCTAAAGCGTCAGTTGATAAAACAATGAACCAATCAAAAATACTTAAAGAAGTAGTTTGAAAAAATGTTTGCAAAAATGGTAGATACAAAACTCCGACTAACAAACCAATACTTAAAAGAACGGCAAAATCTAAATAGTGATTTGAAAAAATATTCTTCCGCCAAATTGAGTGCCGCAAAGAACGACAAGAAAAAGCAAAAAGCAAAGAATCAATACTTGTGATAGTAAAAATCAAACTGCGAGCCTTAGTTAAATCGCCGGTAAACCACCAATAGAACACAAATGGCAAAAAAGCTAAGAATGAAGTAATTAAACCAACGGCAACCATCCAGTATTTAATTTTCTTGCTCAGAATGGGCTCTTTCTTGGTGCGAGGCGACTCAAACATAACCTCTTGCTCTTCTTTCTCTAAAGTTAAAGCAACGTTTGGCAATCCGTCTTCAAGCAGGTTTATGCCCAAGATTTGGGTTGGAACTAATGGTAAAGGAAATCCTAAAATAATACTCAAAGTAATAAAAGTTATTTCAGAAAAGTCATCAGCCGTAAGGTAAATAGTCACTTTTCTGATGTTGTCGAACGCCGCTCTTCCTTCTTTTATCGCTGAAACAATGGTAGAAAAGTTGTTGTCTAAAAGAACCATATCTGAGGCTTCTTTAGCTACATCAGTGCCTGACCCAAGAGCAATACCAATATCTGCTTGTTTCAAAGCAGGTGCATCATTGACGCCATCACCAGTCATCGCTACCACTTCTCCCCTGTCTTGAAAAGCTTTCACAATCCTTAATTTATGCCTTGGTTCTACTCTAGCGCAAATAGAAAGCTTTGGTAACCTCTCTCTTAATTCTTGGTCAGAAAGTTTATCTAAATTCTTTCCTTCGATAACATTGTCTACTCCGACAGGTAATCCGATCTCCGAAGCAACGGCTCGAGCCGTTAATAAATAATCACCGGTAACAATAACGGGTTTAACGCCGATTTGCTTACAAATATTCACAGATTTTTTTGCCTCTAATCGTAAATGGTCTTTTAAAGCAATCAATCCGTCAAAAACAAGTAATCCTATTTCTTTCGTTAAATCGCCGTTATTCTTTGCTTGATAACTAGCTAAATTTTTATGCGCTACCCCCACTATCCTTAACCCCTTCTCCCCTAGTTTCTCGAGATAATTATAAATATTTTTAATCGTTGCCGGGTCTAAAGATACTTTCTGGTTATCAACACTTAAATAACTTGAAAAAGCTAAAATCTTTTCCGCTGCTCCTGCAACATACAACTCGTAATTACCATCATTGTTTTGGTAAAGATCAGCTAAATATTTCCTCTCTGAATCAAATGGAATTTCTGCTATCTTTTTCAACCTTTTTCTTAAACTCTCCACTGCTATCCCCCCTTCCAAGGCAGCCGAAAGTAGAGCTTTATCTGTGGGTCTTCCATTAATCTTCCATTGATTTTCTGTCTCCCCTGGGTCTTCAATAAAAGCCTCATTAGCTAAACTGACGGCTCTTAAAATTGAATCATGATTGCCTGGATGATTCTCTAAAAAATCTGAACCTGTAAGAATATTTGAGACTTTCATCCGTCCTTCAGTGAGAGTGCCCGTTTTATCCGTCAAGATAATCCTGGTACTTCCCAAAGTTTCGGTGGCCGATAGATTCTTAATTAAACCTTTTCTTTTCAAAACTTTTCTCGCTCCTAAAACTAAAACAATGGTGACGGCCGGCAAAAGTCCTTCCGGAATCGCTGAAACTGCTAATGATATTCCCGTCGTAAATAGGTCTGTGAAGGAAATTTTTCTTAAACCTCCAATGATCAACAAAATAACAAAAATGCCTAAAACAATTAGGCCAAAAAGTTTTGAGAAATTAGAAATTTTTTGCTGGAGAGGAGTTTTCCTTTTGCTAGGCTTATTGACTAAATCGGCTATTTTTCCAAACTCTGTCCGAGCACCAGTTTCTGTCACTACTGCTAACCCAATACCTGCCTCAATAGTTGTTCCCATATAAACCATATTAGCCCTATCAGCTAAAACGGTATCTCTAGGCAAAACAGAACTTGTTTTCTCGCTAGGCAGCCATTCTCCGGTCAAAACCATTTCGTTTGTTTTAAAATTCTCTGCTTTTAATAATCTAGCATCAGCAGGCACCCTATCACCTGCCTTCAGAAAAATAATATCCCCCGGCACTAAATTTTCGGCTAAAACTTTTTTCTTCCTTCCTCCTCTTAATACTAAAGCATTAGTTTTAATAATTTTTTTCAATCTTGCGACTGTTTTGGAAGATTTTGCTTCTTGATAAAAAGAAACTAAACCGTTAATAAAAATAACGATGGAAATAAACCCAGCGTCTATATATTGTTTAAGAAAAAGAGAAACTATGGCGGCTAAAAAAATAAGGTAAACCAAAAAATTCTGAAACTGTTTTAAAAATAATCTTAGCCGAGAAGATCTTTTAACTTCAGGAAGTTTATTTCGGCCAAATTTTCTCCAACGTTTTTCAATTTCTTCCTCCGAAAGACCTTTTTCAGCGTTAGTATACAAAAGCCTCAAGGTCTCAGTAGAAGGTAAATTATGCCAAGAAATTTCTTCAATCATTTTTAATTAGCTTGCTCTGAATGAAATTTTTTACTCTTTACTTTTTTTGAAAGTTTAGCAATATGATGATTCCCCTTCAAGAAAAAAAGCAATAAAAGGAAAGCCGCCCCAAAAAATATAAAATAATAGCTTTGAGTAGCCCAATAGTTTCCTCCTAAATTAAATTCCATTGTTAAAAGCAAACCAATTTCATCAGTCACCGAAGCTAAGCCTATGCCAAAAATTACACTTACCAAAACCTTAAAATTTCTCTCATGACCTATATCTCGATGGGAAAGGAAAAGCAAATTTGAGATTATTAAGAGGAAAACACCAAAATAAAAATGATGGATATGATAGTCAAGGATAAAAAAATACTTTAAAAGAGGCCTGCCGTTTTCAATCCAAATAACCAAGAGACGCCAAAAAATAACCGTCAGCAAAAAGATTACAAGGGTAAGGAAATACACTTCCCGCCCCTTTTTTATGACATAGCGATTCTCCTCACTCGCAATAAATTTTTTAAAATTTCTCATTGATTTCTTACAAGCTTATAAATCATTG
>CAZLUG010000012.1:0-15940 GCA_964562675.1 uncultured Candidatus Saccharibacteria bacterium | reverse complement strand
GGAGAACATGTGGGGGAAACTCCTCCAGGGTTCGAATCCCTGCCTCTCCGCCAATAAAGAATTTATGATAATCTATCCCTAGAGAAGAATTGAGGGAGGCTTAACCTCTGCAGATTAAATTTTCTTTTTTTGTTTAGTGTGTTATTATAAAAAGAGCGATTTGCACAGTGAAATCTGGTGAAATTCCAGTGCTGTCGCGCAACGGTTATAGCCCGATCCTATGCAAATTAGTCTTGATAGACTCGCTTTGGCTCGCGTCAAGCTGTTTTAAAAAGTTGGTTAAGGCTTGGCGTTTTCAGCCAAGTTTTTTAATCCAATTAATTTAACGAATCATGTATTCACAAATCAAAAAACGAGATGACAAAATTGTTCCTTTTCATAAAAGTAAAATTGCTATCGCAATTGCTAAAGCGGGGAGAGCTACAAACGAGTTTGATTCAAAAGAAGCGGAAAAATTAGCCACGGAAGTTATAATAAAAGCTGAAAAAGTTATTAGAGATAGTATTCCTCAAGTCGAACAAATTCAAGACATTGTCGAAGATGTTTTACTGTCTTCAAAATACAAAAAAACGGCAAAAGCATATATCCTCTACAGAGAACAGCATCAAAAACTAAGAGACATAGCTAATTCTTTTAACAACAACCTTGTTGACCAATACCTAAATGAACTGGATTGGCAAGTTAAAGAAAATAGCAATATGTCTTATTCCCTCCAGGGTTTAAACAATTATCTTGCTTCGGAGTTGAGCAAAACATATTGGTTGGATAAGGTTTATCCTCCAGAGATAAAAAACGCCTATCTTAACGGAGACTTCCATATACATGACTTAGGGATACTTTCTGTTTATTGTGTAGGGTGGGACCTTCAAGATTTATTACTTAGCGGTTTTAAAGGAGTACCTGGGAAAACAGAGTCGAAGCCGGCAAAACATTTTCGGGCGGCTTTAGGCCAAGTGGTAAATTTTATGTACACCCTCCAAGGAGAAGCGGCGGGCGCACAGGCATTTTCAAACTTTGACACTCTGCTAGCGCCTTTTATCCGTTATGACCATCTATCTTATAAAGACGTCAAGCAAGCAATGCAAGAGTTTATATTTAATATGAATGTCCCAACAAGAGTGGGATTTCAAACTCCTTATACAAACTTGACTTTCGATTTGACGGTTTCAGAAATTTATGCGGATCAGGGAGTTATCGTTGGAGGAAAAACACAGAGCAATACCTACAAAGATTTCCAGAATGAAATGGATATGTTGAATAAAGCGTTCCTCGAAGTGATGATTGAGGGAGACGCAAAAGGGAGAGTCTTTACTTTTCCAATTCCAACTTACAATATCACCAAGGATTTTGATTGGGACAATCCAATCGTTGATTTATTAGACAAAGCTACGGCAAAGTATGGCCTCCCGTATTTCTCAAATTTCATCAGTTCGGACATGAAGCCCGAAGACGTGCGTTCAATGTGCTGCCGGCTCCGCTTAGACTTAAAAGAGCTGCGCAAGAGGGGAGGGGGATATTTTGGCGCAAACCCACTAACTGGTTCAATTGGTGTCATAACTATCAATATGCCAAGAATAGGGTATTTATCCAACAGCGAGAAAGAGTTTTTAGAAAGATTAGAAGCCTTGATGATTTTGGCAAAAGAGAGCTTAGAGATAAAAAGAAAAGTTTTAGAAAGGCTGACGGACAAAGGCCTTTATCCTTATACAAAATTTTATCTAAGGAGTGTCAAAAAGAGATTTAATGAATACTGGAAAAATCACTTCTCAACAATTGGATTATTAGGAATGAACGAAGCCTGCTTAAACTTGTTTGGAGAAAACATTGGTAGTCAGAAGGGTCAGAGTTTTTCAATACGAGTGCTCGATTTTATGAGGAAAAAGATACTGGAGTTTCAAAAAGAAACGGGAAATATATACAATCTTGAAGCCACTCCCGCTGAAGGCACTTCTTACAGATTAGCGCTTAAAGATAAAGAAAAATATCATGATATTATATGCGCGAACGAAGAAGAATACAGAAAAGGGGCGGAGCCTTTTTATACTAATTCAAGCCAGTTGCCGGTAAATTTTACAGATGATATTTTTGAAGCCCTTGATTTGCAAGATCCTCTCCAAATAAAATACACGGGAGGAACAACAATCCACCTATTTCTTGGAGAAAAAATCAATGATCCGTCGGTTGTTAAGCGTCTCGTTAAGAAAGTATGCGAAAAATACCGCCTTCCTTACTTTACCATTACGCCGACTTTCAGTATCTGTCCTGTCCACGGATATATTTCTGGAGAACATTACACTTGTCCAAAGTGCGGAGCAGAGTGCGAAGTTTATTCCCGTTCAGTGGGATACTTGCGGCCCGTGAAACAATGGAATAAAGGGAAAACAGAAGAATTTAAAGAAAGAAAAACCTTCAAAGTATAATGCTTATAG
Organism: uncultured Candidatus Saccharibacteria bacterium; assembly: GCA_964562675.1. Taxonomy (GTDB): domain Bacteria; phylum Patescibacteriota; class Minisyncoccia; order Minisyncoccales; family CG1-02-41-26; genus CAZLUG01. The sequence goes on along the minus strand of CAZLUG010000012.1, from coordinate 13,511 downwards.
GCGGTTTTCAAAAAGTTTCCCTCATAGACTATCCGGGGAAAATGTGCGCCATTATTTTTACTCAGGGATGTAATTTTCGCTGTCCCTATTGCCACAACCCCGAGCTTGTAAAACCTGAACTTTTTGGGAAGACTATTCCTGAAAGAGAAATCTTTTCTTTTTTGGAAGGCCGAAAAGAAAAATTAGACGCCGTTGAAATCACCGGCGGCGAACCCACTCTTCAGTCGGATCTTCTCAGTTTCATAAAGAAAGTTAAAAATAAAGGGTTTTTAATAAAGCTTGATTCCAACGGAACAAATCCAGAAGTATTAGAAAAAGCAATAAAAAAGGAATTGGTTGATTATTTGGCAATGGACATTAAAGCTCCTTTGGAAAAATATCGTAAAGTTGTAAACGTTGATGTAGACATCGAAAAAATAAAAGCAAGCATAGGCTTGATTATGAATTCAGGCCTTGATTATGAATTTAGGACAACGATTGTTAAATCGCTTTTAACTAAAGACGATATTATTAAAATAGGGAAGCTAATAAAAGGAGCAGATAATTATTTTCTTCAAAAGTTTGCTCCAACGAAAACCTTGAACCCTGAATTTACCAGTGAGATAACTTATTCTGACGAAGAGCTGCAAGAACTTGCTCAAAAGTTAAAAAACTTTGTCAAAAATTGTGGCATCAGATAAAATTTAATAGAGAAAAATCATCTTTGAAAAAAGTAAGGTTTTGGGATATTATAAAAATGCGGCTGGTAAGGCTAACAAGAGAATCGATAAGGAATATTAAAGGAATATTGAAATATGTATTTTAAGTGGCTCTTTTAAAATTTTTAGCCAATAATAAAATTTTCTCGGGAAAATATAGCTTTTTGTGTTGAATTGCTCATTGGAAAGAAAGGAGATGTTTATGATGGAAAAGAAAGGCAAAGTTTTCAAAGCCTGGCCAAAAATTTTTGCAAAGGTACAGGCAAGAAAAGAAGAACGAGAGATAATCGAGAGAAGGTTGGAACAAGCGGTCGAGGAAGCAAATGAATATCTTAAACCGTTAAAGCCGAAGCTGGAAAAAGCGATGGAGAAGATAACAAAATCTCTTTTTAAATTAAGCAAAGATAGTTATAGGTGGATAATTACTGTAAAATCCTATGATGGGAAACTACATGGGGATGTTCGTTTTGACAATGTTCTCTCCGACAAAAGAATGTATCGGCGAATTGGCGATTTCGCAATTCTCTTTCAAAAGCAAGCGCACAAGATAACCGGTATTCCTCTGCCCTATATTGTTGGATATTTTGATTGCGAGCACGAAAAACATGGATAATATTATTTAAGCCGAAAGCTTAATATAGCGAGTAGGCTTTTTTCTTGCTGTTTTTGAAGGAACAAAGTTGCTTTCACAATAGATAGTTGATAAGATAAAGACGAACCTTAAAATCTATATAATATGGCTTTTAATTTTTTAGCATATTTAGCCAAAATCCCTTTATCTGCCAATGCGGTTTCCGGTCCAGCTGCTCTTTTAATAGCCTGGTTTTTTTCTCACGGGCTTAAAATTATAGGTATTTTGGTAGTGGCTATAATTATTATTAGGTTGGGGAAAGTGTTTATCTCAAAATACCTTAAAGCCTTGTTTAAAAAAGGCTTGAAGATTCAAGAGATTAGTCCTAACTTAGCGGAAAACAGAATAGAAACGTTGCAAAAAGTAATGTTTTCTATTTTCAGAACGACAATCTGGCTTTTGGCGATAATAACAATTCTGCCGGAGTTTGGTGTAAATATTGGTCCGCTCTTGGCCGGAGTTGGGGTAGGCGGCTTAGCTCTTGGGTTGGCGGCGAGAAGTATTATCCAGGATTATTTTTCTGGTCTTTTTATTTTACTGGAAGATCAATTTAGGGTGGGAGAAGAAATTCAGGTAGGCCAAATCAAAGGGAAGGTTAAAGATTTTAATCTTCGCAGAACGGTTATTAAAGATTCTGCGGGGGCTTTGCATTATATCTCCAATAGCCAAATTAAAGGAGTGGCTAATTTTTCAAGAAAATGAAATTTACTGCCAAAGAGAAAAAACTTAAAGCTCGGCTTATCAAAGAGCTTCAAGCCCTTAAAGACAAACGGGGTTTTTTGATGGCTGGTTTGCCAAAGTATAATCGTCTTTTTGGTCGAGACGCTTTGATTTCCGCCTGGGAGCTCTTGGATTATGACCCAAAAATTGCCCGTGACACCTTAGAGATTCTTATCAAATATCAAGGTAAGGTTATCCGCAAAGAAAACGAGGAAGAACCAGGCAAAATTTTGCACGAAGCAGAAGGGTACTTTCCCTGGAATTATTATGGTTCAGTTGACTCTACCCCTCTTTTTTTAATACTTTTTTATTATTATTTTAAGAAATCTAACGACCTTAAATTTCTAAAAAAATATTGGCTGAATATTCTTTCGGCGGTGAATTGGCTTTTGGAATATGGAGACAAAGACAACGATTTATTTTTAGAATATCAACAAAAAACGAAAAAGGGGCTTTTCCATCAAGGGTGGAAAGACAGTTTCCGAAACACTTTGAAAATTACCCCTCCCGTAGCCATTGTTGAAGCTCAGGGCTATCAATATTTAGCTTTTAAGAGTATTGGGGAATTGGCCAAAATAAATTTCCGCAACAAAGAACTTGGCGACACTCTTTTAAGCCGAGCAAGACAACTCAAGAAAGAATTTAATAAAAAATTTTGGGTGCCCCAAAGACATTATTTTGCTTTAGCCTTAAACGGGGAAAAGCAGCAAAGAAAAGCTATTACTTCTAATCCCGGTCACCTGCTTTTTACCGGAATTGTTAATAAAAAGAAAGTATCCGCTGTCGTTGCAAGATTGTTTAAAAAGGATATGTTTACGCCTTTTGGCATTAGAACCCTTTCTAGCCGGGACCCTGATTTTAATCCAAAAACGTACCACTTAGGCTCTATTTGGCCCCACGATAATTGGATTATAGCTCAAGGCTTAAAGAATCTTGGTTATAAAAAAGAGTTTCAAGAAATTAAAAAGGCTCTTTTCCGAGCCGTAGAAGAATTTGGTTTTACCCCAGAGCTTTATGTGGTAAGCCAAGGAAAAATAACTCAGTATTCCGGCGCTTGCCACCCCCAAGCTTGGAGCTCCGGAGCTTTACTTAATCTTCTTTTAGCGAGCTAAAATTTTATAAAAAGTTTTCTCGTAATTTTCGACCATTTTTTCAATGGTAAATTTTTCTTCTATCCATTTCCGGCAGTCTTCTCTTTTAATCTGGCCGATTTTCTTTATTGCTTTCACCATCTCCGGAAGATTGTTAACTAAAAATCCCGTTTTCCCATTTTTAATAATCTCGGGAGCAGAACCACGCTTAAACGATATTACCGGTGTCCCGCAAGCTTGAGCTTCGGTAATAACCAATCCAAATGGTTCTTCCCATCTCATTGGATATAGCAATCCTTTAGCTTTCCCATAAAATTCTCCCATTTTTTGATAATCAATCATTCCTACATATCTAATTTTGTCGTTGAGGAAAGGTTTGATTTTTGTCCTAAAATAATCGCTTCTTGCTGGCCCGCCGGCAATCCTTAGATTTACACCTGCTTTCCGAGCTGCTTGGACAGCTAAATCAATGCCTTTTTCGGGCGCAAAGCGCCCCGCCGCCACGAAATAGTCTTTTGGCCGGGGATTAAATTTGTAATTTTTTAAATCAAGGCCGTTATAAACAGTGGCCGCATAATTTAGGCGAGGAGAAGGCTTCCGTTGGTTATTGCTAATGCTGATTAAGTAAGTATTTGGCTGTTTTTTTGTTTGTTTCAGCATATATTGGTGGAAACCTTCAATTGGGTCGTGAATTGTAAAAACAGTCTTGGCCTTGCTTAAAGGGGCAAACTGAATAGCTCGGCGGTAAGGATGAATCAAAATGATATCAAATTTTATTTTTTGGTCCATCTCATAAATTTTTGAAACCATTAACTGCTCGTAGAAATTTACTACTACTTCATTAAGATAAGGCAAAAAGGGCTGAAGGGTTTTATTATTTTTGATGGCAGGCATTCCTAAATCAACAAGTTTGGCGTATTTCAATTTTGATTCTTTCGACCCAAAATAGTAAACCTGATGGCCTCTTTTAGCCAGTCCATCAGCAATGTAGTAGGCAATCCACAAAGGAGCATAAAAAGTGTTTTCTGGGGGTGGTGTAGGCCACTCATTTGTGCAGAAAGTTGCAATTTTAAGTTTCTTTTTAGACATTTCTGAAACGAAGTTAAGTTTTAATTAATTGGCTGAACGGCTTTAAACAATTTTCTATAAGTTTGAGATAAAAAATCCTTCGCCGTTTGAGCATTGCTTCTTTTTCTTTGCTTTCTTTGTATTCAATGCCTCCTAAAGAGAGATAGGTTGCCACAACGGGCAGAAGTTTTTTGAACTTTTCTAATTTTTGAGGGGTTAATTTTTTCACGTAGTCTGATATTAGTGCTTGGCGGAACGATTTTTCAGCTTCCCAAAGGTGAGCCCAGAGATAACCAATGTCATAGGCAAAATTGTTTTTAGAAATCAGCTCCCAATCAATAATCCAAATTTTCCCCTTTTCCTCTATAATATTCCCAAGATTTAAATCTCCGTGGGAAAGATAATGGTTTTCTTTTTTGAGCAAGGGGATAGTAATTTTTATTTGCCGGAGTATCTGGTTGGCGAATTTTTTAGAAATTACCCCCTTTTTTGCCAAATCTTGATATGTTCCTGTTGCTAAGTAATTTTTGTAATCAAATTCTTTTAAACCGGAAAAATATTTTGGCGAGGTTAAAGAAATTTCGTACACATCATCGGTTATTTTGTTAACCGCTTTTGTTGGAAGGGGAGAGATTACTTTTCGACTAAAGCCCAAAGCTTTCCCTTCGAGGTATCTTCTAATCATCCATTCAAAATCATTTTCTCTGCCGAAGTTAAGAATTGGCGGAATAAAATTTCCGATTTTTAATTTGCTTTTTTTGATTGTTTCTAAAAAATGAATTTCTTGAAGGAATTTATTTTTAGAATCTTCGTTGTTGTGTAGCCTTGCGTAAAAGGCAACCCATTCTCCTTTTTTTGTTTGGCAGCGGCTGACATAACGATGACGGCCGACGCCGTGTTTTTCAAGAAACTCTTTTGGAGATGTATCTGCTTTTAATGAGAATTCGTTTAATTTTTTTTTGATTTTTTGTTGAATGTTTGGAATAAGAATACTATTTTTTGTTTTTTGCATAAATTAGTTTGTAGTATAGTTTCTCGTAGTTTTGAACCATTACTTCTTCGGTGAAATTTTTCTCCACCCATGTTCGACAATCTTTTCTTTTGATTTGGTCTATTTTCTTCACGGCTTCCACCAAACCTTGGATATTCTTTTTCCCGTTTTTTGCCAAGAAGGGGACAACAAACCCCGTCTTTCCGTCTTTTACTACTTCTTTCACCGAACCCCGGTCAAAAGCGATAACCGGTGTTCCGCAGGCTTGGGCTTCGGCCATGTTTAATCCGAACGGCTCAAACCATTCAATAGGGTAAAGAAGAGCTTTTGCCTGTCCAAAGAAATCTGATTTTTCTTTGCGGGAGTATTCGCCAATATATTTAATATTCTTATTTAGATGCGGCTTAATACGACTTTGGAAATATTCTTTCTGGGTGGGGTCTAATCTCCCCGCAAGCACAAGCTTTACTCCGGCTTTTTCGGCCACCGTAATAGCATTTTCGATGCCTTTATATTTATCAATTCTGGCGGCCCACACAAAGTAGTCTTTAGGGTGAGGATTAAACTTAAATTCTTGAATGCGAATTCCATTGTAGATGGTGGTTGCGTTAAGTTTTACTCTCGATAAACTTTTTTGCGAATTTGAAATAGTGGCAAAGTTATTATGTTTGAATTTGTCAAAAATAAAAAGCCGCGAATCTACTTTGGAGCTGGAATACAGAGGGTTATGAATAGTATGCACTGTCGGAGTATTGACAATTGGCGCAAAGTACATATCCCAAAGGTCAATATGGGTATGGATAATATCAAATTCTTTTGCTCTTTGGAAAGCTCGGCTAAGATTTAAAACATTATAAGTATTATCTTGCCAGGAGATATGGTCTTTGATTAGAGAAGTTGGATAAACAGACACTAACTTGCAAGGAACTTTTGAATCTCCCGAAGCGAAAAGAGTTACCTGGTGTCCGCGTTTTGTTAGGCCTTCGCAGAGGTTATAAACAATCCATTCTATCCCTCCGTATTTTTTGGGGGGAATTGAAAACCACAAAGGAGCAACTTGAGCAATTTTTAATTTTCTTTTTTGCGTAATCATAATATTATTTCTTTAATACTTTATAATACACCTTTTCGTAGTTATTGACCATTTTTTCAAGAGTGAAATTTTTCTCCACCCATGTTCGACAATCTTTTCTTTTGATTTGGTCTATTTTCTTCACGGCTTCCACCAAACCTTGGATATTCTTTTTCCCGTTTTTTGCCAAGAAGGGGACAACAAACCCCGTCTTTCCGTCTTTTACTACTTCTTTCACCGAACCCCGGTCAAAAGCGATAACCGGTGTTCCGCAAGCTTGAGCTTCAATCATTGTTAATCCGAATGGTTCTTCCCATTGAACAGGCGAAAGAAGCGCTTTGGCTTTTTGATAATATTGGTAAATCTTTTGGCGGGGAATATTACCAACATAGCGAATGTTTCGGCCGAGATAGGGCTTGATTTTTCCTTCCCAATATATTCCGTGATTTGGCGCCCCCGCGATTATGAGTTTTTCTTTGGCTTTTAAGGATGCCTGGATTGCTTCACTAGCGCCCTTTTTCGGCAAAAGCCTGCCCGAAAATAAAAGATAGCTACCTTCTTGGGAAGAAAAGGGAAATTGCTGTAATTTTAATCCATTATAAATAGTGGCTGTCCAATTGAGCCTCGGGCTGCCTTTCCTTTGAGAATTAGAAATTGCAATTAAGTGTTGATTTTTTGAAGAAAACATCCGAAAAATCTCGCTTCTCCAAGGATAAACTGGATCGTGGAGGGTATAAACCACCGGAATTTTCTCAAACGAAAAACCAAACGGCAAAGCTCGGTCAATGGGATGAATATGCAATAAATCAAGTTTTTTCTGAAGGGCCATTTTATACATCAGAGAGATAAGATATTGGTCCCATAAATTAAAGATTTTTTCTGTTTCGATTTGCCTGACAAACGAGCTTTGAAGAATTTTTGAATTGTTTTTCCAGCCAGCTCTTTTTAAAGGTTTTAAATTCCCTGTGATGATTTTTGTTACTTTTAACTTGGATCCTTGAGGAGCGAAGAAATACACCTGATGTCCTTTTTTTGCGATGCCTTCGGCAATGGATTTAGCAACTGACATTGGCGCTTGAATCACATCTTTTGGCGGGGGAACGGAAAAAAGTCCAGACACCATCATACCAATTTTTAATTTTCGTTTTTTCATTTTCTTTCTGCTAATAGTTTATAATAAATTTTTTCGTAGCGATCAGCCATTTTTTCAAGAGTGAAATTTTTCTCCACCCATGTTCGACAATCTTTTCTTTTGATTTGGTCTATTTTCTTCACGGCTTCCACCAAACCTTGGATATTCTTTTTCCCGTTTTTTGCCAAGAAGGGGACAACAAACCCCGTCTTTCCGTCTTTTACTACTTCTTTCACCGAACCCCGGTCAAAAGCGATAACCGGTGTTCCGCAAGCTTGGGATTCGGCCATAATTAACCCAAACGGTTCTTCCCATTCTATTGGGTAAAGACAAGCCTTCGCTTGGCCGTAGAAATGAGAAAGCTGGCTTCGAGACAATTCTCCTACATATTTTATCCGCTGGTTTAAATGAGGTTTTATTTTTTCTTCAAAATATTGTTTTCTTTTTGGATCCAGCCGGCCCGCTAAAAGCAATTTGAGATTAGCAATTTCTGCTACTTTAATTGCATTTTCTATCCCCTTAAAAGGGTCAACTCTGGCTATCCAAATAAAATAATCTTTTGGCTTTGGGTTAAATTTGAAACGAGATATATCTATACCATTGTAAACAATGGAGTTATGGGGAAATTTTACCGCCGAAATTTCTCTTTGGGATTTTGAAATAAAACAGCCATAGGCAGATTTCTTGTGCCGCTCGAACATCTGAATTCGTAAAGGTGCTTTCGATGATTTTTTTGGAGATGCAATGTTTAAGCGGTTATGGAAAGTATGCACAACGGGAGTGTTTGTCAGCTCTTGAAAAAAAAGAGCCCAGAGGTCTAAATGGGAATGAATAATATCAAACTTTCCTGCTTGCTTAAAAGCCACGGAAAGATTTTCTAGATTCCAAAGGGGATTATCCCAATGGACACCGTCTTTTTTAAGCGCTGTCGGGCGGACAGCAAAAAGCTTAGCTTTTGTTTTAGAATTACCTGAAGCAAACAAAGTTACCTTATGCCCTCTCTTGACCAACTCTTCGGTTAAGCCGGAAACTATTCTTTCTATCCCTCCGTATTTTTTTGGTGGAATTGGGAACCAGAGGGGAGCGATTTGAGCAATTTTAAGCGGTCGGTTTTTTGTTGTCATTTTTCTTTGCCCTAAGAATTTTTTTGTATAATCTTTCATAACGGTTTACCATTCTTCCCAGCGGAAAATTTTTTTCCGCGTACTCGCGGCATTTTCTTCGGTCGATAAGCCCGATTTTCTTGACCGCCTGGACCATTTCTTCTTGGTTTGAAACCAAAAATCCCGTTTCGCCGTCTTTAATGATTTCTGCCATAGCTCCTTCTTTATAGGCAATCACGGGTGTTCCGCAAGCCATTGCTTCAACAACTACCAGGCCAAAAGGCTCCTGTCTTTTCACTGGATAAAGAACTGCCTTGGCGTTTTTAAATAATTCGATTTTCTTGCTGAAATTCGAAGCGCCCACAAACTGAATTTGTCTTCCATCAATAAGAGGTTTCACGCGATATTCAAAGTAATCTCGGTATTCCCTTAACAGATTCCCCGAAAGAATAAGTTTTTCTCCGGCTTTTTTCGCCACCTCTATGGCTTCGGCTGGTCCTTTTTGGGGAGTAATTTTGGAAAGCCACAAAAGATAATCGCTGGGATGGTCGCTAAAAGGATACTGTTCCATTGGCAATCCATGGTAAATTGTACGCACGAAGTTTACCCCCGGAGCTGATTTCTTCTGGTTTTTTGAAATAGCCACGTAGTTTATGTTTGGAAATTTTTTAAACAAAACCACCATTTCTTCGTACATTGGATGGTGGATAGTAGAAACGATAGGCGGTTTTAAAAATGGGCTATAGGGAGCGGTGTAAAATTCGCAGTGGTCATGGATAATATCAAATTGGTCCTGCATTTCAAAGATTTTTTTGTACATCAAACCGAAAGCGGCGTGGGGCACCGACAAATGCGCCCGCCACAAGGAAGTTGGCCAAATCGGCACTAAATGGGCTTTGGTGCGGGAATCTCCCGAAGCAAAAAGAGTTACTTCATGTCCTCTTCGAACCAGCTCTTCAGTTAGCAAAGATACCACGAGCTCTGTCCCACCATAGTTATAAGGGGGAACTGGTATCCAAAGAGGCGCTATTTGAGCTATTTTCATATTTTTCTTAATATTTTTTAATTTTTTGGTTTTAGGTTGATTTATAATAAAATTTCAGCTATCCTAATTATTATACAATAGAAAAATCAACTTTGTCTATGGCAATCTTTAAAATAATATGAGGGATTCCGTTATTGATGAAATTAAAGATAAATTAGATATTGTTGAGGTAATTGGCAGTTATATTAAAATTCAAAAAGCCGGAGCTAATTATAAAGCATTGTGCCCCTTCCATCAAGAAAAAACCCCATCTTTCTATATTTCTCCCAGTAAGCAAATTTTCAAATGCTTTGGCTGCGGCGCGGGCGGGTCAGTTTTTGATTTTGTGATGAAAATTGAAGGCGTTGAGTTTGGCGACGCTTTGAGGATTTTAGCCAAAAAGGCAGGCGTAAGCTTAGCTCGCGAAAATCCAGCCTTAAGAAGCGAACGCCAGAGGTTGTATGAAATCCTTGAGCTGGCTAATGGGTTTTTCAGAAAGCAGCTTAATTCAAGCAAAGCCGGCAAAGAAGCCAGGGAATATTTGAAGAAAAGAGGTATTAACGACGAAAGTATTGAGAAGTGGCAGCTTGGCTACGCTCCTGATACTTGGCGGGGACTTTCAGACTTTCTGATTTCCAAAGGATACAAAAAAGAAGAAATAGCCAAGAGTGGTTTGGCCAGCCGGAAGGAAAATCAATTTTCTGATATTTACGACCGTTTTCGGGGTAGAATTATGTTCCCGATTTTTGACCTCAACTCTCAGACAATCGGTTTCGGCGGACGGATAACGGCCGCAGGCAAAAAAGAAGATGTTGCTAAATATCTTAATACCCCCAATACTTTGCTTTACGACAAAAGTAAAGTATTATATGGTTTGAACTTTGCCAAGATGGCTATCCGCAATCACGATGCGAGTATCTTAGTGGAAGGATATACAGATGTTATTCTTTCTCACCAAGCTGGTGTTGAGAACGTTGTATCTTCTTCAGGAACGTCTCTCACAGACTATCAGCTTACTATTTTAAAAAGATATTCTCAGAATTTGTTGACATCTTTTGATATGGACGCCGCCGGGAATTCAGCCACAAAGCGGGGGATAGACCTAGCCCAACAAAAAGGATTCAATGTGAGAGTTATCACTATGCCTGCCGGTTTAGATCCAGCCGATGTAGCCTCGAGAAATCCGAAAGAGTGGCAAACTCTAGTGAAGAAAAATAAAAGAATTCTTGATTTTTATTTCGAGAACACTTTGTCTAAATTTGACCGCAAAACACCTGAAGGGAAAAAGGCGATTTCCGACATTCTTTTGCCTTATTTGCGGAAAATTAAAAATAAGATTCTCCAAGACCACTGGGTTAAAGTATTAGCTCGGCAATTGGAAGTTTCCGAAAATGCTGTGCTCGCTGAACTAAAGAAAATTAGTTTTCCTTCAGAAAGAACAAGCGGAACCGAATTTTCAAAAGAAAACAAGGCAGTATTGCCAAAAAATTCACGCCACCAACTCTTGGAAGAGAAAATTTTATCCTTGATTTATCAAGACACCGATGTTTTGGATTTAATAACAAAAGAGGCCCAAAGATTTATGTCGAATGATTTTCAGGAGGTTTTTGCCGATTTGAAAAAAATTCAAGATTCCGAACCCGACAAAACGAAAGCGGCAAAGAAATTAAAAGACTTTCTCGGCTCAGCTGGAGATAATTACCCAGATAATCTAAAAAACTTTCTTCAGGTGTCTGCTTTGATGTCTGAAGTCGAAGAAGAAGACGACCCGAAAAAAGAAGCCCAAAGCTGTCTCGCCCAGATTATAGCTTTTGGTCTCAAGGCAGAATTACGGGAGATTTCAAAGGCCATTCAGGAAGCCGAAGCAAAAAAAGAGGATAAAAAGATTGATATTTTAATGGAAAAATTTGCAAAGAAAACTAAACTTTTAAAGCAATATCAATAAATACCTATGAACAAAATTTAACTGCTGGCTTTTTGTTAAGAAGTTAAGCGGTTGGATATTTATTTTGTTATGCCAAAAAAACAAAAAAGAAATAAGTCTCAAAAGAAAGCTAGAAAGGCGATTGGAAAGAAGATTGGAAAGAAAACTGGGAAAAGAGCTGGGAAGAAAGCTCCGAAGAGTTTGCCTAAGAAAAAGGTAAATCGAAAAGCTAGCCGTCGGCCGAAAACTAAAGCCAAGAAACTAATAGGCTCCAAGAAGAGCCAAACTATCCGGCAAAAGGCAAAGAGGATAAAGAAAAAGAAAGCGAAGATAAGTTCCAAACGGAAATCTCCCAAAAACAGAACGCTAAAAACCAAAAACGCTCCAAAGAGAAGAAAGTCTTCTTCTCGAAAAATTAAAGTGTCTCAGAAAAAGAAGCTGAAGCTTGGAAAAAAGAAATACCAAAGTAGAGTAAGCAAGGGGAGCGGGAGGAGAAAAATTAACAAAGTTAAAAATATCAAGCAGGCAAAAGCAAGAGGAAAGTTTAAAAAAACTGCTAGAGTCATCCGCAAACGCCAGAGCAAAATTTTTCCCCAAGAAAAAATAGATGCTCTCTTGCGAAAAGGGAGAGCCAGAGGTTTTGTAACCGAAAGGGAAATTCTTTATAGCTTTCCTAATTTTGAAAAGGATGTTGAGGGTTTAGAAAAACTTTATCAGACAATGGAAGAACAGAGCATTGCTGTCCTTAGCCAAAACAGCCTTTTGGAACCGGAAAAAAAGTTGGGGAGAAAAATTAAGCCGAACCGTAAAATAGATTCTATCCAGATTTATCTTAAAGAAATTGGTAAAGTTGCAATGTTAACTGCTAGAGAAGAAAAGGAGTTAGCCCGCCGGATAGAAGAAAACGACCAAGAAGCGCGGAAAAGGCTTATTAAAGCTAATTTAAGGTTGGTAGTTTCGATTGCCAAAAAATATGTCGGCCGCTCTCCTAATCTGACCTTGCTTGATTTAATTCAAGAGGGGAATTTAGGCCTTTTTCGGGCGGTAGAAAAATTTGACTGGCGTAAAGGATATAAATTTTCCACTTATGCTACTTGGTGGATAAGGCAAGCTATTACCCGGGCTTTAGCTGACCAATCGAGAACAATTAGAATTCCCGTGCATATGGTGGAAACTATCAGCAAATATGGGAAGGCCCGCCGAAAACTTCTTCAGGTTTTGGGTAGACAGCCTCTTCCCGAAGAGATTGCCGCAGAGATGGGTACGGAAGTAGATAAAGTGCAGCACATTCGGCAAATTCGCCAAAAGTCTATTTCTTTGGAGACGCCGGTTGGTGATGACCAAAAAGACAGTATTTTAGCCGAATTTATTCCAGATGAAAAAACTCCATTGCCTTCTCGAAAAGCCACTCTTAATCTTTTAAAAGAAAGGTTAAGCGAGATTTCAGCTGATTTAACTCCGCGTGAGAAAAAGATTTTGTCAATGCGATTTGGTTTAGAAGACGGCGTAACCCATACCTTAGAAGAAGTAGGGCAGGAATTTGGGGTGACGCGGGAGAGAATTCGCCAGATTCAAGCGAAAGCTTTGGAGAAAATTCGCAGACTGGAAGGTTTAAAAAAACTTAAAGATTACTAGTTTAAACTTTTGATTTGACAATTTTTGCTTTTCACAATAAAACATATTAAAGATTATTCCGGGATAGTTTAATGGTAAAACCCCCGCCTGTTAAGCGGTGAGAGTGCAGGTTCGAATCCTGCTCCCGGAGCCCTATAGAACACTTGTTCGCTTTAAGCACCGTATCAAACGGTGTTTTTAGCTTAAATGCTAGCTTCCTGCCTTTTAGTTGAAGGTTCTGAAGTAGGAAATTGAGTAATTGCCTTTTTTCATTGACTTCAGAACTTTCAAAGATTTCTAAAGCTTTTTGAGCAAGGTTTAACACTGTATTTGCGGTTAAATAGTAGTTTTCATCAGCATCAGTGTATCTTTGTATTTCTTCATTTAATTCTGCTTGCCTTTCTTTGTATTCCTTTAGCTTTTTGTTAAACATATCCTTAGTA
>CAZLUG010000011.1:13949-18904 GCA_964562675.1 uncultured Candidatus Saccharibacteria bacterium | reverse complement strand
AAAAAAGGAGGCGAGAAAAATGAGAGGTAAGCGATATCCTTTGATAGCTATAGAAGGTGTTGATGGTGTAGGGAAAACCACTCTAGCAAAAAAATTGGCCGAAACATGCAATGCAAAATATATAAAAACTCCCTTAAAAGTTACGTTATGGTTTGTTAGATTAGCCGAAAAATCTCCACCAACTGTCGAGATCTTAGCATATTGGTTTGCAACTATTATTACATCTCTCTACATTACCCACTTGCTTAAAAAATATCCAGTTATTTGCGATAAATACATTTTAAATACAATTGTTTCACAAACTGTTCTAACTAAAAAGAGAAAACTATTAAAGGTTTTAACGGCTTTAAGGTATACGTTTATTAAACGCCCTGATTATACTATTTGCCTAATAGTAGACACGAAAGAAGAATTAAAAAAAAGATTTAGCGAAAGACATGGAATGGACCAAAATGACAAAGCTCTATTTCCATATTGGGCAAAAATCCAATTATTATATAAAGCCTTTCCAGAAGTTCAGACTGTGAATACCACTCAGAAAGATGCTGAATGGGTATTCCAACATGCAAGGAAAATTTTTAGCCATCTTGATCATAAAAAATGAGAGGTTCCTAAATTATTGAGCCTCTCTTTTAATTTGATTTATTATTATTTTCTAAGTAAAATAATGTAATGACAAAATGGAGCCAAATTTATCAAAATGAGATTGCTAGTGAAGGAGGGCCAAAAAAATTCCTGCAAAAAAAATCTAAAGAGAAAAGGTTTTTTCTGGAAAAAATTATAAAAGAAGTTGGCAATGGCCAAAACCAAAAGATTATAGAAGCAGGGTGTGGAACAGCAGTAGTGTCTATCGTCTTAAGCAGTTTAGGATACAAGGTTACTGCAGTAGATATAGACCAGGAAATGCTTGCAATAGCTAAAATGCTAGCAAGAAATAGGAACCAACTATTAAACTTCGAGATTGCTGATATAAAGAGTTTACCTTACCAGGACAACACCTTTGCTATAGCTTTTAATCATGGCGTTCTAGAGCATTTTTCGGATCAGGATATTATTAAAATTCTAGGCGAGCTTTTAAGAGTCGCCGAAATAGTAATCTTCTCCGTCCCTTCAGATTATTTTACAGAAGAAGAAAAAATGTACGGAAACGAAAGGTTTTTAAATAAAAAACAATGGCTAAAAATAATCAAGCAAGTGCCTAGATTAAGATCAGTTAGATATTTTGGTTATTATTTCACAAGCTATTTTAAATATTTACTTCATAAATATCTCCATCTTTTCAAAGCACCATATATTGGTTTTATCCTAAAAAAGTAAAACATGAGCGCAAAAAAACCATTTGAAGTAGAGACAAGAGGCCCCCTCACAAAAGAGCATTTTTCTAAAATATCTCAATACTTCAAAGAAAATGCTATTTTTATTGAGAAAAAAACACGGTTTTCTCTCTTGTATTTCCGAAATGGATTTCCTAAAGATGTAAAGAAATTAAAAAAAGATCCTCTTGATCTTCGATTGCGTATCACAAATTCTAAAGCTTCGTTAGTAGCAAAATATGGCCATTGGGCCGGGAGCGACGCAAGAAAAGAATTTGAAATTCCAATATCTCTGTCTGATTTTCTAACAGCCGTTGAATTTCTCAAGGCTCTTGGGTGGACAAAAGCTCTTGCCTATTCTACTGATACTTGGGTATATCAATATCAAGGAATAGAATTTGCTCTTGTCCATATAAGAGATTTCGGGTTTGTTTACGAAGCAGAAATAATGGCAGGTAATAAAAAAGAAGTAAAAAAAGCTCAGATAAAAATTAAAAAAGTTTGCAAATTGCTTGGCCTGGAGCCGTACAAAAAAGGTGAGTTCGAGAAACAATGCAATCAATTAAACAATAATAAAAAATTACAATTTGATTTTAAGAAAATGGACCTGAAAAAATTAGAAAAAAGATACAAACACCTTTTCTGATAACACGGATCAATCAATTCTATAAATACATTTCATTAAATACATTTCATTTGGAAGGAAGCCATTTTCTATTTAGGGATCCTTTATGAATAGCACTCTTAAGGGATTTTTTAATATTTATTAATGAATTTACTTTATCTCTTTTAAGATCGGCTATAATATTATATTTATCATCTTTTAAATAGAGCAAGCGGAGATGAGGATCTATAAAGAAGTAGGATCCATCTGATTGTGCATTTGAGAGAAAAGAAATTTTTTGATGAGGAAAATTCTTTTTCGCTGCTTGGCAAATTTTAAAGTATTTACTGTCGGAGATAGAATATTCCGATGCATATTTCTTGCCCCGATTGAGAGGGGAAAATTCATATAATCTCCATATTACTTGCGAATATGTTGATGGGTTTCGAAAAATTAAATTACCAATATCTATTATATCTTTCTCATTTCTTTTAGAAACAATCGTGCCTATTTTAACAGAACATTTAGGTTTATTGTGCTTAAAAAACCTTAGCATTTTTAGAACGCTACGAAAAGAATTTGCAGAACGCCCCATATAAGCACTTTTCTTTGCAGTGGATCCATCAACGGGTAAGCCGATACAAGAAATGAATTTTTCAAGCTTCTTCCAGTAACGGGGAAGCAAAATACCATTTGACGATAAATATACCTCAAATCCTTCTTTATAAATCTTTTCTATTATTCTTACTATGTCTGGCCTCAAAAGGGGCTCACCACCCGTCAGAACAATCGTCGTAACGCCAATTTGCTTTAATTTCTGCAAAACTTCAACTATATCCCGAAAATTAGGACCTTTAGTTTTGTCCAAGGTGCCACAACAAAATTTGCAGTTTAGGTTGCACAATCCGGTTACATGAAAATCCATGATAAATCTCTTTATAAGTTTAGTCATAAAATTAATCTTGCTTCAACTCTATTTTTTTCTGAACTTTATTTTGAAGGTCCTTAGCTTGTCCCCTTAAATAATCTCTATTAAGAATATCTAGGTTTAGGGCAGGATCTTTGTCATTGTTTTTAAGCACTCTTTTGGTGGCCCTTCCTATCATATCTTCTAATTTTGCAGAAACTCTTTTAGTTTTTGTCTTGAGTGTTGTTTCTACCCTCACTAATGATTCAAAAAACCCTACTTTCGGAAACTGATCGGCATACTGCTTAATCAACTTTAGATCTCTGGGAGAATAAGTTCTCTTAATCGCCTCATATTCGGTAAAAAAAGGTATACAATCTGTAATCATTAGATTCATTTCCGTGAGAATCCTTTGCAATTCTATACTTCTCGGCATACTCGATGAATAAAAAGACAGATAGCCAACCATTTCTTTTTCTTTTTTAAGTAATTTAATGCCTGTATTAACAAAAACTGTAAATGGAACAGCAGTAGGAGTAGGGTCAGCCATGAATACATCAAAATTCTCCAGATACCTCTTCGGAATTCCTTGTAGCACATCCCTTTCTATTATATGAAGCTTTAGATTATATAATTTACTCATCTTTCGCAAAAAACGTACAAATCTTTTATCTATCTCAAAAACAGTGATACTCTTAGCCATCTTTAAAAAACCGAGAGCTAAACTTGTTAAATCATCATCTCCAATAATCGCAATTTTTTTGTCCTGAATATCCCCTCTCCAAACCATGTAAAACGCCCGTTTTATAGTTGTTTCAAACGTTACTGGCCTTTGGTCAAAAATAAATGTAGGTTTTGGTCTTTTGATATATATTTTCTGCATTATATTTTTGAGCTTTTGGAAATATGGATCGTTGTTATTAATAACTCCATTAGAACATTTTGGACATGCAATGTCTTTCATTTTGAGAGAGGGGGTTATAACGCTAGTTTTCCGTGGTTTTATAAAAAAATTCCCAGAAGAAAATGAAATAAATTTATTTTTTACCATCTCGTCTAGTAATCTCAACGTTCTCCTGTCACCTCCTTGAACAAATTTTATAATCTCTTGAAAAGTACTTTTCCCATTTTTTTGTAAGAAATTAATGATCTCAAAAAAAACCTCTTCATAGAAATGCTTTTCTTGCGGGCTTTCTATAACTTTTTGAAAGCTTATTTTTTTCAGATATCTCTTTTTAGATTGATTCATGTTAGAAAGTGAATAATTGATGAATTTGTTGATAATTTTATTTATAACCTTTAATCCTTAAGCATAGTTATAATTTTTCCATTTGACAAGTAGAATAGTAGAAAATTATCCTTTACCTGCTATAAATTTAAATATTTAAACGTCAATGCAGACCTGAGTTTAGTGTTATCAAACAGAAATTTCCTCTCAACTTGTATAAATAGCGCAGAAGTAATATTTTAGGTCATCTTCCCTAACTTTGTTCCCCTATTTAATAAATTTTAGTATCCTTACGGAATATTGTACTTTCAAGGACCAAATAAGGAAAGGGAGAAATTAATCTCCCTTTATAATTTTTAACACTCTAATCTTCGTACTACCTTCTCTAGGAGATTTATACACAACAATATCGTTTTCTTTTGCTCCCATTAGTGCACGACCAACCGGACTATTATAGGAAATTTTATTATTATCTAAATCAATGCTTTCCGGATCTATTATAGTCAATTCCTTTTCTTGGCCATCATTAAAGCGTATCTTAACAATGGATCCCAACTGAACAATCTTCTCTTGACTCTGTGGTTTTTGGACGATAGCTTCATTAAGCTTTTCTTCTACTTCTGATAATCTTCTCATCAGAACTCTTTCCTCCATTTCCAAAAGATAAAACATTGGGTTATCATGCCACATATCACCACAATCTCTAGCGGTGTCCATCTTTTTACTCCTTAGCTCTCTCAGCTCTTTTTTTAGTTTATCTTCTTTCAATTTCAGTTTCTTAAATCCACCCGAGGTTAAAATGTATTTCATCTATATCACTCCTTTCATATAATTTTAATTTAAGTGTGCTTTTTTTATTATACTAGAACAAGAGCCAAAAGCAAAGCCTCTAAAGTTGCATTT
>CAZLUG010000011.1:12619-13849 GCA_964562675.1 uncultured Candidatus Saccharibacteria bacterium | reverse complement strand
AAGATAGTGCCAACCATACAAAGGTTGGCAGACTCAAGGATAATGGCAATGTCAGAATAGATGTTGCCAATGCTATTAGAGAATACCCAAGGTTTGCTAGGGTTACCTTATTTAAAGTAATCCCCACCAAAATTATTGCTTTATGCTATATTAGCTTCTGGCATAAAGACCACCACTCTTTTTTCTATGTCTTTACCATCCCTAAAGGAGGTATAGACAACGGATTTATCCTTAAAAAATAAGCGAGCCTATTATATAAAACAGACCCGCTTTTTTATTTCAAGATTTTGTAAAGTCTATTGAAGAGACATCAAAATGAATTTACAAGCTCCAGTTCTCTTGAGCCATTTTTGTAAATTTTACTCTCTCCTCGCTAGACATTACTGAAACTACTATTTTAATTTTTTTCTTTTCCTTTGACAAAGATTTTCTAACCAAATCTTCTAGCAATTGTCTGATTGGAATTCCTGGAAATGGAAGTTTTAATTCTATAGAAATGCCTTTGTCGTTTTCTTGAATTTCCCCTATCATGCCCAACTTAACAAGGTCGCTGTTTATCTCAGGGTGTTTCACTTTTGAGAGTGTCTCCCTAATTTTTTCTTTGTTTTGTTTAGCCATGTTGATTGATTTTTTAAGATATAATCATTTAACTTTTTCGGAAGCCATTACTATTGGTTCTTTAAAAGGCAAAGGTGTTTCTTCCGGATGGGCACAGTAATTTAGGTTTGCCAAATCTTTTGCTGTCAAGTGGTGGGCAATAGCCAAAGAAAGAAGGTTTATTCTCATTCCCAAGCTTTTCTTTCCGCCAAAAAATTGGCCGCCAATTAATCTTTTATTTGCTTTCTTAAAGATTAATTTAACCTCTATTGGCTGAGCGCTCTTTTGGGACGGGTATTGGTCGGTTGACTCCGCTCGAACAACGATAATTTGGATTTTCTCATTCTTTGCTTCCTGTTCGGTTAGCCCAACTCTTCCAACACCATTTTCAAAAAAAGAAGAAACGGCAGGATTCAAAACACCCTGAAATTTCACCAATTTTCCTGCTAAATTCATGCCTACTGTTTTTCCCATGATGACTGCGGTGGTGGCTAATTGAGAAGGAACGACTTTCTGAGTAATCAAGCTTTTTACCTCAGCGCAATCGCCGGCGGCCCAAACTCCCTTTATTGATGTTTGCCCATATTGATTGGTTTTAATGCCAAAATGTCCAAGCTTGCATCCTAAAATTTT
>CAZLUG010000011.1:4603-12519 GCA_964562675.1 uncultured Candidatus Saccharibacteria bacterium | reverse complement strand
GCAGCTATTTCCACACCAATTGCCCCTCCTCCAATAATAACCACTCTTTTGCTCTCTTGTAGACGGCGTTTTATTTTTTTTATGTCTTCAACCTGTCTCAAGGAAAATACATTTTTATTTTTTATGCCTTCAATGGGAGGAGAAAAGGGGTTAGCCCCGGTAGCCAAAACTACCTCATCAAATTTAATTTTCTCTCCCTTTTGCGTTAAAGCTACTTTTTCTTTCGGCCAATTTGGAAAACCTATTATTTTATCTAACAAATAATCCAACCCATTTTCCGCCAACATCGCTTTATCGGAATAAACAATCCGGGGGAGTTTTGCTTTGCCTCCTAAAACATAAGGCTCGGAGCATCGTATTGTTACTCCTTTCTCGTCTTTAACAATCAAAACTTTACGTTTCGGAGTAAGCTTTCTTATCACTAAACCTGCCATAAGACCGGCTGCTCCTCCACCTATAATTAAAACACTTGTTTCTTTCATATTAAAAATCTTAAAATTATCTAATGAATCTATAGATATCAAAAATGCCAGTATTTCTGCTAATTCATCTCATAGGTAATAGACACATTGGCTTCTATCTTATTTGCTCCGGTTTCTATTTGGGGAATTGATTTATTACTTTCGTCTCCTTTACTTGTCCCTGCTGTTAACAATCTCTGAGGATAAGGATAAATAGGTGGAATATTATTTTCGGTAAAACGAGTAATTTTTACTAACTGGATGCCAAGTTTGGAAGCCAAATCTTTTGCTTTTGCTTTTGCTTTTTTGATTGCTTCATCTCGGACTTTCTTTTGCAGCTCGTCCTTTTTTGCAATAGAAAAACTTAGATTATTTATCCTGTTAGCTCCAGCTTCTGTTATCCCTTGGACAATGTTGCCAATTTTCGCCATATCTCTAATTTTTATCTGTAAAGATTGGTTTACTTCATAACCAATGAGCACCCTTTTTCCTGATGGACAAGGAGGGACAACGCAAACTTTTTGGGTTTGCCATTCGTAGCGAGGGTAAATACTAAAATTAGTGGTTTTCAAATCTTTAGCATCCACGCCTTGGCTCTTTGCAAAAGCAATGACCGCATTGATACTTTTTGTGTTACTCGCCATTGCCTCGCTAACCGTTTTGGCATCGTTTATTATTGAAGCAACCACTAAAGCTAAATCGGGTTTAGCATATATTTCAGAATGGGCGGAAATAGTAATAGTATTTTTAGGTTCAAATTTTTGGTTGATATACTTTCCTTCTTCTATTGTATTTTGGGTCTTTGCCCCTATCCAAATTGTTAGAGAGAGCAAAAAAGCACTGAAAATAATAATTAAGAAACTAAATAAATATTTTTTGCCCAGATTAAAATTATGCAAGTATTGGTTGTCCATAATAATTTTAATTTTTAAAAATCTTAATAACTTTTAACCTTTATCTTTTATTATAAAGTATCATTAATAAGAAGTAAATCAAAACAAAAAACCTCCTTACGCCGATAAGTCAAATGATATTTAAACGGCAAGAAAGGAAGGTTTATTTCTTAATCTTAATTGCCTTACCTTTAATTAAAGCTTCTGAAACTTTTTTTCTCGCAGAATGTAATATCCGCTGAAGAGTACTTTGAGAAATTCCCATCCTTTTAGCTGCGCTTACTTGGCTTAAATTTTCAAGATCGCAAATCCGCAATGCCTCTATTTCGTCCGTTCTCAAATTAACCTCTTCTAATTCTGAAAGAGGAACAGCTCTTGGTTTAAAATAAGTCACACTAGGATCAAACGAGATGCGTCTTTTTTTTATTGGTCTAGGCATAAAAATTCTATTGAAACGAAAATTAAGTCCTCAAAATCTCGGAAAGAAATTTTTTAACTTTTGATAAATGGCCTCAATTTCTTTTTTGGCTTTTAAATCTGTCTCCATAATCGGTCTAAGATGAGAAATTGCCTCAAAAATTTTTTTGTCATAAGAGATTTTACCCAAAAATTTATCCTTGCTCCAATTCTTTATCTTATTAGCTACCCTAAGATTAATATCATATTTATTGATTACCACCTTCCAAGGAATTTTAAAATATTCAACTACCTTCAAGACTCTTTGCAAATCAGAGAAACCAGAAATAGTCGGTTCTGTCACTAATAAAGTAAAGTCTGCGTCCCGCAGCGAAGCGGTTACCGGACAACCCGTACCGGGAGCAGAATCGATAATTTCCATTCCAAAACTCTGAGGTAATCTTGGAAACCATTTTAAGTTTTCAAACAGCTCATCGGCTCTTTTCTTAATTTCGGTCACTATTTTCCCCGAACTTGCCTGACCGGGAAAAAGCTGACCGCTGACTAAAGGAAATCCGTATTTAGTCTCTTTTGTTTTTATTTCTCCATTTTTCACTGCTCTCATTTTTATCACTCCTTTTGGGCAAAACATCCCGCAAGCCCCGCACCCCTCGCATAAAAAATCATCTAATTCTAGTTTGCCATTTTTCATCTTCAAAGCGTTAAATTTACATTTTTTGACACATTCTTTAGATTCTTTGATGGTCAGTTTACTGTTGTCAATTAACGGCTTTTTAGAAACACTAAGTTTCTTGATTGCTTGCCATCCTTCCGGCTGACCAAGCCAAACGGCTAAATTAGGGGCGTCGACATCGCAATCAACCGCAATAATTTTCTTTTTATCTTTTGCTAAAAGAATTGCCAGCGAAGAAGCCAGCATAGATTTGCCCACTCCTCCTTTCCCGCTAATGATTGATATTTTCTTTAAATTCATTAATCTTAAAAATTATTTTTTGGTGAAAAATAAAGATATTAAAAATATAGAAGTACCGCTTAAAATAATTAGGGGTCCTGCCGGCAAATTTACAAACGCAAAAATCAGGATACCTAAAGCAGCGGAGACTACTCCTATAATTAAAGAAAGGATAGTATATTGCGAAAGCGTTCTGCCAAAATTCCTTGAAGCGGCAGCGGGAATCACCAATAAAGCCACCGTGAAAAGAATTCCTACTATCTTTACCTCTAAAGCTACAATTAATGTAATAGCAATTAAATAAATCAGGTTATATTTCTTTATGTTGACTCCCTCTGTTTTTGCTAAGTCTTCTGATATTCCTGCGAGAATCATTTTTGAGTAGATTTTTCTAATGGCAAGGAAAACAAAAGACCCTAAGATTACTGTCAAAGCACCATCGAGAAAATTTATTTTCGTAATATCTCCAATAAGCGCTTCTTTTGCCTGGGAAAGGGGCAAAATTAAAAACCCCAAAGCAACGCCAGCGGCAAAAACAACACCGGTAATCGCTTCCAATGGTAATTTAGTCCTCATTGCTAAAAGCCATATGAAAACAGCTCCTAGAGAAATACTTAATAAAGCTCCTAGAAAGATGTTAGTGTGATATATTAATGCCAAGGCTACACCAGGTAAAGCAAGGTGGCCTAAGGGCCCCCCTACCAAAGCCATCCTTTTGGTAATCATCAAAGAACCTAGGTATCCTGCTACTCCGCCGATAAAAATTGCCGTGATAAGGCTTAAAATAAATTGGGTGTCCATATTTTAATGAGTGTGCTTATAAAATTTTATCTTATTCCCGTACAATTTTTCCAGCCGTTCGGTGGTTAAGACCTCACGAGGAGGCCCAGAGCAAACGACTTCTTTATGGAGACATAAAATATTGGTCGCGTAGCCGTAAACAATATCTAAGTCGTGCGTTATCAATAAAATAGTCAAATTCCTTTTCTTCCAAAATTTTTGTAAAAGAGAATAAATTGTTTCTTCACCCCCAATATCAATACCGGCAGTCGGTTCATCAAAAAATAGAACCTGGGGATTTCCTATGAGAGCCCAGCCAATCAGCATTCTCTGAAACTGCCCTGAAGACAAATTTCCGGGATTTCGCCTAAGAATTTTTTCGCTCTTAAGCCCCACTGATTCTAACATCCTAGAAATTTTTTCGTCAGAATCTTCTTTAAAGTGATAGAATTCTTTAACTGAAATCGGCAGCCTTCTAAACTCTAAGCGGGATAACCTTTCGGGAAGATAACCTATTTTAAGATTTTCTTGACCCCAATTAATCTCTCCCTGGTAAGGAATAAACCCAAGCAATGCTTTGAAAAGAGTGGTTTTCCCCGCTCCGTTTGGCCCTAAAATAATATAAAATTCCCCTTTTTTAACTTGAAAGGACAAATTTTCGATAACTCTCTCATTGTCAAACTTCACGTTTAAATTTCTAACTTTTAAAATTAAATTTTCATCCATATTTTAACTTCTGAGGCAATAATTATTTATGGACTTTGGTTATTCCCGCAAGAGATGATTTTTAAGTTTACCTTTTGAATATTCTTCAGCTATTTTTTGCGAATAACAAATTTCTTTCTTAATTTTTACTTTAAATTTACGAGCAAGCTTTTCAATAATTCTTTTATCGCCTAAATCAGCTTGATTCAAAATTATTTCCATTGGTATCTTTAATTTTTCTCCCAATCTTAAAATCAAACTTAAATCATAAGCACCCATTGGAGTGGGTTCGGTTACTGCGTAAGCAAAGTCAATGTCCATTAACGCATGGATCACGGGGCAATGAGTGCCCGCGGCTGTGTCAAACAAAACTACATCTATTCCATTTTTCTTAGCAAAATCCAGCGAAAACTTTTTTGTCTGACTGACAATAGGTCCCGTTTCTTCCAACCCTGCTTTTGCTACTCCTGTCACTAAATAAAAATTAGAAACCAAAGATTGAGAATTAAAAATTTGATTTAAATATATCTTCCCGGTTTCTTCTTTCTTCATCTTGATTGCCCCAAAGGGGCAAACCATCTGGCAAGCACCGCAACCCATGCATAAATCATGAATAAAGATAGGATATTTACCGGGAGGGGCAAAAATAGCATGGCTTTTGCAAGCTTTGGCGCAAAGACCGCATTTTCTACATTTACTTTTTATTAATTTCGGGAAATCCGTATAAGTTCTACCTACGATATTTTTTAACTTTTCACCAAGCAACAAATAATCATTTGGGCATTCAACATCACAATCACAAAGAAGTACTTTTTTCTTTCTCTCCAAAAAACTTTGAGCCAACAAAATAGAAACAGTGCTTTTGCCTGTTCCTCCTTTGCCCCCTGTAACTGCAATTTTTTGAGGTTTCCGAGACATTATTTATTTATCTATTTTTTGTCGGTTCCTCTAACCTTAAGATATTGCCTGCTAAAAATAGCCCCAATAATTGTTTTAATGTTTCTCCTTCCGTCTTGTATATATCAACCAAGTTGTCTCTCAGGGTATGAAATGCTATCGGCCCTATCTCCCTCGTAATTAAAATGTCAGGATTTTCTGCTAAGAGAAATTTCGCTACGCTAAGCCCTGTTCTAATTTGCTTGGCTTGATAAGGATTTTTTTTAATTTTTATATCAATAATCTTATCGTTTTCTACGGTTAATACAGCAAAAAATTTTGCTCTGCTGAATATTTTAGATATCTTCGATTCAATCCCATTTTTCTCTGAGACGGGAACGATAATTTTATTTTTCTTTTTCTCAAGCGGTTCCACGTTAATTAGAAACGAATCTACGTGAGAAATTTTGTTTTTAATTTCTTGCTCTAATTTCTCTGTAATTTCGTGCGCTCTCTCAACATTTATATTTTTTCTCATTCTCACTTTAACCTCCCCAAAAATGAAAGGTCCGGATTTTCTTAATCTCAGTCCTCCAAAATCTTGCAACTCAGAAAATTTCTGAATAATTCCTTTAATTTTCTGTTCCACTGCCGGACTCGGGGATACGTCCATTAAAGCTAATATAGCATCCCGGCCCGATTCCAAACCAACGCTTAAAATAAAACCAGAAACTATAATACCCGCAATGCCTTCAATGTACGGTATCTTAAAATAAGAAGAAAGCAAGCCTAAAAGCACTATTGATGAAGAAAATAAATGCATGCGTGATTCTGATCCATCTGCAATTAAACTTTGGGCGTGGATTTCTCTCCCAACTTTAGCTTCGTAGGTGCCCACTGAAAACATCACTACAGCGTCTAAAAGAGCAACACTGATAGCTACAAAAGGAATGTGTAATTGATAAGAAGCAAAAATCTTATAAATGCTTCCCCTAATAATTTCAAAGCCGGCATAAAAAATAAGGCCGGAAACAAAAAGGGTGCTCAGGTTCTCTGCTTTATAGTACCCATATTGAAACTTTTCCGTGGGCTTTTTCTTGGAAATTTTTAAACCAATCCAAACCAAAAAAGTAGAGAATGAATCGGCCGCACTGTGAACCCCATCTGCCATTAAAACAATACTTCCTGATAAAAATCCGACTACACTTTTTGCAATAGCAAAAGCAACTACCGTAAAAGTAGCCTCAATGGTAACTTTTTCTCCTTTTTTAAATATATTTTCCATAGTTTAAAACCTATTTAATCTTTGGCCAAAACCTCGGCCTAAACCTCGGCCAGCGCCTCGACCCAAACCTCGGCCAAAACCGAAACCAGCCCTGGTTGGAGTTTTCATTTCGTCTAATTCGCCTTTATTGTATTTCTTCAAAGCCTGATCGGACGTTAAGCCAGAAGGAACAGCATAAAGTTTAACATTTACTGATTTAAAAACAGTGAAAGCATTTGGACCAAAATTTCCGCAAAGAACAACTTTTACACCCGCGGAAGTAATAATTTGAGCTGCTCCTACACCCGCTCCTCTTCCTGATTGAAAAGCTGAATTTGATATCACTTCAAACTTTTTTGTTTTGCTGTCGCCAATCAAAAAGTAGGGACAGCGGCCAAAGATAGGCGAAACTTTACTGTCTAGATTATCTCCTACTGCACAAATAGCAATTTTCATAAATTGTTTGTTAGCTCCATTTGTTTATTGAGGTCTTGTCATCGGACTGCCGCATTTTGGGCAAACTTGTTTGTAGCAAGGTATTCCTTGTTGGTGGGGTACTCTTGTCCCGCATTTTGGGCAAACACACTCCCCTCCTGGCCCCAATCCAAAACCGCCGGGTTGTCTCCCTCGGCCAAAGCCTCGGCCTAAGCCTCGGCCTAAACCTCGGCCAGCGCCTCGTCCAATAGGACCTCTTCCATCTCCAAAAGGCATATAATTAATTTTATTTTATTATTCTAATTATAATATTTTAATCGACTATTATGAATATACACCCATAACTATCGTTTGTCAACCCCGACTAAAAACAGAAACAATTTTTAGCTTTTATTCTTCTGATAGATAATCTTTTAGGATTATTTAGGATTGCCCCGTTTTGGCGGCCGGCGCTTAAAAATAGCGCGTAATTCTTTTTTTGCTTGCTCTAAAACTCGGCGCTGTTTTGGGTTAAGATTCTTTCCGGCGCGATTGATATAAAAGTTCAACATAGACATTGCTGATTGAAATGCTGTGCCCTTCCGCCGTAAACTTTCTTTTGCGGAACGTTCCAACGAACGAGCGATCTTTTTTGCGTCCTTCCAAGTAAAAACGCCTCCTTCTAAATCAAGGGCATTGCTTGTTTGGGTTACTTGACGGGTCCAGTATTTTTGAGAACTTTTCTTTTTTGGTTTCTTTCCTATCCCACGCATATTTTCTCTCCATTTTTTCTTAAAAGATAATTGAAATGACAAAGCCAATAAGGGTTAAAATTAATTAAAATGGAAGCCAAAAAACCTTCTCTTAAAATGCTATCTAGAAATCAAAGCCGAAAAATTATCATTACTATAGAAATCTTAGCAGGAATTTTGAACTATTCAAAATCGTGAAAACAAATTCTCTTAAAGAAAATTTACTGCTAGATAACGAGGAATGACTATTGTAGAATTATTGCATTAACGCAATGATTTTCACACAAGTCGCGAAAACAAAACCCCGCAAAAGACGGGGTTTTGTTTCGCTTTTCTTTTAGATATCTATAATGCTGGACAATCTAAAGGACAGCTTCCAGTTGTTTCAAATTTGTCACACTT
>CAZLUG010000011.1:0-4503 GCA_964562675.1 uncultured Candidatus Saccharibacteria bacterium | reverse complement strand
ATTCCTTTAGCAACATTAGAGACATATCCAGTGCCATTCTCGTCTAAAACCCTCACTGGCATAATTTTGATGTTGTCGGGGAAAGCAACTCCGGCAATGCCTATACTATTATTGGTTTCAGCAGCAGCAATACCCGACACGTGAGTCCCATGGCCGTAGACATCCTCCGGCGTATTATCGTTATCTACAAAATCCCATCCCAAAGTATCATCAGGATAGCCATTACGGTCGTCGTCAATGCCATTCGCTATCTCTTTCTGGTTTTTCCATATTTTCGAGCTCAGGTCTGGATGCGTCTCGTCAATACCGGAATCCACAACAGCTATGGTTACAGGAGCCCAAGGAGAAGTAGAAAAATTTTCCCAAGCTTTCTCCCAATTAGTGTCATGGCCTGCCTTGCCACTGCCTATTGGTTTTCCGTAATCAACCGGATTATCAGGGTTGCTTGAACCAGAATAAATTGTCTGGCCTGTATTTTGCAAAGCCCATTGGTCAGAATAAGCAGTATCGTTAGAGCCCAAAGAAAAAACTTTGTAATCTGGCTCCGCGTAAACTACGTCTCTTTCCACTTGATACTCTCTCACTTTTTTCATTTCCTGCCCCTTAGAGACTTTAACCAGTCTAAAAGGTTTAACATCCCCTTTAAATTTAACAATTATTCTCCCTGAAGCATAACTAGGTTCTATCTTCTTACTGGAAAAAGAATTAGCCATAACAGCGCTCAATCCAATAAAACTTACCACTGCAATTGCGGTGAGTATAGAAATTCCTATTTTTATTCTTCTCATAATTTTTGAATAAAATTTTCAATAATCGACCTTTTAATATTTGTGCCATTTTCTCTTGCTTCTTTAAGTTTCTTCTTATTTTACCATATTATGATTTATTTTTGTCAATAGTTCATCCTTGGGAATTCATACTCTTTATCTTTCCCTTCCAAGAGCAAAGAACACCATAATTTCATCAATAACTCAAAAGTATATCACCTCTTAAATCCTATCTTAAAAATATAGAATTTTAGCGGTAACTTTCCGCTTATAGTTTTCTGTCGCCAAAAAATAACCTGACGCTCTTCATTCTTAAGTCTTTTATAACTAAAAACCGGCCTGATCGGCCGGTTCAAAACAATCTATGTATCTACCTTTTTACCATTCTTTTCCCTTAACCTCAAAAGCTTCTTTCAAAGCAG
Organism: uncultured Candidatus Saccharibacteria bacterium; assembly: GCA_964562675.1. Taxonomy (GTDB): domain Bacteria; phylum Patescibacteriota; class Minisyncoccia; order Minisyncoccales; family CG1-02-41-26; genus CAZLUG01. Next base: position 3,314 of record CAZLUG010000011.1, on the reverse strand, counting down.
TTTCCTCAGCTAAAATTCCCACTAATTTTGCTAATCTCTCGGCTCTTTTTTTCATCTCCGCTTCAGTAATTACCTTTACTTCGTCTAACGCTTTCAAAAAATCATCTCGGGAACTCATTTCCTTGGTAATACCTAAATTATCATAAAGTTTCAGAAATTTTTTCTCAATCTGCTCCCGCTGTTCTCCCCTATCATACCTTCCTCCACAGCCAGTAATGGATCCCACTATCTCTCCAGACCTTGTTTTAATCGGCACCCATAAAGATGCCAGTCCAGCGTGGCAATCCATAAAAGCCGGCTCCTTCATTTTCTTGACTAATCCAACCGCTATATGATAAGCGTCTGTGCAACCTTTCCTTCCCTTGTCTGTTTTTTGAATAATTTGACAGATTCTCTGCTGGCCGCTCATCTTTGTTATCAGGTCTCCATTTTTGTCGGTAGTGACAATTTGAGCCCCGATGCTATCGGCAAAATTATCCTGAATATCTTGGAGATTTTTTAAAAACCATCGAGCTTCTTCTGAAATTTGTTTTTCTTCCATAATATTATTATACAATGTTGTAGCTATGACCTCTTTAAATTTTCTAAAATCGACCTTTAACTATTGATATTATTATCTTCTTGTTTGCCTTTGCCTTTGTCTTTGTCTTTGTCTTTGTCTTTTTATTTTTATTCCAACTTATTTTACTTTATTTTCATTCATTTTACCAGCAATTTACTATCTATAGTTCTTCTCCTTTAAAAAAACAACCTGCGGAAAGGCAGGCTGTTTAAAATTTTGCCTAAAATTTTATTTTTTGTTTCTTTTACTTGCCTTGGCTTTAAGCATAAGTCGCTTTTTTCCCAACCGTTTCTTGGTTTTATGAGAATGTGACTTTCTGTGCTTTCCAACCCCTGTAATTCTTTTTGCCATATACTTTTATTATCTATTATGAATACGTTAACTAACTACCTATTTAGATTATATGATACAAGACAGAAATAATCAAACAGATAAACGGTGAGAAACAATAAGATTTACCTAAAAATCAGTATTTTCCAGTAAACAAAGTTTAGCTATGTATTGCTAAACTTTTATTTTATTAATCTTCCGCAAAATTTCAGAATAGACTTTCTTGATATCAGCCTTAGAATACTTTAACGTGCTAAACGGTCCTAATTTTTTTATTCCCAGGTCATATTGAAGATTTAAATAAGCTTCAAATTTTAATCCAATGTTTTTGGCAATTTTTCTAGCGCAGGAATTTTGGCATCCATCAATAACGATAATGTGAGGTATTTGTTTTGCTATTAATGTTTGTCTAGGAACCCTGTTAATTAAAGCCGGCAAAGAAAGTATGCCAACTTGTTGATTTTCTTTTATTACCTGCATTGCCGCTGCCCCAACCAACGCTCCAGAGTTTGAGGCTCCGCTGTTACAAATTAATAACCCAATTTTTGGAGTACTCATAGAAAGAAACATTAAATCATTCTTTCTAGCGCCTTTTTTACTAACATGCCTTCTTTTATACCTAATTTTTTTGCCAGAGATGTGGTTTCAACTACCTTTGTTCCTAAGGCGCTTTCAATAGAATTTATGCCGGCTATTCTGGCAGCCAAAATTCCCTTTTTATCCAAGACTGTCATATTAAAATTAGAGCAGACAATAAATCCCTTTCCGGCCTTAATCAAAACTACTAAAGGCCCTTTTTCATCTTTCATTATTTTTACCCCTAAGGCAGTACCATTATTCAATTTTATTTGCTTTACTTCTACCATAATGAAGTTTTTAATTTGATTGTTTCTTGGAAACCAACTTTTTAAGATTACTTTTCGCTGTTCTTACTTTCCGAAACGCTCTTGAGAGAGGATGTCTTTTTAATCTCTCCTCTTCAACTTCCTCGGCAAACTCCTGCTCTTCTTTTCGAATAAATCGGAAAAACAAACTTAGCATCGGCATTTGAATCATAAAGCAGAAAATTACTCCTAAGACAACCGGACCGGAAAAAACCGAAAGAGCTAAAGCTACGCCGATTGATAAATTCTTAGAAGATGTTCCATAAATCAAAGGAATTTGATTGTCATAAGAATTGGTAGCGAAGCCGGCAAAGAAAAGAGAAAAAAGAAAAGTCACTAAGTAATAAATAAAAGCTATTATTAAACCCCAAAAGAGAACTTGAGGATTGGAAATTATGGTCTTTGTTTTTAAAGACACCGAAATAAAAACAACGGCCAAGGCGCAAAGGCCTGAGATTGTGGCCAGACTCGGCTTCCAGGACATAATTTTTTCTTTAGAGTATTTTTTCCTTAAAATCAACTGAGTAATGAATCCAATAATTAAAGGCAAGAAAATGTAAAGCAGAATATCTTTGATTAAAAGCATATTTGAAAAATGAATCGATTTTGCCAAAAGCAAAGATAAAGTAATTGGGATAGCTGCAATTGCCAAAATAAAGGTAACTGTTTGCAAAATCATTGCCAACGCTACGTTGGCATCCAAAAGCCCTGTCCAAGAAACAATCATTCCGCCAGGCGGCATCACAGCAGCCAAAATCAATCCGGCTTTTAGAAACCCGTATTTTTCCGGTAACATAAAATTGACCATCCAGGCGATTAAGGGTGCTAAAATTAAGATTGCTATAACACCAAATAAAGTCTCTCTTTTATACTTTTTTATATCAATTAATTCTCTAAATTCCATTGGGATAATCATTACGTAAATCATTAAAAACAGGATTGGGACAATAAAAGATTTTAAATGGCTAGAAAAATTCGGCAATCCCCAACCCAAAAGAAAGCCAAAAAACATTGACGTTAAAACCAAATAAAATAGATTCTTTCGAAAGAATTTATTGAACTTTTCCATGATTATTTTAGTAACCCGGTTAGCAAATTAAGGTATTTATTAATAGTTTTTTTATTTATTGTATAAAAGATTTTTACCCCTTCTTTTCTTGAGGAAATCAAATCAAATTCTCTCAAAACTCCTAAATGATGAGAAACTAAATTCTGGGGCAGTTTTAATGCCTGCCAAATTTCACAGACGCATTTTTGCCCATTCTTTAAAAGGTATAAAATCTTGAGACGATTTTCTTCAGATATAATCTTGAGAAATTGTGCCGCTTTTTCTAGGTTTTTGGCCGATATATTCTTACGGGATGCTTTCTTCATACGTTCATTATAGACTATCTTCCACCTAATATCAACCTCGGTTGATATAGTATCGCGAAGATTCTTTTTTGTCAACCCTTATCCCCTTGATTGCTCAATGTTAAATATCTATTTTTTGCCAATTAAAAGAATAATACTGCCTATTGCCCCAACCAAAAAACCAA
>CAZLUG010000010.1:0-20508 GCA_964562675.1 uncultured Candidatus Saccharibacteria bacterium | reverse complement strand
TGGCCATGGGATCGCTGGATAGAAAACGAGAAACAAAGAGATAATGACGGAAAATTGGAGCCATTTATTGTCCGAGTGAAAGGAAATGTTGTAAGAATATCACCACCATCTATTTCTATAATTGGCATTCATAACTACGCAACCTATCAATGGGATAAAACCAAGGGTGAGCCAACTGTTGAAGTGGTATTTGATCATCCTGTGCCAGAGATTGAACAAAGCGATGTAATTTTGGCGCAATCAGAAAATGAGATGAAAGGCCAATTTATCAAGGAAAAAATACTAAATCCCCTGTTAGAAAAAATCAGCGCCATGGGAGGGTCTATCTCTGATAAACTCAACAAGGCAAAGGAGGTAACCGGAAATTTAATAAACAAAATCAAGAATCTGTTTGCCTCTTTTAAGCTTGGAGCGCAAATCTCCTTAAATTTGCCGTCATCAAATCAATTTTCCGCTTCTTCGTCTCCTCAAAAACAAGGTTCTACAAACAAAACTCAACCCAAACAGTTGCTGGATAAGAAAATCGTTAATGAAATCAATAAAATTATCAAACAAATTACCCAAACTCAAAAGCAAGGCAAAAATATCATTTCGTCTGCTGATTTACCAGCAAAATCTCAGATTACTTTAAAAGAACTCATAGAAAGGTTTGATGATATCTCCGAAAAAGCTGATGTGACCATTGCTCAGGTTCAACAATATCTCTTAGAACATCATAAATTGGCGCTTGCCAACCAAGACCAGCAAAATAAGCAAGAAAAGATAAAAACACCAGAAAAAACCGAAAAAGAAAGCACTCAACCAACAACAACCCAGCCCAATATCTGTAATCTTTCGGACAATCAGTATCCGCAGAGAAACAAAATGATATTTAACGAAATTGCCTGGATGGGCACAACTAACTCTGCAAACGATGAATGGTTTGAACTCAAAGATATCTCAAAAGATTTAACCCCTGCTAACTTAGATGGCTGGCAAATACTTGATAAATCCGCTATAAGCGGTAATTCCGGCGGCATTCAAATTGTTCTTGGAAATATTACTTCAACCCCAGGAAAACTTCTGCTTTTTGAAAGGACAGACGACAATTCTGCGCCCGAAATTCCAGCTGATTTTATCTACAAAGGATCTTTAGCCAACAATAATGAAGCTCTCTATTTATTTGATAAAAATTGCGTCCTCCAAGATAAAGTAACAGCAAATCCAAACTGGCTCGCTGGCAGCAATTCATCTAAAAGAACAATGGAAAGAAAGTATGACCTTACCTGGCAGACAAGCAGAGGTATCGGCGGGACGCCAAAAGCTTCAAACAGTGCTGGCGAAATTCCCCACAATAATAACAGCAATATTACCAATAATGCGGCCTCCGCTTTCCCGTCCTCCCAACAACAACCACAAATAATCATTTCTTACCCTCAGACAAGTCCTGTCAATAAAGAAATTAAGGTTGATTTATCCGCAGATGGATTAGACAATGATTCTTACGATATAAAAATCTCTATCGAAAACGCTAGCGGCACTATTTCGGAGATTTTCAACAACACAAGCCAGGAATGGCAATCATCGGTTCACTATCTTACAAATATGTTTTCAGGAACCTCTACTCAAAAATCCCTGCGGTTGAGAATAAAAGGAAACAAAAATGATTTCCGAGGTCAAGCAAACATCGTTGCAAAAATAAGAAAAAACAACTCCTCAAAAGTATTTTCTACTCAAAATACAATTATTATTGCAAATCCCGAAAATATTGCCCCTTCGGCGCAATTTATTTTCTCTCCAACTACTACTGAAACAGGAGAGCAGATTATCTTTGATGCCTCTTCATCTACAGATGACGGTCAAATTACCGCCTATGCCTGGGATTTTGGCGACAAATCCTTTGTTACTACAACTCTAGCAACAACCACCCATTCTTTTTCCACCTCCGGACAATTCCAAATCACTCTTCAAGTCACTGATAATCAAGGAGCAACAAGTTCAACGTCATCCATCGTGAATATTACCGCAAAACCAAAACCAAAAACTGCTAAGCATATTGTAATTTCCGAAGTTCAAATCAAAGACAAAGAATTTATTGAGCTTTATAACCCGGGCAAGACCACTTCCACCGCTGGCTGGTATTTAAGTTATTTCCCTCCAACCTGGGATTGGAACACACCCTACAAAAACATCCAATTCTCAACTACCACAATCGCGTCTTCAAGCTACTTTCTCATCGGATTAAAAAGCTACTCGGCAACTTCCGGCTATCCAACTGCCGACTGGCAAATTTCCACAACAACAATTCAATTAAGCAATACTAGTGGAGCCGTGGGAATCTTTAATTGTAATCCAAGAATCGCTACCACCACCACAACTACCCTGAATGAAGCTATTGAAAAATCAAAATCTTGCAAAATTGATGTTTTCAGCTGGAAAAAAGAAGGCAATCTTAACAATAAAGTGTTTGAAAAGAGCCCTCTCGCTTTTAAAAACAGCGAATTGCAAGAAAAATCATTCCAAAGAAAGAAAATAAATGGGAATTATATTGACAGCGATAACAATTCTCAAGATTTTGAGATAAACTATCCCAAACCAACCAACTCAAGCGGTCAGACAGGCAATCTTAGACCGCCGGAAAGCGTACAAAACTTTCAAGTGGCAAGTTCAACAGATAATACGGTAATTCTAACTTGGTCAACCAGCACCGATAAAGATACTTCCCCTGAAAATATTTCTTACATTATTTATTGGTCAAGAACAGGAGAAATCACCGCAAGTACTTGTGAAGCAACAACTACTTCAAAAACTACAGTCTTAGCCACAACCACTTTAGCCATCAAAGACCTTTACTATAGTTCAAATTACTACTTTGCTATTAAGGCTTTTGACGGATTGCGTTATTCTGCCTTAACAACTCTCCAAAATCCTTTGCAAATCGGGCCGGAAACGCCAATTTGGGAACCGTATATCTCCCGCAGTACGTCCTTCCCCGGAACTGAAACAAGCACCACCAAATGGACTTATACCCTCGCCAACGGTTTTATCTCTTCTGGACCGGCTATCGATCAAAATGGCACTATATACTTTGCTACCACTCAAGGAATGGTAGCTTTAAACCCTCAAGGGTTATTAAAATGGGAATACCCTTCAACGGGCAGTCCATCAACCCCTCCCCTTATTGATTCTGATGGAACAATTTATCTGGGTTTAAACAACGGCAAGATTATTGCTATTTCCCCTGACGGAAAATTAAAAGAAATATTAGTAAAAGAGGAATTCCGGCAAGGAGGTATGACTTTAGATTTTCTCAACAATATTCTTTATTACACCGCCTCTCAAAACGACGACAAGAATAAAATAGGCAGTCTTTCTTTGAGAGCTTTAAACTTTAAAGACGGCGGAGAAAATTGGAGTTACAATCTCACCGAAGGTGACGCTTCAACCTCTTGTGTTGTTTCTCCGGTTTCGCGACCGGTCATTTCTCGTGACGGGAAATTATATCTTGGGTATGCAACAAAATGCTCTTTCGCAACCCCTTCAACCTCTTCAATCCCTTCAATCCCTTCAATCTACTTTGCTAAACTTATCTCTTTTGATCTCAAAAACAAAACCAAAGAATGGGGGAAGAAAATACCATTAGCGGAAATGTGCTGGGTGGGAACTTATCACAACCCAAGCTCTATCCTTCCAAGCAACCAAGGTGTTTTATATGCCGTTGTCCGCGGCACTTCCTGGGTAACCAGCGGTTGGAACTCTTATTGTGCTGATAGCCTTTATGGTTTGAATGTCAATAATATTAACCCAACAACCACAAGTATAAGCACGACAGAGGCTTGGAAAAATTATCTGGGGTTAAAAGAAAGTTCCATCCTTCTAGGAAAAAATCAAGACCATATTTATCTAAGCACCGAAAACACAAATAATGAAAATATCCTATATAGAATCTCTTCCAACGGAACCTCCACTAAATTATCCGTGCCTCCTTACTTCATTCCTTACCTTCTAGATAGTCAAGAAAACATCTACGGCAATAATCTGGCCAGTTATCACGAATTACTTAGTCTAGACGCAAAAGGAGGAGAAAGGTGGAAGAAAGCATTTAAGAGTTTTTCGGATAATTTCTATCCAACAGCCTTTTCAAAAGATGGAACTTTATACGGGGGCGGTTGGGATACTGTAGGTTACCGTGTCTTCTACGCCATCGGCCCATAAAAGATATAAAAAATAAGAGGGATATTATCTCCCTCTTATTTAATCAATGCTTAAAGTATTGATATTTAGTGATCTAACCTGATTCTTTTGTTCTCTTGCGACCTGGATTTCAAGTTAAAGTCTCGAAACTTTTTAATTGTTGATTGGCCAAGCAAGAGATTTCTATCTCTTTCTTTTTTATACCTTTTCGCTCTGTTAAACTTTGATTTAGCCTTCAGCCTCCAGAATTCTGAATCAAAACTAGCAGGTGTAATGTCGATGATTCTGTTATCCTCTTTGTCGTTATTCATTATATTCACCTCCTTCCTTATTTTAAAAGAACAAGTTACCCCATAAAAAAACCTCTGCTTTTTTAGAGAGGTTGGTTTTGGTTCCTAGATTTTTGTTTTTTACTTCTTGTTTTTATTTTTTATTGTCTGCCAGAAAGAACCAAAACTAACCTTCCTAAATTTCAGGTGGGTTAAAACATTTTTAATAGATTTCCAAAGGTTAATTCGATTCATATTTTTCATTATAGCAAACTAAAATCATTTTAGCAAATCAAGAAATACTTTTCAAGACCTGCTGTCCGGGCAAGGTGTAATTATCGGGAAATATGCATCGCCCAGGATAAATTAAGGTTCCTATTCCAGTTTTTACTTTATCTCCGAGAATCGCTCCAAATTTCTTGCGGCCTGTATTCACCAAACTATTTTTAATCATTACTTTTATTTCTTCCCCGTCATGCCTGACATTAGCAATAATTGTCCCTGCCCCCAAATTACAATCTTCGCCAATAATAGAATCGCCGACATAGCTTAAATGAGAGATATTTGTGTTTTTAAAAATAACCGAGTTTTTTATTTCTACCGCCTCCCCTATCCTGCAATTATCTTCAACATCCGTAAACTTTCTAAGATAACAATTAGGCCCTATTTGGCAGTTTTCCCCAATTCGCAACGGGCCTTCAAGATAAGCGCCGCTTTTTACCAAACTATTTTTGCCAATTAAAACATTCCCTTTAATATGGCAATTTTTTTCTACTTTGCCTTCTATTTTTGATTTTTTTAACTTCGAAAGAAAATATTCTGTTGCGTCAAGAATATTCCAACTAAAAGAAATCGGAATCCATTGCTTGGCTTGAGAAAAATATAATTTTTTCTGCTGAATAAAATATTTCAGATAATCAGTGAATTCGTATTCTCCCCTTCTTGATTTTTGAATTGAATAATTAAATATAGACTTGTCAAAAAAATAGAGGCCTGTATTCACTAAATTACTCATCGGTTTGGCTGGCTTTTCTTCTAAGGATTTAACTATCCCGTTTTTAACTACCACAACGCCAAAGGCTTTTGGGTTTTCCACTGGGGCAACCAAGATACAAGGAAAATGGCTGAGGCATTTCTGAATATCTGCTTTGTTGTATAAATCGTCGCCATTTAAAATTAAAAATCTATCTTTTAAAAAAGGTAGAGCCTTATGGGCGGCTATGCCAGTGCCTGAAGGAACAGCTTGAGAGACGTATCTCAATCTTAAACCCTTATAATTTGTTCCCAGGAGCTTTTTGATTGCTTCCCGTTTATAACTTACAACTATAATCACCTCTTTTACTAATTCCCGAAGCTGTTCAAGGTTGTGCTCTAAAATTGTTTTTCCTAAAATTCTCGTCAAAGGTTTTGGATGAGTAACAGTTAACGGCTGCAGCCTTACGCCGTTACCAGCGGCGAGCATCACCGCTTGTTTAGGAAATCTTCTTGCTTTAGCAAGGGATACTGTCATAAATCTATTAATATTCCCGCCAACTTTTTTGAACTATGGCGGATAAAACCTTTTTCTCTTAAAAAATCTCCTTTAATAACCGAAATTCCTTTCCCGGCAAAATCAGTTTTCTTGTATTCTACTAATTTAGCTTTCTCTTTAGCGTATTTTCTGAGACGAGTCGGAGTGGGTTTTTTGCTGTTGAAAATAAAATAGTCTAAAATATTTTTCCCTAAGTAGTCCTCAATCACTTTTAGAAAATCCGAAGCCTGAAAACCTGTTGTTTCTCCAAACTTCGTCATAAGATTACAAACAAATACTTTCTTTGCTCGAGACTTTTGAATAGCTTCTACTATACCTCTAACGAGAAGATTTGGTATTGTGCTTGTGTACAAATCCCCTGGTCCTAAAACAATTAAGTCAGCGTTCTTAATGGCCGACACTGCTTTTTTGTTTACTAAAGCTTTGGGATGAAGCCACACTTTTTTGATTTTCAGCTTGCCGTTATGTTTTGGGATATCTATGTTTGTTTCTCCTTTAATAATTTCCCCGTTTTCCAATTCCGCCTCTAAGCGTGTATTACTTAAAGTAACTGGTATAACTTCCCCTGAAATGTGTAAAATTTTTCCAGCTTCCTCGACAGCCCGTTCAAAACTTCCGGTAATTCTCTCTAGAGCAGTAATAAGTAAATTTCCAAAACTATGCCCTTTTAAGCTTCCCTCTTGGAAACGGTAACTAAAAAGTTTAGCAAGCAATTCCTCAGCTGAAGAAAGAGCCACTAAAGCTCTTCGTATATCGCCAGGCGGCAAAATTCCAAATTCTTCTCTTAAAACACCTGTTGACCCGCCGTCGTCAGCCATTGAAACAATAGCTGAAATCTTCACTGGATATTTTTTGAGTCCGGAAAGCAAAACAAAAGTTCCCGTTCCCCCGCCAATAGTGACAATCTTTTTTTGAAAATGTTTAGCCAAGACTTTAAAATAATAATTCTACTTAAATTCTCTAATAAACTTTCGGAAATCATTATTTCTTTCTATTTTATACCAAGGTTTTTCTTTTTGAAGCCATTTTTCCGCATAGGTCGGTTTTTCTACATTATAGAAAACGCCGACTGCCACTTTTGACTTTTTGGTAAAGCTGTAATCCCATTCTCTGGCCTTCTTGAGAGCTGCTGAAAAATCTTTCGCAGAATAATTGGCTGTTTCCAATTTATAGATATACTTTTGAAAATAAGGGATAACGTTATGAAAAGTTAAACAAGGCTGCAGAATATCTATAAAAGAGAAGCCTCGATGGTTAACAGCTTTCTTTATAATATTGGCAAGGTGGTCAACATCCAAAGCATAAGCCCTGGCCACAAAAGTAGCTCCACTCTCTAGAGCCAAAACAAGAGGATTAAGAGGACTGCCGGCGTTGCCAAACGGCATAGACGGCCCTTTAAACCCTCTCTCGGTGGTAGAAGTAGCTTGTCCGGTTGTCAAGGCAAAAACCTGATTATTGTTAACCAAAAGTGTAACATCGTCATTATATCGGCAAGAGTGGATAAAGTGAGAAATTCCTTCATTATAAGTTCCTCCATCGCCTCCAAATGCCAAAACCGTTAAACCTGGATTAGCAACATTTATGCCTAGAGCCGTTGGCAAAATGCGTCCATGGAGAGAACAAAAAGCATTGACGTTGAGATAATCATAAATTTTGGCTCCACAGCCAATATCTGCCACTATTGCAATATTATTCTGGCGAATTTCCCCCGCTCTAATTAAATTAGCAAGCGCTTTCTTGGTGGCAGCCAAAATACCATTATTTGTGCACCCCGGGCACCAGGTTTTTTCTTGATTTGTGGATAATTCTTGTTCTAAATTTTTTTTCATAAGGATTATAAAAACAGATTAAACTATTTTTCTAACACCCGAAATAATATCGTCTGGAGTAAACGGCCGAGCATCGTATTTAAGAACCTTCTTTTTAAGAATAATGCCTGTTTTTTCGGCGATCACCTGCCCTAAAAGCCCCGTCACGTTGTTTTCTGCTAAAATGACTTCTTTAGATTTTTTAATCTCTTTTTTAACCTGCTCAACGGGGAAAGGGCTAATATACGATACTTGCAAAAACCTAAATCCTTTCAACTGAGGTAAAGAATCTAAAATAGCACCCTTGGTAGAACCCCAGCCAATAATAAGCTTTGGACCCTTTCCATATATGGTAACCGGTTCTAGTTTGTCTATTTCTCTTTTCAACGGCCTAAGTTTCCGCATTCTTTTGTCGTTCATTTTTTTCACCCAGACGGGATTTTCGGTTGTATAACCCCTGTCGTCGTGTTCGTAGCTTGAGGCTTTCACTATTGCTCCCTCTCCCGGCACTGCTCGAGGTGAAACGCCAGTCTGGGTAAGCAAATAGCTTTTGTATCCAGCTAAGGGTTTTTTAACAATATATTTTTCTAGAGAAACTCTTGGTTTTTCGAAGTGAGTAAAGGTAAAATTACTTTCTCCAAGGTGTTTATCGCCAACCAAAATAGCAAGCATTCTATATTTTCTCGCTAGATAGAAACTTTCTATGGTGCGGTAAAAAGCTTCTTTCGCATCCCCCGGCGCTACCACAATCCGCGGGAACTCTCCGTGGCCAATATTTAGAGCGAATTTTAAATCACCCTGGCTAGAATAAGTCGGCACACCGCTTGAGGGTGAAGTCCTTTGAGAAAGATAGGCAACTAAAGGCACCTCTGACATTCCTTGCAAACTCATTGCTTCCCCCATCAGGGCAAAACCTCCTCCTGAAGTGCCAATCATAACACTTGCTCCGCCGTAACTTGCTCCCAAAGCCGCATTAGCCACAGCGATTTCGTTTTCCAATTGCAAAACCCCAATATTGTGTTTAATCTGCCTTTTGGCTAAATAATGGAGAACGGGAGTAGCGGGCGTCATTGGGTAGGCAATATATAAATCTAAACCAGCCGCTAAAGCTCCTGCGCCAATAGCTTCACTGCCGTTTAAAAAATAATTTGGCTGAGAATCTTTAACTAAAAATTTCTGCTGATTTTTTATTTTGGCTTGGAGAGGAAATTCATAGCCGGCTTTGACAGCTTTTACTAGAAGTTTGTTTTTAGATCCGAGGCTTTCTCTAACCACTTTTTCGAGAAAAGCAAGAGGAAAGCCCAGAAGCTTAAACAAATAACCCACCAAAATATCATTGCTATAGATTAGCGGAGCTTGCAGCCGAGAAATAATCTCTCGAGTATCTAAAGAAACTATCCTTTTCTTTTTCAAGCTTAAGGGAGTCAGGATAAAACCGTCTTTCTTTAACTTACGGTAGTGTAAAGAAATGGTATTTTCGTCTAAGGCAATAATGATGTCATAAAGGTTCAAGTGAGAATAAACTGGTTTATCGGAAATTCTGAGAACATTAAAATTATGCCCCCCTCTAATTAAAGAAGGATAATCCTTGTAATTAAAAACGAAATACCCTGCTTTGGCCAAAATCTCGCCAATCAGCCAAGAAGTCTGGGCAATGCCTTGGCCAGCCTTTCCACCTACTAAAATAACTTTTTCCATATACAAAATTATTTTATCTTAACTATCTGAAAAGTCAAACTTTTCATCAACGTCAATGATTTCTGGCGACGTTGATGGCAAAATTTATAACAATCTGAGACGATCGTCTCCATTTGTTATTATTTCAACTTCCCTTCTAGAAAATAGAAAATGCCGAAAATTAGACAACGAAGTTGATAAGTTTGCCAGGGACAACAACAACTTTTTTAATGGGCCTTTTGTTTACCCATCTTTGAATTTTTGGAATTGCCAAAGATAATTTTTGGAGATTTTCTTTGGAAATATCTTTTGCGGCTTCAATCTGACCGCGGACTTTTCCGTTAATTTGGATAACAAAAACTCGTCTTGATTCTTTCATCAATTGTAAATTATATTTCGGCCAAGGCGATTTCAAAATTGACTGCTTATGGCCGATAATTTGCCAAAGCTCTTCGGCAATATGCGGAGCAAAAGGAGAAAGTAATTTCAGCAAAACTTCAAATTCTTGGTAACAAACGCTTTTTCTCCCGGCCAATTGATTGGTCAAAATCATTAACTGAGAGATAGCTGTATTAAACCTAAAATTTTCGATATCCTCGGTAACTTTCTTGATTGTTTGATGAACAAGCTTTTCAGATTTCATTTGAGACGTTTGCGGTTTCTGAGCAATAAGCCACACTTTTTCCAAAAATCTCCTCATACCAATTAAACCCTTCATTTGCCAAGCTACCGGCTGGGAAAATGGTCCCATAAACATTTCATACAGCCTCAAGGAATCTGCCCCGTATTTCTTGACTACATCGTCGGGGTTGATGACATTCTTCCATCTTTTTGACATCTTCCGTCCGTCTTCGGCTAAAATTAAGCCTACGTGGCGAAGCTCTTTGAAAGGTTCTTTAGTGGATACCGCGCCGAGATCATATAAAAACCTATGCCAAAAACGAGCATAAAGTAAATGCCTCGTGGCATGCTCCGCTCCTCCAACATACAAGTCTATAGGCATCCAGTATTTTTCTTTGTCTTTGGCGACAAACCGCTTATTATTTTTTGGGTCAATATATCTTAAATAATACCAACAGCTTCCCGCCCATTGAGGCATTGTATTAGTTTCTCGACGGGCTAAAGAACCACAAACAGGACATTTTGTCCAAACCCATTTTTTAATATTAGCTAAAGGCGATTCCCCGGTGCCTGTCGGCTCATAATGTTTTACTTTCGGAAGCTCCACCGGCAAGTCTTTTTCTGGCACTGGAACAATCTTATATTTCTCGCCGTTGATAATTGTATAATCACGATTAAGCTTTAGCTTCTCTTTATTCTTCGCTTTCTCGTAACAGTGATGGCAGTAAACTATAGGAAATGGCTCTCCCCAGTACCTTTGGCGGGAAAAAACCCAATCATGCATCTTGTAAAAGACTGCCTTCGATCCATATTTTTTTTCTTGAGAAAAAGCCAACATCTTTTTCCGCGCCAGAGCTGAATCCAAGCCAGAAAAATTGCCCGAGTCGATTAAAATCCCATCCTCGATAAACGGTTTCTCGCTTTCTTCTTTGCTGTTTAAAGCTACCTTTCCTGATAATTGAGATTTTGGCTCGCTAGAATTATTCGCTTTAATCACTTCCCTGATTTTTAAGTGATAACGTTTGGCAAATTCAAAATCTCTTTCGTCATGGGCAGGAACACCCATAATAGCCCCCGTGCCATAATACGGCAAAACGTAATCTGAGACAAAAATAGGCAGTTTCTCGTTATTAAAAGGGTTGATAGCTTGAAGCCCTTTAAGCTCTATGCCTGTTTTCTGCTTGGCTAAATCGGTTCTTTCCATGTCTGACTTATGTTTTGATTTCTCAAGATAGGCTTGGACTTCTTTGAAATTTAAAATACGAGAAGCAAAACGGGAAATTATCTCATTTTCTGGAGCAACAACTACGTAAGTGCAGCCAAAAATTGTATCCAGCCTTGTTGTAAATATTTTCAAAAAGTATTCTAAGCCCAAAACTCGAAATTTGATTAAAGCTCCTTCTGATTTTCCAATCCAGTTGCGCTGCTGCTCCAAAATGCCCTTTTCCCAATTAAGATGGTTTAATCCCTCTAAGAGTTTTTCGGCGTAATCTGTAATTTTCAAAACCCATTGCTTCATTTTTCGGCGTTCAACAAGAGTACCGCATCTTTCACATCTTCCTTGCTCTAAATCCTCATTCGCCAGAACGGTTTTGCAATGAGGGCACCAATTAACCGGCTCTTCGGAAAGATAAGCCAAACCTTTTTTATAAAGCTGCAAAAATATCCATTGGGTCCATTTATAATATTGAGGGTCTGTGGTGTTTACTTCCCGAGACCAATCATAAGTGAAGCCAATTTTTCCCAATTGCTCTTTAAAATGCTGAATATTCTTTTCCACTGCCGAACCCGGATAAATTTTCTTTTCCAGGGCATAATTTTCGGCAGGTAAACCAAAAGCATCCCAGCCCATTGGATGCAAAACATTATACCCCTGCATTATTTTCATCCTGGCAATCACATCAGTGGCAATGTATCCCTTTGGATGGCCAACATGCAATCCTGACCCTGAGGGGTATGGAAACATATCCAAAACATAAAACTTCGGCTGATGTTTATTGAAACGCGATTGAAATAAGTTATGAGAAGCCCAATAAGATTGCCACTTTTTTTCAATTTTCTGGTGATTATAAAAAGATTTCATGTTATTTTTCTATATTTTAAATGACCGAGGCTTTTTGTCCCTAGAGATTTTAAAAATCGGTTAGAGCTAAAAATTCTAGGCAATCGCCAACCTACAATATATTGCCGTTAAGAAGTAATAAATGTTTGAATTTTAGAAACTGGTATCACTTCCACTTCGTTATCTTTGGATATTACGCCAAGACCGACAAAGTTTCCTTTCAAGTTGAATACCGGGCTTCCTTGAAGCTCTCCCCGTTCTAAAATATTAGTTTGGAAGTAATTTTTTCCTAAACTTTTTAAAATGCCGGCATTGACAACTTTATTGCCCGAACTGTTAATGCCAAGAAGAAAGACTTTGTCGCCAATTTTTAAATCATCAGACTGGGCAAAACCAGTAGTTTTTAATGTTTCTCCAGAAATTTTCAGCAAGGCTAAATTATCTTTAATGTCTCGTTTCAAAACTCCGAATTTTACTTCTCGGCCATCTTCTAGAGCAAGGCTAACCTTTGCCGTCGGCGGCACCAATCCGCCAAGCGTTACTACTAACCCATCCGAAGTAGCAATAAAACCGCAGCCATGCTGGTTCGCAGGTCCTTTTTGAGACGCCACTCTCACCACAGACTTCTGGACCATTTCTATGGTCGCTTGTAAAACTTTAGAATCGTTAATATATATATTTTTAACTGGATTCACAACCACTTCTCTCTTTAATGAGTTCAAAAAAGACCATCCCCCGGCTTGGGGGCTTTTAATTAAATAAGGAAGTAAAAAGATTTCAAATATCATTGCCCCAAGTATTCCAAAAACTAGAGGGACAATCACTTGAGAGAATATTTTCATCGTTAATTTATTTTACGTAAACGCCCTTTGGTTTCTTTCTTGTTCTTGCAGAAAACGAAGAAATTTTAAACACTGCTTCTTTACCTTTGTAGTCCACAAAAACACTGTCTCCCTCTTTTAGTTCCGAGGTAATTAATCTAAACGACAAAGGGTCAAGAATCTTTCTCTGAATAACTCTTTTCAAAGGTCTGGCGCCTAAGTTAAGGTCAAATCCTTCCTTTGCCAAAAATTCCTTAATCTTTTCGGAAAACCTTATTTTAATATTCTTCACTTTTTTCAACCGCTTAATGACTTTTTCCAACTCCAATTCAACAATCGCTTGAATTTGTTTTTTCCCCAGATAATTAAAGATAATAATTTCGTCAATCCGATTTAAGAATTCCGGTCTAAATTGTTCTTTCAGGCTATCCATTATTTTCCGTTTCAGGTCTTCTTTGTTGCTAATATTTTTCTGTCCTGTTGTAAACCCCATCGGCCTAAACTGAGCAATATATTCTGAACCCACATTAGAAGTCATTATGATAATAGTATTTTTAAATGAAACCACCCGCCCTTTGGCGTCGGTTAACCTTCCGTCTTCAAAAATCTGCAGTAAAATGTTAAAAACTTCCGGATGGGCTTTTTCAATTTCGTCAAGCAAAATCACTGAATAAGGCCTGCGCCTAACTTTCTCGGTTAATTGTCCGCCTTCTTCATAGCCGACGTAACCGGGAGGTGAACCTAAAACCTTGGAAACGCTGTATTTCTCCATATATTCTGACATATCCAGCCTAATCATTGCCTTCTCACTATTAAAAAGAAATTCCGCCAAAGCTTTAGCTAAATAAGTTTTTCCTACACCGGTTGGGCCTAAAAACAAGAAAACCCCCAGAGGATGATTTTCTTCTTGAATGCCTGCTCTCCCCCGTCTTATCGCTCTGGAAATAGCGGAGATTGCTTCGTCTTGGCCGACAATTTTGTTTTTCAAAATATCTTCCATTCTCCCAAGTTTTCTTGCTTCTTCTTCGATAAGCCTTACTACCGGAATACCAGTCCATCTTGAAACAACCTGTGCAATATTTTCAGCGGTCACTTCTTGTTTTAAAAGATGGTCTTTGGCTTGAAGTTTTTGCAGTTTCTTTTCTTGGAGAGAAAGTTTTTTCCTAATCTCCGGAATTTTCCCGTATTTTAACTCCGCTACTCTTTGTAAATCAGCTTTTCTTTGAGCAATCTCAGTTTCCTGCAAAGTGTCATCAATCTCCTTTTTAAGGTTTTTTATCTCGTTAATTAAACCTTTTTCTGAATCCCACTTGTTTTTGATAACCTCAGCTTTCCCCTTTAAATCAGCTAACGACCTCTCTATCACTTTGAGTCTCCTTTTTGCCCCTTTTTCCTTTTTAAGGCTTCGTTTTTCAATTTCTAATTTTGTTATTTCCTCTTGAAGATTATCCAATTCTTCCGGTTCAGATTCAATCTCCAGCCTTAAAGCAGAAGCAGCTTCATCCATCAAGTCAACTGCTTTGTCTGGCAAAAACCTGTCCGAAATATAACGGCTGCTAAGTTCAGCTGCCGCTTTAATAGCAGCATCCGTAATTTTTACACCATGATGCAATTCATATTTTTCTTTTATGCCCCGTAAAATAGCAATTGTGTCTTCAACCGAAGGCTCAGTTACATAAATTGGCTGAAATCTTCTTTCTAAAGCAGGGTCTTTCTCAATGTACCGCTGATACTCCTTTAATGTTGTGGCACCGATGGCTTTCAGTTCTCCCCGCGCTAGAGCCGGTTTTAAAAGATTCGAGGCATCTATTGCTCCTTCCGCCGCTCCAGTGCCTATTAAGGTATGTAATTCATCGATAAAAAGAATATAGTGGCCGTTTGCCTGACGAATTTCGCGCAGTAAAGCTTTCACTCTGCTTTCAAACTCCCCTCTATATTTCGTGCCCGCTACTAAAGCTCCTAAATCCAAAGCAATAATTTCTTTGCCTTTTAAGCTTTCTGGCACTTGCCCAGAAACAATTTTTTTTGCTAAACCTTCGGCAATGGCAGTTTTCCCTACTCCTGCTTCACCGATTAAAACCGGGTTGTTTTTTGTCCGCCGGGAGAGAATTTGCATCAAACGGCGAATCTCATTCTCGCGCCCAATCACCGGATCCAATTTTCCTTGGCGGGCTAAAGAAGTTAAATTCCTTGCATATTTTTTGACAACTTCATATTTAGACTCAGGTTCGGGGTCTGTAATACGCTGTCCTCCGCGAATACCTGCTAAAACCCTTAAAACGTTGTCTTCGTCTAACGTAACACCCGGAGATACCACTCCCAGTTTAGCGTTATCAAGAATATTCTTTGCCGCTGTTGGAACAACCAATAAAGCTAACAGCAAATGTTCAACCGAAAGAAATTCGTCGCCCATTTTCATTGCTTCTTGTCTAGCTTTATCAAAAACCCTGGCTAAATCCTGAGTAAGATAAAACTGGCCAAATTTCTGACCACTAACAATAGGAGGAATGTGATTAATAGCACTTTCTGTTTTTCTCTTTAAATTTTCAACATCAACCTGAAGTTTCTCTAGAACCACCAAAACAACACTTTCCTCTTGGCTTAAAAGAGCGGCCAAAAGGTGGAGAGCGTCTATTTGCTGTTGCCCTTTTTCTCTGGCTATCGCTTGAGCTTTAATAATTGCTTCTTGGGCTTTGTGGGTGAAATCACCGCCTTGAACATATTCCATATACTAATATTTTATATTAAAAAATAACCTAAATCAAGTTTCTAAATTAACTAAAATCTCCCACCTCATCCGGTAATGGTGATAAAAACAACGCCGCTAGGCGGCGTTGTAAAGTTTCTTTAATCCAACTAGGCTTTAAATGCTTTAGCCGCTTCTTTCCCCAAGCGTAACTTCAACCGTTTTTTCCTTGCCTTTTTCTAAAACTTTTAAAGTTACTTTATCTCCCGGATTGTATTTTTGGATTAGCTGCGATAATGAATTTTTGGGAGTAATCTTCTGACCGTCTATCTCCAAAATAATATCATTTTCCTTTAAACCAGCTTTATCAGCGGCTGAACCAGGCACAACTGCTAATTCCGCCGCACTGTTTCCCCTGACAATCAAAGCTCCATAGTCAACCGAGAGATTGTTTTCCTTTTGAATTTCTGGGGTAATTAATAAATACCTCACTCCTAAAAACGGGTAAACAATTTTGCCTTTCGTTTTGATTTGGTTAACATCCCTTTTGGCTTTGTTGATAGGAATAGCAAAGCCGATACTTTGGGCGCCCGCTGCCATAGCTACATTAATGCCAATAACTTTTCCTTGTAAGTTTAGCAAAGGACCGCCCGAGTTCCCTCGATTAATGGCAGCATCTGTTTGAATAACGTCTTCTAGTGTTTCTACCAATCCTCCACCCGAAGCTGTTATTCTTCGGCCTAGTCCAGAAATAACACCCACCGAAACAGTATTACGAAATTCCCCCAAGGCATTTCCAATTGCTACAACTTTCTGGCCAAGTTCCAAGCTTGAGGAATTGCCAAGAGTCAGAATAGGAAATTGTTTTTTAGCAACTTTTCCGTTTTTATCAATAAGTTTATCTCTTTCTATTTTAATAACCGCCAAATCCTGCACCGGGTCGCGGGCCAAGACTTTGGCTGGATAACGTTTGCCATCATTGGTAAGCACTACATATTCTGCGTTTTTGTCTGAAACAACATGTTTATTCGTTAAGATTAATCCGTCGGGGTTTATAATAAATCCTGTTCCTGCTCCTACTTCCTGCTTTTTTGTACCTTTTTGCTGATACTCTGGTATTTTAATCTGTGGACCAAGAAATTGGTTAAATTCAGGGAAAGGATTAACATACATTTTCTCATATACGGGTAAATTTTTGCTGATAATAATACTTACCACTGCAGGCGAAGCCTCTTTGACTACCTCAACCACCGTTTTTTGTTTAGGTGCCTTATTCAACTGGGAAGAAGTGGTATTTAGCGAAGAAGCTGTTTTATGAGTTGTGGTTGTTTGAAAATAGCCACTCCAAATTGGAAAATACCAATGTTCTAGAAAACCACCCACACCGCCGGCTACTAAAGAAAATACAATCAAAATCGTGGCGAAGAAAATTTTACTTTTCCAAAACGGATGGCCTTTGGGAGCTTTAATTTTTGGAAATTCAACTTTATTTAATTTGGGAAAATTCATATTTTTAAATATTGTTTAAATTAAATTAAGAAATTATTGTCGACCACTTAATGCTACGAATAATATTCTCAAATAACATTATAAACAGATCTTTGAAAATTACAAAATAGTAAACATCTGTTTGCTTAATAAGATAAAAAATCAATCCTTTTTTGTCAATGCTCCAGCTGAATTAAATTCTTTATTTTTGACAAAACATTCTCAGCTGCCTCTCTCCCCTTTTGGATAGTTTTATCACCGTCGATAAATTCAAACAAATCAACCCAAGAAATATCATAAACCTGCGGTGTGATTGATATATCGGCATCCTCGGAAAAATGTTGCGCTAAATGGCTCTGCAAAATTCCCAAAGAATCTCTGGCGATAGAAAAAATACGTAACCTTGCTCCTTCTTTTGCCTCTCGGCGTTGATTGTCATCGTTAGGAAACAAATTCACTGCTATTACTATATCCGCCCCCATTTCTCTAACTACATTATCGGGAACAGGGTTTACTAATCCTCCATCAACTAAAAAACGACCGTTGATTTTAACAGGATTAAAAATCAAGGGTAGAGAAATACTTGCTCTGATAGCTCGATTGAGATATCCATTGTTTAACCTTATTTCTTCTCCGGTTTTAATATCTGTCGCCACCGAGACAAATGGAATTTTCAAGTCAGAAAACTTTTTGCCTGGTCCAAATTCCCGGTCAAAAAACCTTTCAAGGTTTAAACCTTTTAATAAACCGGAAAAAGAGAGAGAAAATGGCCTCAAGAGAGAAACTAATTTCCGCCGATTTGTTCTCAGGGCTATTTCAGCCATGGCATCGATATCTTTTGTCAAAGCATAAAGGCCTCCAATTAAACTGCCCACACTTGAACCAGCGATAAAGTCTATAGGAATATTGTTTTCTTCCAAAACTTTAATCACACCAATATGAGCTAATCCTCGAGGACCGCCTGAACCTAAAGCTAAACCAATTTTAGGTCGTTTATTCTCTGCCATAAATTCTCAAAATTTAGATAGAGCTTTCACTCTCCAAGAATACCAAAAAGAAGACGATAAATCAATAAAAAAAGAGAGTGCGAAACGCACTCTCCCGTCTTATTTCACCTTCGAAATTTTCTTTTAGAATCTTCGATGGTCAAATTTTCCTCTGTTGTTAGAAAATCCTCCGCCACCGAAATCTCTTTTCTTTAAGGGTCGAGCTTCATCGACCACAATCCTTCTCCCGTCTAATTCCTTACCGTTAAGGTCTTCTATGGCTTTCTTTGCTTCCTCGTCTGAGGACATCTCAACAAAGCCAAATCCTTTTGATCTTCCAGACATCTTGTCAGTGATAATAGACGCTGAATCAACTTTACCAACTTTAGAAAAAAAAGCCTGTAAAGAATCTTCAGTGGTGTCGTAAGAAAGACTTCCTACGTAAAGTTTCTTTCCCATTGTTTTTGTTTAAATTAAATTTACGACCTACTCCTAACTTTCTCCACTACTAACCTATGTAAAAACGTATTCCTTAAAAATAAAAACCAAGTTTATTGGATAAAATTCGTAGGAAATCTTTGGTTTTTTACTGGTTGAAAGCTAGTGTAAGATTTAGAGAGTACGACCTCTGTTTTGATAACTTGAGTTGAAAGAAACTACAAATTTTAGCTCCTTGCCAATTCAAGGTTCTTAAAACAAGGTGCTCCTAATATACACCTTGTTTTATTAAATGTCAACCCTGGTGAAAAATCCCATGAACACTAGCTTTCTGGCCAAAAATAAATTTAATCAAAAAACAGAATTTTAAATCCTGTTTTTTAGATAAATTTTGTGGTTAAGTTTTATGATTATTTTTTCTCCTTTTTCCGCCGGCGGTAAAACAATATCCACTCTCTGATGCAGATGATAGATAAAATAATCAAACACAAAATAACAATGAATAAAAGAATAAATGATTGATTAAGGTTTCCCCAAAAACTGCCTATCGCCGCTAACAAGGAATTAAGCGTTTTTTGGGCAACCGTTCTCTGGCCAGACCCAGAAGCAGCATTTTGGGCGACACCTCCCTGCTCTCCAGAAGTCGCGTTGCTACCACCTTGGCTTGAAGTTGCTGAACCTCCTTGGTTAAATCCGCCATTTGTTTGCCCTGCTGTTTTTTGCCCTGGTTGACCCGCTGTACCAGTTGCTGTAGAAGTATTATTGCCCTGTTGGCCTCCCTGCTGGCTGCCGCTTTGCCCATTTCCTGCTTGAGACGCCAAAGTAGTAAAAGTATGCTCGGGGCTTATGGTGTCAGGAGAGGCATGGGAAACACAGCGGAAATAATAAGTAGTACTTGCTGAAAGACCAGTAATTGTTACTGAGTGGCCAGTGCTTTTATCAGAGTTTTCTGCTGTTGAATGGGCATAACCGTAATTCGGCGGAATCGTCCATTGGAGATTGTGGCTTTCGCTCCCAGCAGAATAAATCACCCTGCTGGTAGCATCTTGATTAGTTTGCCAATTAATTGTAACTGAATTTGTTTGAACAGGTGAAGCATTTTCTCCGCTAATTATAAGACCGGCAATAAAAACCGCTCCACCACCACCACCACTGCCGGGCGGGGTTATTTCTTGACTAATTGATTCTCCCCAAAAACCGATATCAAAATTAAAATTTGTGGTACATCCCTGGTAGTTATTGTCCCTCGCTGTCGGATTAAAAAATACTGAAAATTCGTAAGTATTAGTTGAACTGCTTTCTATTGGAGAAAGATATTTCTCTCCCGCTGTATAAAAATTAGTTAAAGAATCTCGATAAAGCTGGCTTGAATTTTCTTTAATAGTTAGCTGCAAAACGTCAGAAAGCACGCCATTAGCTGATGGACAAGTAGAGTTATGCCCGTTGACTGCTACTGCTATTTGCCTTTGCCCACCGCTTAGATTAGTAACCTTTATCCAGCGGTTAGTTGTGTTGCCCGGCAAAATATCCAATTCTTTAAATAGCGAAGCGTGATTAGTCCCACTTAGAAGAGTGCAATCTGCGGGGTTATTTTGGGTTTTACAAACTTGTACTACCAAACCAAGATTTGAGATAGCCCCGATTGTTTGGACAGAATAAAAACTGCTAAAAATAACGACTGCTAAGATGAAAATTGTTTTTACTAATTTTTGCATAATAGATTATTAACTTTTGTTGTTATGTTACTCTGAATCACCCGAGTTGCTGTTGTCATCTTAATTATCCATTGCAGGATTCGTCTGGTCAGGCAATTTTACCGGTTCCCCAATCGTACTTGTGGAATTATCATCCCCATTAAGGCCAAGAAGCTGTTCGGTAGTGGTAGTTGTTTGATCAGTGGTGGTGGTGTCAGTGGTTGTTGGTTCGGTAGTGGTAGTTGTTTGGTCAG
>CAZLUG010000009.1:20433-21493 GCA_964562675.1 uncultured Candidatus Saccharibacteria bacterium | reverse complement strand
GGCTAATGGGCAAATAATTGCTTCAGGTAATATTACAGCAAATACTAACTTAGATTTAGCAGAGAGATATCCAGTTGCTCCGGAATGTTATAGAAAAATGGTTGATACAAATTTATCAACCTCTACTTCTCCCTGTCCGCAAGCAGGAGATGTAGTTAAAATAGTTAAGAATTCAAACTTAGGAGCAGACCAAGAAAATTTTGTGATTAAGAAAGCAGATAATCCTTATGGAGAAAGCATTATAGGGGTAATTTCTACCCAACCAGGCTTTATATTGGGAGGGGGATTAAATGAAAGTAATTCTCGGGTAGTTACTTTATCTGGCCGAGTACCGGTAAAGGTTTCAACTGAAAATGGGCCAATTCAAATTGGCGATCCTTTGACAGCGGCTTCTTCAACTCCAGGAGTAGCCATAAAGGCTAATAAACCGGGCAGGGTAATTGGTACAGCTTTAGAGTCATATAATGGTGAAGGAATTGGGAAAATTAGAGTTTTTATTAATCTTGGGTTTTCCCTTGGCTCGCTCGATACCGATGGTTTTCTAAGCACGAATATAAATGATGCATCTGATACTAATGCATCTAGCACAACAATTAATGCATCTAGCACATCAATTTTGAACTCATTTAGCTTGGCAGTGAAGAATGCCTTGAAGAAATTGGGGTTGCTTGTTGAAAATGGGATAGCTAAAGTTAAAAAACTTTTAGCAGGCCAGTTGGAAGTTGGATCTCCCAAGGAACCCACTGGAATTACCCTCTATGACCAATCTAACGGTCAACCATATTGTGTTTATATTAAAAACGGAGAGAGTAGAACAATTAAAGGAAAATGTGAAGATATAGATTGGAATACGGTAAATAATAATTCTCAATCATCAACTTCTGATTTGCAATTACCAAGCCAGGAACAGAGCACAAACACAAGCTCCGTTGCGAATGTTACGAGTTCTAATTCTGGCCAAAATATAAATACAAACGTAAACTCAACCTCAAGTTCTACAACGGTTAGTACGACAACCGAATCGGAAACAACATCTCAAAACGATTCAACTACAACTACA
>CAZLUG010000009.1:6373-20333 GCA_964562675.1 uncultured Candidatus Saccharibacteria bacterium | reverse complement strand
ACAACAACAACTACTACGACTAGTACAACAACTACCGCTATCATAGCAACAACCACCGCTTCAACCTGTGATGCAAACCATTTAAATTTATGCCAAGAGGCAAGCTGCTCTAGCGCTGGAGGTTTTTGGTATAACGGAAAATGTAATACTCAATGTCAAACCAAAACTTTTTACTTAGATTCAGATAGTGACGGATTTGGCACTCCAAATAATTCTACCTCAACTTGCCAAGCGCCGTCTGGCTACATAGCAAACAATACCGACTGTAATGATTCTAATCCAAACATTAATTCTTCTGTTACCGAGATTTGCGGAGACAACATTGATAATAATTGCAACGGCAAAATAGACGAGAATTGTCCGATTGCCACCAGCACTACTAGCACCGCTGCTGCCACGAGCGAAACCACTACCACAAATGGCACCACAACAAGTGGTTAGTAGACTTTAACCAATTCGCGGATTTTATGTTAAAGCGGAAGCTCATAATTATTATAGTCAAAAAAACGTACGGGGGTGACCCTCGTACGCCTGTCTTTAGGGAGTTAGCTATTATATGCCGCATGAATCAAGACAATTTGTGAAAGGAGAGATATATCACATAGTGATAAGACGGGCAGGAGACAAGAAACTTTTTCTGGATACCGACGACCACTATAGGGGAATTTTTTGCCTTTATGAGTTTAATAATGCTCAGTCAGTGAGTATTCTAAGAAGACGCCGGCGGATACGTTTTCTAAAAAACCGATGGAAGCGAGAGCAATCCTCACCCGTTCCTTCTTTGAAGTTAGCCGATGAGAGGGATCGCTTAGTTGAACTCTTGGCTTTTTGTTTTATGCCAAACCACATTCATTTATTGTTAAAACCATTGAAAGAAGATGGGATTAGTAAATTTATGTTGAAATTAGAAAGTGGATATGCAGCTTATTTTAGAAGTAAATACGGGATAAAGATAAAAGGACATTTTTTTCAGGATAGATTCAAGAGCGTTCGCATTAAAACAAGGGGACAGCTAAGTGTAGTTTTTGTTTATATCCACACTAATTCTTTAGCTCTTATTGAACCAAATTGGAAAGAAAAAGGAATCGGAAATCCGACAAGGGCCATAAAATTTTTAGAGGAAGAATATAGGTGGTCAAGTTTTTTTGATTACTTGGGCAAGAAGAACTTTCCCTCAGTTACCGAAAGGGATTTTCTATTAGAAATAATGGGAGGACCCGAAGGTTGTAAGAAAGCGGTGGAGCATTGGGTAAAATACAAAGCGGAGATAAAAGAATTTAGCGAGCTTGCTCTAGAATCCGAATAAAACAATTATAGGTCCGGATAAAACGATCACAGGGAAACATCCGGAATGCAAAAAACGTACGAGGAAAAAACGTACGAGGGTCACCCCCGTACGTTTTTTCTGTTATTCGAAGTGGATGCGGCTGGTAAATTTTTTCAGGCGAGTTTGCAAAGATGGATAATTTCTCAAGTTTTGGTCGCTGGCCAAAATTTCCTGGGCCACTCCGCGGATTTCTTCAATCAACGGTAAGTTTTTCAGGTTTTCCATAGCTAAGTCTGGGATACCCCACTGTTTTGCCCCATATAAACTGCCGGGACCGCGGATATCTAAATCTTTTTGGGCTACTTCAAAGCCGTTTTTGGCTTTCAAAATTGCCCTAAGCCTTTGGCGGGTTCTTGAAGCGGGTGAATCGGTGAAAAGAAAACAATAAGACTGAATATTGGAACGGCCAACCCTGCCCCGAAATTGGTACAGCTGGGCCAGTCCAAATCTTTCCGCTCCCTCTATAGCCATAACGGTGGCTTTAGGAATATCAATGCCAACTTCAACAACTGATGTGGCAACTAGAATATCAATCTTGCCCCGCTTAAATTTTTCCATTATTTTCTCTTTTTCTTTCACTTTCATTTTCCCGTGGAGCATAGCGATTTTTAAATCAGGGAAAATCTTTTTGGAAAGTTTTTCATACTCGTCTTTAACAGCCTTAACTTCTAGCCACCCAGAGTTAAGGGAGTTGCTTTTAATATTTTTTTTCTCTTTGGATTTTTCGTTTTTAGATTTTAGCCGAGAAGAGGCGGGCTTGGAACTTTGTTCGAGAGATAATCTAGCAGACTCATCGCTATCTGTTTCTGGACTTTCTATGCGCGGGCAGATAATAAATGCTTGATGCCCCATTCTTACTTGCTGGTGAATAAATTTATACACTTTTGGCCTGCCTTCGGGCGGGATAATTTTGGTGATTATTTTCTTTCTTCCTTTTGGCATTTCGTCTAAAATAGAAATGTCTAAATCGCCGTATAATGTTAAAGCCAGAGTTCGAGGAATAGGAGTGGCGGTCATCGAGAGAAAATGGGGGATAATTTGAGGTTGGCCAGTATTGGATTTTTTTTGGACAAGCTTTGCCCGTTGTTCAACGCCGAAACGGTGTTGTTCATCAATCACGCAAAGCGCCAGTTTACCAAACTTGACCTTATCTTGGATAAGGCTGTGAGTGCCAATTAAAATATCTACGCCGACTTCATATTTTTTCGTTCGGGGGTTAATTTTCCCCTGAGCCCTTTCTAAAAGTTTTTGCCGGGAGATTTCCATAACTTCGGGGATTTCAACGCCTTGGATTGAATGAGATATTTTTTGAGAGATAATTTTATCTTCTTTGCCTGTCAAAATAGCTATTTTAATTTTGAAAGGATGAAGAAGCTTGGAAACTTCTTTAAAATGCTGTTTGGCCAAGATTTCCGTTGGAGTCATAAAAGCTGTTTGGTAACCGGCTTTGCTAGCATTTAAGGCGGCAATGATAGCCACCATAGTTTTGCCCGAGCCGACATCTCCCTCAAGAAGTCGAGACATTGGCCTTGATTTTTCTAAATCTTTTAAAACCTGCCAAGAGGCCTTTCTTTGAGCATTGGTCAGTTTAAAGGGGAGAGAGTCAACGAATTTTTTGATGAGCTTAATATTTATAGGAATAGCAGGTGCTTTCTTTTTATTTAATTTGAAGCGTTCTCTAAGAGCGGCGAGCTCGATAAGAAAAAGCTCTTCAAAAGAGAATCGGTCTTTGGCTTTTTTTGCCAGGGTGAGAGAATCAGGGAAGTGCACCTGCCAAATTGCTTGATTGATTGGGAGAAGGTTATATTTTTTGATTATTTTTTGCGGAAGGATTTCAGGGATTTTATTCTTAAAGTTTATCAAAAGAGGCTTGATAATATAGCGGAGCCAACGGGATGACAAACCCTCGGTTTCCGGGTAAACGGGCACAATGCGGCCGGTGTGGACAAGAGATTCTCTGGAGAGGGTTTGGTTTGTTGCCTGGTTTGATATTTTTTCGTAGGCGGGGTTTGAGAGAAACAGGCCCTCGTTTCCCAGAGCGGCTTTTCCGGCTAAAACAATAATATCGCCTGGCTTTAAGCTTTTGGTTAAATAAGGCTGGTTGAACCAGACAGCTTTCATAGCCCCGCTTTTGTCTTGTATAATTGCTTCGGTGATAATCATTCTTTTTTTCCAGGTCCGTGAGTTTGTGATGCCGAGGAGTTTTCCCAAAATGCAATAATTTTGGTTTGGCTTGATTTTTGCCACGGGAATTATATTAGAAAAATCTTCATAGCGGTGCGGAAAGTGGAAAAGCAAATCCCTGACAGTTTTTATACCCATCCGCTGCAGTCTTCGGAGAAATTTCGGCCCAATATGAGAAATATTTCCAATAGGAGTATCTAAAGTCATAAGAATTGAGATGATTGTTTTTTGGTAATCGTAATATTGTTTATCGCTTAATTTGCAGCCTGCAAGGTTCAGTGATTATCATTGAAGCAAGCAATCTAGGCAAAACAAATGGTCTAAACAAAACAAGCAATGTAGCAAGGTATAATACTAGATTAAGCGATAATAAATTATAGGTTAATTAGAGAATGAACTCAATGTTAACCCATAAAAAAAATGCCCAATGGGCATACAAAAAATGATAATTTGTGTCCCCAGAGAGATTCGAACTCTCATCTGAGGCTCCGCAAGCCTCTACTCTGTCCATTGAGCTATGGGGACCTTACTATATAAAGAGTATTACATGTGATGTTGTTTTGCAAGCTGCCAATTGCCGCTCTGGCAATGAATGATAGTTGGCTAGCATTACAGAATAGTCGTGAATTAATCGAGTAATAAAATGCACAGGTAAAATGCACGGGTCCGACCCGTGCATCTTTCCCCGTGCATCTTTCCGCACCCGTGTATCTTTTCGTATGTCTCAATAACAAATGGAGACGATCGTCCTGAAATGTTATAAAATTGAATTAAGAGAGATACCAAAAAGGACAAGGGCTGACTACGAGACTGATACGAGGACTGACTATGAGGGCTGAGTACGAAGGCTGAGTACGAGGGTTGCCCGGCTCCTCTTTTTCTAGGCCCCTTTTTATTATTTTTAAGGGTTGAATTTCGAGAATTTAGTGGTAGGATAATAACATAAGAAAATAGGGCGGTAAACAGACAAATGGTGGGTTGGCTGAGTGGCCCAAAGCAGGAGATTGCTAATCTCTGGGGATCTAAAAGTCCCCCGCAGGTTCGAATCCTGCACCCACCGCCGCTATTGGAGGGTTGGCTGAGCGGCTCAAAGCGCCGGTTTTGAAAACCGGTGGGATTATTCCCACGTAGGTTCGAATCCTACACCCTCCGCTTTTATTCTCTAGCGACAGCTAACCCCCAAACTTTCTTTGCCCCTCCTTGTTTAAGGATTTTAGCGCATTCTTCCATCGTTGAACCGGTGGTAAAAACATCATCAACAAGAAAAATCTTCTTTCCCTGAATTAATTGGGGATTTTTTAAAATGAAAGCCCCTTTAATGTTTCTTTCCCGTGCTTCTTTTTTAAGTTCGACTTGCGGCGAGGTTTTTTTTATCTTTCGAAGGTTTTCTGTTTGAAAGGGGATGCCAAAAAATTTGGAGAGATATTTAGCAATTTCTTCAGATTGGTTAAAACCCCTCCACCGCCGGCGAAAACTTGAGAGAGGCACGGGCAAAAACAAGGAATTGCCAGAATCTTCGATAATTGTTTGATTGTCCGTTAAAAGAAAGTGTGTTATGATTAAAGTAGCAAAGGATTGAGCGAGCTCTTTCTGAAAAGGATTATATTTGAATTTCTGAATAAGGTTTTTGACAATAGGTTGTTGATAAGAAACGGCAAAATCTAATCCATCAAGATATTTCTTTCGGTGGGTAGAGCATTTTCCAGCCTTGCCAAGTAATCTTTTTCGACAGAAAGGGCAGTATCTGTATTCAGTAATATCAATTAAGCTTAAACAATCTGGACATAAAGCATATCCTTCTCTCCCGCAGTTTGCGCAAAAACGGGGGAAAATAGTTTCTGAGAGAGTCCGAAATATTTTTTTGGAAGTTGTCTTGATAGAAAAGCGCATATATTGTATTGTAAATTAGTTTTGCGGTTTTTAAAAATCATTATATAATTATAAAATAGATATGAGAGACGGAAAGAAAATAGAAAGAGGAGCAAGAACGAAAATTTTATGAGTTTTTTTTCTAAAAAATGCTTGGGGATTGATATCGGAATTTCTTCAATAAAAGTTGTGGAGGTTTCGTATTTCGCGGGGAAGATAAAGCTCTTAAACTACGCAGGATTCAAAATTCCGAAGGGAATTTCGCCGATAGGTATTTTATGGGACAGAAACTTCTCTTTGCTTTCTGACAGAATTTCAGATATTTTGAAGACTCTTTTACAACGCGCAAAAATAAGGACGAAAAAGGCATTTCTTGCTTTGCCAGATTTCTCAGTTTTTTGTACGACCTTTACTCTTCCCTTGGTCACAGAAAAAGAAATTGCTCAAGCAGTAGAGTTTGAAGCTAGACATCGTATCCCTTTACCCTTGCCGACAGTGAACTTTGATTGGGAGATTGTTGGCGAACAACCAGGCACTAATCCGCAAGAACGTAGAATAAAAGTATTATTAGTAGCTGCTCCGAAAAGAATTATTAACCGTTACCAGAGGATGGCACTTCTTACTGGTCTTCAACTGCGGGGATTAGAAGCAGAAATTTTCAGTTTAGCAAGGGTCTCAAAAGCTGAGAGCGGTAAACCTTTTTGTTTAGTTGACATAGGTTTTAAGACAAGCACGGTTAGTGTTGTGAAGAAAAAAGTGATAGAAAGTTACAGCTTTGACGTTTCTTCTCAAAGTATTACTGAGAAGTTGGCAGAAGGAATAGGCATCAGCCTAGAAAAAGCAGAAGCATTAAAAATAGAACGAGGGTTAGACGTAACCAATAAGGAAGCATTTAAAATTATTTCCGGCCAATTAAACGAACTTGCCATAAAAATAGATTCAGTTTGCGAGCATTACTATCAAGTTTATGGCGAAGTGATTGAAGATATTGAGATAGCAGGAGGCGCGGCGTTATTGCCAGGGTTAGAAGAATACTTCAAAAATTTTTTCAAAAAAAATGTTTCAATTATTAACCCTTTTAAAACCACTAATTATCCACCTCTTTTAACTCCACGTTTGAAACAACTAAGCCCCTCTTTTGCGATAGCTTTAGGGGCGGCCATACGAGGGGTGAATGAATAATTTATCCAATAAATATGCCACAAGAAGGACTTATCCCAAAAGCAAAACAAAAACCCTCCCGGTTAATAGCAATCTTGTTTTATAGCTCGTTAATAACTTTACTCGTTACGGGAGGAGTCTATCTTTTGTTGCAGTTTTATAATCTTTCTTTAGCAAAACAGATTCAAGCCAAAAAAACAGCGCTCTCAAAGATAGTAACACCCCAGGATAGAAATTTAGGAAAAGAGCTAGCGAAAATTCAACCTCAGGTAAAAAGTTTTGAAGAAGCTCTCAAAAAACATAAGTTTACTTCCTATTTTTTCTCTGACCTAGAAGCAGTCACTCATCCGGAAGTTATTTTTAAAAGTTTAAAGATTGATTCTGGAAGCGGTGAGGTAACTTTAGTTGGCCATACAGAGAATTTTGTTATTCTTGGACAACAAATTTTAGCGATGAGAAAAAGCCCATTTATTAAAAAAACCAACATTGAAAACGTGGATTTGGGGAAGAAAGGCGGTATCGATTTTACCTTGAAGCTTTCCGTCGATCCTTCAGTGTTTTTGTTCGAATAAAGGTCACAAAGGAATACTCTTTAAAGTTAATTTAATTTTAAAATGAATCACTCTCTTTTTATTCCTATCTTTTTTTTCGGGGCAGTGTTGATATTTAGTTATTTAATTTTACCAGAGCAATTTCTCTTTCAAGACTCAAAAAGTAAACTAAAGGCGGAAGAGCTAGAAATTATTCAGGCTAAGCAGCACGTAGCGAGTCTTCAAAACATTGCCAAGGGAATTAAAAATAATGCTAAGTACTTAACGATTATTAAAGAGTCTATTCCCAATAAACCTTCCCTGCCTTCTTTCTTGAATATGCTCCAACAAAATGCTGTTCAAAGTGGATTAGTTTTAAAAGACGTGAGCGCGAATTTTCCCCAAAGAAGTGCGGGATTTTCTGATAAAAAAATTCAGACAATTCAAGTTGCCATAAAGTTAATAGGAGATTATCAAAGTTTCAAAAATTTTCTTAACCTTCTTGAAAAATCTACAAAAATTGTCAACGTCAAGCATATTGAGATTAGCCCGCAGAAAGGAAGTTTTTTGAATCTTCAACTCTTGGTTGAGACTTATTATAGAAAAGGCTAAAAATAATATTTATGGAAAGAGAACAAGAATTACAAATAGTTAAATATCTTAGCGTTATTCTTGCTATAGCAAGCGCTATTATCTTATATAAAGAGTATTTCTTTAGAGTAAGGATTTCTCCAGTTCAACCCCTTAGCAATTTCCCAAAAGTAGAGATAAACCTTAAAATTTTTCAAACCAAAGAATTTAAGTCTTTACTTCCTGTTGAAACAATTTCTTTCCCTAGAAAACTTGGGAGATCCAATCCTTTCGCTCAATACACAGTTGCGTCAAGTATAGCAACAACTTCAACGTCTTCTTTCAAAAAGAAGTAACATGACCAGAAGACCTCAATTAGTTTAGAGTGCTTCTATCTTTGATTATTATAGTATTAAAAAACATCCAACGATATCGATTTTCTATTTTTGCCCTTGGCAACAATTATGGATATTATCCAACAATTATTAAAAGAGAAAGTTATTGATAAACATCAAGCCATTGATTTAAAAACGAAAGTTCAAACGAGCCGAAAGACGCCGGAAGAAATTATTTTGAAAGAAAACATTATGCCAGAAAATGCTTTATTCCAAATGAAGGCAAAGATGTTAAAGATTCCTTTTCGGAAAAAGATACCTTCAGAAATTTCTCAGAAAGTGCTGGAAAAAATTGCCAAAGAATCTGCTCGCTATTACAAAATTATTCCCTTGGAAATGGTAAAAGGCATTCTTTATGTGGGAATGGTTTATCCCGAAAATATGGAGGCCCAGGAGGCGCTTAAATTTTTAGTAAGACAGCAGAAAATAGATTATAAAATTGTCCTGATTACCTTATCGGATTTCAAAAAATGTGTTGAAAATTATCAGATGCCCAAACAAGAAATGGAAAAAGCCCTGAAGAGGATAGAAACTGAGATAAAAACAAAAAAGAAAAAAGAAGCAACTCCGGGGGGAGTGCGGTTTGAAACGATAGTAGAGGAGGCGCCAGTTATAAAAATGGTAGCAGTGATTTTAAGGCAAGCGGTAGAAGGAAAAGCTTCAGATATTCACATTGAGCCAACAAGAGATAATTTAAGAGTTCGTTATAGATTAGACGGGATACTGCATTCTTCTTTACTTCTTCCCCGAGGAATACAACCGGCTATCGTTACAAGAGTAAAGGTTTTAGCAAACCTTAAAATTGACGAAACGAGAATTCCTCAAGACGGTCGTTTTTCCGCAGATATAAACGGGAAAATGATTGATTTTCGGGTTTCTACTTTTCCCACGACGCTTGGCGAAAAAGTTGCCATTAGAGTTTTGGATCCGGCCGAGGGTTTGAAATCACTGAAGGATTTGGGGTTTAACCCTTGGAATTTTCAAATCGTCAATCAAGCTATAAAACGGCCCTATGGAATGATTTTAGTGACCGGACCGACAGGTTCAGGAAAAAGCACAACATTATATGCTATTTTGCGAACCCTTAACAAAGAAGGGGTTAACATTGTTACCCTGGAAGATCCGGTAGAATATTTTATTAGCGGAGTTAACCAGTCGCAAGTAAAACCGGAGATTAATTATACTTTTGCCCGGGGCTTGAGACAAATTTTAAGACAAGACCCGGATATTATTATGATTGGCGAAATCAGAGACCGGGAAACCGCCGCGCTTGCTGTACACGCTGCTCTAACTGGCCACCTTGTCCTCTCTACTTTGCATACAAACAATGCTTTAGACGCTATCCCGAGATTGATTGATATGGGCATTGAACCGTTTTTAATTCCTCCTTCTCTTTTACTGGTGATATCTCAGGAATTAGTAAGAGTCCTTTGTCCTTACTGTAAAAAAAGCAATACAGCAAATAAAAAAGTTCGAAACTTTATTACCAAGGGTATCCAGTCACTTCCTCCAAACGTCAAGAAAAAAATTCTGCCAGTCAAGAACGATTGGCGAATTTTTGAAGCTCAGGGATGTCAAAAATGTAAATTTAAGGGCTACTCGGGAAGAATAGGGCTTTTTGAAATTTTGCAGATGACTCCAAATCTAGCTAAGATTATTACTGAGGGCATCCAAAGAGATAAACTAGTAGCCGAAGCAAAATCTCAAGGAATGATTTTTATGGAGGAAGACGGAATATTAAAAGTTTTACAAGGAGTTACAACAGTTGAGGAGGTAGTTAGAGTAACCACGGATAAACAATAGATGAAACAAATACTTCTAGTTGAAGACGACCCATTTTTGATAGATATCTACACCCAAAAGCTAAAAGAATCGGGCTTTGATTTGATGGTAGCGAAGAGTGCGGATGAAGTTTTTGAAAGATTAAGAGAGAAAAAACCTGATTTAATCATTTTGGATATTGTTTTACCTGGCGCAGATGGTTGGGAAATTTTGAAAAAAATTAAAAGCAATCCTGATCTTAACTCTGTGAAGGTCATAATACTTTCTAATTTAAGTCAGCAAGACCAAGTAGAAAGAGGGTTGAAATTAGGGGCGTTAAAATATTTGATAAAAGCTCACTATACACCAAGTGGCATAGTAAAAGAAATAAAGGAACTATTGCAATAGAAGTAATGATTTTTTAAAAGAGAAAATCAACCAACGATAATAATTATTAAGTCATTAAAAAATCTATGATAAATTACCGAAAACAACTTAGGAGTTTGCTAAAGCGAGCAATTCAAAGCGGTGCTTCAGATTTGCACTTTTCAGTTGGCCATTACCCGGTGTTGAGAATTACGAGAACTTTAGTCGAACTTAGTGATGAGAAGCTTCTTACCCCGGATGACACTAAGCAATTTGCCTCCTTGCTAACAAATGAGTTGCAGTGGAAAAAACTTTTAGTGGAAAGAGAGGTTGATTTTTCTTATGATTTCAAAGAAGAAAACGTTCGATTGCGGGTTAATATTTTTTTCCAAAGTAACAGTATCAGTATAGCCTTAAGGTTGATTCCTGCTAGAATTCGAAACATTGAAGAATTAAACCTTTCTCCAACTTTGCATAAATTTACCAAGGCTCTTCAAGGATTAGTTTTAGTGACAGGGGCATCCTCTCAAGGCAAGTCAACTACTTTGGCCGCCTTAATTGATGAGATTAATCATAAAAGAAAAGAACATATTATTACCATTGAAGATCCTATTGAATATGTTTTTGAAGACAAACAATGTATTGTAGACCAGCGGGAACTCCACAGCGATACCTTAAGCTTCTCCAAAGCGTTGAGGTCAGCCTTGAGAGAAGATCCAGATGTAATTATGGTAGGTGAGATGCGGGATCTAGAAACTATTTCTATTACCCTTACTGCGGCTGAGACAGGGCATTTAGTATTTGCCACTTTACATACTAATTCTTCGAGCCAAGCGATGCATAGAATCGTTGATGCTTTTCCGGCTTTTCAACAAAACCAAGTTAGAGCACAATTGTCTAGCTCGCTTTTAGGAGTGGTTTCTCAAAGGCTTTTACCAAGGATGAATGGCGGCTTTATTCCAGCTTGTGAAATACTCTTCGCTAATTCCGCTATTAGAAACTTAATCCGAGAGAACAAAGTCCATGAAATTCCGGCAGTGCTTGAAACTTCTCGGGAAGATAATATGATTTCTTTTGACCAATCAATCATAGAGCTTTTTCAAAAACAGGAGATTACTGAAGAAACAGCATTACGCTACGCTCTTGACCCGAAAGATATGGCAAGTAGGCTCACTTAATATTTATTCATATGGAGTTTATTTACAAAGCTAGAAGTACGGAAGGGAAGATTGTAAAGGGGGTAGTGAAAGCTTTTTCAAAAAGGAAAGCCTTGGACGTTTTGGAAAAATACGGATTTTACGTTACTTTCTTAAAAAAGCAGGAGAAGAAAAATATTTTCCAAAAGGAAATTTCTTCTTTAGGGAAGATACCCTTAAGGGATTTGGCGGCTTTCACACGCCAATTAGCAGTAATGCTGAAATCAGGAATAGCTATAGACGAAGCTTTAAGAATAAGAGTTTCTCAAGCAGGAACTTCGAGATTAAGGGATAAAATTATTGAGATTTCAGAGGAGATAGAAAACGGCAGCTCTTTAAGCCAAAGTTTTTCTCTTTATCCAAAAGTTTTTAATCCTTTTTACATAAGTTGTATCAAATCGGGTGAGGCTTCTGGAAAACTTGCCGAGTCATTAGACTATTTAGCTGACCATTTAGAGGAAGAGTATAAACTTAAATCGAAGATTAAAGGAGCAATGATTTACCCGATTTTTGTGATTTGTGTCTTCATTGCTATTTTTTTTGTTTTAACGATCTTTGTGGCGCCAAAATTAATAGATGTTTTGCAATCCTTTGGGCAGGAAATGCCTCTCCAAACAAGGATTATTATTAATCTTTCAAAGTTTACAATACAAGGAGGCTGGGCGGTTATTCTAATCTTCTTTGGGGTACTTTTTATGGCTTTTGAAGTCATGAAAAAATCTAAAAAAGGTATACATTTTTGGGATTCTTTTTCTCTTCGGATGCCAATCATCGGCGATTTTTATAAAAAAATATATTTAATCCAATTTTGTGAAAATATTTCAGTTTTGATAGCAGCGGGTGTTCCAATTACGCGAGCTCTAGATATTACTCGGGATGTTATCAAAAATGTCCGTTATAAAGAGGTTATTGGCGAAATTAAAAAACGGGTTTTACAAGGAGAAAGCATTAGTACAGTTTTGCGAGATTATCCAAAGCTAATGCCCGCTTTTCTTACCCAAATGGTTTTTACCGGCGAAAAAACTGGTAGATTGGGGAAAATTCTTACAAATATTGTAAATTTTTATCGAGCAGAAGTTGATCGAAAGATTGAAGGATTCCTAAAACTTTTAGAGCCAGTCTTGATCTTGGTTCTAGGAGGAGCAGTGGGAATATTAGCAATGGGGATTCTTCTGCCAATATTTCAAGCCGGCCTGGGAGGAACAGGAATATAATTAGAAAAAGGAGTATTTCAGATTTGACTTAGTTAAAAAGAAGTTTAAAATAAAATAAAGAGCATTAAAAGGTCGAATAAAAGTATTAAAAAATTTATTATGAACAAAGGTTTTACCCTAATTGAACTTTTGATTGTCATTGCTATTATTGGAATTTTAGCTTCTGTGGTATTAATTACTTTCCCAGGCGCCACTAAAAAAGCAAAGGATTCAAGAGTTGTTGCCGCTATTTCTCAATCGAGAGCTGTTTTCTCTTTTGATTACTCTCAAGATGGTAATTATGACAGCTTTTTATGCAGCAGCACTGATATGGCCAAACTTTGCCAGGATATCCAGAATAATGATTTAAATAAGACAGCTACGGTTATTGGGCACAGTCCAAAAAGTACCCCCTCTACGTCAACTTGTATTTATGCTCCGTTAAATAGTAAAACAAATTATTGGTATTGCGCTGATAGCAATGGGATAGCTGGCTTTTGCAGTACTGATCCTGGCACTACTTGTAAGGATGATGGTACGGGTGCTACCTGTCCTTCTGATTGTAAAGGCTAATTAATGATTTGTTGTTAACCGAAGGCATTGTTTGTCGTAATTGCTCAAGAGATTTATCTCTTGGGCAATTTTTTTTGGGAAGTTTTTTAGATCCTCTGATTTTTATAACAATCTGAGACGATCGTCTCAGATTGTTATTTATTTCTTTGACGTGTATCTATGATAACAAATGGAGACGATCGTCTCAGATTGTTATCTCCGGTTTCGTATGATATAATTTTGATATAGAAGGGTAATAAATATGCCCCAATCAAAATATCTCTTTCAGAGGAAAAAGATAAGTTTTACCAAGCGGCTTTTTGAAAAAGGTTTAAATGCTGCCTCTTTAATATTATTTACCTTGAATGAGGGTGGCAAGAATTTTTTAAGGGATTTGCCCGATTCTTATCCGGCTTTTAAAACCTGGAAGGATGTTTTTGGGGTTAATCCAAAAAAGAAAAGGCTTGGGAATCCAGAAATTAAAATAAACCTTTCCCGGTTAGAAAAGCAAGGACTTATCAGAAGAGAACCAAAAACGAAAGTTTACTTTTTGACAGAGCAGGGGAAAGAATTAGTAGCTTATATCGAAGACAGATATTCTGTTTTGGACAAAAAATGGGATGGGAGATTAAGAATAGTGATTTTTGACGTTCCGGAAAAGAAAAGATTTTATCGAGTGTGGATTCGTGGAGAGCTTCTTTTGCTCAACTACAAAATGGTCCAAAAGAGCGTTTATATTGGTAAATACCCTTTGCCTAAAAGTTTTTATCAAGACATTATCCGGTTTGGTTTGAATGAACTTGTTTTTGTTTTTACGATTGACCGAGTTGACAAAAAAGATAAATTAATGAAGTTG
>CAZLUG010000009.1:0-6273 GCA_964562675.1 uncultured Candidatus Saccharibacteria bacterium | reverse complement strand
ATTGCTATTAGTGTACAATTGCTATTAGCGTATAATCTCCTACACAATCTATTATATAGCCTATTGATTTTTACAAATATTATATGCCTTTTACCATCTATCTAATTGTTTTTATTTTCGGCATTTGCATTGGAAGTTTTTTAAATTGTGTCATTTATCGTTTGGCTAAAAATGAGTCTTTTTTATTTTCTCGTTCTTATTGCCCAAAGTGCGGGAAAACTCTAGCGTGGTATGATTTAATTCCCCTTTTAAGTTTTTTGTTGCTTAGGGGAAAATGTCGATATTGCCACCAGAAAATATCATGGCAATATCCAATAATTGAAGCACTTACCGGGTTTCTTTTTTTGCTGATTTTTTATCATCAATTCGGCGGCAATGTTTCTTTTCAGGATATAGTATTTAGTTTAAATTGGCGGGTGTTTCTGAATATAGCGTATTATTTAACTTTGACTTGCTTTTTTATAGTTATTGCTGTTTATGATTTAAAACATTACTCTATTCCGGATAAGGTTGTTTACCCAGCGATTAGTTTAGTTTTTTTATACCAACTTTTTATTCCTCATTTTAACGTATCTGCTCTTTATCTTCCTTTATTAAGCGCGCTTTTAGCTTCAGCTTTTTTCTTTTCCCTTTGGGGTGTGTCTCGGGGAAAATGGATGGGGTTTGGCGATGTGCAGTTGGCTTTCTTACTAGGGCTTTTTTTAAGCTTCCCTGGGATTATCGTGGCTTTATTTTCAGCTATTTTTATTGGTGCTATAATAGGTTTAGGTTTAATAGCGGCAAGGCAAAAAACTTTAAAAAGCGAAGTTCCCTTCGGCCCATTTTTAGTCACAGGGGCATTTATAGCGCTTTTCTGGGGAGAAAATATTATTCATTACTATATTCATTTTCTGAGCATTGCAATTTGAAAAGTTTTCTTCCCAGCGAGTTTGAGAATTTTATATATTAGACTGATTATCATTTATGTTTTACCTAAAAGAGAGACTTGGAAAATTAAATCATTTGAATTTAAAATTAACCATTTTCTCAAGGGGGAATGTCTTTAAAAGAGAGAAAAGAAGTTTTACTATTTTCGAATTATTAGTAGTGATATCTTTAATTGCTATTCTCTCTGCGGCGGTAATGTTTGGTTGGAAGCCGGGAGAGAAAAATTTAGCGCTTCAAAGGGCAACTCACAAATTATCCCAAGACCTAGCTAAAACTAGAGAAATGGCCATGGGGGCTGGTGCAGCAGATTGCGGGGGAGGCATTGTAAGCAATAGTTTCGGTATTCAATTTAAAAGTTCTTGGGATGATCACTATGTCTTATTTGCGGATTGTAACTCGAATCACCAAAAGGACGGAGCCGATAAAATTGTCGAGACAATTTATTTAGAGAAATCAGTGACAATTTCTGGTTTAAGTCCGGCTAACTCTTTCAGCATTATTTTTGCCCCGCCCGACCCGATAGTTTATATAAACGGAGGTTCTTCTAAGACCGCTCTCATTACTCTCTCGAATGGCTCAAAAACAATGGGAGTTTCGGTGAATAGCGTAGGGCGCATTGAAACTCAATAAAAACCCAAAGGAGATTCTAATAATATATAAAATAATATGGCTCGCTTTCTACTTAAGAGCAAAAATCAGAGAAAGGGTTTTACCCTTATTGAAATAATGATTGCTATTACGGTCGTTGAGATAGGTATTGTAGGGATTTACAGCGCTATTTGGCGAAGCACCGCTTCTTTGTATGATGTTTCGTCACGTTTTACTGCCTTTTATCTAGCTCGGGAAGGATTAGAGTTGGTGCGGAATATTAGAGACACTAACTGGCTTCAACAGATATCTTCTACTAGTACTTCTTGGGATGACAGTTTAACCAATTGTTCCACAGGATGTAAATTAGACTATAGTTCCTCAGATATTGCAGACCCGACACTTTCGCCTTATCAAGGAGGTTATCTAAAGATTGATAATAATGGATTTTATAATTATAGCACCGGTCAAAGAACAATTTTTAAGAGAAAAATTATGGTTAATCACCTTGGCGATGATATCTTGAATGTTAAAGTTGAAGTTACATGGCAAGGGAGCGAGAAGCTTAATTCTATAGAGGTCCAGGAGAATTTATATAACTGGAAGCCGGGATAATTATTATGGCAAAATACGAATCTAAAAAAAATAAAGGGTTTACCTTAGTGGAAATTTTAGTATCTATCGCCATATTTACTATTTTTATTTCTGCGGTGATGGAGTTTTTTGTGTCTGCCCTTAAAAACCAATTAAGAACTTTAGAACGGCAATCACTTTTGGACAGCGTATCTTATAGTGTGGATTATACTGCTCGAGCCCTTAGGATGGCAAAAAAAGATCTTTCGGGAAATTGTATAACCTCTGGCTTCAATTTCAAAAACCCCG
This sequence comes from uncultured Candidatus Saccharibacteria bacterium, assembly GCA_964562675.1. Lineage (GTDB taxonomy): Bacteria > Patescibacteriota > Minisyncoccia > Minisyncoccales > CG1-02-41-26 > CAZLUG01. Next base: position 3,876 of record CAZLUG010000009.1, on the reverse strand, counting down.
AAGGAAATCCCTTGGTTATCAGATTTTTGAATGCTCACGGAAAATGCCAAGAATTTTTATTGCAAAACAATCAATTGCAGGTAGAACTATCTTCGGATAATTCTTCGGCAAACCTTGCCAGCCCTGAGCCATTGACATCCTCAAAAATTGTCGTGAACAGTTTAAATTTTAGAGCTTGGGGAGCCAGCCAAAATGATAACTTGCAGCCAAAAGTAACTTTTGTAATGAATATTTCGACTAAAGAACAGAAGCCGCAGATTTTAAAAATTCAAACGACGGTTTCTCAAAGAGACTTGGATATTCAATATTAAGATTTATGAATGTTTCTCAAAAACGAGGCATCTCTTTATATTTAGTAATAGTTATTTTAGCCATTTTGATGTCCGTGAGCTTAGGTTTGATAAGTTTAACGGTGGGAGAAATTCAAATTGCGGGAGGAGTGGGAAATTCGACGGTTGCTTTCTATGCAGCAGACACCGGTATAGAAAAAGCGTTATATGACAAATTAGTATCAGGGGGAGCAGGGCAGGTTTCTGGCACCTTAGACAATGGGGCGAATTATAGTACAGAGGTTCAAGAATTTGCTAGCTCAACGAAGATTTATTCCACGGGAAATTATCGAGGAGTTTGGCGAAAAATTGAAATTAACCTTTCAAAGTGAAATACATGACAAAACAGCAAGCCAATCAACGTATAGAAAAATTAAAAAAGCTCATCAACTACCATCGTTATCTTTACCATGTTTTAGATAAACAGGAAATTTCTGAAGGAGCGCTTGACTCTTTAAAAAAAGAGCTTTTTGATTTAGAACAACGCTATCCGGAATTCATTACTCCAGATTCTCCCACCCAAAGAGTAGGAGGGAAACCGTTAAAAGAATTTAAGAAAGTAAGGCATTCTCAGCTAATGCTCTCTTTTAACGATGCTTTTAGCCGAGACGATATAAGTGATTGGCAAGAAAGAATGAAAAGGATTTTATCAGCAGAGGAAATGGAGAAAGTAGATTATTTTTGCGAGTTAAAGTTTGATGGATTAGCTATAGAACTTATTTACAACGATTCTATTTTAGTAAAAGGAGCGACAAGGGGTGATGGTGTTGTTGGTGAAGATGTTACTCAAAATCTTAAGACGATTGAGGCTATTCCTTTGCGGCTTAGAGAAGAAGAGGAGGTCATTAAAGAACTTCAGAAAGAAGGTTTAAGAAACATAATTTCGACTATAAGAAGCAAGGGATTAAAAAGAGTTATAGCAAGGGGAGAGGCTTTAATTTTAAAAAAGGAGTTTTTGCGGATAAACAAAGCCCGGGAGAAAGCTGGTCTACCAAAATATGCGAATCCCCGTAATGTGGCGGCTGGCTCTATCCGCCAACTTGACCCGGCCATAACGGCAGAGAGGCGCTTGGTTTCCTATATTTACGATTTAGTCACCGATTTTGGCCAGGAGACTCATTCAGAAAAGCATCAAATCCTTAGAGCTCTCGGCTTTAAGACAAGCAGAGAAACTAAATACTGCAAGAACCTTAGAGAAGTTTTTAGCTTTCATGATTTTTGGCAGGAGCATCGGGAAAGTCTGCCTTTTGAGATAGACGGGATTGTAGTGATTGTGAACAACAACAAACTTTTTGGTAAGCTAGGAAGGGTTGGCAAAGCGCCAAGAGGAGCCATAGCTTATAAATTTCCCCTTAAACAAGCCGAAACAATTGTCCAAGACATCAAAGTTCAGGTTGGTCGAACAGGAGCTATAACGCCAGTTGCTTGGTTAAAACCCGTAGAGGTTGGGGGTGTGGTTATTACAAGGGCAACCTTGCACAACAGCGATGAAATTAAAAGACTGGGGCTTAAAGTTAATGATACAGTTATCGTTGGAAGAGCAGGAGATGTTATTCCCGCGGTGATTAAAGTTTTAAAAGAGCTAAGAACGGGGAAGGAAAAAGAATTTAAAATGCCGACCCATTGTCCGGTTTGCGGAACTTTACTTAAAAAAGAGGCGGGGGAAGTAATTTGGCGATGCCCCAACCCTAACTGTCCGGCTCGTCAAAGAAGATATTTTTATCACTTTGTTTCAAAAAGAGCTTTTGATATAGAAGGATTTGGGCCAAAAGTCATAGACCAACTTTTGGATAGGGGGCTGATTATTAATCCGGCAGATATTTTTACTCTCACTAAAAGTGATTTATTGTCCTTGGAGCGATTTGCGGAAAAATCAGCTCAAAATTTGTTAAACGCCATTAACCAAAAGAAGCATATTACTCTAGAGAGATTTATCTATGCCTTAGGTATTAGAAATGTCGGTGAAGAAACTGCCCTAGAACTAGCAAAACAATTTGGTAATTTAGAAAAATTGAAAGAGGTTTCAAGAGAAGATTTAGAGAAAATTCCGGATATTGGACCTGAAATAAGTGAGGAGATCTATAAATGGTTCCAACAGAAAAAAAATCTGGAATTCTTAAAAAAATTAAAGATGGCCGGCGTAGTTATTATACCTTTCTTTAATCAAAACAGAGATTTGAAATTTCAGGATAAAATATTTGTTTTCACCGGCACATTAAAAAATTATTCAAGAGAGCAGGCAAAGGAAACCATTAGATCTTTAGGAGGAAAGGTTGCCGAATCAGTTTCTCGACGGACAAATTTTGTTGTTGTAGGGCAAAATCCCGGATCCAAGCTCACCCAAGCTAGAAAGCTGGGAGTTAAGACAATGACCGAAAAGGAATTTCTAGCGATGCTAAAATAATTATATGTTGAAATATTTTCAGGCTTTCAAAAAAATTGACTGGATCTTATTTTTTTCAGCCGTTTCTTTAACAGGGGCGGGATTAACCGAGATTTACGCGATTTGCTCGGCCTCGGGCAATTTTTTTGATTTTGAAAAACAATTGTTTTTTTTAATTATAGGCATCACTTCGCTTTTTTTTATTAGTTTCTTTGATTATCGCAGTCTGCGAGCGAATCCGCGTATTCTATTTATCCTTTATCTCCTAGGCGTTTTATCGCTAATTGGCCTTTTGGGGACAACCCCAATTCGGGGCTCAAGAGGTTGGTATAAATTTGGGTTATTTTCTTTTGATCCTGTGCCGTTTGTTATCTTAATCCTCATTGCTGTTTTGAGTAAATATTTTTCAAAATATTATACCGAAACCTATAGGTTAAAACATATTCTTTTTTCACTTGGCTATGCTATTCTGCCAGCTTTTTTTATCCTTATTCAACCTGATTTTGGCTCGGCTCTAATGTTGCTTTCGGTTTGGCTGGGTATTGTTTTGTTTTCGGGCATCCGCCTCCGTCATTTTTTGTTGCTCTTTGCTGTTTCTTTGATTGTTTTTGGATTTTTGTGGGCATTTCTTTTGCAGGATTATCAAAAACAAAGAGTTATAAGCTTTCTTAACCCGAATCTTGACCAAAGAGGGATTTCTTGGAATGTTAACCAATCAAAAATTGCCATTGGTGCGGGTGGAATTATTGGGCAAGGCATTGGCAAGGGGACACAAACCCAATATGGATTTTTGCCTGAGGCAAAAACCGACTTTATTTTCTCAGCGATTTCAGAAGAAACCGGTTTTTTAGGAGTCTCAGTGTTATTTATTTTATTTTTAATTTTATTTTGGCGGATAATAAAAATAGCCTTTTGGGCCGGGAATAATTTTGCGCGTTTATTTAGTTTAGGCTTTGCCTTTTTAATACTTTTCCAAGGGAGTGTTAATATAGCAATGTCGCTGGGCCTTTTGCCGGTTATTGGCGTCCCCTTGCCGTTTGTTTCTTATGGCGGATCGCAGATTTTAGCATTTTATTTAGGCTTGGGAGTTCTGATGAGCATCAAAAAACACCAGAGCCAAAAATCTTACTCGGAGATTTAAAGGACAATAATTTCTTAGGTTAT
>CAZLUG010000008.1:19278-22132 GCA_964562675.1 uncultured Candidatus Saccharibacteria bacterium | reverse complement strand
TGAAATCAGCGCGAACCCATTTTGAGCGAAACGCCTGCGGCGTTTCGCAAAATCCCAAACCGCTCGGACGGGGCGGGAAGGAAATGGGTTAAAGGGGAAAGGAATTTTTTCCCGCCTTGTCCTCGCTTCCGCACTTCTCGCGCCAGCGGCGATAATAAAATCAAAAATCAATTTTATCGTAGCAAAAAATTGAAGGTTTGCAAATCGCACCTTGAAATTTTGAAAAAGAAAAAAGAGCAGTTTAGAGACATACTCGGGTCTGTTTGAGTGAACCTGACGAGTGTTAGCGGAGTCCAGCCTTCCGCATAGCTTCTGCCAGTGCGGTGTTGCCACCGTTCGGCTTGTTATTCGAGAAGTGGACCTTGTCAACATATCCGACTACGCGGTTCGGGTCAGCACCCATGAAGAAGTCCGGGTCGCCCGAAATCTCCTCGAGGTGTGCCCTCACCCGCGCCCGACCACAGTTGTGAACGATGTGATAGTCCAAGCGATCGACTGGAAGCATGGCAACCTTCGCCATGAACCTACTAGTCATCTCCTCGTCGCCTCGAAAGGCGATAAGAAGCTCCTGCGGCAGATTGCTTTCCTTCTTGTCAGTGTTACCCGGCTTGTAGGAAATCGTCTGTTCGCCGTAGTCGCGTTCGTCTATGAACTGTGCAGCGATGTTTTGCGCCCAGCCAAGTGGTGCCGAAACGAGCACCCAAGTTTCGCCGCCTGAACCACCGCTTGTAGAAGCATTGGACAGGGGGCGAACTTCGGGGCCGAACTCAACATTGAAACTCGGCCAGCGTTTGGCGCCAGAACCGGGGCTGTACTGTTGAACCAGCACCAACTCCTTTCGAGGAGATTCCTCGCAAGGAACCAGTACGACCCCCTCGTCCACAATGGCCACATGGATTTTGTCCAAGTTGCCATCAGGAGCGGGAGTGCTGGCGAGCAGTCCGGTGTCGCCCCGTGTCATGCCCCAGCGAGGACTAAAGGGCACCTGACCCTCAGAGACGTTAATACCTTTGCTGACGCTGCCTCCGCGAAGCGTCAAGGCAATGTGAGACGTCAATGTCATAGCCATTCTCCACCTCCTTGCTCGACTTTCTCGAGCGCCAAACGGGCTTTCCGCTTGGCGGGTGATTCAACTATCCACTTCGTTCCGGTCCACTGATACCAGTGGGACGCGTACTTGGAGTTAAGCCGGAATTCCGCACCCGCAATTAAAATTGCCAAGACTTCTTCGCCGCTATTCGTACGGCCAGCTTGCCCGAAGGCAATCGTTCCGGACGCGATAGGCTGGATCCCTTGTGCGTTATAGATTCCATACGACCGATAACGGCTATAGGAACCCACAGCGTTGATGATTGCCAAACAACGACGACCATCATCATTCCAGTCACCGCGAACGAGGACAATTCCCTCATCCGTCTTTTTTACTCGAACTTCGGGACCTTCCCCGATAATGGGGATAATCCCTTCGTTCCGACCGCGACCGCTCTCACCGATGGTAATGTTCTCCATCGGCTTTCTTTCTTTCGTCTCCAACTTCATGAGAACAGGAAACGACCCAGGAGAACTGATGCTGTAAATTTTCATTTTCTTCCTCCTTTTCCTGCCCAAGAGACTTGAATTTAGCCCAGAGGCTAGTCTCGAGGGCGTGAAATACCAGCAGTTCCTTGGCCGCCGGTTTCGCCAACTCTTCTTGTATAAAGAGCGCGCAAGATACTTTTATTTTATTAAAATATCCTCTGCGCTCTTTGCAAGAAGTGGCGAAACCTAATTTTCCGCTAATTTTCGTCTTATCAAAGAGCTATTTCGACAATTGAAGACAGACTAAATCCTATTCCAATTGTACGCTTGTATTATAGCAAATTACTATAAGTTTGTCAAGAGCTTGGGGTAAAATCAAAGCAGTGATAATAACCAAACAAAAAACAGCCTATTTCAGCCATTTTTAGAGCCGCTGGCGCGAGAAGTGCGGAAGCGAGGACGGGGCCGGGGAAAAAATTCCTTTCCCCTTCAACCCCTTTCCTTCCTGCCCCGTCCAAGCGGTTTGGGATTTTGCGAAACGCCGCAGGCGTGGCGAGCAAACCCCTCTGTCTGATTCCGAAAATTTGCAATTTCCTGTTTGGTGGACCTGACCGGACTCGAACCGGTAATCCCCCGCGTGCAAGGCGGATGCTCTAGCCAATTAAGCTACAGGCCCATTCAGAGATAAAAATTTTCGGCGTTAGCTAGGTTAATATTCCTTTCACTTGTAGCAATGAGTTCTGGGTTAGCTAACAAATTAATTAAGTGATGAAAGTTGTGGGCGACGAAGGAGTCGGACCTTCCACCTCTTCTTTATCAGAGAAGCGTTCTACCGATGAACTAGTCGCCCTATCGATGAACTAAAATAAAAAATAAAACTTTCACAATCTTTCAGACTTATCTTACAATTTCACTTATTATTATCTTACAAAAAACTCTTCTCAAAGGCAAGTTTATAATAATCTGGGACGATCGTCTTGCATTGTTACCAAGTAAAATGAGTACATACACGTTTCCCTATCTTATTTTACCTCTTAACTATATTTACAAACTAGTGATAACCAAAATTAAATTAGCAATAATATATTTAATCCGAAACTTGTTTTTTCTTTCTTAATATAAAAATGCGCAGAATCAACCTGCATATTTTTCTCCAAAAAAATAAAAAAGTAAAATTTAAACGGCGATTATCCTAAAATTCTTTATCGAACCCACCGGTAACCCAAGCAAACTCGCTTTGCCAGTTGCGCTTAGAACATTTCCACCCAGGGCTCCCTGGCCAAATTCCAGTGCGCGACTCCATTTTACGAATACCTAAAACAAAAAATGATCCTTT
>CAZLUG010000008.1:0-19178 GCA_964562675.1 uncultured Candidatus Saccharibacteria bacterium | reverse complement strand
AGTCTTTGGGCATCTCTCGCTTTTTTCGTTGCCAGAGGAAATGAAATAAGCACTACGGAAGCTAGCAACCCAATAATAGCAATAACAATTAACAATTCAATTAAAGTGAAAGCTTTATCTAAATTAAGATTTTTCCCCATATAATAACCGCAATGATTTAAAGCGCTAACGTATCGCTGGCGGGTAAGATGAAGGAAGTTGAGAAGAAGGTGATTGTAAAAAATAAGGAATAACGATAAGCGCAATAGTAACAACTATAGCAGAAAAGACTAAAATTTCTATTTTTGTCCTTTTGTCCATCGCCCCGAAAAAACGATTAATAAAAGAGATAAAAGAAAAATTCATTTTAGGAGAATCAACTCTCTGAGAAAAAGTTCTTTTATTTTGATTGCTCCTTTCCGAACCACCGTCATCAAAAATATGGCTGTAATCTATAGCCTCTTCTTTTTTTTGCTCATTTTTTTTAAACATTTTAATTAATCAATAAATAAAAAAGTCTGTCACTATATTAAATATAGAAAAAACAAAAATCATCTTAATTTAACTACTTTAATAATATAATAGAAGCTTCAAATAAACAAATATAAAAAGCCCTTTATGAAAAAAATAAAACCCTCGTTAAAGGATTTTATTTTTGTTTAGTTTCTCTGAGTTGCTCCGAGGAAGAGTTTTGAGGGAACTCTTTCCAAAACCTAAGAGTTAAAATTCGAATTCGAGAATTTCAACTCTTGTCAACCAAAAAAAAGAATAGAAATGATCCACGAGCAGGTTCCCCTACCCGTGCCTTGTTACGACTTCGTCCATCTCACTGAACCTACCTTAGTTCCGCTTTTAAACGGACCTTTGGGTATTTTCAGCTCGCTTGACGTGACGGGCGGTGAGTACAAGAGCCAGGGACATATTCATCGCGGCATGGCTGATCCGCGATTACTAGCGATTCCAGCTTCACGAGGTCGAGTTTCAGACCTCGATCCGAACTGAGACCGGCTTTGATGGGATTAGCTCCACGTTACCGTCTCGCAACCCATTGTACCGGCCATTGTACCACGTGTGCCGCCCAGGACATAAGGACCATGCTGATTTGGCGTCATCCTCACCTTCCTCCGTGTTAACCACGGCAGTCTCCCATGACAGATAAAACATAGGACGAGGGTTTCGCAGGTTTCCCCATTTAAGGGAGCACCTCACGGCACCTGCTGACGACAACCATGCAGCACCTGTGCTAAGTACCTTGCGGAGTACCACCTTTCGGCAGTATTTCACTTAGCGTGTCAAGCCCTGGTAAGGTTCTTCGCTTGTCGTCGAATTAAGCCACGTGGTCCACCGCTTGTGTAGCTCCCCGTCTATTCCTTTGAGTTTTAGCGTTGCCGCCGTACTCCCCAGGCGGGATGCTTAACGCGTTAGCTTCGCCAGTGAAAGGGTCGACACTTCCACCAGCCAGCATCCATCGTTTAGGGCGTGGACTACAAGGGTATCTAATCCTTTTTGCTACCCACGCTTTCGTCCATCAGCGTCAGGATTCGCCCTAGCTAGCTGCCTTCGCTTTTGGTGTTCCATACGATATCAACGGATTCCACCCCTACACCGTACGTTCCACTAGCCTCTGACGTCCTCAAGTCTAGAAGTATCTTTAGTATTCTTAAGGTTAAGCCTTAAGACTTTAACTAAAGACTTTCTAAACCGCCTTAGGACCCTTTACGCCCAGTAAATCCGGATAACGCTTGGGGCTCACGTATTACCGCTGCTGCTGGCACGTGATTAGCAGCCCCTTATTCCTAGAGTACTGTCATCTCACAAAAGTGAGATTCTCTCCCTAGAAAAGCAGTTTACAACCCATGGGCCGTCTTCCTGCACGCGGTGTCGCTGGTTCAGGGTTTCCCCCATTGACCAATATTATCGACTGCTGCCTCCCGTAGGAGTATGGCCCGTGTCTCAGTGCCATTGTTGGGGAACACGCTCTCACGCCCCCTACCCGTCATAGCCTTGGTAGGCCGTTACCTTACCAACTAGCTGATAAGCCGCGGGCTCATCTCTAAACAGCTTCAATTGCTCAAAACCTTTACCCTGTTTGATTTCAAAGAAATTTCCACAGGGACTATCTCGAATTACCCCCGCTTTCGCGGAGCTATGCGAGATTTAGAGGTAGATACCCACGTGTTACTAACCCGTTCGCCACTATCCGACCGAAGTCGGACCGTTTGACTTGCATGCCTTATCCACACCGCCAGCGTTCATCCTGAGCCAGGATCAAACTCTCAAATAAAAAATAGAAGCGGGTTTCTTTCTGTTTCAAAGAAACAAAAGGAAAACCGCATTTCCGGAGCAACTCAGAAAAACTAATAATAAACTGGCTTAATATATTTTCCTTATTGTAAAGAACTTCTCTCTTGCTCTACTATGTTAGCTTATCTCCAAGCTATTTGTCAAGCAAATAGACAAAACACTTTTTGTCTCAAGCCGGGACCAGGAATCGAACCCGGAACCTTTTGTTTACAAAACAAATGCTCTGCCAATTGAGCTATCCCGGCATAAACTTTAGACTCACCACCCCTAAACCTAAAATCCCATTCAAAAAATAAAACTCGTTGGGATAAAGTTTGAGAAATTTATCGCTTTTTAAGTTTTTCCCAATATCCTCCAGAAAAATTTGATTTTTTCTTTGCTTCGTTTTTCAGAAATTTAGAATCAGGTATTTTTTTAGCAAGCTTTTGCAAGGGAGAAATCAACGCTAAAAATTTCTCTTTCCGAGAAATTGCCTGCCGCTTCTGGATAACTTTAGAAGGCAATAATGATAAAGCTGGAATTTTCATCAAAATAATCAAAACCATTCCAGCTAAACTCCCCCAAAAAATTATTTCCATGACAATAGTTAAAAACATAAAACCTAAATTTCGTATCGCGCAAATCTTTTTACGGCAATTTTCTCGCCAAATTTAACTCCATACTCATTTATAAGTTCTTGAATGGTTTTTGTCTCATCTTTAACCCAAGGTTGACTTAAGAGAGAAATAGACTTTTTGTATTTTGCCAATTTTCCTTCAATGATCTGAGAAATAATCTTCTCGGGTTTACCTGATTTCTCAAACTGCTTTTGATAAATCTTTCTCTCACTATCTAAAAAATCTTGAGATATATCTTTTGCTTCGCGAAATACAGGGCGAGCAGCAACAACTTGTAAGCAAAGCTCATGGGCCAGTTTCTGAAATTCTTCGGACCTTGCCACAAAATCAGTTTCGCAATCTAATTCTAACAAGACCCCGATTTTAGCACCTGGATGAATGTAAGAAGCAATAATGCCTTGAGTGGTGCCCTTCCCTGCTCTTTCTTTAACCATTTTCTGGCCTTTCTCGCGTAAAATTTTCTTCGCCTTTTCTAAATTGTCACTTGCTTCCTCAAGAGCTTTTTTGCATTCAGATATTGAAATACCTGTTTCTGCTCTAAGTTGTTTAAGATTTTTTAAAGAAACCATAAGTTAAAATAAAAAAACAAAATATTAAACCTCTCCTTGCTCAAATATTTTACTTACTTTGATTCTAAAAAAGCATCTTTCACTTTTCCCAAAATATACTTAACCGAAGTTATAGAATCGTCATTAGCAGGGATAGGATAATCAATCAAAGTTGGATCGCAATTTGTGTCCACTAAGGCAATTATTTTCACTCCCTTTTGTTTCGCTTCTTTCAAAGCCAAATCATTTTTTCGGAGGTCGCAAATAAAAATGGCCGCCGGAAGTTCTGCCAGTTTTTGAAGCCCCTCGAATTTAATCCTAAGTTTTTCAATCTCTTTTGAAATTTTAACCCTTTCTTTCTTGGTGTATTTTTCTAACTCCCCTTTTTGTTCACTTTCTTTAAGCCTTTGATAGGCCTTAATACCTTTGCTAATAATCTCAAAATTGGTAAACGTGCCGCCCAACCATCTATCTACCACATACGGCATATTAAGAGAGATTGCAGTTTCTTTAACTGCTTTTCTGATTGGAACTTTTGTTCCCACAAAAAGCAAAGTTTTCTTTTCCTTGCTTAACTTTTCTATAAACTCTAAAGCTTTTTCCAAATAAACAGCGGTCTTCTCTAAATCTATCATATGAACCATCCCTCTTACACCTAGAACAAAGTCATTCATTTTAGGGTGAAGCTTTGAAACTTCATGTCCTAAATGAACTCCTGCTTTCATCATATCTTCTACCTCAATAGAAAATCTATTTTTCTTCTCCGTAGATTTAGATTGACTGACGGCTGGCTTTGGTTTTTTTGCTATCTTTGGCTCTGTTTTTTCTTTAATTTTAATTTTTGGCATAATTCAGATATTCAAAACCTATGTTCAATATCTTACATCACTCCTCTTGATTTTTCAAGACCCAAGAGTTATGATATTGATGTCCATTGAAAATTGATTCTTTCTCAGTCAATTTTTTCTTCTCAGAACGTCAGTTCAGTGTATCAGCTAGAAATCGCGTTAGCTTATTGCTTGATTACGATTATAAAAACGGGCTCAATTAAACTAAACTGATTAGAAGTTAAAAAAACAAATAATCTAAAATATGAAAAAAGGAATTCATCCTACATACTATCCCCACGCAAAAGTCCATTGCGCCTGTGGCAATATTTTTGAGGTTGGATCAACTAAAGAAAATATCGGGATAGAAATTTGCTATAAATGCCATCCATTCTTTACCGGCAAGGTTAAGAGAGGAAGTCAAACTGGACAAGCTCAAAAGTTTCGCCAAAGAATGGAAAAAAAGGAAAAACTAAACAAAGCACTTAAGAAGAAAAAAAGAGCATAGAATGATAGAGATAAATTCTCTTTATAAAGCCTATCAGGAAATTTTGAAAGAGCTTAGTAATCCTAAGCTTATTTCTGATTGGGAAAAATTTAAAGAATTATCTCAAAAAAAATCCCGGCTTGAAAAAATTATCGAGAAAGAAAAAACTCTTCAAGAACTCAAACATAAAATTTCCCAAAACGAACAAATTATCATTTCAGAAAATGATCCCGAACTTAGAAACTTGGCCCAACTAGAAAATGAAGAATCTCTAGAAAAAATTAAGGAAATCGAAAAAGAAATTCAAGAATTTTTGGAAAGTGCCCCCCGGGAAAAAATCAACGCTGCTATCGTAGAAATCAGAGCTGGACAAGGAGGAGAAGAAGCTGCTCTATTTAGTAAAGACCTCTTTCGAATGTATTCCCGTTATGCGAAATTAAAGTCCTGGAAAGAAGAAATTTTAGACAGCCATCCGAGTGAATTAGGAGGATTAAAGCAAATTATTTTTAAACTTTCGGGGAACAATGTTTTTTCGCAACTTAAATACGAGGGGGGAGTTCACCGAGTACAAAGAGTCCCGGAAACTGAAAAAAGTAATCGGATACATACCTCAACAGCTACAGTGGCAATTCTCCCAAAAGTTAAAGAATCTCAAATAAAAATTAATCCCAAAGATTTAAAAGTAGATTATTTTAAATCATCTGGTCCAGGAGGACAGAATGTCAATAAACGCCAAACAGCTGTGCGTATTTCCCATATTCCCTCCGGCATCGTTGTTTCTTCTCAAACCACCAGATATCTTAAGCAAAATAAGGAAAACGCCCTCCAGATTCTCAGGGCCAAACTGCTCAACAAAGAGCAAACCGAAAAAGATACAATGGTTCAAAAGAATCGAAGAGGCCAGATTAAGGGCGCTAAAAGACCAGAAAAAATTAGGACTTATAATTTTCCTCAAGACAGACTAACTGATCATCGGATAAAAAAAACTTGGCATAATCTTGAAAAAATAATGGAAGGCAATTTAGACCCAATTATCCAAGAGGTCCAAAGTCAGCTTAACAAGTAAAAAGTTTTAGGGAAAATAAAAATTATGAGGCAACGCTCATAATTTTTTTTATTTCTCTTAAATATCTCTCGTGTTTCAACTCATTGTTTACTTAGAAGAATTAATCATTGTAATATCCCCTTGAAGTCTTTTAGCTATAGTCATTACACTATCCCCGTAAAAACCATAACCATTATATACTGTTCTTCTGCTTGTTCCAGAAAAATAAATCATTGCTGCTCTCCATTCAGTACTAAAGGTCTGCCGAGCTGCCCCGTAATCCTTGAGATATAAAGCTGTTGCTAAAAAAGAATCTTTAATATTCCAAGGGTCAGCCGGTTTACCAGTAATAGCTTTCACTTTCTCTCGGTAAATAACCCAAGTAGAAGGGATAAACTGCCCCGGCCCCATAGCTCCCCCATAGCCATATTTTAAAGGGCAAGAAACTGGCGTATGGTAAGGATCGCGGCCAAGTTCTTTGGTAATAGAAAAAAATGGTTTAATATCTCTTTTCGGATTCATAACCCTAGCAATCTGTTTACCGTCATAAATTCTTACTCCCAAACCAGTAGCTGAGTTTCTCAAATTACATTGGCCGACATTCATTCCAATATTTGATTCTTGGGTTAGAATTGCCAGTAAGAAGGCTGGCCGCACTTTTGTGATGCTTTCTACGTACTCAGCAAGTTTTAGAGCTTCACCAAAAGTTGGCGCTTTAGGAACACCGATTAACGCAAATATTCTCGCTCGAATAGCAGATACTTTTTGCTCAGTTGCGGCTTTTTCTTTTAAGTGTTTTTGATATTCAGCCTCGGTCATTTTAAGATATACCTCTTGCTCTTGTTTTGTCCGAGCATTTTGCTGTTTTTGAAGGGTTTGCACCGCCATTATCCTTTCAAGATTCTCTTTCTCGGTATTCATGGAAGATTTTTGCTTTTCCAAACCGGATTTTAAGTTTTTAATATCATTTAAAAGATCCTGAGTTTTAGAATTAAGCAATTCTAAAGCCATTAAGTCATTGAAAGCCCCTGCTAAGCTTTCTTGGGATAAAAATATTTCAACTAACGATCTTTGGTCATTTTCATATCGAAGTTCCAAAATATTAGCCAAGTTTTCTTTAATGTTCTGTATTTTTGAATTTGTTTTATCAATAGACGACTGCGTATCTTGCATTTGAGCCTTAAGGTCTCTGACAACTATATTTCCTTGATATATTTTATAATTTAAATTTTGAATTTTACTTTTCAAAAGATAAATCTTATTACTAAGGACATTTTTCTCCCTTGCTGTTTTGTTTATATCAGCCTCAATAGATTTACTCTTTTCTTGGTAATAAGCCTGGCATTTTTTGAGTAATGATTCATAATCTTGGCTAGAAAGGTTCACTGGTTTATTTTTTATTTTTTCCCACTGGCAAATTTCCCCTAAATCTTCTTGGGCAAAAATTCCAGACGAAAGAAATAAAAAGGCAAGAATAAATATGCTTGCCAAAATTTTATTTCGGAAAGAAAAAATTATCATAAAGAATAAAAATCAAAATCAAAAAATCTGTTTAACGATAACCTAAAAATAATTCTTTCCTGAGTAAAATAACTAATTATTTTTGATTTGCTATTTCGGTTTTTTTGGAGTTTCATTTTTTGCCTGTTCCTGCGGGTTCTCTGATTTTACAGATTTAGTTGTTTTCTTGGTTGAAGACGCCGTAGATAATTTTTCCTCAGTTGGTTTTTCGCTTTCTTTCCTCTCTTCTTCTTCCATCTTTTCTGGCAAAACTACTAAAGCTACTATCTCTTCTGGTTCCCTTAAAATCTTCACTCCTTGAGGAACTTTTAAATCTTTAATCTGAATTTTATCCTCCAGGGTGCGAAGAGAAGAAACATCCACTTTAATTTCTCTAGGAAGGGTTTGAACTAAACCTTTAATTTCTACTAACTGTATTTCTTTGACGATCGTGCCTTCTAAATTTTTCACTGCCGGCGATTCTCCTTCAAAGACTAAAGGAATTTTAACTTCAATTTCCTTTTTGGCGGTAGGATGATAAAAATCAACGTGAACAAACTCTCCCGACATGGGATCTCTGGAAAAATCGTGAATGAGAACCTGTTTTTTATCTAGTTTATTTTCCCCTATTTTCTTAATTTCCAAAGAAATCAAAGAACTCTCGCCGGTTTCTCGGTAAATATCTTCTAATTTTTTTCTCTCAACGCTTAAACTCAAATTTTTTGTCTTAGCGCCATATAAAACAGCCGGGATAAAACCTTTTTTTCTCAAAGATTTCGTTGTTTTACGCCCATGTCCTTCTCGAATTGTAGCTTTAATTGATAACATATTACAATTTAGCATTTAAGTCTGTCCTTTAATAATGAAAAAACTCTGTTTTTTCCTTGAGAGATAAGAAAGGGCAACTTTATTTGATTTTAATGCATTCTACCGGACAAGCAGCCGCTGCTTCCTTGGCGCATTTCTCCTCCTTTGGAGTAATCTCCTTAATCCAGTTTCCTTCCTTGTCTTCTTTGCTTCCCTTTAAATGAGCTTTGCCGTCTTCTCCCATCTCAAAAAGTTTTGGGCATAAAGCCACACAAGATCCGCAACCTATACATCTTTCTTTTTGATGAATAACCTTCATATAGTTTGATATAAATTTATTCTCATTAAATTATTAAATTATTAAGATAATTATTGCAACGAAGACTTTTTGACTTTTATTCCAGACAAACGGATTTTTTCTCCTTTTTTCAATAAACCATTCTTTGCCCCAAATTTACTAATACAATGAGTGGCATTAGCGGTAGCAAATTGGATAGCATATTCTATACTATTTTTCCGTAAAAGTCCAGTTAAAAATCCTGAAGCAAATGCATCCCCTGCTCCTGTTTTATCTAGCGGTTTAATAGACGGCGCGCCTGCCCGGTAAATTGTTCTTTCTGCCAAAACTACCGAGCCCTTTGCCCCCTTCGTGACAACAATAATGCCTTTCGTTAAGCTCCTAAGGATTTTTAGTAGCTGGGTTTCCTTTTGAAAAGGAACACGGCAAAGAAAAGAGGCCTCTTCCTGGTTAAGAATCAAAACATCTACAAGTTGAAGCGACTTTTTCATTTCCCCCCTGAGTAAAGCAAGTTGGCCGAGGCTTGGGTTACTTGCTACTTTACTCCCGTTTCTCTTCGCAAATTTTATTAGATATTCAGAAAACCTTCCCAATCTCTCTCCTAAAGGGGCAAGATAAAACCACTTTGTCTGCAGCTTCTGCCAGGGTACATCATTTTTCGTTAGATAAGAAGCAGCTCCACGGAAAGTAAAAATCGTTCGTTCCCCTCCCGGGAATAAAAAGATAATTGACTGATTGGTCCGATGATGAATATCTTCTCTAATAAATAAACCTAAATGGGCATGTTGAAACGTCTTTAGAATAAGGCCACCAAAGTCATCTTTGCCAATTTTCCCAACATAAGCTGTTTCAAATCCTTGGAGAGAAAAAGTAAAAGCGGTATTAGTGCCTCCTCCACCAATAAAAGCCAAAAGATTGTTAATCTTTATTTTAGCCCCTACCGAAAAAGAAACTTCTTTCCCTGCTGCAAATTTACCTCCATTTGATGAAAGAAGCGCATTTTTCTCTGTGAGTAAAAGATTATCGTAAGAAGCAGATCCAAATGTGACAAAATCAAACATATAATGTAATAAAATCCTAATTTTTAAATATCAAGACGCCGACGCCCTAGAAAATTCAGAGGAGAAAGGGCGCTTGTTGATTTACAAATGCAAGAATCTCAAGATTGGCTAAATTATTCTTTTGCTAAATTGAGAATTGTCTTAATGACTGTATCGGGATTTAAAGATATACTTTCAATATTTTCATCTTGCAAAAACTTTGCAAATTCTGGATAATCACTTGGTGCTTGACCGCAAATTCCCACATATTTTTTACGTCGCCGGCAAGCTCTAATTACTTTTCTAATGGAGTTACGTATTGCTTCATTTTTTTCATTTGCAATTTTTTGCAAAGCTCCATTATCTCTATCAATCCCCATAGTCAATTGCGTAAGGTCATTAGAACCGATGCTCATACCGTCGAAGACATCTAAAAATTGATCAACTAATATCACATTAGAAGGAATTTCGCACATTACATAAACTTTTAAACCGTCTTTTCCTTTTTCTAAGCCATATTCTTTCATTAGCTCGATGACCTTCTCTCCTTCTTCCGGAGTGCGGCAAAAAGGAATCATTGTTTCAATATTTTTAAGACCAAATGTATTACGGGCTCTTTTTAGAGCTTCGCATTCCATTTTAAAAGCCGGTCTAAAACGTTCATCATAGTATCGAGAAGCCCCTCGCCAGCCAAGCATCGGATTATCCTCTTCTGGCTCAAAAAGCTTTCCTCCAATTAGTTGGCGGTACTCATTAGTTTTGAAATCAGAAAATCTAACAATAACGGGTTTTGGCCAAAAGCTAGCGGCAATTTGGGCAATTCCTTCAGCTAGTTCTTTAATAAAAAACTCTTTCTTGTCTTTGTGCTCAATAGTCATTTCTTCGATCTTTTTCTTTAAAGCTTTGTCTTTTAAATTTTTGAAGTGATAAAGAGCCAAAGGATGTATTCTTATTTTCTCACCAATAATAAACTCTTCTCTGGCTAAACCCACCCCATCTTGAGGCAGGAAAGATGTTTTAAAGGCAATTTCCGGAGCTCCAATATTTACCATGATTTTTGTCTTTAATTTCGGCACTTTCTCTAAGTTATATTTCTTGGTTTTAAATTCCACTTTCCCCTTAAAAATTCTTCCTTGAAGTCCCTGGGTACAGTCCACTGTAATTTCCTGATTATTTTTCAGAATCTTCGTTCCTTTACCTGTTCCAACCACACAAGGAATACCAAGTTCCCGACTTACAATAGCAGCGTGGCAAGTTTTACTGCCTTGATCAGTGACAATGGCTGAGGCAACTTTCATTATCGGCACCCAATCAGGATCGGTCATACGAGTTACCAAAACATCACCCTTTTTAAACTTACTGATTTCCGAGGTGTTTTTTATGACATCTGCTCTGCCCGATGCTATTTTATTGCCAACCGCTACACCCTTTAAAATAGGTTTTTTAGTTGTTTCTAGCTGGTATTCCTGGTAAGTGGTTAACTGACGAGCGCCATAAATAGTTTCGGGGCGGGCCTGAACAATAAAGAGTTTTCCAGTACGGCCGTCTCGTGCCCATTCTATGTCCATTGGCGTCCAATGGCCTGAAAGCTTTGAATAATGTTCTTCAATCAGACATCCCCATTTAGCAAGAGTTAATATATCTTCGTCTTTAAGAGAAAACTGGTGTCTTTTCGCGACGGGAACAGGAACTTTTTTGATACCTTTTTTCCCGTAAATAAATTTTTCTTTTTTTGAACCTAAATTCTTAACAATAATAGACTTATATCCTTGTTTCAGCGTAGGTTTAAAAACGTAAAACTCGTCCGTCGTTACTTCTCCTTGGACTACCATTTCTCCTAAGCCATAACTTGCGTCAATCACCACAATATTTCTAAATCCGCTTTCCGTATCCAAAGTAAACATCACGCCAGATGAACCAAGGTCTGAACGGACCATTTTTTGTATTCCTAAACTCAAGGCAATTTCCAATTGGCTGAAACCTTTGGTCTGACGATAGTAAATAGCTCGGTCAGTAAACAAAGAGGCAAAACAATTTTTCACGGCTCTCAGCAAATCATTGTCTCCTTTAACGTTAAGATAAGTCCAGTATTGACCAGCGAAGCTCGCTGAAGGCAAGTCTTCTGCGGTTGCCGAAGTTCTTACGGCGACATCAACTATAGATTGTCCGTATTTTTGAGAAAGCTGGTGATAAAAATTTAAAATCTGGGTTTCTAAATCTTTTGGCAATTTTGCTTTTTTAATCAAATTTCTGACCTTTTCCCCTCTTTGCCGAAGATCTTTTATTTTTTTTACATTTAAGCCTTGAAAAATTTTCTCTATTTTGTTTGTTAAACCAGATTTTTCCAGAAAATAACGATAAGCCTGAGTAGTAATAGCAAAACCATTAGGTACGGCAATGCCTTCTTTTGATAGATTCGAAAACATCTCTCCTAAAGAAGCATTTTTCCCTCCAACTAATGGAATATCTTTGCTGGAAATTTCTTTGAACCAAAGAATGTATTTCATATTTTTTAATTTATTAAATATTTTATTGTTTTGACAGCGCGTAAAATATCTGGGTAATTAGGAATATGATTTTTCTCTAATATTTCTATTCCTTCTCGAGACATTCTGCCACCGAGAAAGCAGCAAACAATTGGCTTTTGGGGATATTTTTTGTGGGCGACTACAATAATTTTAGCATTTTTTCTCACTTCTGTCATTACTTGCAAAGTCTGAAGAATAATTAAACCTTGAATATTATTTTGCTCAAGAAGAGTGTTAATCGCAATTTGGTAACGGTCCGCTAAAGCATCGCCAACAATATCTAAGGGGTTACGGCGGGAATAAGCAGGATTCATAAGCTTTGACTGATCAAGTTGCTTTAATACCTTCACCGAAAGCGGCGTTAACTTTATTCCTAGTTTTTGGCAGTAGTCAGTCGCTAAAATTCCACAACCTCCCCCATTGGTAACAATAGCTATCCCTTTATTTTTTCCGGGAGAAGAACGACCCTGCCAACTTAAAGCTTTAGCTAAATCAAGCATTTCTTCTAAAGTATCTACTTCTATCATTCCTGTTTGGTGAAAAGCCGCTGAATAAATTTCCGCTGAGCCAGCCAAAGAACCTGTATGAGATTGGACCGCTTTCTTTCCTAATTTAGTTTTGCCTGCTTTTAAAACTATGACTGGTTTTTTAGAAACTACTGACTTTGCTATCCGAAGAAACTCTCTCCCCTGGTTTATTTCCTCAACATAAAGGATGATTACTTTGGTTGCTTCATCATTTTTTAAATACTTCAAAAAGTCATTTAGATTTAAACCCGCTTCATTTCCCAAAGAGATTATTTTAGAAAATCCATAAAATTCATTCTCTGATATATCAATGATAGAATCGATTAAGGCGCCTGATTGAGAAATTAAAGCGATTCTACCATCTTTTGGAGTAGTGGGAGCAAAGGAGGCATTCAAGTTATTTTTAGGGACAATTAATCCCAGGCAATTTGGGCCAAAAAAGGGAATATGGGCTTCTTTAAGGCGTTGCGATAATCTTTGCTGCCTTTTAACGCCTTCTTTGCCTATTTCGGCAAATCCCGCTGAAATAATAATCACCCCCCCTACTTTCTTTTCCACACAATCTTCAATAATCCTTGGGACAATTAAGGCGGGGACAGCAATAATTACTAAATCAATATTGCCCTTAATCGCTACTAAAGAAGAGTATGTTTTCCTTCCTAAAACTTTTTCTTTGTTGGGATTAACAAAGAATATTTTTCTTTTCTTTGCTCCTTCAAGCAAGTTGTGACAAATTCCTAAACCGACAGATCCGGACCTATCTGTTGCACCTACGAAGGCTATAGATTTAGGATTAAAAAAATTTTCTAGAATCATATAATAATTTTTGCATCTGCTACTTTAGCTTCTTTTTTGTCAACAAATACTGGATTAAAATCAATTTGTTTAACCTGGCTTTCTTTTAAAGAAAGGCGGGAAAGTTTAATTAAAATATCTCTAATTTTATCCACCGCCACTCCTGCTTGATTGCGGTAACCTTTCAAAATTTTATATCCTTTAAGTTCCTGAATCATTTCCTCGGCCTCCTTATTCTGAATAGGAGCAATACGAAAACTTACATCTTTTAATATTTCAACAAAAATGCCTCCTAATCCTACCATTAAAACTGGCCCAAAACTTTTATCGCGTTTCATGCCAATGATTATTTGTCTTCCAACCATTGTCTCTTGTAAAAGGACTCCCTCCAAGGTAATATGCTTTTTCTGACTCATCACAAAAATTTCAGACCAAGCTCGTTGAAGCTCCTCTGGGTTTTTTAAGCCTATTTTGACCCCTCCTATATTGGTACGGTGCAAAACCTGCGTTGAGGAAATTTTTAAAACTAGAGGGTAACCAACTTTCTGGGCAGATTTAATAAGCCCTGCTTTTTCCTTTACAAGCTCCGTTTTTACCAAAGGAATTCCATAACGCTGAAGAATTCTTTTTGTCTCCTGAAAATTCAAAAGCATATTTTCTTTATTTTCTATTCTACCCTAAAAGAAATCAGATGTAAAAAATACGGGTTAAAACCCGCATTTTTTAGAAGAGAATTTTATTTAATTCTTTTTGCCAATATATTCAGCAAATTCGGCTAACCGAGAAGAATAAGCAAACTCATTATCGTACCAAGCAAGCACTTTCACAAGATTACCTTGGACTTTTGTCAAGCTAGAATCAACAATCGCTGAAAAAGAATTGCCCTTAAAGTCAGAAGAAACTAGTTCGGCGTCTTCTATTCCCAAAATACCTTTAAGGTTTTCTGTCTTAGAAGCTTTCTTAAAAGTGTAGTTAACCTCCTCTCTCGTAGTTTGACGTTTCACTAAGCAAGTAAGATCTAAAATAGAAACAACCGGTGTTGGAACACGGATTGCAATGCCATCAAGCTTACCTTGAAGATCTGGAATAACTTTGGAAATAGCTTTTGTGGCTCCGGTAGTTGTCGGAATAATATTGATCGCAGCGGCTCGGGCTCTGCGAAGATCGTGGTGAGGCAGATCTAAGATTCTCTGGTCGTTGGTATAACTATGGTCAGTTGTGATAAATCCCTTAATGATTCCAAATTCTTGATGAATAACTTTTGCCACCGGCGCTAAACAATTAGTAGTGCAAGAACCCATATCTATGACAAAATCTTCTGCCGGGTTAAACTTGTCTTCATTCACTCCGAGAACAAAAGATGGGATGTCGTCACTCTTTGCCGGTGCAGAGATAATCACTCTTTTTGCTCCAGCCTGGAGATGCTTCTTGGCTCCTTCGAGAGTACGAAACCGACCGGTGCACTCTAAAACTATATCTATGCCTAATTCCTTCCAAGGAAGTTTACGAGGGTCTGGCTCTGCAAACACTTTTATTTTTTCTCCTTTGCTATCTCCGTCTATTAACAGGAATCCTTCTGTATACTTAACTGGTTTATTGTAGATACCAAATGAAGAATCGTAGCGTAGAAGGTGCGCTAAAGTATGCGCATCGGTTAAATCATTAATGGCTACCACTTTAATATTTGGGTGGTTATCTATAATTCGCCGAAAAGCTAATCTTCCAATCCGTCCAAAACCGTTAATCGCAATTTTTATCATATATTAGTATTAGGTGCTTAAGGCAATTTAAATTATTAATTCACGGTTATTTTTAAACCCTTAAAAAATCTCGCATCATTACTTGAAACATAGCTCTTAATCTTTAATACGCAAGACTTCTGAAATTTTCTCTCGGTCAAATCCTACTATAATCTGTCCATTAATATCTACCACCGGGACTTTCATCTGGCCAGATTTCCTCACCATTTCTTTAAAAGCTTTTGTGTCTCTTGTTACCTCAACCTGCGAAAAAGTGATGCCCTTCTCATCAAGAAATTTTCTTAAAGCCACGCAATAGGGACAGTGAGAGCTAATGTATATTTTAACCATAATTCATTTGGCAAATCTCGTCTCTTTGGAAATTGTTCTTTGCGTCACTATCTTTTACGGAGTATTACAACCTCCGCCATTCGTACCACTTCCGTCTGCTCCCTGAGCCGGCTTATTATCTCCAGTGTACGTACTTGAAAATCCTGTCGGCACTTGGTATGATTCTAAGGTTTTTGAACAGACAGCTGGTTTATCCTCAAAACCGCAACAGATTAAACTTTTCACCGCCTGGGCTGTTCGCCCACCAAAATCAGATTCACTCATTCTCTCACCATTCAGAAAAAGAGTTGGTGAACCCGTAACGTGATATTTGTCTTGAAGAGCGAAATCTTTTTTAGCATAAGCTAAACCCCTTGAAGAACTCTGCATACAACCTTGAAGTTTCTTTTCATCAACTTTGCTACTCTTTAAACAACCATCAACGTCATCTTTCCTAATATGGCAAGTCAAATAAGGAAAAAAACTATTAGGTTGTTCTTCACGCAGACAAATTTGCCTAAGATTTTCCTGCGCTTCTTTTTGCCCGTGCATCGAAGTAATTTTCCCATTTGCAACTGAGCCCATGTAGCGAATTTCTACCTCTTTAGCCAAAGAAGGAATTTTATCAACAATTGTGGTTAAAACTCTTTGCATCTGCAAGCCAAAAGGGCAATAACTGACAACAAAAGCTTGGAGTTTCGGCTGAACTTCTTTTTTGACGCTCTTACAGCTTACTTTTTTTGGAGTTTTGTTGTTGGTATTGGCGTTAGCCTGGGTTTGATTTTCCATCTTGCTCACATCAAATGCCTGAGGAAAAAGAAGTTTACCGTCTTTTGTTACATAAGAAACAAAACTCTGGCTACCCACCTTTAGTGTAAAGGCGTAAAGCCCTTCTTTCTCAAAAGGTTTCCCCACTAAAGAAGCTTTAGTCGCTCCCTTCATAAAATTAGTGTTGATAAATTGAACGGCCTGATTTGTCGCTTCTTCTAGGGTAAGATTGGCCTTGTTAGATAAATGGAGAAACGAAAAAATTCCTTTCGTTCCTTGTTGGATTAAAACTGCCTCAAAAATAGCAAAACATGCTAAGACAGCAATCACTAAAAAGAGAAATTTTCTTTGCTTCAAAAAATTTGGCATAATTTTTATTGAAAACTACCTTAAAAAACAAACCTTTTAATTTTTAAAAGAAATTCTCCGCAATTGGAATTTCTTTTTTTGATTGGCTAAAGCTAAATAGATTTAATCCATTTAGCTTATCAAATTATAACTCCTTAAAAAACTATTGCAAATTTATTGCAAACCACTTCAATTTATTTCGCCTTCTTCTTTATTGTCGGTTTTAAACTGCTTCTTTTGAATCCAAAAAAATCCTTTATCTGGAGTAATGGCTGCAACATCGATAAACCCTCCCACACCCGGAATAGCGCCGGGGTCAGCAACTATTCCATCCGAAAAACGCTGGATAGCTGAAGTAATTTTAATCATTAAAATACAAAAATCGATTGCGTCTTGAAGAGTCATTGTTCCCCATTGAATATCATATTCTAAGTTCCTTAGTTCTTTGCTAATTTCCGCCTGGCCATATTTTTGCATTGCCTCTTTGACAAAGTTAAGATTTCCAATCCGCCCATCCCAACCTAGAACAATCCGGGAGACAACATCAATTTGCCCCAACCAAGTAGCCCCATACTCTTTCCCTT
Organism: uncultured Candidatus Saccharibacteria bacterium; assembly: GCA_964562675.1. Taxonomy (GTDB): domain Bacteria; phylum Patescibacteriota; class Minisyncoccia; order Minisyncoccales; family CG1-02-41-26; genus CAZLUG01. Next base: position 2,107 of record CAZLUG010000008.1, on the reverse strand, counting down.
TTAGTCGACTATCACGTTTTAGTTCAACTTCGCCGGGCACACCGCAAGTATAAACTTGATGGGACCCATCATCATTAAAACCAGATACTAAGAGATTAATCTTGTCTACACTCACTACACCATCTCGAATCTGGCCATTGGCGCTCTTGAGTTTAAATTTCACCGAATCTTTCTGTGGCTTTAGTTCTAAGACCTCATACCCTTGTTTTTTAAAATTTTCTTTGATTTTTTCCGGCGATAATTGATCTGTCCAATGATACTTCTTGTTAAACAGATACTCTAGTTTTTTTGCGGCCTCTTCTACGTCCAATTTTTCAACATCTGTTTCCCTTTTGAACTGGTCAATAAATTTACTCAAGTTTTTTAAAATCCCGTCTTCAGGGAGAAAGGCTAAACCGGTAATTGCTACACTGATTCTTTTGTTCAGCCGAAAAAGCTTTTTGGCATTATCACTGCCAATCCTCGCCATTCCTTTTCTATTCCGATAAGTTTGGCGACTGTCAGCAGCAACAACTATTCCTTCCGGCGTTGTAGCATTAATGACTAAAGACATAAAATAAAAACAAATAAAAATTATTATTTCGTAAGTTGCTGAGAAAATTTCTCCTAAAGTATTCTAGCAAAAATTTCCTTAAAAGCCAAATAATGAATTCCTTTAATACTCCATCCCGGGAATATCTTTTAAAACTACCTTTGGCAAGAATGGAAAAATGGAGTTTTAAATAACAATCGAAAATCAGAAATTCATTTAATCCTATTTTCTTGGGAATATTTTTAAGAGGATAAATATTTCTTGCCTTTCAATTTATCCGGCCGTAAATCTTCTTTGGTGTACTTTTCGTATCCCTTCCCATAATCTAGGTCTTTCATAAGACTTGTTGGGGCATTGCGCAGCACTAAAGGAATAGAAAGATTACCGTACTTTTTTACGTCCTCCATTGCCGCCACATAAGCATTATAAGCTGTTCTGTTCTTTTTGCATTTAGATAAATAAACCGTTCCTTGGGCTAAATTAATAGCGCATTCAGGCAACCCAATAATTTCAACTGCTCTAAAGACGCTATTCGCCACCACTAAAGCGGTCGGCTGGGCAGAACCAACATCTTCGGAGGCAAAAATAACCATTCTCCTAGCGATAAATTTAGGGTCTTCCCCCGCGTCAATCATGCGCGCTAAGTAATACAAAGCGGCATCGGGCTGAGAAGCCCTCATACTTTTGATAAAAGCGGAAATTGTGTTGTAGTGTTCTTCTCCCTTTTTGTCGTATCTCAAGAATTTTGACTGGAGGGTATTTTTTAAGGTTTCAACTGTAATTTTATGATAAAGTTTAGATGTATTTTCCAACACCATAATAGCCTGCCTGGCATCTCCGTTTGCCATAGCAACAAGCCAGTCTTGGGCTTTTTTATCTAATTCAAAACCGGTTTTCTGGATAATGGCTAACATCTCTTTTGCCGATAGTTTGTTTAAGACAAAAACTCTACAACGCGAAAGCAAAGCCGGAATGATTTCAAAACTTGGATTTTCGGTTGTTGCGCCGATAAGCGTTAAGTCTCCTCTTTCTACAAATGGCAGTAGAAAATCTTGCTGAGATTTATTGAAACGATGGATTTCGTCTAAAAATAGAACTTTGGGATAAATACCCGTATCTTCAAGAATTATCTTTTTGATGTCCGCTTTCCCGGCCGAAACAGCAGATAATTCATAAAGCTTAGCATTTAAGCTATTGGCGTATATTTTTGCTAAAGTAGTTTTCCCTGTTCCGGGAGGCCCCCAAAGAATAAAAGAAAACAAAAGCTTTTTCTTAATAGCAATATTGAAAGGTTTCCCTTCGCCCACTAAGTGTTTTTGCCCAACAAATCCTTCTAAAGTTTTTGGCCTTATTTTTGAAGCTAAAGGTTCCATGATACCGCCTTTTAAAATTTTTTTACTGAAATTTTGCCTTGCCTCTTCCTTCCCTATTTTACTCCTATTTTAGCAAAACAAAAAATAGAGGCAAAACCTCTTTTTGTTCAGTTTTTCGGTTCGACCCATCTTACTATTTGATAAGATACCATCTTGAACCTACAGCAAACATCTAAAAGTTGTTTCGGTGAAACTTCTAAGG
>CAZLUG010000007.1:26393-30011 GCA_964562675.1 uncultured Candidatus Saccharibacteria bacterium | reverse complement strand
GCGCATTTTTACTAGCGATGAGCCAAACGGGCAGCGTTTTCTCCTGCTACATATCCCGTTGTCCAACAAACTTGAAGATTGTATCCCCCGGTTGGGCCATCTAAGTCAATGATTTCGCCCGCGAAAAAGAGGTTGTTTATAATTTTTGACTTCAAAGTTCGGGCATCAATTTCTTTCAGAGATATTCCTCCTTGAGTGATAATCGCCCTTTGGAATCCTAAAAGGCTATGGACAGTCATTTCTAAACCTTTTAGCAATTTTACCAATCGATGCCTCTCTGCTCGAGTAATTTTACTCACTTTTTTGTTCGGGCTAATTTTTGAGAATTTTATAAAAAGAGGAATAAGTTTCTGGGGAAGCAAATCTCCTAAAGCATTGGCAAAAAGCTTTCGGCGGTATTTGCTGAAATCACGTTGTATCCTTTTGTCTAGAGTGGGAAAATCCAGGGCAGGCTTTAAGTCAAGTAAAAGAGAGACTTTCCCTTTTTCTAAAAGCTCTCCTATATCTCTGCTTAAATCCAAAATAATCGGGCCGCTCATACCAAAATGGGTAAAGAGAGCTTCGCCAAATTTACTCTGTTTTTTCTGAGAGTTTTGAAAGACAGTGATCCTAACATTTTTCAAGGATAACCCTTGCAACTCTTTGACCCACTTCTCTTTAATCTCTAAAGGAACCAAAGCTGGCCTCAGTTCCGTAACCGTATGGCCAAGTTTTTTTCCTAGACGGAACCCATCTCCCCCAGAACCAGTGAGAGGATAAGATTTACCGCCGAAACAAAAAATATACTCCAAAGACTGAACTATTCTTCCATCTTGGAGAAAAAGGTTTACAATACTGTGGTCTTTCTCTTTAACATTTACGACTCTTGCTTCAGTAATGACGTCAACGTGATTCTCCTTTAAGTATCTTTCTAAAACTGCCAAAACACTTCGAGATTGGTTGCTGACTGGAAAAACTCTTCGACCACGTTCTATCTTGGTTTTTAATCCCCGTTGTTGAAAAAAATCAATTGTTTCTTGAACCCCAAATTTTGAGAGCGGAGAGAAAAGAAATTTTCCTTTCGGCCCAAATTCTTTAACAAAGAGGCGGACATTAAATTCCGCTTGAGTAAGATTACATCTCCCCTTGCCCGTGAGTAAAAGTTTCCTGCCCAAAGTTTTGTTTCTCTCTAAAAGTAAAACTTTTTTCCCAAGTTCGGCTGCTCTCCCAGCTGCCATCATCCCTGCTGGTCCGCCTCCCACGACCACTATTTCTGATTGAAGCTTCTCATTTTGCGTCTTTTTCATTAATCTTATTAACTCACTTTAAAAAACTAACATTCTCAAAATGTATTCAAAATCTATTAAGAAAAATAATAAACTTTTTTTCAGAATTAAAAAGAGAAAATGCTATTTAAAATTAAGCGCCGCTTTTAATCTCGATAACATCTCCGTCTTGAACAATATATTGCTTCCCTTCTGTGCGCACCAAACCTTGTTCTCTAGCTATTGAAAACCCTCCAGCCTGAACAAGTTTTTGCCAATTAATAACTTCTGCTTTAATAAAATATTTCTCAAAGTCACTGTGGATAACACCGCCAGCTTGAGGAGCTGTTCCTCCTCTCTTAAGCGTCCAAGCTCTTGTCTCATCGGCACCCGTTGTAAAAAATGTAATCAAATTAAGCAATTTATAAGAATTCTCTATTAAAGTATCCAATTTAAGTGTGGGAGGAAGGCCAAATGATTTTTTTTCGTCGGGAGATAAATCGGCCGCTTCAAATTCGGTTAGAACATCAATAACCAAAAACGGCCATTGATTATCTTGAAAAACTTTACGCAGAGAGGGTTCAACTTCATTGTCTCCGCCATTAAGTAAATACAACTTCGGCTTGAAACTTAAAAGCTGATAACTCTTTAAAAGTTTACTCTCAAGAGGAGTTAAGGCATCTCGGTTTATGTCTTTCCCTTTTTGCAGTAACTCCTTTAAATTCTGTAAAAATTCAAGTTCTTTTTGAGATAACTTTTCTCCAGCTTTAGCGTTTTTCTCCAAATTCTTAATTCTCTTTTCAACAGTTTCTAGGTCTTTAAGGGCCATTTCGGTGTCAAGAGTTTCTTTCTCCGCCAAAACATCAACTTTCGGCTGGGTATTAACTACCTTCTCGTTGCGAAAACAACGTAGAACATAAATTACAGCCGCTACTTCTCTAATATTAGCCAAAAATTTATTGCCCAAACCCTCCCCTTCATTTGCTCCTTTTACTAAACCGGCAATATCAACAAATTCTACCGTAGCGTAAATTTTTTTAGCCGAATGAGATAACTCTGCTAGTTTATCCACTCTTTTATCAAGGACCTCAACTATCCCAACATTTGGTTCAATGGTGCAAAAAGGATAATTGGAGCAATCAACCTGTTTTTTTGTAATAGCTTTAAACAAAGTAGATTTGCCAACATTGGGTAATCCGACAATACCAATTTTTAAAGACATAATTAATATTAAGCTATAATAACTACATTGATCTTGCTTGCTATTAATAACCTATGCTATTTAAAATCCAACATATAAACAAGAAAAAATCCGAAAACAACTATTCTTATTTGATAATCTAACCTCTGATTTTTTAATTCTCTGCGGGAGGATCTTGGGAAAATTTATCTGAATGTATAATCTCCCCTTCTTCGCTAATTGGCAAAGCTGTTTTCCCCATAAACCCCACCGCTATAAGAAATCCTCCAAGCACCAAACTTAGAATAAGGATTAACCAATATCCTAGGCCGGCAAAAGTTAAGGCGCTGGCCATAATCATCCCGGAACCAAACCCAACAAGTATTCCTCCTACCACTGTTAAGAACAATTTTATAAATTTAGTCATTTTAATTATAATTTAGAGCTTTATAATTTTTAAATTAAACCTTTTAAAATTATTTTTTTGTTTGTCTATGTTTATTGCCCTCTGTTTTTTCCACTTTCTCTTTTTTTACTGCTAAGAATAAAGTCTTGAATCCACCGTCCGTCTTTTACTTCTAAAACCAGAGAAATCTCTGGTTTGCTGACGCTTGTGGTATTTGCAGAAGCTGTATTAATTCTAATTTGTCCTGGCGAAGCTGTCCAGATATTTACTGTTGAAAGGCCGAATATCCTTTCTAAAATACTTCGGAAATTACTAACGCTCTGAACTTTATCAAAAGCAACGGATTTAGAGTATTTCAAGATAATTCCTTTGTCAACCGTTATTTGGTGCTGCTCAACATTAAAGGAAAAAAATCTATAATAGAGCATCAAATACCCAAAAATTGGGACACCCAAAAGAACGACTAATAATAAAATGGATAATATCCATGTTATTGTCCCAAAAAACAAAAACGGCAAAGAAACAAAAAATAACAAACTTGCAATTTTTGTGAACCAATACCATTTAATCCGCCGGGGCAACTTGTGGGAAACATTTAGAGTAAGCATTCTATTGTGGAAGAGATAATCTTGAAAACCTCTCAGGAAATTAGAGATATTTTATTATACCATTTTATCTCCCTAAATAAAAAACGCGTATATACAAGATGCTAAAATCTAACAATCTAAATGGAAGTAAAGGTTGCACACCGCCGGGGAGCGTGCACACCGTGCACACCGCCGGGGAGC
>CAZLUG010000007.1:0-26293 GCA_964562675.1 uncultured Candidatus Saccharibacteria bacterium | reverse complement strand
TAAAAAGTATTGTCAAATGCTTTCTAAATTTCAAATCAATTAAAACTCCTGCGTCTATTCCTATCCTCGTAGTAAACGGAGATAAGGACAAGTTTATCAGCCAGAAAGCGATAAAGAAAACCGTTAACTTTTATCAAGCTGACCAGTTTAATTACCCAGAACTTGGCCATGACTTACTCGTTGATCAAGAAGTAGCAATAAAAATACAAAAATGGATTAAAAAAACCACCGGTGAATAAAAACCGGTGGTTGTTATTTTAATTAAAACCCTACTAAATAAGAAAAAATTAACACTCCGAATATAAAAATCACCGTAACGACCGCAAAGCTTAAAATATTATACAAGAATCTTTTTGCGCCGGTTGTCATAGATACTCACCTCCTCTTTGGTAATCAAAGCACTTCCATTCTCTTGGCTGTTTTTTTATAACTACTTATAATTTTTTCTGCTAAAAATCATCCTAAAAAATTGAAAGAGAAAGAATAATCCTACGCCAAATGCCACCCAAGAAAACGAGAGAGGAAAATTTTCGCCAGGGCGTGGCGATAAGTTTATGTAACGGTTTGCCAAAATATACAAGCTCGTTCCGTAAAACCCAACTACCAAAAGGCCTAAAAGAGTGGTTAAGTAGGCATCTGATTTACTTTTCTGGACAACAATCTTAAGGCGAAAAGCTAAAAAAATTGCAGCAAAAGTCAAAAACGTTATCAAGCTTAAGGAAAAAATATTCGGCCAAAAGTTCATTTTCCCACCTCCTTTTTAAAGAGCTTTGCTGAATTTAAGATAAAACAATACTATTATACCATTTTTTTCAAAAAAGGCAAGGGAACATTCCTACCATTCTCCAAGCCTAGTATGCATTTACTGAATTAAATTAGCTCTCCTCTAAGGGAGAGCCAAAAATTATAAGCCTAGCCTGTATAAATCAAAACTTAGTTACCGAGAAGTTTGAAAATAGTGGATGACGCTTTCAGCCGCTATTGCTCCTTCGCCGCAAGCAGTAATCACTTGACGCAACCCATTTGAGCCATTTGTCACATCGCCAGCCGACCAAACCCCTTTAAGGCTGGTAGCTTGGCTAGCGTCAACTATAATCCTTTGTTTCTCATCTATAGCAATTCCCATCCTTTGAAACATTGCGGTATCGGGCACCGACCCGATTTCAACAAAAAGTCCAGCAAGGCTAAGCTCTTGAGAACCGTTGTAAGGCTTATCTAAAACTACTTTTTCCAATTCATCTTTTCCTTCCAATGAAACCACCTGGGTTTCGTAGAGGACTTCTATTTTAGGATTCTTTTCCAATTCCTCTACCAAAATAGTTTCCGCTCTTAGCTTTGGCCCTCGATAAATTAGATAAACCTTACGCGCTAGACCAGCCAAAAATACCGCTGCGCTCACCGCAGCATCTCGACCGCCGATAACTCCTACGATTTTCTCTTTATAAAACGCTCCATCGCAAGTAGCACAATAAGAAACTCCTTTCCCTAAAAACTTTTTCTCCTGTTTCAGGTTAAGTTTCCTTCTCTTTTGCCCCGTAGCTAAAATTATTGTCTTCGTTTGGAATTTAAGACCATTAATAGTAGAGACTAAAAATTCTTTATCTGTCTTTTTAACTTCCGAAACTTCATCAAGAATAATTTCCACTCCTAGTGATTCGGCATGGTCTTTCATCTTTTCCATCAATTTAAGGCCAGAAATTTCTTTCTCTGAAGGGAAATTGCATATTTTATACGCTTCACCAGCCATACCGCCCAAAGCATCGCCTATCACTAAAGTGGCCAGTCTATAACGAGCGGCATAAATAGAGGCTGTTAGTCCTGCCGGTCCACTGCCTGTTATGACCAAGTCGTATTTTTTTGGGTCGTTGGACATAAGCTAAATATTTTCAATATTTATTTTAAGTGGCCTCTAAGTTTTTCGGCCTCAATAATCCTTTTGACAGCAATAGTGTAAGCAGCCGTCCTTAAATCAAACTTTCTTCCCTGGCTAAGATAAAAATGGTAAACTTTCTGCCACGAACCTTTCATTATCTTTACTAGCCGCTGTTTTAAATATTCTGGGTCAAAAACCTGTCCAACTCTATTCTGGGCCCATTCAAAATAACTTCCCACTACCCCACCTGAGTTTGCCAAGATATCCGGGACTATAGCTATTCCCCGTTTAAATAAAACAGCGTCAGCTTCTTGAGCAACTGGTCCATTGGCTAACTCAATAATATTTTTTGCTTTAACGTTCGCGACATTGTCTTTGCGAATTTGATTTTCCATCGCCGCCAAGATTAAAATATCAACATCTAATCCCAAAAGTTCTTCATTTGTAATATGCTCAGCCGTTGAATAATCTTGAACCGACCCTTGTTTTCTTTTTGCTTCCAAAACCGCTTTAATATTTAAACCTTTTCTATCAAGAATACCTCCATGGCTATCACTCACCGCCACTACTTTATAACCTCTTTCTTGAAGAATCCGAGCTACATTGGAACCAACATTCCCAAAGCCCTGAACAGCTAAAGTAAGATTTTCTTTAGCCAATCGAAAATCCTTCAAAAATTCCTCCAAGACAACAAATCCTCCGAGAGAGGTAGAAGAGTAACGAAACTGGCAGCCTCCTAATTCTATAGGTTTTCCGGTAATCATCCCTGGTTCATGGTGGTGAACCTTTTTCTCGTATTCATCAAGCATCCAAGCCATAATTTGAGGATTTGTATACATATCAGGGGCAGGTATGTCGATATTTTGCCCCAAAACTTTGTAAAAGGAATCTATATAAGCACGGCTTACTGCCTCTAATAATTTTTTACTAGCCGCCTTAGCATTAATTTTGACTCCTCCTTTAGACCCTCCATATGGCAGCCCGGCCAAAGAATTTTTTAGACTCATCCAAAAAGCTAATGATTCCACTTCATCGGCGGAAGCATTTGGGTGAAATCTAATACCTCCCTTCCCTGGCCCTAAACTATCGTTATGTAAAATTCTCCAAGATTTATATTTTTTCCCGCCAATCTTTAGAATGGCTTTGGAAATTCTTTTTGGCTTTGATAAAAGCGTAAGCTCTGCTTCATTTAGCCCAATCACAGAGGCCATTGCCTTTAATCTGCCAAGAGATTCTTTGAACATATAATTAATTGTATATAATAACCAATTTTAGCTATTAATTTCTTTAAGAGCTTGCTCAAGCTCTGCTTTAAAGATAGATTTTGGCCGGAGGCCAATAAATTCTCTGACCACTTTTCCATCTTTAAAAAGTTTCATGTTTGGAATACTTCTAATTTGATACTGAATGGCAAAAATTTGATTCTCGGGTATTTCCGTATTAATTTTAGCAACCTTTAATTGATCAGCCATTTCATCTGAAAGGCTTTCTAAGACAGGTGCCATCATTAAACAAGGCTGGCACCAAGGCGCCCAAAAATCAACTAAGACGGGTAATTCAGATTTGAGCACTTCGGGTTCAAAACTATCTTTGGTTAACTGTATAACTTTAGACATAATATTAGCAATAGAATTTTTAATCGTGATACTTACCTTTAAATATTACTCGCAAGATATCTCGGCATCTATTTTTTTCTTTGCTACACCCTTTTAGATGCGTTAACATTTCTTCTTCTAAATATTTATTAATGAGATTATTGAAGGCAGACTTTACCGCCTGCATTTGGACCAAAACAGCTAAACAATCTTTCTTTGCCTCCAACATTTTGCTAATGCCTTCTAACTGGCCAATAATATTATTGATAAGTTGTTTCTTTGTTTTCATAAATAATCTTTTTCCGGCCTTTTTTTCTAATTTATCATATACCCCCGGGGTGTGTCAAGATCTTTGCTTAATACTCTTCTGATTGAAGCTCAAAATAACCACGTGGGTGGCCACAAGAAGGGCACTTTTCAGGCGGTTCTGAACCTTCGTAAATATATCCACATTTTCGGCAAACCCAATATACCTTTTTGTTTTTCTTAAAGAAAGTGTTGTTCTCAACCTCCTTCAAAATTTTTTTATACCTTGATTCGTGATGTCTCTCCGCAACAGCAATAGCTTGTAAACGCTGAGCAATTTTTGGGAAACCTTCTTCCCTGGCAACACTGGCAAAATTAGGATACATTGTTGTTTGTTCATAGTTTTCTCCTTTGATTGCCGATCTAAGATTTGTTTTGGTATCGCCTAAAGTGGTGGGTACTTTAGCTTCAATTATCAATTCTTCTAATTCACCGTCATTGCCTTTTTTTAACTGATTAATGAATCTCAGAATCCATTTAGCGTGCTCTCTTTCTTGCTCGGCGGTTATACTAAAAACCTCTGCAATTTTATCAAAACCCTCTTTTTGAGCAATCCTTGCATAAAAAGTGTACCTATTCCTAGCTTGGCTTTCGCCAACAAAAGCTTTGGCAAGATTTTGAATGGTTTTTGTCATAATTTTTTATTTCACTTTATAATTCACGGTTTTAAAACTCCCGACCTTTAAAAATACTTATTTATCAAAATTTCAAATATAAAAAAATTTCTTCCAAACCTGCAAAAATAATTAAAATAGCAAGTTTCAATTGCCCCTAAAGTATAGCTCTTTGCTGATAAACGGAACGAGGGCAACTACTAAACCGTGAACATAAAAATCCTTGCGGCTCATTATCCCTTTTGTAAAAAATCCTATCGCCCCGTCTTTTTGTTTAGTGTTTTTTTCTCCCCTTAGTTCGTCCATAACGTCTCCTAGCTCCGTGCCCGCTAAAAGCTTTTTGGTAACATGGGCTGGAAGTTCAAAATGAGGCGAAGAGCCAAAACTGATTCTCCCCGCTTTATCAATAATACACATCGCCCCAAAAGCAAACCAGCGGGAGTAAAGATTTATAATACCACCTTCAATGCCAACAAAAAAGCTTGCTTTTAAGTTCATTTTTCTATTGATTCTTTTTAAAGCCAACGATCTATTCTTCGCTCCCCTAAAAGTCTCAATATTTATGGGCTGGGAAGGAACGCCAGATCGAACAGCTAATCCTGAAATTTCTGCTTTGGGGAAATATTTTAAAAAAGCTTCCTTGGTAGCTTTAATTTTTACAGGATTTTTTGAACCAACTAAAACTTTCATAATAACAATAATAAATTAAAAAACCATTCAAAAGATTAGGGAAAAATTTTGACTTCAAGGTTTTTGAACGCTTTTCTTACCAAATTAGGCAGTTCGCTCTCTTTGGCCAGTTTTTTCTCCCAATATTTAACTTCTTCTATTTTCCCCTCTGCCGTTGGATGTTTAGGCATAAATAAAGTACAACAATCTTCTTGGGGTTTAATAGAGATATCATAAGCACCGATTTGTCTTGCTAGGCTAATGATTTCCTGCTTGTCCCTGGCCACCAAAGGACGCAAAATTGGCAATTTAGCCGCTTCGCTAATAACTCGAATATTAGAAAGGGTTTGAGAGCTTACTTGACCTAAACTTTCGCCGGTGACAAGCGCTTTGCAATCATCCCGCCTAGCGATTTTTTGGGCAATTTTAATCATCCAACGGCGGTAGAGCAAAATTCTATATTTAGCAGGTGCTTGCGTTTTTATTTCCATCTGAATGTCCGAAAAGGGGAAAAAATAAACTTTTAGCTTTGGCTGGTAATTCAAAAAAATTTTGGAGAGCTGAATTATTTTATCAATGCTTTTCCGAGAGACCAAGGGAAAACTATGAAAATGCAGCCAAACGTTTTCTGCTCCCCTTTTGGCAATTAACCAAGACGAAACAGGAGAATCAATGCCGCCAGACACTAAACTTAAAACTTTCCCTTCACTACCTGCCGGCAATCCTCGCAATCCTTTCTCTTTTTGAAAATATAAAAACCAACCTAATTTTCGTCCCTCGATAAAAATTTCTCTTTGGGGCTTATCCAAGTTAACTTTCCTTTTAATGGATTCGGCAACCGTTTTAATAACAACCTGAGAACTTACTTTAAGATCTGGAGAATGCTTAATCCTTAAGGCAAAGCTTTTGCCGGGCTTAATCCATCCTTGATAATTTTCAGCCACAAAATTGCAAAGATTATCCAAAGAATAATCAGGTAAAAAGACAGCGCGCGCAAACCAAGCTAAACCAAAAATACGCCGTAAAACTTTTAAAGCTTTGTTGGGTGTTGCCGTTTGAATAAAAATTCTCTCTCTCAAAGATATCACCTTAAAACTGACTCCTGCTTTTTTTAAGAAGAATTCTAATTGGTTTAGAAGTTTCCTCTTTAAGAGTATTTTTACTCCTCTTGATTTCAAAAAAAGTTCTCCCCAAGCTATTATAATTCCTTTCTGTATTGACTGGGGAGATAAATTTTTATTTATCATGGAAAATTTTAGAAGTTATACTGCCATTAACAATCATTCCGCCTCCTAAGCATATTTCATTTTTATAAAAAACGCAAAATTGCCCAGGCGTTACCGCTCTTTGGGGATTTTTAAAAATTATTCTCAAACGGGACCTTTGGGGAGGGAAAAGTGTGGCTTTTTGTAGAGGATGGCGGTAACGAATTTTTGCTAAAACTTCTGTCTCCTTTTTTAGAAAAACACCGGCAATAAAATGGAAAGGAGATAAAATAATATTTCTTTTCCCAAGCTCAGATTCTTTTCTAGTAACTTTCAAAATATTCTTTTTAAGGTCGAATCCTTCAACAAAATACGGTCCCCCGGCTAATCCAATCCTCTTTCTCTGGCCAATAGTATAAAGATGCAATCCTTGGTGCTGGCCTAAAACTTTTCCTTGACTATCTACTATTTCCCCTTTTTTGGAACCAAACTTTTTTCTCAAAAAAATTTCTAGATCATTTCCGGAAACAAAACAAAAATCTTGACTCTGCTTTGTTTTCGAAAAGAAATCAAAACCTCTCTCTTTTGCTATTTGATAAACTTCACTTTTTTTATACTCCCCTAAAGGAAAAACTAAATGGCGAAGCCATTTTTGGGGTAAAAGGTAAAGAGCGTAAGTTTGGTCTTTAATTTTATCCCGCGGTCTTAGAAGTTCAAACTTTCCACTTCGGTTATTTTCATTCACTCGCGCGTAGTGTCCGGTGGCTACATAATGAATATGGCGAGCTTTGGCAAAATTAAACAACTCTTGAAACTTCAGATAACGATTGCAGATAATACACGGATTAGGCGTCCGTAGTTTTTTAAGCTCGGAAATAAAATAATTTACTACCTTCTCTTGAAATTTTTTGCGGGCATCCTCAACAAAAAAGGGAACTCTAAGCTTTTGGCAAATTTCTCTCGCTGCTCGCTTTGATTGAAGAGTGCAACATCGATTCTCTTTTAGAGTATGATTATTTCCTTTCCAAACTGGCAATTCAAGAAAGACGGCTATGGGTTGCCAACCAGCATTCTTCAATAATATTAAAGCAACCGACGAATCCACGCCGCCGGAAACCCCAACTGCTATTTTTTCACCTTTTTGAGGCGGGTTTTTAACTTTTATTTTCTCCATGCATTTTTTCCTCAGTTTCCACCCATTCTTTATATTTCTTTTTCATCCCTTCTTCCTGTCTTTGCATTTGCAAGTGGTATTTCTTTAGGTCCAAAAGAATCTTTCTTTTGCTTTTCAAAAAATAATCGTAAATTGCTTCTTTTAAAGCATCCGTAGCCAAAACCGAACAATGCACTTTCACCGGAGGCAGCCCGCCAAGATTTTTGCTTCTCGGCCAAAACTATGAAGAGAGGACGAATTACCGAATTTCTTGCTAAAATAAGGAAGCATTGTCCGAAAAACACGCGCGTCTACCGGAGTGGTAGCAGCGTAATCTAAATATATTCTTTTTTTGCCTCTTTCAATCATATCCCTATTTTGGGATTTTTGAGAAATTTCCTTCTCTAAGTTGAGTGAGACTTATAGAATTTAAGGCAGAGATAATTTTATTCCTTAACTGCTTCCAGAAAATTCTCGCCTTGCAGTTCTTTTCCGGACAAATTGACTTTTTTCGAAGACAAGCAATGAGCTCCAAATCATTCTCTAGAACCTTAACAATATCCCCTACTTTTATTCGAGAAGGATTTTTAGCTAAAATATAACCGCCATTCTGCCCTTGGAAAGATTTTAAAAATTTAGCATTTCTTAAGTCTGTCAAAATCTTTTCCAAAAAATCATAAGGGATTGATTCCTCTGAAGAAATTTTGGCTAATGGGACCTTTCTGCCGACCTTTGCTAAGTACATCATCGCTCGTAAGCCATATCGGGTTCTCGCTGAAAGTTTCATAAGATAATAAATATGGATTTATAAATCCGACTTTTTTACTCAAGTATAATTTAGCAAATCTGAAATAAATGTCAACCTTATTGCTAAGAAGTTATCTTTAAGGAAAAGCGCCTAATTTGATTAGGCGCTATCACTAAAATGAATTAGCGGTCTTTGTTAAGTGATGCTTTATTAATAGCATAACGGCATTCCTCTATGAGAGTTATCCGAGGAACATCACTACTTAAAATAGCTATGATTTTCCCTTCCCGCAAAACATAAATAAAATGAGAGTCCTCTTCCACTGTAATGCCTTTTGGTAAGGGAAAGTTCACCTTTATCTCCCACATCTTCCTATCCTCCTTTCTCGGCTCTTTCCTTCCTGGAACAACTTAGCAACAATAAATTTTTAAGGTGCGTTTTCAGTATTATACTAAAACAAAAATTTCGTCAACAACCTTGTTTTATCCGACCTTTATTTAAAGTGGAAAGACTCAATAAAAATTTTGGCCGTTGGTGATAAATATATATCATCCTTTTTATCAAACAATTCACTTGCCAAATAACCCCTCCTTGGTATAATATTACTAAATCTAAATGTGATAGCTGCTTTTTGACAGTTTTTTTGTGGTCTTTTTAAAAAACCACCCAATAAAAAATCAATCAAGCTAACATGCTAACTAAAAAACTGTTATTAATTATCGTTATATCCCTCGGTATAATTATTGGAGGATTGTTTTTATTATTACTAATCTTTCCCCTAAACACAGCAAAAAACCAAATAAACAGTGATAATCAAATGACTTTGTTTTACGGCAAGGGATGTCCTCATTGCGCTATTGTAGAAAAATATATTAAAGCAAATAATGTTCAAAAGAAGTTAAAATTCGAGGAAAAAGAAGTTTACTATAATAAAACTAACGCCCAGCAATTAATAGAAAAAGCGAAGAAGTGTGGTCTTTCCACTCAATCCATAGGAGTGCCTTTCTTTTGGACTGGTTCTCACTGCCTAATTGGCGACAATGACATTATAAATTTCTTTAAAGAGCAATTAAATAAAAATAAAAGCTAAATAGATATGAGAAAGTTATTACTCTTAACGTTGATTTCAGCGCCTCTGTTTTTAGCTCAATCTGCCTATGCTGTCTGTCCAATCTGTACTGTTGCTGTTGGAGCAGGAGTTGGGTTATCGCGGTGGCTGGGAATTGATGATACAATTACCGGACTCTGGATAGGAGGTTTGGTAATTTCCTTAGCCATGTGGACAATCGCCTGGTTTAAAAGAAAGAATATTCGTTTCATTGGCGAAAGCTTAGCTGTTTTCTTAGGTTATTATGCTTTAATTGTTATCCCCCTTTACTTTATGGGTATAATCGGCCATCCTTTGAACCGCTTCCTCGGATTGGATAAATTAATATGGGGAATCGTTTTTGGCAGCATAGCTTTTTACCTCGGGGCTCAATGGTACAATTACCTTAAAAAACAGAATCATGGGCACGCTCAGTTCCCTTTCCAAAAAGTCGTTATGCCTATCGCTCCTCTTATTGTTTTAAGTATAATTTTTTATTTTCTCACTAAATAATATGCAAGAAAATATTAACAATGAAACAATTAAAAAGCTCAATGAGTTTATTAAGAAAGCAGATGATATCAAAAAAAAGGAAAAAATGGATCTTTCTTCCGACCAAGACCTCAGTATAGCCATTATGAACCTAATTAGCATTGAAGAACATTTCTTCTTTACCGGGGCAAAAACCGGCAAAAATGAATACTACGACCTTATTAAGGATATACGGGAAATGCGCAAGGAACTCCTCAAAAAAATTATTAAAGAATACGAAGGCGAAGTTTGGTGCATTTCAAAGCATCTTCTAGCGGCTTCTATGCGCCTCATGGAAGTTGGTACAAAACAATTAGGAAGAGGCAGAAAAGAAGAAGCTTATAATCTATTTGATAAGGCTTACCACCTTTATTCCCTTTTTTGGGGACTAAATATGAAACTTATTAATACCAGCAACGTCAAAAAAATTGATGACAAAGCCATAGATAAAAACGACGAAGAAAAAAACGGCTTTGCGGCTACCTTGGGTAAGCTAGTCAAGAAAATAATTAATTGTTGCATTGAATAAACAACAATAAATAAAGAAAAATACAAAAAGAGTTAGGCTGAGCCTAACTCTTTTTTTTGAGTCACTGCGGTAGGAAAATTTTCTTGATTATCCGTTACTCTTCAGAATTTCGTTCAATTTTGCTTGTGTAGTTTTCCCTACAAAACCAGTGCCTTGAGAAAGCCCCCAAGGATTTAAGACATCCTTAGCGTATTTCTCTTGAAACTTCGTAATTGCTTGTTTTGTTAAGAGACCAAAGTAATCAGTTTCCTGCCCAGGAGCACCTGGACCACTAGTGGCTAATGCTGTTTTTGGGTCAGAGTTTAAAATAATTTGCAAGTATTTAACTTCTTTGCCTCTCGCTCCTAACTTCAAAAATTTCTGGAACTTAAATCCCGCTGGCACTTTTCCGAGCGATGTTCCTGCCGTTTGAACTTGCTTCAAAATATCGTTGAGTTGAGAAATCACTTTCATAATCTCTTGAATTTTTATTTTAATTTCACTAACACTCATCTTTGATATTGGCTTTTCAAAAGTCACTCGGGGTAGAACCGTAGTTTCTTTTTGAATAGGCAGAGAAGTTGATCCCACTGCTAATGTTGTAAAGACTTTATCGGTGTAAGCAGCAATATTGCCTGCTTTATCCTCGGACTTTACTTGATAATGATAGGTTGTTTGAGGTAAAAGCCCTGTTAGCATTAAAGAGTGAGAAGTGAGATAAGACGATAGCTTCTTTGTAAAACCATAGCTGGTAGAAGTGCCGTACAAAAGCCAGCTTAACGACGGCTCTGAGGTTTGCCAAGAAATCACTGCCTTTGTCGAGCCAATTTGAAGTTGAATATTCGAGATTGAGGGAGGAATAGTATCCAAACTTTCTCCCCCGCCGCTATAAATTACCGCCCCGCCTTGAGTCTGAGGAGCGGCAGAAATTTCCGCGGTAGCAGCTGATTCTTGGTCAGAGCTGTTTAAAGCAGAAACCTTATAATAGTAAGTTGTGCCGTTAGCAAGGCCAGTATCTGTGTAAGAAGTGTTGGCAGTTTGTCCTAAGTAAGGATAGTCATTCCCACTCTTCCGATAAATATTGTACTTTGAAGCTCCTGAAACAGCTGTCCAACTTAAACTAACTTGTCTGTCGCCAATAGTAGTTTGTAAACCAACTGGTGTAGAAGGAGCGCCTTCGGTAGAATACATCGGAGCAAAAGAGGAAAGATGCGACGTGGTCCCTTTGAGGGTAATAGAAGACAAGGAATTCCACGTAGCTCCAGTTGGGCTAAGAATGGTAACCGTAGGAATCGATACCCAGTTATTGGCTAGGCTGTCGTAATAGCCAATTTTTACTTTTCTTGCTCCATCCAAGGTGCTAATTCCCCCCGCAATCAACTCAGATTTCGTCAAAACAATCTCTAAAGTAATGTCCTTACTTAAATTTGTGATAAACTGCCCGTTATTGTCACCGCTAGCATAAGCAGCGGTAATGTTTTTTGCCCCGCTCGTAATAATTTTCGCTCCTTGAGCAGCTGGTACACTCATTGTGTTTTTAATTCTAACTGAGGTTTCTGTAATGCCAGAACCCAAGGCCCCGGCAGGTATCTCAACCATTGTATCAGTTGTTTGGATTATCCCTCCTTGGGTTGGTCTCATAGACTGCTCTTTTCTAATTGGGTTAAAAGACACTCTTGTAAGATTCAAAATTAGGCCGGAAGCAGGAGCAGCGACTACCATTGGCTCTAAGCGGTAACCATCACCTATTGCACCAATCTTCCAACTACCCGAACCAACATTCAAAGAGAAACTGCCATCAGCGTCTGAACTTCCTCCGGCCCAACCACCATTACCATTATCCGCCCAAATTCGAATGCCACTAATTGGATCCCCGTTGTACTTCACGTAACCAGAAATAGTTTCGGTGTTGTGAGTCAAAGTCAAATGTAAATTCGTAATATTGCTGTCTACGTCTGCGCTAGTCGCAGAACCGGTATATCCAACCT
The DNA here is from genome assembly GCA_964562675.1 of uncultured Candidatus Saccharibacteria bacterium. Lineage (GTDB taxonomy): Bacteria > Patescibacteriota > Minisyncoccia > Minisyncoccales > CG1-02-41-26 > CAZLUG01. The sequence goes on along the minus strand of CAZLUG010000007.1, from coordinate 14,016 downwards.
TGCCAACGCCAATATCATAAACCCCCTCGCGTAACTTTAGGGAAAAGGTTCCATCGCTCTGTACTCTGGTTTCACCGCCCCCTTGGGGACCTCCTGCCCAAACAAAGGCGTCGGTGGAAGTGCCAACGTTTGCTGAAACTGTTCCCGAAATTGTCCAAAACGAAATTGTACTTAAATTAATGACTAAAGTGGTACTTGTAGAAATTGTGACTGAGGAAGCTGGAATTGGGCCAAAACCAGGAATTCCGCCGTCAAAAGTGTAAACTGTGCCTCCGCCACTATAGGGCACCTCTACTTTGTAGACATCATAACTTGAACTTGTTGACACTCGAGTATTGGTAAAGCCACGTCCAATATTGCTATGAGCCCCAATAAAAACGTTATTAAAAGTGTTACCTGGTTCTAAGTGAATTTCTACCACCGCTTTATTTACTGTAATATTTTCGGTAGTACTCGCATTAAGAGTGTTACCGCTGTTTAATTGCTGGTTATAAAACTCTCCCTTCCCGGGAACGGCAGCATGGAGATACAAATTGCTTAATCCTTTTTGGAGTCTTATCTGAAAATCTCCTGTTGTGTCACTTCTAGCGGCGCCTAGTCCAGATCCAAACTGGCTTTGAGTAATCCAAACATCAACATTACTTTGAGAAGAACCATTGCTAGATATATGTCCTGAAACTGTAATAAAATCTCCACTACTTAAGGTAAAGTTAACTGTAGGGTTAACACTAGCTGTGACAGAAATACCGCTACGTTCGGTTAACTCGCCATAGTTTGGAGCAAATCCTCCTACATGATAATTACTACAGATAGGAGTGTACATCTTATAAAACCCTTGAGAATCAGTAAGGGCGTGTCCTCCACCCGGCCCACCTTCACACCAAGAATAAATATCAACGCTAGAAATTCCCGACCCCGTTCCATCCTTAATATAACCAGAAATATAGCTAGTAGGCGGTTCTAATTTAATAGTCATAACTGAAGTAGTAGCATCTAGATTAAAAGAGGAACTGCTGTCAACAACAATATCTTTTTCCACTGATATTGGCATCATTGGACCACCAACCCCAACTTTATAGGCGCCATTCACGGCATAAAGAGTAAAATACCCTGAAATTGTTGGCCGAGCGTTGCTCGAATGGCCACTAGTCTTCGGCTGATAAGCAAATACCCAAAGCTCCTGATACTTTTGGGCTGGCAAAACTCCTCCATTTGGACCAACTATTCTCCCATAAATCTTTCGATCAGCAACCGTAAAAAGAAAGTTTGCCGTCGTCGTTGGGTTAGAGAGTGAAATGTTAATTGATTGTCCGGGAGGATCTAAATACTGTGTTACTGTAACAGAAGGAGGAAAGTGAGCTTCGACTCGATAAAGACCTGTTCCAGGCAAAGCCAAGACATAATTGGCAATACAGCTACTGTTAGTCTTAAAGAATGAAGGTTGAACGCCGCCAGGACCAAGCGTTGCTTCGCTTCCCTCAGGCGTTACAAAAACTGCCAACCATTTATTTTGGCCTGTTGTGGTACAACTTGTGCCTAGGGTGATAGTTCCCGAAACCTGGTTAGTGGTAGTCCCTTGCAAGATAAAAACTTGAGGGTTAGTAGAAGAAGTATTCGTTTGGATATCTGACCCTGGGGCAGATAATTTATTACCAGAATTATCAAAAACCCAACTAAATCCCATCGTGGAAATATTAGGAATCTTATAAATGTAAGTTGAGGTATTAAAAGTTGTCCCGTGAGAATCTCCGTCAAAATAAATGTTAATGCCTGTTTTATCACCAACGAATATCCTCATATTGGTTGAAGTGGTCATTATAGTTGTAACCCCGCCGCTAGAAAGCTGAACCTTCATATAAACATCGGTTAAAACGTCAAAAAAAGAATTATCGTTGATATCTGAGTTTATCCCATCTGAAGTTACAACCTCAATGGGTCCGCTTTTCGCCCCAGAAGGGACGGTTACAATAATTTGGCTATCCGTCCAAGAAGTGGGTGTAGCATTAACGGGCGGCAAAGGCCCAGTTTGGAGACTAAACCCACCAGAAAAACTGAGAGTACCTGTGGCTGCACCGAAATCACTGCCGGTAATAGTGATCGTACCACCAGTTGTGGTGGCTTCTGGAGAAATAGTGGAGATAACGGGAATGGTAGCTTGGTGCACCGCTAAACTGCTTGTCGAGTAGTTCAGAGGGAATCCTTCGGGATTAATATCATGGATATTCGCAATGGCAAGGCTAACAGTTGAGCCAACTGTTAATCCAAGACCTCGAATAGTCATTTGATTTCCCGCAAAATCTATAAAAGGTTGGCCTGGTTGACCACAAACTAAAGCAGAGCCATTCAAGGTATAATTATTACAATAAGTTGCTTCATCCCCATGAAGGTTTTTACTAGTGTTAACAATAATTCTATCCTCAAAGGCTTTGATGGATGTTACCGTCGGCAGAGAAGGCAAACTATATTGCACTTTGCTACTTTCAACGTTACCCGCTATATCATCAAGAGAAAGATAAACCGAACTCCGGTATTGACTGCCAAGATTAAGTAAAACATGGCCACCTGCTCCCAGAGTACTTGTAGTAAAAGGAGCGGCACTCCCAGAAGTTGCGTAGGCGTTGAGAGTTCCTTGCTCGCCAACTCCTCCAGCTTGGTCAGTGTCAAATAATTTATAAACCCCATTCTGATAAATAGCACTCAACTTAGAAACATCAGGGGATTGAGAATGTGTGTCAGCAGTAAAGGCAATGGTTGTGGTAGGATTGATATTTGCCACCGTTGAAGAAGCTAAAACTCCATTCGAAGCAATACCAACAGTTATTTTCTGGGCAAGTGCCCCTGGAGTCTCAGGAAAGCCATTATCAGTCCAGTAAGTTGAGCTGGCTGTTTTCAAGATTACAAAAAATGTACCGGTAGCCGCCGTTGCGGCGGGGAGATTAATAGTCGTTGTTGTCCCAATACCCGCAACTGATGAAGTCGCCAAAAGAATATCGGGCGAAGGAAGGTCGGCAACACCATTGTTATTTGCATCCTTTGCTATCCCCACCCATCCAAAGCTTGAAGTGGAAACAGCGGCGGGAACAGCATTGGTGGTCGTCGCAATGTTAACGGTTATACTATCCAAATTTTCCGGAGGTGAGGAAGTAGTAAATAAATCTATTCGCAAAACCGGAGGACCATAATTAGCTTTTAGGGTGTTGGCGTCATTCGAGATTAGAGGAGTAGAGGTGCCTGAAACTGCCGCCTCGGCTCTTGCGGGCAATAGAAAAAATCCCATCGCTCCAATAATGAGAATTGAAGCAAAAAAAATCACAACCTTTGATGGTTGGAGCTTTGTTTTTTTATCTAACATATTTTTCTTTCAAACTGGGAGAAAAACTGGCTCGTTAAAATAACAAAAACCAGGTTCAGCCAGTAAAGATCGGAGTGTTCGTTATGACGAACAGCGACTTTAGCTTGTTTAGTTATTATACCATTTATACTTTCCTCTTTGTCAAGTCTTAATCAATAACATTCTAAACGCTATAAAATAACATAACCAACCGCCAAAACAATACATGTAAAAAAACACTTATATCACCATTTTTAATCTGTTACAAATGGAGACGATCGTCTCAGATTGTTATATTTCAAATTAGATTACTTACAAATATGGAAATCAGTGTGGTGTTAAAAAACTCTGTAAAACTTTCAGAAAAAATTTTTTAGTTGAGGCGCGGGCTCACAATATTTTGAGGTTTTCTGTTGAGGAAAGAAATGATATTTTGAATAGTGGTTTCGAGAATTCTTTCGAGGGCTTCCTGGCTGTAAAAAGCTATGTGAGGAGTAAAAACAACATTATCCATACTTAAGAGAATGTGGTCTTTAATAAGTTCGCCCAGAGTTTGAATTTTTTCTTCATCGTATAATAATTGCTTTTCTTCTTTAATCAATTCTTCGCCTTCCAAAACATCTAAACCTGCTCCTTTAAGTTTTTTCTTTTCCAATGCTTCAATCAAAGCTTCAGTGTCTACTACTCGCCCTCGAGAAGTATTGATCAGAATAGCGCCTTTTTTCATCAGCTTAATTGTTTTTCAATTAATGAGATGAATTGTAACGTTATAAGCTTTCCACCACAATCTAGAATATCTTTCGCCAGAATCTAAAATAGCAAGATAATTTTCTAAGCCCTTTCTAAATTTCTCAAATAAAAAGCCAGAGGTTTTAAAATCCTCTGGCATATTTCCCTAGCGTCTCAGCTTAGGGTCTAAAAAGAAAAGGCAGATTTTTCTTTTTGGTATTATTGAAAATATGATAGAAGTTTTCTGGCGTAATGCTTTGGGCTATTTCTCCCCACTCTTTATTTTCCTGAGAAAAGAGGATTTTTCGAAGAATCCCAAAATTCTTTTCTGCTTCACCACTGCCTGCTAAGTTCTCATATAACTGATCCTCAATATCTATCATTTGTTCAACTAAAGTGAAAGCTTGGTCAGTAGAAAGTTTGCTGAATACATAATCTAAAATGCCGTCGGTAAGAATCTCCCGAGCGACAATTTCTTTTCTCTGGTCGGGAATTTTCCAAAATAGATGGAAAGAAGGATGTTTCTTGAATCCACGTACTCTGATTGCGTAGATAAACTTAATATTATGATCAACAACTTCTACTTTATCTATACCTATAATTCTCTCATCTTTGCTGTATCTTACAACTGTATCGCCTACCTTAAGTTTTTTGGAAAATCTAGAGATTTTAAGTCTTACGGCCACCTCATCACTAAACAAGAAAGTTCTTGCACCTTCTTGATCATCAGCTTTACTTATCTCACAAACTGTGCATAAAACCGCTTCAATACCGTCTATGGGATAAGTGTCTCTAGCTGGAGGATTGTTTAAATGATATTTTTTCGCCTCTGAGGCTTGTTCTTTAATTTTTGCTCTTATCGTGTCTCTTAATTCAGAAACGGACTGATTAAAGTAGTGCTCAGGGCTAAACCAATGAGTACGCCATAAATAAGAACAAGCTTCACTTTGTCGCTCAGCAATCGCAGATATTCTCCCTTTTTCTCCTCGGTACATTTTAAACCAAGGATAATATGTCGCCTTCTCGGCTTCTAATTGCCTTAATTCAAGAATTTCCAAAAGTTTTCGGTCAATTTCTTTGAGTTTTGGGATAATCTTACCACCTTTCAGCCTCCGAAGGCCTTTAAAAAGCTCCGCGCTCCACCAAGAATACGCCCGGCCTTCTTCAAAATAGAAAAACATTCTCTCTGGGTCTCCTCCCGCAACTTTGCGGTATAAGACCTCCGCTTCAGATTTAGACAAAATGCTATCAGGAGAAAGGTTTTGAGCCTCTAAGGCTACGATATAGGATTGCATTCCGGGCAACTGATTTTCGGTCTTGCCAATGGGAGTATTAAGGACCTTTCTTATTTTACTTACAATTTCTTCAAGGCTGTCTTTTTCCTTAAAAACTACTCGGGGAAAAGTTTCCTCGTCTATTGCCCGAGCATAAAGGGCTATCGCCACCTGCGGAGCCCCAAAGCTCTTTTTTTGCGAAGCTAGGAGCTGAAGTTTCCCTACTAAAACATTAATAACTTCTCCGTTGGTCCTTTCATAAAAATTTTCCATACCACACATCTCCTTTTTTATTAGGCTCTATTCTGCCCATCGATTAAATTGATAAAGTACTATTTTTAATTTTTTATTCCTAAAATTTATTTATTTAGAAAGAAACTAAACTTTAACACTATTTTGAAAAAAGTCAAGTTTCATAAATGCAGCATCAGCTTTAAAACTTGATAAAGTTGTAAATCACCTCTAAGTGAAAAATGCTCTGAAGTTTTGCAATGAAACCTTAAAATTTCTCAATATCCCAAAATAATTACTCAATCAATAAATGGCAAATCGCGCATAATAAAAAACAGCATTTACTGCTCTTTCAACGGCTATCAATTAAAAAGAAAAATTGAATTTTAAATAGGTCTTACCCTCTATAATTTCTCCTTTAACAAAGCACCAGCATAATAGAAAGTATAGATTTCTTGGCTGCCTTTGAAGATTTTTTCTACCCCAGCTAATTCCTTAACCGACCCTTCAAAATCTGGCTCGCAAATATATTTATAGTCACCCCTTTTCCATTCAACGCGCTTCCAAATTCTTGCTGTCTTCCATTTTGCCAAAAGCGCTTCTTTTAAGAATTTGTATACCTGTTTCTCTGGCGCTCCTTTGCAGCTTCCATAATAAGACATCGTCCAAACAGGCTTGCTTTGATAATATACAGCCTCCAATCCCATAAAAACACCCTTCCCATTATAATAGACATCGCGATAAAACCAATCGCTTTTTTGGTATTCCAACTGAATTGAGCCACTGAGAACTGCTTCGGTTTTGCCTCCGCCACCTGCGTATGTTTTCACTCTTGCTTGCAACAAAAATTGCAATAATTTTCCCTTATCGAGCATAATAAAAAATAATAATTTAATGCTAGATTTATTAAGTAAAATCAGATAAATTGGAAACTTTTGTTAGGATTTTTATTGCACGCTTAAATAAAATCGTTTAAATCTGGGGAGAGGGGCAGGTTTCTCATATGTTTTGACAGTTGCATTAACTTTTCCACATATTCAATTTCCTCCTTACTTATTCTGGCCTGCTCCATTATTTCTTTTTTCCCTATATTTTTTATTAAGCCAAAAAGTATTTGGTCAAGTTTTTCATATGTTATCTGAAGAGCATACTCATCGGTTATGCCGGGCACTAAATCAGGAGAAGGAGCTTTATTTATGATTTGTTTTGGTACACCTAAAAACTCCGCTAATTCCCGAACTTGCGTTTTAAACAAAGGAGTAATGGGATCTACATCTGAGCCGCTATCACCATATTTTACAAAATAACCGGTTAATTTTTCTGTTTTATTGCAATTGCCGATAATAAGATAATTACTCAACTCTCCGTAGTAATACCAGATAATCATTCTTAACCTATGTTTTATTCGGTGGTAAGCAATACCTCTTTTCAATTTTTCGCTTTCTCTCCCCCCTTTTAAATTTTTTAAAAAAGTAGTCTCTTGGCTAGTTTGAAGCTCTTGGTACTTTTTTCTCGCATACCTTTCTTGAATTTTTCTCGGGACAAAAAGAGGAGACGGCATTAATTTATAAACGCCGATAGATTTTAAAAGCGGAGAAATGTCAAAAGTTTTTAAATCAAGATTTAATTCCTCAGCTACCAACTCAGCGTCTTTCCGGCTTTGGGGGCTACTGTCCCTCTCTGGCAAAAATAAAGACAAAATATGTTCAGAACCGACTGCTTTAGAAGCAAGATAAGCTCCCAAAGCCGAATCTATCCCCCCACTAATACCCAATACTATCCCCTCTCTGTTGAAAGATTTCACTTGCTCTTTAATAAACTCAATTATTTTGTTGGCCACTCCTTCTGGATTTTTAAGTTTTAGCGCTGCCTTAATATCTATAATATCCATAAATTTAGTAATTCATAAATTGAGCAAGCCATCTAAAACAAAAGCGTAATTATTCCGGCTATTTCCTTCTTGATTTCAGATAAATTTTCCTTAAATCTGTATCACGTATAAACCATTTTTCTCAATTTTGTCTTTCTGCCCAAAACTATTAAGGCTGAATTTCAAAATATATCCTACCTTTCTTCGGAGTCTTCTTCCTGTATATGCCTTTTTCTTGGGATCCCATTCTTCGAGTACTAGAATATCCCCTTCTTTGATTTTAAAATCAGCTACTCTCAATTCAAAATTTTTCTTGCCTGATCGCACAAGCTCGAAGAACTTCGGCCAAATTTTCTTTTTAATAACCGCCATATAATATTCTTGTCTCGCTTTGAAAATTATTTTTCACCCACTGGCGTTTTTGATATTCCCCTAATCACCTTTCATTTATTTTAATATATTTCCAAAAAAATATCCCCGCAACGATTAAAAACTATTAATCGTTTTATTCCCCTACCTCAATTTGAGAGGGAGTTTCTAAAATAATTTCCGGATTGCCTTTATATTCTTTGATTATTCCAAAAATCCTGGCTGTCTTCCCTAAATAATAATCTTCGGGGTTTTGAACAAATCTATGAAGGCTCGATCCAAAAATCACACCAACAAAACATTGTTTAGGATAAGCTTTTCCGAAATCTAAAAACACAGTATTGCTTTTAGAGTCATGATAAACATCGGCAATTTTTCCTTCAACGATTAATTTTTTGCCTAAATATTTCCCCGCCGCACAAGCATCAATCGTGCTGTAGCCCAATTTTGCTGTAGTCAGTTTCCCCCATTTCCACTGTCTTTTTACATCTTCGTTGGTAATGACAGCGGTATTTTGCCCACCGGAAACAGACCACTTACAGCCAATTTTGTTTTCTATGGCTTTTTTCTCGGCCTTGGTAATTTCATCTTTGTATTTCACGTCTGGTGAATAAAAACGGGCAACGGCCAAACCTTCTTTGACCAACTCAAGGTTAATATTTTCATCGCCAAGAAAAATATAGCGCAAACATCTATGATACTGGTCAACATCTGTTTTATCTTTTTCTAATCTGACTTTCTTTTGCAAAATTAATTTCTCTAAACGGGTCTTCGCCGGTGCATAACAGGAATATCCCCTTTCGTCGGCATCAATGCCTAAAAGCCGTATATGGTATCCACCTTCAACAACCACTGTGTCGCCGTCAATAACTTTAGTCACCATTGTCTGGGAAGAAGCTAAGCATTTGGAAGTTCTTTCTCCAACAACTTGATTTTCTTGAATGGCTTTGTGAACACCCAAATAAACAAACCCTCCCACTATCAAACCGGCTATAATGACAGCGATGAATATTTTATCTTTTCTAAAGAGCTTCATTATATTTTTTAATTTATCATTTTTTTCTCTTTGAAATTTTGGTCTACACTAATTATCAAAACTTTTTTAAAACAATTCATAAAATACAATGCCCCAAATTGAATTATTATTGATATAACCAAAATCGCAATTGAATATTTACTCACAAAGCTCGAAGCAGAAACCGGCAAAATAATTGACAAAAATCCCAACCCTACCACCGCCCCGCATACCGGCGCTCCAATCCCACAAGCTTCTAAGGCCGCCAATCCTACCGCCGTAGCTATAATACTGACAATTGCCCCCGAATATGTTCTCGCCAATTTTACCCTTTCTTTAACCTGCCTAATTAAACAAGTTAAAACCAAGCTAAAACTAATAATAAACGCTATTCCTAAGATAGTGTAATATCCATAAAATATTTTCTTTGGAATTAAGAAATATCCCAAAAACAAAGAAGCGCCAAAAACAACTTGACAATAATGGCTCTTAAGCACTTGGATAAAATAGCTAGCTCTTTGAGGTCTTAGTTTTTTATTATTATCTGATAAATGTGACGGCTGATAAATCATAATACGTTATTATCTTAATCAATTTTAACGGCTTTGAGTAATCTTGTATATTTACCAGCAAAAAGATTTTCTTGGAAATTTTCAAATCCGTGTCCTAGTAAGATTTGCCTTAAGTCTCTTTTGATAAAATCAAATGCGTAAGGACACTCCACCAATCTAAAGGGTATTTTTATATAAAAAGGAGTATTTTTTAAAGAGAATTTATTATAATCCAAAATAAAAAATTGGCCATCATTTTTCAAAGCGCGCCGGGCATTTTCAATAATTATCTCTCGGACATTTTGGGGAAACCCATGCAGTGCAAAAGAAATAAACACTTTGTCAAATTCCCCCTGGTAGGGCAGGGGTTTGTCAATTCTTTGATTAACAATTTTAACATTAGGGAAAGAAGCGCAATTTTTCTTGAACTGTTTTATCATCTCTTCTGACACGTCACACCCTACTATTTTTCCGTTTAGAGAAAGAGACCTTGCCATTAAGCAAGCATTTCTTCCTGTTCCTGCGCCCAAGTCAAGTATTTTATCATCTTTCTTAATCTCCATTAGCTGAATCGCCTTTTTGATAAAAGAACCGTATCCCCCAAAAGTAATAAGGTCCATCAGTGTATCGTAATGTTTCGCCGCAAAGCCCTTGACTTCAACTTTTGATTTTGGATAATAATTAGGCATAATTTAATTTCAAAATGAATAATTTATTTGCTTTAGAGTTACTTTAACACTATTCCATTACAGTGACAATCCAACCACAGCGTAGAAAGCATTCCTAATCACAGCTTTCTAGAAAATTCAAGGTTCCTTATCTATTCGCATGATATAGCATTAATAGTTTAGAACCTCTAAGAGAAGAAAGGATTTTAAACTCTACGGTCATTGTAACAATCTGAGACGATCGTCTCCATTTGTTACAAAACTATTCTAGATTTAATTTATCATTATTTATTGTTATTGTTACAAAAGTTTGATAACTTAATTTCGGAAATCTACCAATTTCAGAAATTAATCATTAGAAATCCACAAAAAAACCTAATTTCCCAAACGATATTTGACAAAAAATCAATGAAGCTGTTAGAATACGATAGTTCCTTAAAAAACATGGAAAGAGGTGATTGAAAATGTCCGAAAAAGTAGTAGTTATCCAGGGAAATGAAAGTTATTTTGCTAAACACCCCAAAGAACTAAGAGACAAGTGGAAAAGAGATGGATACAGAATGGTATGGATGCCTGTAGATACTTTTTATGGGCGCACTGAGAAGAAAAAAGACGGAAAGGTGCAAGCTGTATGGAGATTGGACGAAGAAGAGAATTTGATTGAATTATAATTTGAAAAAGAAAATTCTAAAGGAAAGGAGTGAAAAAAATGAGATTTGATGACAAACCTCAATTTCCGAATGTAAAACCGTTAAACCCTGGCCATACTTTTAACATTGGCTCTCAAGATAATCTTATTCAGATTCAACACAAATTTGATCATGTAGATATAGTCAACCATTTTGACCATGGGCAAAATCCCATCGATTTCCATCTCGTGACTCATATTGATTCACATGGCAAGATTATTAATGATTATTGATTGTTAGATACCACCTCTTTTAGAAGGGAACTCTTTTGAGTTCCCTTTTTGCATCCAGGAATAAACTAAAATTCTGTTTCTATTTCAATACCCACTGGGCAATGGTCTGAGCCAGTTACTTGATTGAGAATAAACGCTTTTTTTACTTTGGAGATTATTTTCTTAGAAACAAAAACATAATCTATGCGCCAACCAAGATTTCTTTGGCGGGCATTGGCAAAATAGGGCCACCAAGTGTAAAAACCACCTTCTTTGTTAAATTGCCGAAAAGTGTCTGTAAATCCCAGATATATCAAGTTGCTTATTTGCTCTCTTTCTTCAGGGGTAAACATTATATTTTTTCTGTTTTGTTTTGGCCTAGCTAAATCAATCTCTTCGTGAGCAACATTGAAATCTCCAGTTAAAATAACGTTTTCTCTTTTAAATTTTTTGAGATAGCTGATAAGACGGCGGTAAACATCCAATTTGTAAGCAAGATTCTCTTTCCGCCGTCCGCCTTGAGGCAAATAAAGATTGATTAAAGTAAAACGAGAATAGTGAAGTTCTAAAATTCTGCCTTCAGCGTCAAATCTTTGCAAATTTAAAACCCTCTTGATTGCTAAGGGTCTTTTTTTGGTATAAACGGCTACCCCTGAATATCCTTTTTTGAAAGCAGAATTAAAATAAGAATAATAATTTCCAGGATTAATTAATTCTGAAGGAAGCTGATTTTCCTGGGCTTTGGTTTCTTGCAAACAAACAATGCCGGCTTGAGTGCTGGCTAGCCATTTCAAAAAGTTTTTTCTGTAGACCGCTCTTATGCCGTTAACATTCCAAGATATGATTTTCATACTAACGCGCCTCTGTTCTATTGCTTTGTTTGCATGCAGGCAAACCATTAAATTTTTATCAATTCGCCGTTGGGAAGCATATTATCTGGATGAGGAATCCCATTTTCTTCCATTTCATACCTTTTGCATCCCTTACCTCCTCTGAAGCAATAATGCTCAATCCATTTTTTATCAATTTTTCCTTCTTCGTAAAATCTCTTTATTGGGCAAACATTATACCATTTACAAATTTTTTGATTCATTTTATTTTCCCCTCCATAAAATTTTGGCCGAGGAGCTATGCCGTTCTCCCTTGATATATTGCTAAAGCTTCATCGGGTGTTTTGTTTTCAATAGTAATGGCGTAAATGGCTTTGGCCATTCTCACCGCTTCTGGAAAGGGCTTTTGGTGGATGTTCCTCCCTGTGCCATTGCCAGAAGTGCCCGCAAGATGAATTTGTTTATATAATCTTTCTAAAAATAATCTAACATCAACACTTTTTCCTCCCGCACAAATGACTTTTGTGTTGCCGGCCGCTAAAACCGCTTCTTTCAAATCCTCTATGGGATGTTCAGATTCCGGTGCAGCTATCTTCGCAAAATCAGCTCCTAAACAAGCCGCTATTCCCGCCGCTCCGGCAATAAGATGCGCCTCTTGCCCATTTTTAACCGCTTTCCCTCTTGGATACATCCAAAGCACTGTTACTAAACCGTTTTGATGAGCTTGGTGGACAATTCTCGCCCCTTCAGACAACATAAGATGTTCGTACTCACTGCCTACATATATAGTATAGCCAACTCCTAATATCTTTAATCCGGCGCTCTTTTTGAGTTTTACAACATCATCAACTGTTGCTAAAGAGGTGCTCAGCGGATCTTTTTGGGAAGTCTCAACTAAGTTTGTTTTTGAATTTAACTTTACAAGATAAGGAATATCTTTGTAATCCCTACCGTATCGAGATATTAAACCAAACTGGGTGGCAAAACAGCCAATTTTTGCCCGCTTAGCAATTTCAAACAAATGTTTTGGGGAAGCATCATCTTTAGCAATTCCTTCTCCGAAGAAATCATTATTTAAATGTTCTATTTTTTGGTCACCGGCAAAAAGCATCAAATGGCCAGTCTGTCTTGTCAGCTCTAAATAATTTTTGATAAACTCCCTTTGCTTAGATTTCGAGACATCTAAGGGCACAATGATTTCTTTTTCGCTTATTTTGTGTTGAGGCATAAATGAATTTGTTAACTTCTTATTTTGGCTGTTTTATTCATTAATGTTTATTAAAGATTTTCTTTGCCAGCGCTTTTTGGCTTTCTATGTATCCGATTTTTTGAAGTTTTGCGGAAGAATAGGCATAAAATAAAGGGACGCCTTTTTTTATCTCCAATTCCCTGACTTTCTCTGGAGAAATATTATCTAAGTATTTTACCAAAGCCCGGAGGCTGTTTCCGTGAGCCCCAATAAGAATATTCTTCTTTTTCTTAAGCTCGGGGAATATCTCCTTTTTAAAATAAGCAACCGTTCTGCGCTCTGTGTCTTTTAGACACTCCCCTTCCGGAGGAGCAGTTTTGTAACTTCTCCGCCAGAGGAAAACTTTTTCCTTCCCATAAACTTTTCTGGCCCTATCTTTGTTCATTCCTTGCAGTTTGCCATAATATCTTTCGTTGAGCTTCCAGCTTTTTATCACCGGAACAAATTTTTTAAAACCTTTATGATAAAACACGCTCCATTTAGAAATTACATCTTTTTGATGCAAAATAATCGGCGTTCCCGAAACTTTATTATAAGAAAGAACTGTCAAAGCCGTTTCTATCCCCCGATAAAGCTCTGAGGTAAAAGCCAAATCAAATTTAAAATTACTTAAAAGTTTTCCCGCTTTGATCAACTTATTAATGCCTGATGGCAAATTGGCAACATCAACCCAGCCCGTAAAACAATTATAACCCTCTTTATTCCAAAAAGAATCTCCATGGCGAATTAAAACTAGATAATTCATAAATAATTTTTTATTTATTTAAGATAGTTTATCTTTTGGCACTTCATTATTTTAATTATACTAGATAAAACCACCAAAGCAAAATTTCTAAAGCGGTGTTTTAGAATGATTTTTTGTTTTTTGTTTCAACTCTTACATCATACTTTTGACAAAACAATATAATTGTGTTATATTAAACAAGATAGTTAAAGTTCCTTAAAAAAAGGAGGCGAGAAAAATGAGAGGTAAGCGATATCCTTTGATAGCTATAGAA
>CAZLUG010000006.1:0-34059 GCA_964562675.1 uncultured Candidatus Saccharibacteria bacterium | reverse complement strand
ATAACAAAATTATGGTCAATCAAAAGCTGCTTGATTATATCAAGCAACAGTTTCAGCAAGGTTTCAAAAAAGAAGAAATCGAGAAAGCCCTTTTGACTAGTGGTTGGCAAAAGCAAGATATTGAAGAAGGGTTTAATGCCATTAGTGTTTCTGCTTCGCCGGAAAAACTGGATAAAGTTGATAAACTCAACAAACTAGATAAACAAACAAAGCTTTCAGCCAGATTGCCGATGAAAATATGGAAAATTATCATAATCTTTTCCATTGGTGTATTGCTTATTGGCGGTGGAATATACTTGATTGTTCAAAAATTTTCTAAACCTACAGAAAAACCTAGCCCTAAAATATCTCATCAACTAACTGAACCAGCGCAAAATCTTAAATTAAGTCTAAATATAGCAACCCCAAAAGACACCTATAATGTTGGTGAAAAATTTACTGGTGGCAAGTGTTTACTGAGTTACAGCGGTGTCCCATTCAAAGCGATTGTTTTGTACAAAAAATCAAGAAAGGGTTTTGAAGATCATTCTGCATATAATACAGCTATTGGAACTATGTCAACTGGTACTAATCCAGAGTTTGCAGAAGCATTGCAGGCTTTTAAAATGGATAAAAATGGATATGAAGCCGGTGAGAGCTCTTTCCAAGAACCCGGAGAATATATCTTTACGATGTCTGTATATAAATGTTCAGATATTGGCTTGAAAGACGAGAACTGCACAATGCCAATACCGACAAAATTTATTTTGAAGTTTAAACCATTAAAATCAGTCACAAAAATTATTACAGTTGTGCAAGAGGGAACCCAAGGAAAAGAAGCAACATCAAGTCAACCAACAGAACAAATTACAAAGAAAACGGTATTAGATTGTATTGGCGTTAAAGATCCGCAGTGCACTTTAAATTATTTGAATTTGTTTAAGAAAAACCTTGAACTATGCAAAATATCCACGGGCACAACAGCTATTGGTTGGGAGCCGGCAATGGGCATATTCAGAGGTTACAAAATTCTAGGAGTGCAAAATAATTTATGTGTAGTAAAATTTTGGTTTCTCAAAACAAAGGATCTGCCTGCTGAATATTCAGGCAAACAGATGACTTGTAAATACAGCGCCTCTGAAAGAACTATACAAGAGGTTTCCTCTGGGAAAAACTGCACTGGCCCTCTCCTGGAAGAAATCAATAAATCTCAAAACAATTAGATATTTTAGGGAGGTTAGCGTTTTATCATTAGCTAAATTAAATTGAGTTAAGTTAAATTGGAAAAGGTTTCTTGTGTTTTATTGTAGAGTTGGTGGTTAAAACAGTTTTAATTTGGTATAATCAATAAATAGCTAACGACTAGTAAATTATGGAGGTATTAAAAACTACTCAGGCAATCATCTCACGTAAGCTATTTTGCTTAATCCCGTTTTTTGTTATAATGAAGTAATTTCTATTAAAGGTCGAGGTCGAGAATTTTAAAAGCTCATTTAGTTAGGTTTTTACAACTAGCTAAAAAGAGCACGATATTATGGTTGAAAATTGGTCAAGTATTACTCTTCAGTCATTACAAGAATTTTGGCATGGATTTTTGCAATTTTTGCCCCCGCTTATTGGTTCGATTACTGTTTTCGTTGTTGGTTGGTTTATCTCAGTTTGGACTGGTGCAATTACGGCAGGCATCCTAAAACGTTTGAGATTTGATAAACTTTTTGAAAAAACTGGTTGGCAAGGAGCTTTGGAGAAAGCAGATTTCCGAACTTCTATTTCAGATTTTATCGGGGCAATTGTAAAATGGATTTTGATATTTGTTTTTCTGTTAGCAGCAGTGGATATTCTAGGTATTTCTCAATTTTCAATTTTCTTGGGGAAAATTGTTGGTTGGTTGCCAAATCTAGTAGTGGCGGTGGCGATTTTTGTTGTAGCAGTGATTATTGCTGATTTTTCCGAGAAAATTGTCCGAGCGATTGTCGGGAAAATGGGAGTTGGCTATGCCGCCTTGGCTGCCTCGGTTGTCAAGTGGTCAATTTGGACTTTTGCCATTTTAGCTATTCTTGTGCAACTTGGTATTGCAGCGGATTTGATTAAGATTCTTGTTGCTGGATTTGTTGCTCTGATTGTTATTAGCTGTGGCATTGCTTTTGGTTTGGGAGGAAAAGATTTAGCCAGGGATATTTTAGAAGGGTTGAGAAATAAACTAAGAAGTTAAAATAGGGTTGACAGAAAACCCTTTTAGAGTAAAATACGGAAAAGTAGCTTTCTCGGTTTAATTACCCATTTGCGTTTGTTGTTGTGGGTAGAGAAGCCAATTTCTGAAAATTCTCGTGAGAGAATTACCGAAAGGTCGGGCTACTAGTAAAACTGATACCTTGAATATGGAAAAAGATAACGATAAAGAATTTCTTGAGTATATTGTGAAGGCTTTAGTTGACCACCCTGAGGATGTAAAAATTGCCAGGAAAGTAGATGAAATGGGAGTTTTACTTTCTTTGAAAGTAAACCCTGAAGACATGGGACAGATTATCGGTAAGAGTGGTTCAACTGCCAGGGCTATCCGAAATCTTATTAGGATTGTCGGGCTTAAGAATCATGCCAGAGTCAATCTTAAGATTGAGGAACCCGCTGAGGGAAGAGGCAGAAGAGAAACTGGAGAAAAGAAAGAATCGGGATTAGGAGATTTAAATCTCTAAATCCTCCAGTTGAAAGTCCTCAAAGACGGTGCTACTATCAAAAAGTAGAGCCGTCTTTCTTTTTTTCTTTCTTTATTAATCCTAGAAGTTTTTTAATTTTTGTTCTGAAACCGTTTAAGATATAAGGTTTTTATATGAGTTTTTCTGTTTATGAATTTTGACATTATCACTCTATTTCCCGATATATTTAAGTCTTACCTCAAATATTCAATTTTAAAGAAAGCTCAAGACAAGAATATTCTGAGGGTGAGAATATATAATTTAAGAGATTTTACCTTTGATAAACATCATACAGTTGATGATAAGCCCTTTGGAGGGGGGAGAGGGATGGTTTTGAAAGTGGGTCCTGTTTATCGGGCTGTCCAATTTTTAATAAATCAGGAAAATTCGGAGAAGGGGAAAAAAGTAGCTGAAGAGAGACAAAAATCAGGAAGCAAGACAAAAATTATTCTTTTTAGTCCTCGGGGGAAAATATTTAACCAAAAAGTGGCAACGCGATTTTCTCAATTGAACCGCCTTATTTTAATTTCTGGGAGGTATGAAGGAGTCGACGAAAGAGTGGCGAAGTATATCGCAGACGAGAAAATATCAATGGGAAAATATGTTTTAATGGGCGGGGATTTACCTGCTTTAGCGTTAATCGAAGCAGTGGCAAGATTAATTCCGGGTGTTATTGGGAATTCAGCCTTGCTTAAACCAAGAATTACAAAGGAAAATGGCTTTGTAGAATATCCTCAGTATACAAGACCGGAAACCTTTGAGCTCGGGCCGAAAACGCATTGGCGAGTACCAAAAGTGCTTTTGTCTGGTAATCCTAAATTTATAAAGGAGTGGCAAAAGAAACATAGTAAAATCATTGCATGACAAGTCAATTTCTGCTAAGATATTTATGAAGTTTCCTTTTGAAAATTTAAGGGTAGGTGGCGGAGTGGACAAACGCAGCAGACTGTAAATCTGCCGGCCTCTGGCCTACGGGGGTTCGAATCCCTCCCTGCCCACAAGAAAGATCTGGAAAATTACGGAACAAGCAAATAAGGGGTTAGCCCCGTTATCCAATGGGGCACCCTATTGAATGATGGGGCGAATCTCTCCCTGCTTGATGATTATTTAGGTCTTCTCCTTAAGAGCATTTTTGCTCTCTTGCTTTTGCCCAGATAGCTCAGTCGGTAGAGCAACTCCATGGTAAGGAGTAGGTCAGCGGTCCAAATCCGCTTCTGGGCTCTGAATTTAAATTTATGGCAAAAAAAAGAAAACAATATGTTAAACTTCAATGCACAGAATGTGGAAAGATAAACTATTTTGTTAGAAAGAGTCGAGGCCTCAGTATTACTGGCCAGAAAAAAAAGTTAAGCTTCAAAAAATTCTGCCGGCATTGCCAAAAACATACACTTCACAAAGAAGTGAGATAAAAATTTTCTTAGAAGATAAAAGGCTAATTAACTCCATAATTTTTCTGGGGGTATAAGCTAATTGGCAAACTACGAGTCTCCAAAACTTGTTTTCTAGGTCCGAGTCCTAGTACCCCCGCTGGGCAAATAGGCATTGAAAATTTTGCTTTCCTCAACATTTTCTGATAATTATTTTTAGAAGATTGACGATAATAATTTTGGAATATTGCAAAAGTAGATGGAAAGAAAATTTTCTTTGGGGAAAAGTTATCCTTGATTTTACATATTGAAGCAAACATTAAATCGTAAACTTATATGCTTCAACGCAATTCTATTAAGAAAATTATTCTTTTTATTCTCTATTCAAGAAATAATAGAGATCGGTACTCTTTTGAGAACTTGATGAAAGATTGTTTTAAAGCATTCCCAAGAGTATTTTCTCTCAAGGGTTATCCTCAATTTCCTGATACCCGAAAGCTTAGTAGACCTCTTCGATCGTTGCGTAGAAAAAAGCTGGTCAAAGGCAATCCCCAGACTTTTTTTTCTTTAACAGTCGCTGGTCGAAAACTTGCCAAGGAAATTGCTGATATTTTTCGTCAAGAAAGGCTAAAACTTTAATTATTATCTTAAAAAAATTTCTAAAATCAGAATAGTTCTTCTATAAAAGACTGACTTATGTTAGTCTTTTAAATTTTATCTGGTATTTTGAGTAATAAGCCTCTCTTTATTCTTTGAGAGACTGCTCTTGACTATTTTTAAAAAAAGTGAGATAATTATTCGTATTGAAATAGTTCTTTTAAAATTTTTAGGGAGGTGATAGAAAATGGAGATAAAGATATACAAACCATATAAAAACATCAAAATGCGTCGTCCTTATTTAGTTGCTGCTTGGCCGGATATTGGCAATGTTGGTATTTTGGCTGTTGATGCTTTAAGGATTTTTTTGAAAGCAAGGAAATTTGCGGAAATTAACTCGTTTGATTCTTATCCTTTAAGTGCCTCTGTTCATCACGGAGTCTTAGGAAAATTGGATTTTCCTAAAAGGAATTTCTATTTTCAGAAACTAAAGTCGAGAGATGTCATTTTTTTTATGAGCGGCGAGCAGCCCTTGTCGATGGAAGAAATGAGAGAGACAGCTAAGGCTATTTTGAAGGTGGCAAACGACTTTCATTGCCGAAAAATTTATAGTTTGGATGCCATCAGTTTCGCTATTCACCATCTTGCAACTCCGAAAGTTTTTGCTGTTGCTGGCAACGAAAAGTCGCTTAAAGATAGCGAAAATTATAACGTTTTCCGCTTGTCTGATTTTTTAGGCAACGGAGAGCAAAGATTAATTTCTGGAGCGGGAAGCTTCTTAACTGCATTCGCTGCCGAGGCAGGGATAAACAGCTTATCACTTTTAGCAGAAATGCCGTTTTATTTAACGGAAGTGATACCCTATTATCCTAAAGCATCCAAAGCTCTAGTAGATGTTATGGTTGATATTTTAAATATTCCAGAGTTGGATTTGTCTTGGTTCGATAATTTAGTAGGTGAAATTAACCAGTCTATTGAAAAAATATACGAAGGCTTCCCCCCGTCTATTAAGCAAAAAATTGACAAGCTTAAGAATCCTAGTCGAGGAATAAGCCTGAAGGAAAAAAGAGATTTATTCCATGCAGTAGATAAAATTTTTCAAAAGAGTAAAAGCACTCAAAAGAATGGAGGGGATAAAAATGAGTGAGAAAAGCAATTCTTTCAGAGCTCTTTTGTCTAAAAGCGGGGCAACGTTAACCAATCAATCGTACCCTCTCGTTATAGGTTTCTCGCAAGATGTAGGCCATTTGGCTCCGCACGTCATTGATTACTTGCAACGGTTTTTGAATAGTCATTTATTACTCGAAATTTCAGATAACGATAACTTTATTGGAGCTATTCTAAAAGGAGACACATTAGAGATGATTAAAAGCAGCCTTTACTTTTCGAGCCAATACAATATACTTTTGCTTGAAAGCGACAATATAGGTGACAATTTTTATGAGTTAAGAAACACCTTACTTAAATTAGCGGAGTCTATAAGACTTCGAGAAGTTTATATCATAAGTGCCTTTACTTCGTCAAATAATTTACCCCAGAAGCTCCTTGGGATCTTTACTGATTTTAAGACTCAAAAGAGATACCTCAAAAGCGAGGATTTTCAAAATTTTGACCTCGTAGAAAGCCAAGAAGGCCTAATGAGCAATTATCTACTTTGGGTTTTGAAAAACAAAGGTATACCAGGTATCGGAATTTGGGCGATTCTTCCTCCTTATTTAGAAGGGATAGGTGACCCGAGAACGGAAAAGAGGGTGTTGCAATTTTTAAACAGACACCTTGAATTAAATCTTGAATTACAAGAGCTTGATCGGCGAATTAGGGATAGGGATTTAAAAATTGCTGGTTTAAGAACGTTTAATCCGGAAGTTAATAGAATTTTTCAGAAAATCAGTAATGGCAATAACCTCTCAGAGGAAGAGGAAAAAATGCTGGTAGAAAAACTGAGGAAGAGCAATGATAAACTATAATTTTTTAAAGACGGATTGAAATAATCAATCCGTCTTCTTATTTTCATTGTAGCTGTTGAGGGGTGTGGATAAAATCTAGTGGCGTTGATTAGATTTGCTAGGCCGTAAATTCATTGATTTAATTTGTTTTTTGGGTAAAAATATTTTATATTGGATAACAATTTACCGTTCTTTGAAAATTACAGAGGAGGTGACATAAATGATAGAAATCAAGAGGTTTTTTCACACGAATTGTAATCCTTTAGATTTAGCGTCTTACGCAGCAAGAATTTGTTACGATAGCCGATTACCTGAATGGGGACATTCATTAAATGTAGAAAAGGTTTTATTCAAAACAGGGCACCACACAACTTTAGAACACTTTGGTTTAACTTTTGTGATAGAAGGTTTGGCTGTAGGAGATGCTACTTTTGGTTTGCATTTGTTCTCGCCCTTTTATAATAGCGACCAGAGATCTGGAAGATTCTCAGCAAAGATGTTTCAGAAACCCGAAAAGATTTTGAAAGAAGAAATAGAAGATTATCTCGGATATTGGCCAGAGATTAAAGTTGGTCAAAAGAAAAAGATAATTTCGTATTGTTTGCGCGGGTTAAAGATATTTAAAGAAAATCACCAAAAGGTCACAGAATTAGCTAGAAAGATTCTCTCTATTGAAAGACCCTTTCTTTCTCCGGAATCTTTAGAGAAAACCGCTGCAAAAGTTGCTCAAGAGCAATTAAGGATGTTCATCCCGATTGTTTTCCCAACAGCCTTGACTTACACTATTGATTTAATTACTCTAGCGGCGCTTCAAAGGGTTGCTTGGGCTCCAGAATTACGTGATTTAGCAATGCAGATGATTTCCAAGGTTTTAGAAGAATTTCCCGATCTAGAATTTCTTTTTGGATGGGATATGGATAAAAATAAAGATTGGGCGCCAGATTTGCTAAGCCAAAAAAGAAAGATTTTAACAGAACCGAAACTTAATTTGATGAAAGTTCAATCCTATGCTAAGCCAAACCTCTCTTTTAACGGAAAAAAAGAAATTTTAGACTTACTGCCATTTTCTCCATCTTCGATGGATCATAACCTGATTGAATTGGTTATGGAACTAAATGTTTCTTTGGCGACCTTTGGACAAGAGCAGCGCCATCGGACTTTGCATCGAGGAACTCCGAAATTTACAGGAGCATTTTATCTTCCACCGCTTTTAAGAAAAGTTGGTTTAGGGCCGACAGCAAAAACAATACTGGATAATTGGTTAGGTTTTTATGGTCATTTACCCAAAACTCTCTGGGCTTTGCTTGCTCCTTATGGAGCGGTGGTTAAGTACAAAGAAATTGGAAATCTTAATGCAGTCTTGCACCAGCAAAGTGAACGTTTATGTTGGTTAGCCCAAGAGGAGATTTATAATTTAGGGATTCAACTTCGAAAGGCCTTGAAAATCGGAGGGCGCGGACAGCTTGCAAAGATTTTAGCCCCGCCTTGCTTTACTGGTGTTTGCCCCGAAGGAAAGCGATATTGCGGTAGAGATTTATCAGCCGAAGCAAAAAAACAATTTTTCCCTAAACGAGAAGTTTAAATTTAACCGAGAGAATTATTCTCTCGGTTTTTTGTTTTCCATAAAAAAAGCTCCTCTTTTATTGAGGAGTTTTATTTTTGTTTTTGTCTTTGTTTTTGTCTTTGTCTTTATACATTTTTTTATCCGCTTCCTGGACCATATTTTCTATGGTCTTGCTTTTTTCCCAACTGCTATATCCGAGGCTAAAATGATGAATTTTTTCTTCTATCATTTTAGTTCGGATTCTTTCCACGAAAACCTCTGTGCTATTTTTATCAGTATGTGGGAGGAGGATGACAAATTCATCTCCACCATATCGGAAAATGCTGTCCGAGGCTCTAATCTGGGCTTTTAGAAAATCAGCTGTTTCTTGAATTACCCGGTCACCCGCAAGATGGCCCTCTTGATCATTAATTTTCTTTAATTTATCGATGTCGATAAAAATTAAAGAAAAAAGCTCACCATATCGAGAAGCTCTTGCGAGTTCCCTTTCAATTAATTCCTGGAGCATTAAGCGGTTAAAAACATTTGTTAGAGGGTCAAGCATCATGGCATTACCCCCATAATGCCAGAGTAAATAGAGTATTCGGAACAGACGTCTCATTCTTATCGCCTCCTATTATTTTTAAAAAGCTACTTTATATTCTACAACTTTTATTTGTTTTTGTCAACCTATTTGTATTATTATTGGCAAAAATAGACAGAGAATAAATCCGAAAATTATTGCTAGATGGTTATAAATCTAGTAGGAACAGGAACAAAATGCACGAGTCGAGGGACAAAATGCACAGGTCCGACCCAGGCATTTGACCCAGGCATTTGATTACATTTCAAGACGATCGTCCTCATTTGTTATAAAAGAAGCCGGGGAGGAGCCGGCAGCCCTCGTCTCTTCTCGTTTCTTTTTCTACCTTGTCTTGATTCTTGATATTCTAGGTATTATGGTGTGTTTTATCTAGGCCACAAATAACCGTCACAAACACACTTTTAGAGTAAGATCTTTTTTATTAAAATGATTTATGCTAGAATAATTAATGTTAAAATAATTTATTGATTTATGTTTGAATCATTTAAGCAAATTGGGAAATTGAGGTCTCTTCAACACCAGCTTGCTCAAGAAAAAATAGAGGTGAGTAAAAATGGGGTGAAGGTGGTAATGAATGGAGGAGCAAAAATAGAGACAATCCAATTATCTAAAGATTTAAACCTAGAAGATCAAGAGAAGATTTTGGAAGATTGTCTCAATGAAGCAATGAAGAAATTTCAAGCCTTGGCAGCTCGAAAGATGTCTCAACTTTAAGGAGTCTTGCTGGGGCATAATTAGTTTAGCGCAAAATCCTGAGGGATTTTTTATTGGTTTAATTTTGCTTGCATTGATTAAATTTTTATTTTTAAAATGTCTTTACAAAGAGAACAATTTTTGCCCACCATTACAACAATAGAAAAGTCACGGTGGAGACAAAAAATTAAGGAAATTAATAAACTAAAGCTTAAAAAAGTAGCAGTTTTCCCAACCTGCCTTTCGAGACCAGAAAGAAAAGAGCTTTATCAATTACTCAAAAAATCGTCAGTACGGGAGATACCATTCGTTCATTTGAGGAGTGATGTGAGTCCAGAAGAAATAGAATATTTAATTAAAAACTACAATACAAAGGTTTTTAATATTCATACTCAAGTTGAATATCCCTTGCTTTATGATTTGTCTCGGTATAGCAATATGATCTATATTGAAAATACTCACTTGCCTTTCCAAGATGTGGAACTGCGGAAGTTTGCCGGAATTTGTTTGGATTTTTCTCATTTAGAAAACGAAAGATTGCTCTATCCAGAAACTTACAGAACAAAATTAAAATTTCTCAAAAGTTATTCTATAGGGTGCAATCACATTAGCGCTATTTGCCCAAAACCATTTTTTGCAAAGCAGAGCGTTAACGGCAATACATTGAGAGAAATGCACTATGACAGCCATTACTTACACAACCTTTCAGAACTTGATTATTTAAAAAATTATCCTCAAGAATATTTTTCTCCGTTTTGTGCCCTAGAACTAGAAAATAGCCTAGAAGAGCAGCTAAAAGCCAAAGATTATATACTTAAACTTTTTTCTTCACCGTGAAATTTGCAAGCTCTCAAGAGAAAACACCAAAAACACCTATTTTAGCGGTTGATGGATTAATCTTTAGGCCAGAAAGAAAAATTTTGTTAGTTCAACGAGCAATTCCGCCCTTTCAAGATTATTGGGTATTGCCTGGGGGGCACGTAGAGTATGGTGAGAGAGTGGAGAAAGCCTTAAGGAGAGAGATGAAAGAAGAGTTAGGCATTTCAATAAAATCCCAGAAACTTATTGGAGTTTATTCTGATCCTCGCCGAGATCCAAGAGGCCACACAGTATCTCTAGTTTATTTACTCTTGGGAGTAAAAGGTAAGATTGTTTTAAATTTTGAAGCTTCGAAATTTAAGTATTTCTCCCCAGAACGTTTGCCAGAGAAAATTGGGTTTGACCACCGAAAAATCATCAAGGATTTCTGGGAAATTCAGCTAGCTGCAAGTCGAAAAATTTAACTTGATTCTTTTAATAATCATTCTCACAATTTTTTAATAGAAAATTTGTACAACTCTCCAACCAATTCTCTTTAATTGTTTTCCCTGGTTTAAGAGTTGATAAATTAAGGGAAAAATGGTAAAAACTTATTATGGTTAAATATGTTACAAAAGAGGGTTTGGCTAAACTGAGAAAAGAATTGCGGTATTTAGACAAAACTAGACGTAAAGAGATAGCCGCTGCGCTTAACCGAGCTGCTGATTTTGGTGACCTTTCTGAAAACGCTGCTTATCAAGAGGCTAAAGAGGCTCAAGCGGAGCTCGAAACCAGAGTTTTAGAGTTGAAAAAAATGCTTGGGAGCGTTGTCGTGGCCAAAAAACCTCAACGGTCTGATGTAGTTAAAGTTGGTTCAACGGTTCTCTTAAGCGACGAGAATGGAGAAAAACAGAAATTTACCATTGTTGGTGTAGAAGAAGCCGATCCTTCGCAAGGTAAAATCTCTTATAATTCTCCTATCGGAGAGGCGCTTTTGGAAAAATCAAAGGGTGATTTAGTGGAAGTTAAAGTACCAGCAGGAAAAATTAAATACAAGATTATCCAAGTTTCTTTTGATTTATTGTAAATTTTCTCAACCTGCTGTTTAATCTATCTCTAAGAAGTATTTTCTCTCTTTAGGAAGAAAATACTTCTTTTGTTAAGATTTCCAAAAAAGAGGAATTTATGATATATTGAAATAAGCTTAAGAGCAAAAAATGATTGAAGATTATCATTTTGGCATTATTAAAATTGACCAGAAAGTCTATAATTATGATGTTGAGGTGCGATGGAACGGGGAAGTTCTAAAATGGTCAAGGCAACAAAGTCATATTATCAATGTATTATCTTTAGAAAGGGCGGTCAACCAAAACCCGGATTTTATAGTTATTGGTATAGGGTATTACGGGATGGCAAAGGTTCTTCCCGAAGCAAAGGAAGCAATGGAGAAAGCGAATATCCAATACAAAATTGTTAAAACCCAAGAAGCAGTTAGGATTTTTAATCAATTTCCAAAACTTTTTCCCAAGGTGCGAAAAATTATAGGCTGTTTCCATCTTACTTGCTAAAAATGTTTTTAAGGAAAAAAAATATTTTCAACCCTGATTCCTCTGAACCTTTTTCTTTAAGCCGTTCAAAAATAGACTTGTTTTTGCAATGCAAAAGATGTTTTTATTTAGATCTTAGACTAGGGATTAAACGCCCCCCTTCCTTTCCTTTTACTTTAAATAGCGCCGTGGACACTCTTTTAAAAAAAGAATTTGATATTCAAAGAGCCAAAGGGAAACCTCATCCTCTGATGGAAAAGTACGGCATTGACGCTGTGCCTTTCAATAATGGATTGATCAATGAGTGGCGCAAGAACTTTACCGGAGTGAGATATCATCATAAACCTACTAATTTTATAGTTTATGGTGCGCCGGACGATGTTTGGCAAAACAAAAAAGGAGAACTTATTGTTGTTGATTATAAGGCTACGAGTACCAGTAAAGAAATTACGCTTAACGATGGGCAAAAGTATCATGAGAGTTTTAAGAGACAAGTAGAAATTTATCAATGGCTTTTAAGAAGAAATGGATATAACGTTTCTCCAACTGCTTATTTCGTTTATTGTAATGGCCGAAAAGACAAAGAAGCCTTTGACAAAAAATTAGAATTTGAGGTAGAGATTATTGAATACAAGGGAGACGACAGTTGGATAGAAAATACTCTTTTAGAGATGAAAAAATGTTTGGAAAGTCCTTCAATTCCTGAGCCATCTTCAGATTGTGTATATTGCCAATATGTTTCTAAAGTTCAGGGGGTGTTTTCCCATTAGTCGAGAGCATAGCTGAATCAAAAATTTAAGTCTAAAATAATTTAAGTTAAATATTATGTCAGAATTTCATATTCCATTTAATGGAAACAAAAAATTAGAGACTTTAATCGAAAAAGCCAGAGAAGACCAAGAATTAGAAACGCTTTTACGAGCATCCAATGTCACTGCTATTGATAGATTAGGATATAATGATCATGGCCCTACTCATATTAAGATAGTTGCCAATTCTTCTTTAAGAATGTTGAGAATCTTAATTAAAAAAGGAATTATCCCCAGTGTGGTCAAAGATTATCAGCTCAAGAACGAAGATGCAGAGATTATCGTAGTTTTGGCTTCTATCTTACATGATATAGGCCACGCTATTCATCGTAAGCGCCATGAACTTTTATCGACTTTTTTAGCTGGACCTTTGATAGAAAGATTGACAGATAAGCTATATTTTCCCCCTGAAAAAAATATTATTAAGTTTGAAACTCTTCACGCTATCTACTCTCACGAAGCAGATACGAAACCTTTAACTATTGAGGGGGGAGTAATGAAGATAGCCGATGCTTTGGATATGACTAAAGGTCGAGCAAGGATTCCCTATCAGGCAGGAAGTGTTAACATACATTCAATTTCGGCTATGGCCATTGAACAGGTAAATATTTTGGAAGGGGAGGGGAAACCGGTTGAAGTAGTAATTTATATGTCAGATTCCGCGGGTATTTTTCAGGTAGATGAACTTCTAAAGAGCAAAATTCGAACTTCAGGCATTGAAAAAATGATTTCTGTTGAAGCGAGGTTATTAAAAGATGGCCAAGAAAAAGTTCTCAAAAAATTTTCATTCTCTTAAACGTATGCTTCAATTAATGAATTTAAATTATTTATTACTAAACCCATGGATAATTTTTTTGATAGTTGCTTGGGTTTTACCCTGGAAAGGCGTGGCGTTATGGTTATCAGCCCGCCGCCACCAAAAAATTTGGTTTATTGCTATTTTAATATTTAACACTCTTGCTATCTTAGAGATTATTTATATATTTTTTTACGCAAACAAGATAAAACCAGAAGTTAGTGATCACGAAAAATAATCCAGGGTATTAGCTCTTCGAAAGCGGCCAGGAATTTATATTTATGGAGAACCATAATCTTTTAATATTTAATTGAGAATAACCTAAGAGTAGAGACTTTTTATAAATTGTTCGCAAGAAAAGTTTTTTATGGGAAATAATATCTACATTGTAAACAACCGAGGGGAAAAAGAACTTTTCTCTCAAAATAAAATTCGGCGCTCAGCTAGACGAGTTGGAGCTAATCCTCGATTGGCCGCAGAAATTGCCCAAACCATTGCCAAAGAAGCATTCCCGGGCATGAGAACCTCAGATATTTTTAGGAAAATCAAGAAGATTCTCCGCCAAAGAAAACCCGCCGCCGCTATAAGGTTTGACTTAAAAGATGCAATGAGAAAATTAGGTCCTACGGGTTTTCCGTTTGAAAAGTATATCGGAGAGATATTTCAAAACAATGGATTCCAAGTAAAGCTTAACCAGTTTATCTCTGGAATATGCAATGCTAATTATGAGATTGATTTTCTGGCCAAGAAGGGAAATTTACTTTATATTGGAGAGTGTAAATACCATCATTTGCCAGCTGAGAGAGTGGACTTAGAAATTGCCTTAGCAAATTATGCCCGCTTTTTAGATATCAAACAAGGCAATTACTTTCGAAACTTAAATAGTCAAACGCAAATCAAAAGTATTTTAGTTACCAATACTAAATTTACAAGTAAGGCAAAAAAGTACTCTCGTTGCATGGGTGTTGAATTATTAGGTTGGCGTTCTCCAAAAGACAAAGGACTTGAGTATTTTATTGATTCTCAAAAACTTTATCCGATTACGATTTTGCCATCTCTAAAAGGTTATCTTTTGAACATTTTTGCTTCAAAAAAGATGCTTTTGGCAAAAGATGTTCTTGATAAAAACAACCTCTCTGCTTTTACTTCAGAGAAAAGCATTCCTCGGCAAAAGCTTCAGAGTTTAAGGCGAGAAGCAAGCTTATTACTGGAAACCCAATCATAATTTTTCTTTTGTATTATTAACTTTGTTCTTTCAACTGTGATGAGTAAAAGATTGAATAAAAATTTTTTTCTTCTTCCAACTTTAGAGGTAGCAAAAAATTTATTGGGGAAATTTATTGTGAGAAAATATCGGAGAAATCTTATTATTGGAAAAATAGTAGAGGTGGAAGCTTATAAAGGCCCAAAAGATAGGGCGGCTCATTCGTGGGGCGGGAAGGTGACAAAGCGAAACAAAATAGTTTATCAAAGCGGGGGATATATTTATATTTACCTTTGTTACGGAATGTATTGGCAACTCAATATTGTGACTTCTCAAAAAGGGAAGCCA
The DNA here is from genome assembly GCA_964562675.1 of uncultured Candidatus Saccharibacteria bacterium. Classification (GTDB taxonomy): domain Bacteria; phylum Patescibacteriota; class Minisyncoccia; order Minisyncoccales; family CG1-02-41-26; genus CAZLUG01. The sequence goes on along the minus strand of CAZLUG010000006.1, from coordinate 19,135 downwards.
GAGTGTATTTTAATCAGGGCCCTTGAGCCTTTAAAAGATGAGAATTCCAAAATTTCTGAAGGAGAAATCCAAAAATTAGCTTCTGGCCCTGGGAAACTTTGCCGATGGCTTAAACTTAATCATTCATTTTACGGAGAAGATTTAACCAAAAGTTCAAGGATTTGGATTGAACAGAGGGGAATAAAATTAAGACCACCAGAAATTAAATCGACGAAAAGAATTGGCATCAATTACGCCGGTCCATACTGGGCGGAGAAGAAATGGAGATTTTACATTGCCAATAATCCTTTTGTTTCCCGCCTAAAATGAAATGGTAAACTAGTGTTTTTTGATAATATTTACTCGGAGCAATTGGATTTTTAGAAGAAACATGGTATAAATGATAAAATTATACATCTTATATTTTGACACAGATTAAACAACTTCTTATGCCAAAACTCATAGACCTTATTTTTGTTCCCCTGATATTTTTAATAGCGGTTTGGTATCTCTTGAAATCTTTTCCAGAGCCATTTCAAACATTGTCTACGATTCTCAAGGCTTCATTTTGAGGAGAGGTTTATAATAGATTTATTTATGGTTTATGAAACAATTTTGCTTGCGGGGTTTGCAGGAGGGGTGGTAAGGGGATTGGTTGGATTTATAAAACATCAGTTTTCATACAAAAACGTTCCTTTTCATCTTGGCTATTTTCTCTCAATGGCTTTGTTGTCAGGCATTATTGGGTTGTTAGCGGCGGTGGCGGTCAAAGGTGTTGGTTTTACTCTTCAGGGCGGAGTTTTTACCCCTTCTTTAAGTTTTATTGTTGGATATGCGGGTGGTGATTTTATAGAAAACATTTACAAAATTCTTATCAAAAAATCATCTCTCTCTAAAGCGATAATTCATAATGAGAAAAGATAAAAAATTATTTACCGGATTGTATTTATTTACTTTGTTTTTTATGCTAAAATTTAAAAAGTCGTATTATTTAAATGATTTATTTTTTTAATTTATGTCTGATAACATAAATACTTCGGAAAAAATTATCCCTAAAACAATGCCAGGCTTTTTAAGTCGTTTACCTCTTTGGTGGTTAGGGATAATGGCTTTTGCCTTCCCTCTCTTTGTTTTACCCCCTTTTTGGCAAAATTTGCATCTTAATAAATCGATATTCCTTTTTGGGGGAGTCTTAATAGGTTATATATTCTGGTGGATTAGCCAGATGAAGCAGCGGAAATTTGTTTTTAAATTTGCTTTTCAGGATTTTTTGATTATTATTTTTTTGGTTTTTTATGGAATTTCTGCTTTTCTGGGTGGCCAAAATAGTTATGCTTTGTTTAATTTTTCGCAAACCCCTTGGGCTCTATCAATTTTAATTGTTCTGGCTTTACTTTATTTTCTAGTAAGGAATATTTTGAATTCAGAAAAAGATATTCTTTTTCTGCTAAAGAACGTAGTCATAGGCGGATTGATTGCCGTCATCTTAAATGTTTTAGTTTACCTTAAGGTGCTTAAACTCCCGACAAATTTTTTAGGCCAGCTTAGTAGTACCGGTATATTTGCAGCTTTTCTTTGTATTTTATCGTTAGAAATTTCCCATTTCACCAAGAGAAACTTTTCAAAAATTATTTTTGCTCTTTCCTCGATTGTCTTTTTTGTTGCGATGCTTTTAATTGATTTTAATATTTGCTGGTATGTATTTTTAGCCATAGGTTTAGCTTATTTGATAATAAAATTTTGGAAATTCAAAATCTCTAATTTAGAGTTTAATCTTCTTTTGCTATTTTTGGTGATAGCCGCGGCTTTTCTTTTTCTTTCTTCGCCACAAATCTTCCGAGTTTATTTGCCAAGTGAAATAAGTTTAAGCCAACAGGGAAGCTGGCACGTGATTTATCCGGTGGTCAAAGAGCATCCTTTATTTGGCACAGGATTTAACTCATTTGTTAATAATTTCTCTAAGTTTCGCTCGTCAGCTTTAAACAATACAGTCGCCTGGAATATTAGATTTCGCCAGCCAAGCTCTACATTCTTTGCGATGTTGAATAACGCGGGTTTAGTAGGAATCTTCTTGCTTTTTCTTATTTTCTTTTCTGTTGTCAAAAAAGCAATTGCGGATATACGTCGAGAAGGAAATGCCTTAACTGCAACCATCGGAGCATCAAGTCTAGTCTTAATTGCTACTGCTTTTTTTTACAACTTTCCTCTTTTCCTAACTTTTTTTGCGGTGATTATTCTGGGAATTTTAGAGCTGAAAATGGGGCATAAAATTGAGGTCAAATTTGACGAGTCTCAAAAAGGGAGATTGCTGACCAATGCTTTTGTGGTCGTTTCTCTTCTATTGACTTTTATTGTTGGGTATTTTGTATTGAGAGTTTACCTCGGTGAAGTGTATTATGCCAAAGCTATTTCCATAACTAACACCAAGAACCTTCAAAAAATAGACTCTTTTGAGAAATCAATTCGCCAAGCCATTTACTGGGATCCTTACCAGAAAAATTATTATACTACATATATTGCGGTAATGTTTAACGCGGCCACGATAGAAGCCAAAAAGGCTAACCCTGATAAGGCAAAGTATCAAAAATGGATTAGCCAAGCTGTTAATAATGGCGTAATTATTACAAAAAAGTATTCTCATGATGCTGGTTTACTGTCAAAGATGGGTGATATTTACAGTCAGCTTATCTTTTCAGTGAATGGAGCGGATAAATTTGCCATTGATTCTTATAAAAAAGCTATAGTCCTTGATCCTACCAATCCGGTGTTATATACAAATCTTGGGTCAGCCCAATTACAGAAAATTACCCTTATAAAATCTCAATTAAAAGGAGGGCAAAACAATTTTTCTCATCAAGCTCTTCAGGGCCAGGCGAATCAAGTGGATAAAGAGAGCCAGAAATTACTTAAGGAGGCTATTTCTAATTTCCAAAAATCTATCCAACTCAAAATAGATTACCTGCCCGCTCATTACAATTTGGCAAAAGCCTACGAAATAGAGGGGAAATTTGATTTAGCCCTTAAAGAATTAGACTCAGCTTTAGCCATTGATAATCGTAATGTAAATGTTATTTTCGCTAAAGGAAGAATTTTCCTTGGCCAGAATAAATTAGCTCAAGCACAAAAGGAATTCGAAAAAGCGATTTCTATTTTCCCTAACCACTCTAATTCTTTATATTCTTTGGGAGTAACCCTGTCGAAAGAGGGGAAGTATAAAGAAGCCTTAACAAACTTTGAAAAGGTGTTAAAGTTAAATCCAGGTAATAAGGATGTTGAGGATAAAATTAACTCTTTGCGCAAAAAACTTGGTTTGAAAGCTCTAAACTTTAATAAAACTTCGGCAGAGAAACCTTTAAAAGAAGGTTACGTTGTGAGAAACAACCAAAGAAAAGTTGTTCTTCAAGAAATTATCAATGCTTTAGACAAATACGCTAAAAAGCAAGGGGGAAATTATCCAAAGAGTGTTTTAGCTTATCTAGATAATCCTAGCTCAATGGTAATGAAAAAATTAATAGCCGAGGGATTTGCTTCAACAGTTTTCAAAGATCCTCAGAGCAAACAGCACCACTTTGTATATAAATCAGATGGCCAGAAATACGAAATAGATTATGTTCAGGAAAATCCAAATGGGGGTTTTTCGGACAAAAAATATCAAAGCAAATAAATATGTCTTTAGTAAATCTGTTGCGCGAGAGGGGATTACCGAATAATTTTAAAAGAGGATGGAGTAAAGAGTGATTCTTAAAAACCGCCTTATGGCAAGATTATTTGTTCAACGACTCTCCCTTCGAAAAAATTACCATTTTCTTGGACAAAGCAACTGAAAACAGGAGGAAAGATTGTTACACCCATTAGCTTTTCTCTCTGGATTTTTCGAAAAGTTTTGGGAAACCAATCTAGAAGAAAAGAATACCCAGGTTTTGCCTTTGTCCCTTTAGTTTTCCCCTGAATTTTGTTTTTGTTTATTCTTATTACTTCAGACTAATGCATTCTTTGAGTAATGAATCCTTTAAATTTCCAAACAAAATTTTCTTTAAGGAATAGAAAAAAAACCTTAAGAAATTTCTCAATTTTGTTGGGGCTCTTTTTATTATTTTCTTTCCTGACTATTTGGCTTTGGCAAGGAATTTATTTAGCTCGGGCACCTCGGTCTCAAAATAAAATCAATTTCTTGGTTCAAAAAGGAGAGAGAGTTAGAGAAATAGCATCGAGATTAGAAAATGAACAACTTATTAAATCAAAGATTTTTTTCCTTCTTTATTTTGCTCTGAGGGGAGAAAGTCTTAATCTACAAGCAGGACGTTATTTTTTATCCTCGGCTATGAATATCCCGAGAATCATTAAGATTTTAAGCAAAGGAGAAGTAGCAAGAAATAAGATTACAATCCCCGAAGGATGGAATTTAAAGGATATTGGCCAATATCTTCAAAATAATAATATTTGTCAGGAAAAGGAATTCTTTAATATCGTTGGTTTTCCCGCCGAAGATCCAAAGAGTCATCAGAATTTGCGCTCTCTCCAATATTTTTCTTCAGAGTTTTCTTTTTTACAATCCAAGCCAAAAGGGATAAGCTTAGAAGGATATATTTTCCCAGATACTTATTATTTTCAACAGGAGATTTCTTCTAGTTCAAATCAAGAAGTTCAAAAGTTAGTCCAAAAAGCTTTAACGAATTTTGGAGAAAAACTTACACCGGAGTTAAGAGAGGCAATTAAACGTCAAGGTAAAACAATTTTTCAAATCATTACGATGGCTTCTCTTCTAGAGAGGGAAGTAAAAACTTATCCAGAAAAACAAATAGTGGCAGGAATTTTATGGAAAAGATTAAAAAATAATTGGTTTCTCCAGGTTGACAGCACGTTGACTTATTTAACCGGGAGAGGTTCTTCAAAGCTGACGAAATCGGATTTGAACATAGATTCACCTTACAATACTTATAAATATCGGGGTTTGCCCCAAGGGCCAATTTGTAATCCAGGGTTAGAATCTATTGAGGCGGCAATTTATTATAAGAAGACTCCTTATTGGTATTATTTTACCAATCCCGAAGGGAAAACTGTTTTCAGTAAAACCCTGAAAGAGCATAATTTGCAAAGGGCGGGCTACCGTGAAATGCAGACCAGCTCATAATTTTGGATTATTTTTTGAAGTTTAATAGAGGAAAGGATTTTAGTATATGATAGACAAAATTATTCAAGACAAAAAAGTTGCTTTAATCATTGCCTTTCATGATTTTCGGGATGAAGAATATTTTATTCCGCGGCAAGTGCTTCTAGCTTCAGGAGCTACAGTGACAACGGTAAGCTCAAAAAAGGGAAAAGCCATAGGTTCTTACGGAGGAACAGTGGATGCTAAAATGAGTTTAGACGAAATGAAGGTTAAAAATTTTGATGCGGTATTATTTATTGGAGGAAGCGGAGCAGCAAGTTATGTACGAAACGAAAAATGTTTGGCAATAGCCAGAGAAACCTTCCAGAAGAAGAAACCCTTGGGCGCCATTTGCATTGCTCCAATAATTTTGGCTAGAGCAGGTGTTCTAAAAGGAAGAAATGCTACGGTTTGGTCTAGTAATTTAGATAAATCGGCGATAAAGTTATTGAAAGCGGGAGGGGCCCATTATCAATCCCGGCCAGTTGTTATTGATGGGTTAATTATTACGGCTTCTGGCCCGCTCGCAGCAAGACAATTTGGCGAAGCAGTGGTTAATAGTTTGACAAACCGTTAAAATTACCCTATACTTAAATAACTTCTCACAGACAGTAGGGAGCTGCCAAAAAGAATAAGCACAGCTTTAAATTCCTACCGAGAGATAAATTCATCTTTTCTGTGGGATTCCCACAGTTTTTTTATAGATTATTACCTTTGAAGTTTTGTGGAGTGTTAAAATTCAAAAAATATTTATTCTATTTTAAATATGGCAAAAACCAAGGAAGAGAAAAATAAAACCTTAAAAGACCTTCAAAAAGATTTTCAAAAACAAAAGTTTGTTACCTTGATTGATTTTCGAGGCCTTAAATCGTCTGATTTATTTTCTTTGAGAAAATTGGTCAAAAATAAAGGAGGAAATTTGCGGGTAGTCAAAAAAACACTTCTAAAATTAACCTTAGAAAATAAAGCAGAGGATTTACTTCTAAAGGCAATAGAAGATTTTAAGAGTCAGTTAGCTTTAGTTTTTTCTTTCCAAGATGAGTATTCGCCGTTAAAAATGACTTATAATTTTTCTCGAGAAAATAAAAATGTAAAACTTGTAGGCGGTATAGCAACGAAAGAAGAATCAAAAGGGAAAGATTTCCAATATGAATTTTTGGGTGAGGAGGAGCTTGTAAACTTAGCTCAACTTCCTTCTCGAGAATTTCTTTTAGCGAGTCTTTTCAGGACAATAGATAATCCTATATATAATTTTGTTAACATTTTAAAAGCAAATATTAAAGGTCTAATTTATGTTTTAGATGCTCTGAGAGCAAGTAAATAATATGAGTGAAACAAAAGATAAAAAAGAAAGCGAGGAGAACAAAAACGCTCAAGGTAAAGAGGAAAAAGTAGAAATTCCAGAAAAGTTCAAAAAGTTAGTTGAAGAAATAGAGAAAATGACGGTTTCTGATTTAGCAAAACTAGTGAAGGTTTTAGAGAAAAAATTCGGCGTTTCCGCTACTCCTCAAGTTGCAGTATCTCAGCCAGCCGCGGGGGGGACCGGCGCTCCACAGGCAGAAGAAAAATCATCTTTTAATGTTGAATTAAAAGAAGTAGGGCCGAAAAAGATTGAGGTCATTAAGGCAGTTCGAGATGTTACCGGCAAAGGGCTAAAAGAGTCAAAGGATTTAGTAGATGCTGTAGCCAAAGAGCCCCAAATTGTGAAAGAGGATGCCGCAAAAGAAGAGGCCGAAGAATTGAAGAAGAAGTTTGAGGCAGCGGGCGCGAAGATTGAACTTAAGTAAATTATTCAAAATACAAAAACGGTACCGCCTTAAAACGGTGCCTTTTTTGTTGGTTTGCTTAGCCCTCATTAAACTTGACAAATTAATCATAGTTTTGTATAATATTAGCAGTTCTTTCAAATTCTAGGAGGTGGTAAAAATGTTAAAAGGACGACTTATTTTGATGTTTTTAGCTTTGTTAGTATTTAGTTTTTTTCTAAGTACCACAGCAATGCCAAAAGATGTTACCGAAGATACGGTAACAAAAATAATTCAAAACCTTGAAAATCAGATTCAGCTGCTTGAAGCTAAGCTTAGCCAAATTCAAGCAGATGATATTGATGGTTATTTAGCTTTGTTGCAGGAAATCGAGCAAAAAAAGAGGCTCTTAGCTCAGCTGAGAGCCAAGAATGAAGAAATCCGACAGCTTAAACAAACCGTGAAAGAGGGAATTGAAGAGCTAAAAGAAAAGACGATGGTTGCCTCAATAGGGGTGACCAATGGTTTCAAAAATTGGCCGGTGCTAGAAATGCAATATAAACTTCTTCCGTCACTTTGGATTGGCGGGGGAGTCGTTGTTAAAAACATTGCAGCCATTAGCAGTTCTCAGATTTATATGTTATCCACATTCGTTTTGGATTTTTACTCCGCCAACTTTCAAGGAGGCATCGCTATTAATTACCCGGGTAATTATGGCCAACCAGTTGATTTTGGCCTCATTGTGGGTGTTGGCGGAAGCCGTGGCGTTATTGCTTGGCAGGTCCGCTACAATTTTGGCACCAAACAAGCTATGGCGCTTCTTGGCTACCAATGGTGACTATTTTAGGGCAAGATTTACTTGCCCTTTTTATTTTAAGTCTATTTGAAAAATAGATAACCCAAGAGCAATAATATAAAGAGGATAAGCAGATAAATGAGATTCTTTTTTAGTTTTTTTTCGCTTAAACGTTCTCGAAAGAAATTATTAAGTTTTACAAAATGAGGAAAACTAAAATGATGAGAGAAATGCGGGAAGGAAATTTTAGGGATAGAAGGAAGAGAAGGGAGAATAGATTTACGGAGAAGGTTTGACGGTGTTTCTATAAGCAATCCTACGCCGCTTAAGCTTTTGAAAAACTTTCGGTTGTTTCGGAGAATTTTTTTTGTTTTTTGATTATTGCTTGCTAGGCTATTGAATATTTCTTTTTCTTGAAAGGCTCGAGCAACTTCTTGGCTCAAGATAATTATTTTATCTTTTGGCATGAGAGCACCAACTGTAATGTTGTGAAAAAGTTCGATTTCTTTTTCTGAATCGTTTTCTTCAAGGGAAGAAGATATATCCATTACCTGATTGTTTCTTAGAAAAAAAGAAGAGAAATTCCCAATTTGAGCTAAATTCAAGTAAGTATTGTTACTTATAGCTAAAATAACAGCATTTAAAGTTTTGAAATATTTTATTTTTTTTCTTCCCGAAACTATAAATTCATTAGCCATTTCTAGCGCTTTCTTAAATTTCTCCTGGGAAGATTCCTGAGAAACCTGGTAATATTCTTTTTTTATAATTTTAGAAAGCTTTTTTAAGAAACTTCGATATTTCCCTTTGTAAATGTAAGTTCTTAATTCTACGATTATGCAAAGTTCTTTAGGCGCTTCCTTGCTTGTTTTTTGAGACCGGAAACAGGCAGTATTGTAAATTTTAGTTTTTTCTAAACCCGGATTAAAATGTAATTCAAGTATTTTCATAGTTAATTATCTTATTTTATTATATCTCTAATTTCCTGGCAAAGAAAGAAAAATTTTTAATAAAGCAGACCGGAATAATACTGGAAAAAACTTAAATTTCTCTGAAGCTAGTTGATTTTGGACATTTCTCAAGGTAAAATAATAATAGCTGACTTCTTTTTCTGCTTAAATTTAGCTAGAAATAATTTGCCTACATTTTTTCTCAGGATGCTTCAAGGATACTTAAAGTTTGTAGATAATTTAGCTTCAGTGTTTTTGGCTAGGGGTGGTTAGCTCAGTGGCAGAGCGTTGCATTCACATTGCAAAGGCCATAGGTCCAAATCCTATACCACCCACAATTTAAAAGTTTTTTAAGGTTCTGTCACCATTAAATCATTATGGCAAAGAAAATTATTGCAGGTTTTTTAATAGGATTAGGTCTAGTAATCATTGTTGGAAGTTTGTATTATACATTTTTAGTTTTTTTGGGTAGAGAATCAGCGCCCCAGATCTTTAAATTAAAACAGTCTCAATATCTTCCATCCAAAACAACTAAGATTTCTTCTTCCCCCGCAAATATTTCTCAGAAAAGTATTGTCGAAGAAAAGCTTCAAAATACTCTGCAAAAGAACATTTCCGTCCAGCTTCAAAAGATGTTTCCTCCCGATTTTATGCCAAAACTTTTAAATCTTATTGTTTTTAGCATATTTGTGGCTATTCTGATATTTGGAGGTGAAAAGATTTCTTTTTTGGGCATAAAATTATTAAAATAAAATGGAAAAAGAATTGCAACAACCGGGAATAGTTTCTCTATGGCTTCATTGGTATTTTTTGGAAGTGCCAGGAGGAATTTTGAGAGCATTTGGGAATTTCTTAAAATTTTATTTCCATTACTTTTCTATTTCTCTGCTTTTGAGAACGTTATTTTCTTATTGGCGAAGATATCGGTGGTCGTATGGCCGGGGATTCGATTTAAAGCGTTATCTTTCCACTTTTATTTCTAATACAGTTTCACGATTTTTGGGCGCCTTGATAAGAAGCGTTACTATCTTGGTTGGTCTGATATTTGAATTGTTAGTGTTAATAACGGGAATTATCATACTCCTTTTTTGGATATGCTTGCCCATCATACTGATTTTTGGTTTTTATTTTGGCTTTAAGCTAGCTTTTTTAAAATGATATGGAATTTAATCTGACATCAACCTTAATTTACCAAGTTCTCAAGTGGGAGCAAAATCCTTTCTTTAAACTTAGAAAACCTCTCAAACGCTTATTTTTCTGGTTTTCTTTCCTTTTTTTTGGCCTGGCGGGTCTATCTGTATTTACCTCAGAGATTTCCGCCGCTTTAGGTGAAAAATTTATTGGAGGAGGAATTCTAAGTATCTGTTCTTGGATTTTATTTTTAGTTTTGACCATATTTTTTGAAGATAAATCTCAGAGCATTCAATCTTCTCATAACTTGGCTGAGTTTCTTGCTCACCCAGATACTTTTAATCTCGCCAATTTTTTGGATTTTGAATCAGCTAAGATTTGTGAGAAATCTTTCAGGACTGCTTCTCAAAAAATATCCTCGGAGTTTCCCAATCAACACATATTACTTTATTTTCTTTTAGATCATCGCATTAAAGAAATACAATTTGTGTTTTCAAGAATGAATATACCTTTAGAGCCAATAAGACTTTTGCTTAAGCCAAAAACATACCCACATTCTTCTGTTGATGAGGAAAAGACAAAAAAGTTAATGCTTGAAGCAGGGAAAATTGCCTTTAAAAGAGAAAAAAAGAAAATAGGGGTGGGCGATATTTTGTTAAGTTTTATGAGCAATGATAGCTTTTGTCAGAAGTTATTGATTAAATTTGATTTTTTTGAAAAAGATGTTCGAAATTTAGTAGATTGGTTTGAAAGAGTTTCAAATAATGCCAAAAAGGCAAAACGTTTTTGGGATTACCAAAACCTTATTCGTCGAGGAACATTGGCCAAAGATTGGGCGGCGGGGTATACTATCCATTTGGATAGATTTTCTTTAGATTTACGGGAGAGTATCCAAAAATTTGGTTTTAAGAAATTTTATGGACACGATAAAGAAATTCAAGAAGTTGAAAGAATCCTGGAGAAGAAAACCGTTAACAACGTTCTTTTGGTTGGAGAATCCGGAAGCGGCAGAAGAAGTATTGTGGAAGCAGTAGCCCAAAAAGCCTTTCTGAACCAAAGCCTCCTTTCATTAAATAGCAAGAGATTTTTAGAGTTTGATCTAGGGGCTTTAAGTGCTCAGATAGAATCTCCTGAAGAAACCGAGGCGACAATTGATATATGTTTTCAAGAGGCGATTGGAGCAGGAAATATCGTTTTAGTTATTCATCACCTCCAAGATTTTCTAGAAAAGGTATCACCGCTTGGCTCGGTTAATATTTCAGGAATTCTTGGCCGGTATTTACCCCTTTCGAGTTTTCAAATTATAGGAATAGTTGATTATGAGGGGTTGCATAAGATTCTTGAAATGAACCCGGGTATTTTGAATTTGTTTGATAAGGTAGAAGTTTCGGAAGTTGGCAAAAGAGAGACTTTAGAAATGCTGGAAGAAAAGGTACCGTTTTATGAATTAACTTATAAGAAGTTTATTGTCTTTAAAACGTTAAGAGAAATAATCAAATTGAGTGATCGTTATTTACCGAATATTTCATTTCCCGAAAAAGCCTTGGAGATTTTGGAAGAAGTGATGGTTTATGTTTCTCGCCGGCCGGGAAAATTAGTAACCGCTAAAGAAGTTGCCGTTATTATTACCCAAAAAGCCAAAGTGCCAATAGGAGAAATAGAAACTCAAGAGAGAAAGAAATTGCTTAATTTAGAAAAATTGATTCACCAAATGATTATTGACCAGAACGATGCTGTCAGAGAAATATCAACAGCTTTAAGGAGATCTCGTTCAGGGGTTCAATTAAGAAAGGGGACCATTGGTAACTTTTTGTTTTTAGGGCCGACAGGTGTTGGGAAGACAGAAACCGCTAAGGCCTTAAGTAAAATATATTTTGGCTCGGAGGATAAAATGATTAGACTTAATATGTCTGAGTTTCAAAGTATTGATGATATTCCCAGATTAATTGGTTCGGAAAAGGAAGAAGGCCTTTTAACAACACCGGTCAGGGAAAACCCTTTTTCTTTAATTCTTTTAGATGAGCTCGAAAAAGCTCATCCTAATATCTTGAATTTATTCTTGCAGGTTTTAGATGAAGGCTACCTGACTGATGGCGTAGGGAGAAAAGTATTTTTTAAAAATAATATCATTATTGCTACTAGTAATGCGGGAGCAGAAGTTATCCGAGAAGATATTGAGAAGAACCAAAAATTGGATATGGTGAAAAAAGATCTTTTAGATTACTTACTTCGGAAAAGGATTTTTCGCCCGGAATTTATTAATCGCTTTGATGCCGTCGTTGTTTTTAAACCATTGACCAAAGAAAGTCTTCTGGGCATTGCTGGGTTGCTTCTCGGGAAGCTTAGGAAAAATATCTTGGAAAAAGGCATAGATCTTATTATCACCGAAGAATTAAAACAAAAAATAGTAGAATTAGGATACTCTCCTTCTTTTGGAGCTAGGGCAATGAAAAGAGTTTTGCAAAATACCGTTGAAAATGCTCTTGCAAAGTCTATTTTAGATGGTAAACTTAAACGAGGGAATCAAGTAAAGGTCGATCCCGAAAGTTTTAGGCTTATTATAAAAGAGGAATAAAAAACAATATGTTGCAAAAAGTGATTTTAGTGCCAATTATAGCTGTTATAATCGGCGGTGGAATTTTCTTTGGAGTGCTCTATAGTGGTATTTGGAGCCCAAGCTGGAGTCCTTTTAACACTGATCCCGCAAAAGTTTTAGCAGAAGCTGCATCAAATTTAGACAAATTAAATAGCCTTAAATTTCAAGGGAATGCAATGGTTAGCGGAGCTTTTACCATTCAAAATAATAATGTTCCCTTGAATTTTTCCTTGAAAATTGAGACAAGCGGTTTTGCAGATGGATTAAAGCAAAAGAAAGACAAGAAAAAAGATGTTAACTTTCAAATTGGCGTAGGCACCGGAGGGATAAAACTTTCTCTGGCGGGAGAAGCTAAAACATTGTCAGATATTACTTATCTAAAATTTACGGAGTTACCTCAAATTCCTACGTTAGCGATGATGGGCATAAATCTCTCTTCTCTCCAGGGAAAATGGATGAAGATAGACCCAAAATCAATGACTGAGCTAACCCAAAATTACAATTTAGGTAAAACCAACAAAGCAACAGGAACTTCAACCTTAAATGAAGAGCAGGCACTAGAAAAAAAATTGGCAGATAAATTTACAAAAGAGTTTACTGATTTGCTTAAGGCTAGTATGTTGAAAATAGTTCATTTTGAGAAAAAGTTGAAAAGCGAAAAGATTGATGGTCAGGCTACTTATCATTATTTGTTGACAATTGACAAAAAAGAATTAGAGATTTTTTTAGAGAAGTTCTTCAATAATATTACCCTTACGCCGTCTTTATTTGATGTGCCCGGAAGCAAAGCCAAATGGGATAAATTTGTAGCAGAATTTCCTTCTGACTACGATAAATTTTCTCAAGGGGCGGGTAAATTAGATTTTGAAATATGGATTAGCAAGAAAAATAAGTTTATCAAGAAAATTAGTTTTAAGAAAGACATTAATCCCAATGCTTTTACCACCAGTTCTCAAGAGAAAAGTATTTGGAAGTCAATTGTTATTTCTTTAAACTTCAGGTTTTCAAATTTCAATAAGCAGTTTGAATTAGAAATTCCGAAAAATGCCGAGTTAATTCAAAAAGTCTTTGAGAAAATTTTTCCCGTACAAAATTTAATTCAAAGCATAGGTGGCTTAGAATCTACTTCTTCTCTGCCTTTCCAAAGTGGTTATCCAGGGAAATAAAAAAAGAGTGCCCTTAGATTTAAAAGGAGGCTTAAAACCTCCTTTTAAAATTTTCTAGCATTGTGTATAATCTGTGGAAAACTGGCCCCAAAAAGGCCAGTTTTTTGAGTTTTCCCTTTATTTTCAACAAAAATAAAGTAGGGGAACTTGTTGACTTATAGAAAAATATGGGGTAAAAAGGAAACAGATGGAAAATTGTGGATAAATGTGGGGATAACCTAATTAAGAGGGGATAACTTAATTAAAATAAGTAATATGTTTCTTGGAGAGTACACATATAAAATTGATGATAAAAAGCGTTTAGCTGTCCCAACAAAATTCAGAGGTTCTTTGGGTAAAAAAGTTGTTGTGACCCGCGGCTTGGATAGCTGCTTGTTTTTGTATCCAACTAATGAATGGCAGAAGTTAGCCCAGAAATTAAGTAAATTGCCAATATCCCAGGCTGATGCAAGGGGATTTGCGAGGATTATGTTAGCTGGAGCGATGGAAGTCAATTTAGACAAATTAGGAAGAATTCTTATCCCTGATTATTTGAAAAAGTATGCTGGACTGAAAAGGACCGTTGTCTTAGCTGGTCTTTATAATAGGATTGAACTCTGGGATTCAGAAAAGTGGAATACTTATAGAATAAAGGCGGAGAAAGAATCAGGGAACATGGCCGAAAGACTTAAAGAATTGGGAATTTAATAAGCGAAAAAAATATTTTATTGGTCATTAAAATTTTGAGTTCCAATATTTAAGAGATGCATATTTCTGTTTTAAAAAGCGAAGTTTTGAAATATCTTAATCCAAAGCCGGGAGAAAATTTTGTAGATGCCACCTTTGGAGAAGGAGGGCAATCTCTGGCAGTACTAAAACACAATCAACCAGGAGGAAAAGTATTAGGCGTTGAAATTGATTCTGGGTTGTATAAAGAAGTTGTTGCTAAATATAAAAGCCTTTCCCCACGATTAATTTTAGTTAATGATTCGTACGTAAACCTTAAAAGTATTGTAGAAGATAATAATTTCCGTCCCTTAAATGGTGTTTTGTTTGATTTAGGCCTTTCAAGTTGGCAATTAGAGGATTCAGGGAGGGGATTTAGTTTCCAAAGGGATGAACCGCTCGATATGGAATATTCTTCTGCGTTTTCCAGGTTTACAGCCTTTGATATTGTAAATAAATGGCCGTTAGAGAAGATTATCCAATCTCTTAAAATGTACGGGCAAGAAAGATTTGCAGTCCAAATTGCCAAGGGCATAAAAAGAGCGAGGCAAAAAGCTTCTATAGAGACGACAAATCAGTTGGTAGAAATTATTGCTCAAGCAGTCCCAGCTTGGTATCGGTATCGAAGAAAACACTTTGCCACAAAAACTTTCCAAACCTTAAGAATTTTAGTCAACGATGAATTTGACAATATCAAAAAAGGTTTAGCGGCAGCCTTTGATGTTTTAGGCAAGAAAGGGCGGATAGTAACGATATCTTTCCACTCTCTAGAAGATAGAATTTGTAAAAATTTTTTTAGAGAAAAATCTAATTTGGGGCTTATGAAAATTTTAACAAAAAAGCCGGTGAGTCCCTCAGATAATGAAATTTATAGTAACCCTCGTTCGCGCTCAGCGAAATTAAGAGCAGGAGTAAAAATTATTTAATTTCATATGCAGCATCTAAGCGCCTTAAATTATCCTTATTCCGTCCAAAGCATTAAAAAAGAAGGAGTTATATCTTCGTTAAAAATTTTATTGTTTTTTATTACTATTTTAGCCATTGCTTCCTTGACTTTTTATATTTTTCAAATTCAGCAGATTATTCAAATTAGATATCAACTCAAGAATTTTAAATCTGCAATAACAAGAATTTCCGGGAATTTAGAGTCTCTCGAAATCCAAAGAAATCAACTTGCTACCTTAGGAGATATCTCTCAGAGGGTTTCTAAACTCAATTTTGTGAGGGTGGAAAAGATAAGTTTTCTGCCGATTGTGGCAGGACATTTAGCGGTTATTAAATAGATTTTAAGATTACTCGTTGTATGGCAAAAAGGAGAATTTACTTTGTTTTTTTTCTCTTTTGTCTTTTCGGGGCTATTTTGATTTACAGATTATATTTTTTGCAAATTAAAAAAGGCGATTATTATAGAGTTTTAGCTCTAGGGCAACAAATTTCGATAGATAAATCCAAGGGGAGTAGAGGAGAAATTTTTTTTCGGGACAAAAAGAGGCTTTTAGCTCAGAATATTCCGGAGTTGATAATATATATCGTTCCCTCTAAAATTTTAGATAAAGCCAAAACAACACAATTTTTAGCTAAAATTTCTGGTTTACCCCAAAAGATAATTTCGAATCAATTAGAGAAAAAGAATATATTTCACCTAGAAGTTCCACGCGCTCAGTTGTCCCAATTAAAAACTAACAGTTTTCAAGGTATATATTGGCAAGAGTTTTCCAAAAGGATTTATCCCCAACATTCTTTGGCCGCCCAAGTTGTTGGGTTTTCCAATGTAAATGGAGAAGGGCAATATGGGATTGAGGGATATTACAATAGCGTTTTAGAAGGGAAGTCAGGCTTTGAAGAAAAGAACAAGACTCCTTTTGGTTATGCGGTGCCTTCTTCCGATGAGCTGAACTTAAAAACCCCTAAAAGAGGTGATCAATTGGTTCTGACCTTGGATTTCAATATTCAGTATTTTGCCCAAAAATTACTTCAAGAAGCTTCCAAGAAATGGCACATTGATTCAGGACAAATTATTGTAGAGAATCCTTTAAACGGAGAAATTTTAGCTTTAGCAAACTTTCCTTCGTTTGACCTCAATGACTATCAAAAGGAAAGAAAACTGGGAATTTTTCTCAACGGGGCAATTCAAAAACTTTTTGAACCGGGCTCGGTGTTTAAAGCTTTCACAATGGCAGCAGGTCTCGAAGAGGGAGCCATTAAGCCAGACACAACTTACACAGATAAAGGGTATGTGAAATTAGGGGGAATGCCTATTTATAATTACGATAGAAAAGTATGGGGAAAAGAGACGATGACAGAAGTTTTAGAGAAATCTATTAATACAGGAGCTGTATTCGTAGAAAATAAAATTGGGAAAAGCAAATTTTTGAAATATTTAGATCAATTTGGATGTTTCCGCCCAACAGGCATAGACTTACAAGGGGAGATCTGGTCATTGAATGAAGACTTAAAGCAAGGCTATCCCCGTGATATAGCAGCAGCTTCTTTTGGGCAGGGGATCAATGTAACTCCTATTCGGTTAATAGCGTTTTACTCTGCTCTTGCCAATAAAGGGATTTTTATTACTCCCCATTTAGTAAAAGAAATTATCGGACCAAGCGGCCAGGCAAGAAAATTTTATCCTAAAAATAAAACGAGAATTATTCCTCTTAAAACAGCAAATCAGTTGACGGCAATGCTCACAAGCGTTGTTAATAAGGGCTTTGGCAGAAAAGCAGAGGTAAAAGGTTATTCTATAGCCGGGAAAACTGGTACAGCCCAAGTACCATTGAAAGATGGAAAAGGATACGATCAATCTAAAACAATCCAAAGTTTTATAGGCTACTTTCCTGCTTTTAATCCAAAATTTGTTATCTTGATAAAACTTGATGATCCCAAAGACGTGCATAGCTCTGAGTATTCAGCTACTCCTCTTTTTCACGAAATGGCAAAGTATATTATAGATTTGTTGGCAATTCCTCCCGATTTAGAAACCCCAAAACCATAGATTAATTTAAAATTTTATGTTTTCATTTCTCTCCAGGTTTATATTTTCCCGTAAAGTCCCTAAAATTCTTATATTTACCGAGAACTCTCCTCGATTTTTTGAAACAGAAATCCGTTATATTTTTGGAAAATTCTTAAAAGTTACGGAATATCACTTTTCTCCCTTTGATTTAAGAAAAGTTTTAAGAAATAATTTCCTGATTTTTAATTTGGCCAAGGAATCCCAATTTCATAAATTAAAATTTTTGGCTCGAAAATCCTCTTTCCCGATTTTTGTTGTCTTGAAGAAAAACAAGATGTTGGAGAATTTTTTACTCTCTCTCCCGTCTTACCCAAAATCGTCCCTTTTCATCTTCAATGCTGATGACGGCCTAGTGTTGCCAACACGCAAATTGCCTTCGGTGCGATATTTGACTTTTGGTTTTTCCGAAGGGACAAATTTCCAAGCTACGGATTATCATTTGGACCATCGAGGTATTAATTTTAAATTGAATTTTCAAGGAAATCTTCTGCCTATTTGGCTTGAAAATTTATTTGGGAGAAGCTATATTTATGGGGCTTTAAGTGCTTTGGCGGTTGGAGCGGGGTTAAACCTTAATTTAATTAAGATTTCTCAAATTCTTAGGTCCTGGGAAGGGATTAATGGTATAGGGCAAATCAAAAGAGGGAAGAATCAGATTCTGATTTTGGACAATAGCCAAAATCAAAGCAATACCTTAGCTTTGGAGAGTATAAAGGTTTTAAGCAATACGGATCTAGGATTATTCGGGGGAAAGTCCCAATATCGCCGAATCGCCATTGTTGGTGATATCTTAGATAGAGAAAAAATATCTCGCGACCATGGTATTTTAGCCCAGGGAATAACCGAGAAAATTAATTTGCTTTTCATTATTGGCCAGCAAAGCGATTTTTTAGCTAAAAAGTTCGAAAGTTCCCTGAAAAAAGAATTTATTAAGCAATTTCACGATGTTGATTCAGCTATTTTATATTTGAAACAAATTCTTCGGGCTGGTGATGTAGTTCTTGTTGACGGCTCTCGGGAAGTTAAGATGGGGGAGATTGTCGAGGCTCTAGAAAAAGATTAATCAAGTTTTTCTGATGGCTTTGCTTCCTCGAGCCAGTAAACTTGAGGATTTTTCCATTTATGGTAAGATATAAAAAAAGACAAGGCCTCATCGTCTAATGGTTAGGACATGTCGTTCTCAACGACAGAATACCAGTTCGATTCTGGTTGAGGCTACTTTATTTTCACTATAGTTTATATGATACAGCAGGGAATTCGGTTAATCGTAGCAAATATTATCGGATTAATTGGCCTTTTTGGTTTGATTATCACTGTTTTATTGCTTTTGATAAATTTTCTAACTCAGCGAAAAGTCTTCTTGCTTATTGGAGCAGTTTTTATTTTTTTGGGTCTTTTTGCGGTAGGAACACTTTCAGTGCCTGGAGAAGAAGAGAAAATTGAAGAGATGTCATCAGCGCAAAAGATCTATTTAAATGCTTTTGCCGAAGAAAAACAAGGTTATTTTAGAAAAGCCTCATTTGGCTATGACAAAATATTAAAATTCTATCCCACTAGTACTCAAGCTATTCAAGGAATAATAAGGGTAAAAGAGTCTAAATTCGCTGAAGGGTTGTTTCGAGAAAGCCAGATTCTTATTCGGGATAAAAAATATGGCAGAGCTATTGCCAATCTTCAATTGGCCGAAAAATTTATACATAATTCTCAGCTTAAAGCAGAAATAAAGTCAAAGATATCAATGATTTATAACCTTTTAAGAAATCAATGAGAAATTTTAAAAAATTTATTGCGAGTAAGTATAATCGCTATGTTATAAAAAAGGGGCGGGAAGTGTATTTCCTTACCCTTGTAATCTTTTTGCTAACGGTTATTTTTTGGCGTCTCTTAGTTATTTGGATTGAAAACGGC
>CAZLUG010000005.1:0-38519 GCA_964562675.1 uncultured Candidatus Saccharibacteria bacterium | reverse complement strand
AATATAAGTGTAAAGATAAATATTAATTATAGATATAGATATAAATATTATATACAGAAGATTTCAAAAGATACAAGGGGATTTCAAAAAAAGTTAGTGGAAGATAAAATGCAAAAATCTCTGCCAAAAATTCTGCTTTCCCGTTTGAGAATTTTCTTGATTGGTTGTTGACGCAAGCCCTTTTGCCTCTTTTAAGGGGAAAGCAACCACTTTTTCGCCCGGCTTTTGAAGATCAAATCTTTCTCTCGCTATTTCTTCCAGATAAGCTTTGCTTTTCAGAGCTTTTATCATCTTTTCTGAATTCTCTTTTTGTTGCTCCAAAGATTCCAGTTTATTTTGGCCACTCTGAAAATCTTGGTTTAACTCTTGCCGTTTCTTAATTAACTTTAAATTGCCCATTATTAAGATGACTAATATCCCCCCTATAACTAAAATCATCATTACCAAGTGGAAAGTTGGCTTTTGGACTTTTCGGCGAGGATTTTTATTTTTTGATATCATAGGCATTATAGTATATAATAGTATAATTTCTAAAAATTATGAAAAAGAAAAAGATTGAAAGAATAATTTGGATTATATTTGTCACTATAATGGCCATAAGTACTATTGGATTTTTGGCTCTTCCTTTTTTTGGACAAAAATAAATTCTCAGAAAACTTTTATCTTTTGTTTTGGTCTTATTGCCTTAAACAAAAGAATTTTTATTAATCAGAAGACCTAAACATCTCTAAAAAGACTTTAGGAGGAATAGTAAATTGCCCCCTATTTTTTAATTTCTTTTTTCCTTTTTTCTGAATTTCTAAAAGTTTCTTCTTCCTTGTGACATCACCGCCGTAAAGCGGAGCCGTAACATCCTTTCGGCGAGATCGAATGGTTTCTCGAGCAATAATTCTTTCTCTCACTGCTCCTTGTAAAACAAGATCAAATTGACGAGGGGGAATAAGTTCTTTGAGCTTCTTTAAAATTTTCTTAGCTTCTTCAAATGTTTTATTTGCAGGAATTATCCTCGCTAAAGCATTTTCTTTCTGGCCAGCAATCAAAATATCAAGTTTCACTAAATTTGCTTTTCTAAAACCAATCGGTTTAAAGCTAAACGAAGCATATCCTTCACTGCTCCCCTTGAGCTTATTATAAAAATCTGCTCGGATGATTTCTCTCAAAGGAACCTGGGCTTTGATAATAAACTTTTGGGAGCTAAGAAAATTTGTATTTTTAATTTCTGCTCCAATATTAACCATTAACTTGAAAAGCTTTTCAAGGTGTCTTTGGGGAGTAATAATTTGAACCTCTACCCACGGTTCAAAAATTTCCTTAATTTCAAGATCATCCGGCCAAGCGCTTGGGGAGGTTAAATATATTTCCTGGCCATTTTTCTTGACAATCCGGAAAACTACTTGAGGAGCAGTGATAATTAAACTCTGAGCGAATTCCATTTTAAGTCTCCGAATAGAGATTTCCGCATGGAGCGATCCTAAAAATCCGCAGCGGAAACCTCGCCCCAAACTCATTTTTGATTCTTCCTTAAAACTTAAGGCCGCGTCATTTAGCTTAAGCTTCAAGAGGCTTTTTTCTAAGTTTGGGAATTCGCTTGGGTCAGACGGATAAAGGCTTAAAAACAAAACTGCTTGAGGTTCTACATAACCTTTCAGAGGTTGAAGAATCATCTTTTTCTTTGTTTCACTGTCTTGTTTCCTGATAATAGTATCCCCTATTTTAACCTCATTTGCATTTTTGATGCCGGTTTTGATATAACCAATTTCCCCGGCGCTTAATTTGTCCGTTTTTGAAAATTGAGGAGAAAAATACCCTATTTCTTTTACCTCCCCTTCTTTGCAGGCTTTCAGAAAATAAATTTTTTCTCCTTGGCGAATCTCTCCGTCAAAAACCCTCACAAAAGCAATGATGCCGAAAAAAGGATCGTATTTAGAATCGAAAACCAAAGCACGAAAATTTTCTTGAATTAAATTTTGAGGCGGAGGAATCTTTTCCACTAAGGTTCTTAATACTTTTTCAATATTCCAACCATACTTCGCGGATATTTCAATTAAAGAATCCTCGTCTACTTTTAAAAATGAGCTAAGTTCTTTTTTGGTTTCGGCAACTCTAGCAATTTTTACGTCAATTTTATTAACTAATCCAATAATTTCTAAACCTTGTTGTCTGGCCATCTCTAAATTAAATAATGTTTGGGCCTGAACGCCTTTTGTAGCATCAACCAATAGTAAAGCGCCTTCTACGGCAGCTAAAGCTCGAGATGTTTCATAACTAAAATCGATATGGCCGGGAGTATCAATTAAATTTAGAACACAATTTTCTGCCTGCAGTTTTTCCTTTAAATCTCTTGGCAATGGCCAAATCATCCGACAGGGATGCATTTTAATAGTAATGCCCTTCTCTTTTTCAAGAGACATAGAGTCAAGGTATTGTGGATGCATCTCTGCTGAAGTAATAGTGTGGGTTAACTCCAAAAAACGGTCTGCTAAAGTAGATTTCCCGTGATCTATGTGGGAGATAACAACAAAATTCCGAATAGTGTAATTTATCATAAAACGATAAAATAAATATCGCTAATTTAAAAGGCTGGAAAATACAGAACAGTTCATCAAGAAGCTAAAAAAGACAAACAAAAACCAAAGTCTTAAACTTGCATCTAAGGGTGAGGGAAAGTAGACAGTAAGCCGAATTCTGTCGAGGACAATCATTTATCTAGCCCCTCAATTACTCTTGGGGTCAAGCGACCCACCAAATTTGGTCTTGCACCAGATAAGGATTTAGCCGTTTCACTTCTCAGGTTACCCTGAGAACTCATTCTATTTTTACAATAGAATGCCCTTGCCCTTTCGCGCTCGGGCGTCTCTGTTCGCACCTCGCGGATTACTCCGGACGGGTGTTACCCGCTATCATTTGCCGTAAAATTACGGCGCGGTGTTCGGACTTTCCTCTCTTTAAGCAACTTAAACTGCCTAAAGAGCGATTGTCTTGTCTGCTTTGCCCTCACCCTTAATTTTAAATTTAAGGACTTTGGTTTTTTATATAATAAAACAAATTGATGAATTTGTCAAAAGCCCGTTGCAATGACGGTAACTTTAATCTCTCCTTTTTCAAATGCTTTATTTTCGGAGGCTCCAAAAATTATTTTCGCTTTAGGGGACACTAATTTTTTCAAAAGCTCCGCTGTAGATCTAACCTCAAACAAAGTTAAATCTTCCCCGCCGGTAATATTTAAAAGAATACCTTTCGCTTTCGCCAGGGGGAAAGTCACTAAAGGAGAATGGACTGCTTCTTCGGTCGCTTTAATAATTCTATTCTCCCCCCGCGCCGAAGCTTGGCCAAAAAGGGCTTCACCTGATTTTTTTAGAACTTGGCAAATATCAGCAAAATTAACATCAATAATGCCTGAAGAATTAGCTAGCTCAGAAATACTCAAAATGGCTTGTTTTAATACATCGTTGGCTTTTTGAAATGCTGAATTCACCAAAGTATTTTTTCCTACCACTTTTAAAAGTTTGTCATTCGAAATATTAATAATGCTGTCAACATTATTTTGAAGCTTCTTAAGCCCTAATCTAGCAATCTTTTGCCTTTGAGCGCCTTCAAAAGAGAAAGGAGTAGTCAAAACAGCGATAGTTAAAATATGCATTTTCTGCGCAACTTCAGCAACTAAAGAAGCAGCTGCTGTTCCTGTTCCCCCTCCCAATCCGCAAGCAATAAAAAGTAAGTCTGCGCCCTTTAAAGATTCCTCAATTTGCTGAAGCGATTCCTTGACCGCTTTCTCGGCTAATTTTAAATCCATCCCTGTCCCCAAACCAAAAGTTGTCTCTGGTCCTATCAATATCTTATGAGAAACAGGAGAGATATTTAAAGATTGTTCATCTGTGTTGGCAGCCCATAATTCAACTTTCTCAAATCCCGGAGAGTGGGCAAGTTGAGAAACCATATTCACTCCGCAGCCGCCAAGTCCGATAATTTTAATCCTTGGAGAGAAATTCATAAATTCAAGCAAAAGAGAATTAAGTCTTGAAAATGTTGAAAATATTTTTTATCTTCCGAAAAAATCCAGAATGATTTTGCTCCCCCGCTTTAATGTTTGGCAGTTCTTCTACTTCGCTGAATAAAAGGCCGGCAGCGGCGGAAAAGCTTGGGTCCTTCTCTACCCCTTCAACCCCCAACGGAAAACCAATTCTGGAGGGAAGTTTTAATTTCCTTTTAGCATAATCGGCTATCCCTTTGAGTTTTGCCCCTCCTCCAGTTAAAACCACTCCCCCCGGTAAAAGCTCCTGGCGAGATACCTTTTTTAGTTCTTTTTGAACCTGTTCAAAAATGTCTGAAAGCCTTAATTCAACAATGTTCTGTAAAACTTTTTTTGAAAAACTAAAAGGTTTTTCGGAAACCCGAATTTTAGTTTGCTGCTGTTTTTTCTTCAAACTGCGAGTTTTGGTCCTTTGATGCGCAGCCACCACAAATTCCTTCTTTATCCGTTCAGCTGTATCTATATCCACCCTTAACCCTAAAGCAATATCATTAGTAATATTTGCAGAGCCCAAAGGGAAAACAGCAAAATCTATTAAGTGCCCTTCTTCAAAAACCGAAATTCCTAAAGTTGTACTCCCAATATCAACTAACACTACTCCTAGTTCTTTTTCCCGATGAGTTAAACATGCTTCCGCCGAAGCCAAAGATGAGGGAATAATATCGTTAATTTTTAACCCTGCATTCAAAACACTCTTTGTTAAGTTCTCCATCACCGGAGAGAAAGCACAAATAAGCAGAACTTTTGCTTCTAATCTTGCTCCTTGAAGCCCGAGGGCTTTTTGAATTCCTTTTTCTCCGTCAACGATAAATTCTATTGGTAAAGATTCTAAAATTTCCTTATTCGAAGGCAAATTAATATTTTCTGCTTGATGAATAACTCTTTCAATATCTTCGGTGGAAATCTTTTGGTCTGCTCTAGAAACCGAAACAAGCCCTTGCGAGAGAGTAGAAAAAAGATGAGACCCATTGATACTACAAACACAACTTCTAACTTTAATGCCAGACTCTTTTTGGGCTTGGCTTAAAGAATCGTTGACCACCGCCGTAACCTCCCCTAAATTATCAACCTCTCCTCTTCTTAAACCGGAAGAAGGAGTTTCGCCCTTGCCCAAAATTTTAATCTTTCCTCCGTCTTGGGCTTGGGTGGCAATCAGAGTTTTCACTGAACTCGTGCCAATATCAATTGCGGTAGCAAAACGATGCTTCATAGAGATAAGTATTATATAATTATAAACTATCTATAATAAAAGTGAAGTATTTTTTCTCTCGAAGCTGCATTATCTTGGCTTTTCTAGAAGAGTGTTCGTGGGTATAACCCAAAAGATGCAACAATCCGTGGATTAAAACTTTGATTATGATTTGTTTAAAAGGAAGATGGAGTTTTCTGGCCTCCGCTCTAACTTCAGTCAAACAAATAACAATCTCTCCTTCATCTTTTTGGCTGGCGCTGATCCCAGGGAACTTTAATCCCTTCCGTAAATCAAAAGTTAAAACATCTGTCACTTTGTCTTTCTTGCGGTAATTTTTATTAAGCTTTCTCATTCGCCGCGCGCCGACAAATAAGAGGGAAAGAGTGGCAACTCCCTTTCTTTTTTCCTGGCTGAACAAATATTGAATGGTCTTTTTAAAAAGAGAGTTATCAAGTTTAAATCTTGTAAAGTTTTTAATAATAATCTTTCTCTCAGCCATAAAGGTTAAAGCTCCCAGTCTATCTTTTTAAACCGAGTTTCTTAAGAATTTCGTATTCCTTTTTTCTTGCCACTTTCCGAAGCGCTGATCTTTTCTTAAGCTGTTCACTTTTATTCCTAAGTTTAAACTGTCTCCGGCGAGCTTCCCTTAAGATACGGCTGTATCTTATTCTTCGGGAAAAGCGGCGGAATAAATTATGGGAATTTTCTTGTCTTTGTTTGTAAACTTCTAAAGGCATAATTCTCGAAATATTAATATTAATTATGGTTGCTAAATTTGATAACGGCAATGAACGTTGATTAACTTTTAGGGTAATCCAATAGGCTTCCCCGCTAAAAGGTGTAAATGCAAGTGGTTGATTATTTGCCCTCCTTCCTTACCAACGTTAAAAATAATTTTGTAGCCAGAGAGATTATTTTTCTTGGCAATTTTTTGAGCGGTCAAGATTAAATCGCCAATTAAGTCTTTGTCTTGCTCAGTCAGACTTTTCACCGAATCAATATGGCGTTTGGGAATAACAAGAACATGAAAAGGAGCTTTTGGGTGTAAGTCTTTAAAAGCTAAAATTTTATCGCTTTCGTATATTATTTCAGCTGGTAATTCTTTTTTAACAATTTTGCAAAAAATACAATCCATATTTCACAATTTCTCTTCTCGCCTGTTATAACTTGTTTTTTAGCGCTTGAGCAATATCTTTTATATTCACCGTTTTTTGTCGACCGTTCTTCATTGACTTAATAATAATTTTATCTTCTAGGGCTTCTTTTTGGGCTAAAATAAGAACGTATTCTACGCCTAATTTATTGGCCAAAGCTAATTGAGCGGTCAAAGAATTTTTATAGAGGGCTTGGGTTGCCTTGACATTATGTTTCCGCAAACTTTCTAAAACCCCTAAAGATTTATTTTTCGCTAGCTTGCCAACCTGAGCTAAAAAAACTACGGGTTTTTTGGGAGATAGCTTTTTTTCTCTCATTGTCTTCAAAAGTTCTATAATTCTTTCCACTCCTCCAGCCCCTCCGCAAGCCGGTGTATCTTTACCCCTTAGAAGCTTCACTAACTTATCATACCTCCCCCCTCCTACCAAAGCAATTTGAGAAGATTTATCTTTTGGGGAAGTGTCATAGATTTCGAAAACTGTTCTAGTGTAATAATCTAATCCTCGCACCAAATAAGGATTTAACCGATAAGGCAGTTTTAAAGCTTCTAAAGATTCTAATAATGATTGAAAATGATTATGGCATTCCGGACACAAAAAATCAACCATTTGAGGAGCGCCTCTCGAAATTCTTTGGCATTTTTCCTGCTTGCAATCAAGAATTCTTAATGGATTTTCTTTTAATCTCCTTTGGCAGTCTTTGCATAAGGAATTTCGATAACTCCGAAAGTAACTTACTAAACTCTTTCGATACGCGGGGCGGCAGCAAGAATCTCCTAATGTGTTCACTTCAACAATCAAAGATTTAAATCCAAGTTCTTTCAGAATATCGTAAAACACCTGAATAATCTGTACATCTATAATACTCTTATCAATCCCAAAACTTTCAAATCCAAATTGATAAAATTGACGATAACGGCCGGCTTGGGGACGTTCGTATCGAAAAAACGGGCCGAAATACCAAAGATTAACTGGTTTTGGCAAGGCTCTCATCCCGTGTTGAATATAGGCTCTCACCACTCCTGGTGTTCCTTCTGGCCGCAGAGTCAAGTGGTCTCCCCCAAGAGTGCGCAAGCTGAACATTTGTTTTTGCACAACATCTGTTGAAAAACCTGTGCCTTTTTCAAAAAGTTGAGTATCTTCTAAAATAGGTGTCTCTATCTTCTGAAATCCATAAAAATCAGCCACCTCTTTGGCAACCCTTAAAACCTCGTTATAGTATACCTCGTCTTCTGGAAGAATATCATGCATTCCGGAAGGTGTCTGAAAGTTTGGTTTTTTCACCATAATTATTTAATAAATAGGAGCGGTAAAAATAGAAATATTTGTCAAGGGAAACCCCCTTAAGAAAACTCTCCCGATTATTTCTCTCCTTGGAACTGGCCCCCAAATTCGCGAATCAGAAGAATTCATTCTATTATCTCCTAGAACAAAGTACTGATTACTTTTCAGCTTCATTTCTACTCTCCCAAAAGTTTTATCAGAAAAAGGGAGGTAATTTGATTCGTTCAGAATTTCTTTCTTATTATTTGGTTTAATAATAGAAATCGTGTCATTATCAATAATGACTGTTTCATTTGGTAATCCGATGATTCGCTTAATAAAAAGTTCTGAAGGATTGCGGGGATAATGAAATACAATAACCTCTCCTCTTTTTGGCGCCCGAAAATGATACGAAACTTCATCAACCATAAGATAATCACCATTATCAAAATTAGGCTCCATTGAATACCCCTTAACTAAAAATGGCTGAAACAGAAAATAGCGAATTGGGATAACAATCGCTAAAGCTAAAATAACAATCTTAAAGGTCTCGAAAGCAAATAAAAGTGAGCGTTTCATATTTTTTGATTATATCAAAATTTCCAAATTTAGCAAGTAATGGTATAATTAATCTAAATTTCCGGTAAGAGTCAGGGAAATTTTTGAAAATTCTAGCCGTTTTGGAAAAATTCTATTTTTGCTAATTGTTCCACTTTCTCAAATTTATGATTCTCATAATAGGATTGGGTAATCCAGGGAAAAATTTCCAGAATACACCTCATAATCTTGGGTTTTTGGCGTTAGATAAATTCAGAGAAAAAAATCATTTTCCTTACTTTAAGAGAGAGAAACAGTTTAACGCTGAAATTACCAAGGGTTATCTTGGTAAAAAACTTATCATTCTAGCTAAACCTCAAACATTCATGAATAATTCCGGCCAAGCAGCAAAGAAAATAATTACTAAACTGCATCTCTCTCTTGATAATCTGATTCTCGTTCACGACGAAACGGATTTACTGTTTGGAGAAATGCGTATTTCTAAAAATCACGGCTCAGCGGGCCATAAAGGGGTGGAATCAATTATAAAAGCCGTCGGGAGCAAAAACTTTATCCGCCTTCGCCTTGGCAGCTGGTTTGAGGAAAAAAAATCTAAATCTTTAAACAAATTTGTCTTGAGAAAATTTCCCCGGAGAATAAAAAAACAGGTGAAAGAACTAACTATCCGGGCCGAAGAAGCTTTAAAAATAATAATTACCGCAGGGATAGAAAAAGCGATGACCAAAGTTAATGCTAGCTCTAAATAAAAAAGAAGGGGTTTTTGGGCAAAAACCTTTACTAAAAGAATATTTCGTGTAAAAATTGACTTCGGAATAATTTCAAAATAAAAAAACAATAAAAACAATATAGAATGGAAAAAACAGTAAACGCCTTAATTGTCAGCTTTACCCCTTATTTCTTAGAAAGGGGTAATTTCTGGTTCAAAAAAAATCTTTCTCGTATTTTACAAGCCAGGCAGATTCATTCTTTTTGGCAAAATAATACGATATTTTTAGAAAAAGGACAATTAGTAAAACTCTCAAATCTTCTCAGAAAGTTTGATGAAATGGGATACGAAAAGGTCTTCAAGGTAAGAGAGCCCGGCGAATTTAGTCAAAATGGAGGGGTAGTAGAAATTTTTCCCATCAATTTAAGTACCGCTTTAAGGTTAGATTTTTTGGGAAACCAATTAGAAAATATTGAAAAACTGAATATTAAAACTCTCGATGAAGAAACTCAAAAAGATCTTCTCAAACGAAAATTAAAATCAGAAAAAATATTTTCCGACCTACATAACCTAAAACCCGGAGATTATCTAGTTCATTTAGACCACGGCGTGGGGAAATTTGAAGGAAAAGAAAAATTGCCGAATCGCTATTCCCTGGCTCAGGACTATTATGTGTTAAAATACGCCGGCGGCGACAAATTATATGTCCCCATTGGTTTAGAAAGAAAGCTTTCTCGCTACGTTGGTTTTCAAGAACCAAAAGTCTCAAGGTTAGGGTCAACTCTTTGGCAAAGAACAAAGAGAAAAGTCAAAGAAGATATCGAAAAACTAGCCAAAGAGTTATTAACCCTTTACTCTAAAAAAGAAATAGCGACCAGAGAAGTTTACAAAGAAGCAGACGAATTAGAAAAAGAAATTATCGAAAGGTTTTCTTATCAGCTTACTCCAGATCAAGCCAGCGCTTTAAAAGACATAGAGAAAGATTTTAGAAAAATTCAACCATTAGATAGAATAATTTGCGGCGACGTGGGTTTTGGCAAAACCGAGATAGCTTTAAGGGCAGCGATTCGGGCCGTCAACAATGGCTATCAAGTTGCCCTGCTTGCGCCTACTACAATTCTTGCCAGCCAACACTTCCAAACTTTTACTGAAAGATTAAAGGGATTTCCTATTAAAACCGCCTTGCTTTCAAGAATCCAAACAAAGCGCGAAACTCAAGAAATCCAAAAAGGAATTAAAGAAGGCAAAATTGATATTTTAATTGGGACGCACAAGATTCTCTCCCCTCTTTTGCAGTTCTCTAATCTCCAACTTTTAATTATTGATGATGAACAGAAATTTGGCGTCAAGCAAAAAGAATATTTTCGAAAGATTAAACCATCTCTAGATATCCTCAGCCTTTCTGCTACACCAATTCCTCGCACATTATATCTTTCCTTGTCTTCCTTAAAAAATATATCTTTTATCCAAACTCCCCCACCCGGCCGGAAAAATATTAAAACTTATATCCTGCCTCAAACAAAAAAGATTATTAAAAAGGCTATTGAGTTTGAATTGCAGAGAAAAGGCCAAATTTATTTTTTGCATAACAAAATCAGCAATATCAGCCAAGTTAAGAACGACTTAGAAAAACTTGGAACTCAAGCGCGGATTACTATTCTCCACGCAAAACTTCAAGAAAACAAAATTCTCAAGATCATGGAAGATTTCCAGAAACGAAAAATCGATTTACTTTTAACAACGACCATCATTGAAAATGGTTTAGACCTGCCGAACGTTAATACCCTTGTTGTAGACGATGCTAGAAATCTTGGATTAGCCCAAACTTATCAAATAAGAGGACGGGTTGGCCGGTCAAATACTCAAAGTTTTGCCTATTTTCTTTATCCTAAACGGGCAAAACTGAATGACTTAACCAAAAAAAGATTTAAGGCTTTAAAGGAAGCGGAAGAAATAGGTTCGGGCTATAAAATAGCTCTGCGGGACTTGGAAATTCGGGGAGCGGGAAACATTTTAGGCAAGGAGCAATCTGGCAATATTAATAAAATAGGGCTTAATCTCTATTGCCAAATGTTAGCCAGTGCGGTAGAAAGAGTAAAAGTTCAACGCAATGACCAAAAGATTAAAGGAAAATAAAAGATTAAAGGAAAATAGAGAAGAAATATATAAAAAATAAATTCGGAGAGAATTTTTGTTTTTTGATGAGCAAATTCTTGGTTTTATTCTGAGGCTTGAGTTTTCTGCTGGTAATCCGCTGTGTACATATAAGCACTCAATGCCAACTTGATATAAAACTTTTGGAATAGTAAACTAAATCAATGCAAAGATCTTTTGACATAAAAGTTTCTGATAGAGAAAAGGAAAATTACCCGTCTCTTTTGCAAAAAATCTCAAATCCGCCAAAAATTATTTACTTCAGGGGACAACTGCCAGAAAAAGAAAAATGTTTTGCCATTGTCGGTACGCGAAGATGTTCTGAATACGGGAAAAGAACCGCTTTCTCTTTAGCTAAGGAATTGACAAGTGCCGGATTAACAATCGTCAGCGGCTTAGCCAGAGGGATTGATAGTTTTAGCCACCAGGGAGCTTTAGCGGCTCAGGGGAAAACAATCGCTGTTTTGGGAACAGGCATTGACGATAAAACTATTTATCCCCGAGAAAACCTTAATCTTGCCAAAAAGATTCTAGCCCAGGGCGGATGTTTACTTTCTGAATATCCTCCCGGCACCCGAGGAACACAATTTTCTTTTCCTCAGAGAAATAGAATTATCTCCGGCTTAAGCCTAGGCACTCTGGTGGTAGAAGCTAAATCAAAATCCGGCGCTCTTATTACTGCCGATTGGACAAAAAAGCAAAAAAGAAAACTCTTTGCTGTCCCCGGTTCAATTTATTCAGAAAACTCAAAAGGATGCAATCAGCTGATTAAAAAGGGAGCAAAATTAGTAGAGGGCGCAGGTGATATTCTTCAAGATTTGGGATTACCAAAATTGCAAAAATCGATTAGCCCAAAGCCAAACAATAAAATAGAGTCTTTGATTATTGAGGTTTTAAAAAGCAAAAGCCTCCAAGCAGATAAAATTATTGAAAAAACTAATCTTCCTCCCCAAATCGTTTCTGCCACCTTAAGTTTTATGGAAATTGAAGGAAAAGTAAAAAACATTGGCCAAGGTTTTTACGCTTTACAAAACAGTCATCTTTTTTAAAAAATAATCTCGTTCAACTAATCTTTATTAAGGTTTTATGAAACTCATTATCGTCGAGAGCCCCACTAAATCAAAAACGATCAGTAAATTTCTCGGTCCGGGATACAAGGTCATTGCTTCTTTTGGCCATATACGTGATCTCCCCAAAAGTGAGTTAGGAGTTGATGTTGAAAATAATTTCGAGCCAAAATACATCATTCCTCTAAAAGCGCGTCGCGTCGTCCGGCAACTTAAAGAAGAAGCAAAAGATAAAAAAGAAATTATCTTGGCTTCTGATGAAGACCGGGAAGGCGAGGCTATCGCTTGGCATATTGCTCAAGTTTTGAGCCCCAAAACTCCCCGAGATTACCAACGAATCGTTTTCCACGAAATAACTAAATCCGCTATCATTAAAGCTTTAAAGAATCCCCGCCGGATTAATACAAATCTTGTCCAAGCTCAACAAGCAAGAAGAATTTTAGACAGGCTTGTCGGCTATAAGCTTTCCCCTCTTCTCTGGAAAAAAGTTGCCCGGGGGTTATCGGCAGGAAGAGTCCAATCGGTTGCTTTAAAACTAATTTGCGAAAGAGAAAAAGAAATTGAGGCTTTCAAACCCCAGGAATATTGGACAATTACTGCTGTTTTGAGAAAAAAAACCAATAAAAGCCAAGAACAAAATCAATTCGAAGCAGTTTTAATCAAAGAAAAAAATAAAACCCTCTCAAAATTTGCTCTTAAGAAAGGGGCTGACGCGGAGGCGGTTATTCAGAGGTTAAAAGGCGCTCCCTACCAAATTAAAAGCTTGGCAAAAAAAGAGGTCAAAAGAAATCCTCTTCCCCCTTTCACCACAAGTACACTTCAGCAAGAGGCTTGGCAAAAGTTTCATTGGTCAGCAAAATTTACTATGCGGCTTGCACAAATCCTTTACGAGCGGGGTATTATCACCTATCACCGCACGGATTCTTTAAACCTCTCAAACGAATCTTTAGCAAAGGCAAAAGAATTCATCACAAAAATATTTGGGGAAAGTTACTACCAATTTAGAAAATACAAAACAAAATCAAAAAGCGCCCAAGAAGCTCACGAGGCCATTCGACCAACCAAACCAAATCAAACTCCCCAGGAAATTCAAGCAAAGATGAAATTAGACCATCGGGAAACTTCGCTTTTTGAGCTTATTTGGAAAAGATTTATCGCTTCACAAATGAGCCAAGCAAAATTCGATTCTTTAACAGTAGATATTAAAGCTAAAGACTATATTTTTAGAGCTTCCGGCCAAACTTTAAAGTTTGAAGGATTTTTGAAAGTTTATCCGCTAAAGTTCGAGGAAAAAAAGCTGCCTCCCCTTGCTCTTAAAGAAAATCTAGAATTAGAAAAACTTGTCCCCGGACAACATTTTACAAAACCACCGGCTCGTTACACCGAAGCCAGCCTCATTAAAACATTAGAAAAAGAAGAAATCGGGCGCCCTTCTACTTACGCTCCTATTGTTTCAACAATTCAGTTAAGAGGCTACGTTCAAAAAAACCAAAACAGGAAATTCGAACCAACCGATCTTGGCAAAGTCGTTAATCATCTTTTAGAAAATCATTTTCCAAAAATAGTCGACCTCAAATTTACCGCCAACTTAGAAAAAAATTTAGACAAAGTAGCCCAAGGAAAAGAAAAATGGCAAGAACTTATTAGGCAATTTTACACGCCTTTTTCCAACCAACTTAAAAAGAAATATAAAGAGCTCTCTAAACAAAAAATTGCCGAAGAAAAAACAAATAAAAAGTGTCCAAAGTGCGGGGCTCCTTTAATTATTAAGCTTGGCCGCTATGGAAAATTTTATGCCTGCACAAATTTTCCTAAATGCAGGTACACCGCTCCTCTAGAGAAAAAAACACTGGGGATTAAATGCCCAAAATGTAAAATTGGCGACATTATTGAAAAGCGGACAAAAAAGGGTAAAATTTTCTATGCCTGTTCTCGCTGGCCAAAATGCGATTTCGCGCTCTGGGATAAACCCTTAAAAGAAACTTGCCCAAAATGCCATTCTTTGCTAGTCTATGACCAAAGGAGAAAGCTTATAAAGTGTTCAAATAAAGATTGCGATTTTTCAAAAAAGGCAACTGAAGAAGAAATAAAGAAATTGAGCAATCATTAAGCCTGGGTGGCGGAACTGGTAGACGCGCAGGACTCAAAATCCTGTCCTGGCAACAGGGTGAGGGTTCGACTCCCTCCTCAGGCACTAAAAATCTAGAGTAAAACACACGGCTTAAGTCCGTGTGTTTTAGGTTATTTAGATGTTTTAACAGAGTGACTATGATGCTTGCGCTTATAGTAAAAAATATAAATCACGGTCAGAGCAAAAGAAAATATTAAAAGAATATATAAAATTTGGCGAAGATACTTTTGAATTAAATATTGATTCTCCCCTAAAAAATATCCTAATAAAGTTAAAACGGTCGTCCATATTCCTGCTCCCAATGAAGTAAAAATTGCGAATTTGGGGAAAGACATCTTTGTAATGCCTGGAGGAAAAGAAATATATTGCCTTATCCCCGGCAAAAGTCGGCCGATAAATGTAATAATAGCGCCGTGGGTATTAAACATTTCTTCTATCTTTGACAGTTTTTCTTCGCGCAAAAGCATATATCTGCCGTATTTAACTAGAAAAGGCCGGCCAAGTTTGTAGCCTAAATAATAATTAAAAATAGCTCCCGATAAACTCCCGAGTATACCGAAAGCAATAACCAAAAATAAATTCATCTTGCCCGCCGCCGCTAGATATCCAGCGGGAATCATCACAATTTCAGAAGGAAAAGGAAAAAAAGAACTTTCTAAAAACATTAAGATGACTATGCCTGGATAAGCTAAACCTGAAACAACGCCCACAATAAAAGAAATGATATGTTGCCACATAACGAAAATCCCTGATTGAAAAAATTGTTAAAGACACGTATTATTTTAGAACTTCTTTTTCAAAAAATAAGGAAACCACCCTGAAAAGATTCCAACAATTACCCCTTCTAAAATATCAGCTGGCCAATGCACTCCGCAAAAAACTCTCGCTAAACCAACTAGAAGACTTAAAGCTAAAAATAGAGTTCCCAGATAAAGAAAAAAACTTTTTTCTTTGCTGCTAAGCGCCTTGGTAAAAGCATAAAAGAATATAGCTGAAGAAAGAGCAAAGAGAAAAGCGGTATGGCCCGAAGGAAATGAATTGCTGGCATCGTGCACTAAAAGAAGATTAACGCTATGGTTAACAAAAGGCCGGGCGCTAGGGAAAAGATATCTAATTAAGGGAGTCAAAATTCCCCTCGCTAAAACAACTGAAGCAATAATCCAAACTACTAAACCCCGGTATCTCTTTTTCCAAAAGGCAAATAAAGCAAAAAAGGAGATAAAACCAATGAGAAGATAAATTAAGTCTTTAGCAAAGAAAATGCCCAGGTTGTCTAAAAATCTTGAATCGGCTGCTAAATTATTAATCTTAAAAAATAGGTCTTGGTTAAACTTTATGAAATCAATCCACATAATTATTTTTCGCCCTCGCAATGGCTATATTTACAGATCCCTGTATAGGTTGACTGACCAATTTAACACTTCCTAAGGGAAAATCATTTCTAATTCTTTGTTCTACGTTTTCTAAAAACAGCCTTGATTTAAACATACTCCCCGTTAAAACGGCCGGGAAGCTATCTTGAAAATCTAATTTTTGAATGACCGTTCGAAGTCCTAATAATAATTCTTTTGCGCCTTTGACAATAATCTGCCGAGCTGTTTCGTCGCCAGATTCCGCTGCTTGATCTGTTACTTCAGCTATCAAAGAAACTACTCTAATGATATCTTGGCTATAGATATTGGTCAAGAATTCTTTTAAGTTTTTGGCTCTAAGTTTTTGAAAAGCAAATTTTGCCATTAAAGTTTTCGCCCCTCTTCCATCAAGATATTTCAAAATAGCCCGAAAAGATTCCTCTCCAATCCAAAACGCTGAACCTTCGTCATTAAGATATCCCCAACCGCTAACTTTTGATTCTTTCTCTTGGTTCCAACCGTGGATAACACTGCCTGTGCCCGCTATCAGCACAACCCCATAATTTTTTGAAGTCACCGAACGCAAAGCTTCTATTTGGTCACTCACAATATTAACCGGACTAACAAAAATCGGCCGAAGATCTTTTATTTTCAAAAGAGCGCTCTTAATTTTCTTTTCAAAACCCTTATATTCCTCACTTAAAGAAGGCAAAGCTAAACAAGAAGCAGCTACTTTAATTCCCTTCCGAGAACCTAAAATTCCTGCTAGAGCTTGAGAAATATTATTAATACTTCTTTGGAAACCAATATTGCGGAAATTTGACGGACCGCTGAACGATCTTTTTATAATTTCTCCATCTTCGTTAGCTAAAACTGCCTCCGTTTTTGTGCCGCCCCCGTCAAGGCCTATCACATATAAAGGGGAAATTTGCTTGCTGGATTTTATTTTCGGCTTTAATTTCCACATCATCTTTTAAAAATAAAAATTTTATTGTAAAACTTCAACTCCTAATTTAAAAAGCTCTTGAGCATTTTTAAAAGTAGCTTCTTTAATTTTTTTTAAAGAGGTATTTTTAATTTTCGCAATCTCTTGAGCTACGTATTTTGCAAAAATAGGTTCATTTCTTTTTGTAGCAGCCTGAGGAGGCGTCAAATACGGGCTATCTGTTTCCAAAAGTATTCTCTCAAGGGGTGTTTTTCTTATAACATCTTCAAAATTCACCCCTTCAATATTTCTAAAAATAATTCCATTGAAACCTAAATAAAATCCTTTCGCTAGATATTTTTCAGCGATCGCCCATTCGCCCACAAAACTATGCACAACCCCCCGCAAATGAAATTTCCTGAATCTTTCAAGTATTTCTAGGAGATCATAATGAGCTTTCCGACAATGTATAATAACTGGCAAATTAAGCTGGGAGGCTAACTTTAACTGTTTCGAAAAAATTTCGGCCTGGCTATTTCTCAGACGCTCAAACTTCTGTTGTTCTTTTGGTTTTTTCCAGTAATCAAGACCAATTTCTCCAACGGCTAAAACCTTGGAACTCTTGGCCAAAGTTTTATAATGGCTGGGTTTAAAATCTTCATGGGAAATATTCTCTGGATGAAGTCCGACGGCAGCATATACGCCAACTGGATAGCGCTCGGCAATTTCTTTGGCTTTAAGAGAGGTTTGATAATCAACGCCCGCATTAATCATCCAAACATTGTTTGCCAGGCACTTTTTAATAACCATATCCCTGTCTTTGGAAAACGCTTCAAGATTTAAGTGGCTGTGGGTATCAAAAATAATGTCTTTGTTATTTAGATAAATCATAAATATCTTCAAACTCTAATTTCGTCAAAGAGTCCTCGCTGACTCTTAATGTTTCTGGAGAGAAATTCTCGGAAATAGAGGTTCTCCCTTTTGAGGCTTCAAAGTCCCGCCTTGGCTAATGCCCAATTTATAAAATATTCTTTCGGCTGTCTGGGGCAGAAATGGTTCCAAAAGAAAAGCTATCACCGCCAAAGAGATTAAAAGGTTGGAAACAATGAGTTTTTTGTCTTTTTTATTCTCCCAAGGGCGGTTGACGTCAATATATTTATCACAAAAGCTCACAAGCCGCCAAAGGCTAGCGAGGGTTTCGTTAAATCGAAAGTTCTCTAAAGTCTTCTGGTAGTTTTCGCAGGTTTTTCGAATTTCTTGGCGGATTGATTTTTCCGCGGTAAGCCGGGAAGCTAAGTGCCTTGTTTTTATCTCTAGTTTTAATCCTTCGCCCATGGTCAAAATCCTAGCCGCTAAATTTCCCAAACCCTTTGCTAAATCACTATTATATCTGGTTTCAAACTTTGAGAAAGTAAAATCTCCATCCTCCATAGAAGGAATTTCCCTCAAAAGAAAATATCTTACCGGGTCCGTATGATACTTTGCCACTAATGCAAATGGGTCAATCACATTGCCAATGCTTTTAGACATTTTTTGGCCGGCAATGGTCATAAATCCATGCACTAAAATTTTTCTCGGTGGTTTTAATCCGGCAGAAAGCAAAATCGCCGGCCAATAAACAGCGTGGAAACGCAAAATATCCTTGCCAATAATATGCAACGTTTCGCCTTTTTGCCAATACGTGAGAAACTGAGAAGAATTTTCGGCGTAACCCAAGGCATTGACATAATTTGATAAAGCGTCAAACCAAACCCAAATTTTTTGAGTCGAATCCCCCGGAACGTCAATCCCCCAATGATGAGCCCTTTTAGCGTCTCGAGAAATGCAAATATCTTCCAACCCTCGTTTTACAAAACTTAAAACTTCATTTTTCCGAGTAGGAGGGAAAATAGCTATACTATTTTTTTGGAGAAGCGCGGTTAATTGAGACTGGTATCGAGAAAGCTTGAAAAAATAATTCGTCTCTTCCAAGAAAATCGGCTTTTCTCCGGGATGCCCGGGGCAATATCCTTTTATTAATTCGCCTGGCTTATAAAAACTTTCATCGCCAATACAGTAAAGGCCTTTGTATTTCTTCTTATAAATATCTTTTTTGCAGGCTTCCCACAACTTTTGTGTTCCTAAAATATGCCTTTTTTGAGTGGTGCGAATAAAATCATCAAAAGATAAATTTAAAGCTTCTTTTAAAGCATAAAATTTTTGGGAATGCTCTTGGACCCATTTCTTTACTTCTCTGCTGTTTTTCTCGGCGGCTTTGACATTTTTCAAGCTATTTTCATCTGTGCCGCTCAAAAAGAACACTTCTCTTCCTAGACTACGGTAGTACCTTGCCAAAACATCAGCTTGCACTTTTTCTAAACAGTGTCCAAGGTGAGGAGAAGAATTTACGTAATCTATGGCCGTAGAAATAAAAATCTTTCGAGGACTTTTTATTTCTTTGCCAGAAAAAAAATTCTCCAATAAATATTTTTTTAAAGAAGAACGAAAACTAGACATAATAATATTTTTATTCTAAAAAATTAAGGATTATTTTTTAAGACAACCGTAAATTCTCCTCTTATTCTGCTTTGTTTTATCTTCTGAGGTTTGCTTTGCTCTTCGGTTAGAAACGATTGCAAAACATTTTTTAAGGATCCTCGATAGATTGTTTCAAATTTTTTGGTCAACTCTCGGCAAACAACAATTTCTACCTCATTTTTAAGCTGTTCTCTTTCTTTATTTAACTCCTGAAGAGTTTTGATTATCCGATAAGGCGATTCAAAAAAAATAACTGGATATTTTGAGTTCAACGATTCCAGTATAAATTTTCTCCTTTTGCGCTTCTGGGGAGGAAATCCTAAGAATAAAAACCTATCCATTGCAAATCCTGAAATACTCGCGGCCGCCGATAACGATGAAGCTCCCGGTATAGGGATAACTTTAATATCTTCCCCTAAATTTTTAAATATTTCCCTGATAAGCTTGTTGCCCGGGTCAGAAATACCCGGCGTTCCCGCATCACAGACTAAAGCCAATTGTTTCCCCTCCTTCAAGAGATTTAAGATATAATCCGTCTTTTTATTATTAGAGTGCTGGTGGTAACTCAAAGTTCTTTGATGAATTTGGTAATAATTCAACAATTTCTTTGTTTGCCTGGTATCTTCGCATAAAATTAAATCAGCTCTTTTCAAAACATCAAGAGCTCTCAAAGTAATATCCCTCATATTCCCAATCGGCGTGGCAACAATATATAAGCTAGACATTTTAATAAAATATCTATTCTGAATTCTAAACAAAATTAAAACATTTTTCCCTCTTGAGATTTCGGCGGTTCTTCGTTTTCAATCCGCTGTCCGGGTGGTTGCTCTTCTTGGGGTGAAAGCTGGCCCTCTTTGGTCTCCAAAGTTTCTCTAAGCTTTCGAAAATAATCTTTAGAAAATTCATATATAATACCTGCTAATGGTATAGCTAAGATTGCACCCATTACCCCCCAAAGTTTTCCGCCTAACACCAAAGCAACCAAAATTATAATAGGAGGAATTCCCATAAATCTTTTAAACAAAATTGGGAAGAGAACATTATTTTCTAATTGTTGAATAAGTATAAAACCTACTAGGATAAAGATAGCTTGATAAATAGAAGTAGCAGCCGTAATCAGAACCATAATTATCCCCGCAATAGTTGGTCCAACAATCGGAATAAAGTCCAGAGCACCGCTTAATAAACTAAAAGTTAAAGCGTATTTACTATGCAAAGCAAAAAGCAAAATATACGTCATTAACCCCACAAATAAACTGCCCGCTAACCGCGTAATAAACCATTCGCTTACTTTTGCCTGACATCTGGGCCAAAGCTGCGAAAAGTAAAGACGGTACTTTCTTGGCAGAAAAAATTCTATCGTCCTTTCAACAAGCCTTTCCTCGAAAGATATAAAAAAAGCAAAAGAAAAAATTGAAAACGCCGCTGATGCCCCTCCTAAAACAGTTGTAAATGCCGTTAGAACATTCTCGCTGGCTTTTGATAAGCTTGCATTGAATGTCGCCGTCAAAGTATGCATATTTTGAAAAGCAGTAATACCAAGACGCTCAAAAAGCGGAGAAAGCTTTAGGAGATATTTCGGCAAATTGACGGAGAGAGCCTCTAATTCTGAAATAAGTGTTGGGGCAATCAAATAAACAAAATAACTTAAAGCGCCAAAAACTCCAAGATAGACTATGGTTACTCCAAAAAGCCGGGGAACTCTTTTCCTTTGGAGGAAATCAATTAAAAAATTAAACAGCGTGGCAATAATCAAAGCAAATAAGAGCCACAAAATCACTTCACGAATACGAAATAAGAAATAGATTGCTATCACTCCTACACTGATCTTGAAGATTGCATTCCAGCTGACATCTAAAACATTCTTTTGGTTTGAATTCTCAAAAGGCATAATTAAACATCAAAAATTTCGAGAATTTTTTAATAATTTATCAAAATTACTTTTATCTTTGAACGGACCTATTAAGGCTAAATTAAGCTTGGCGGGAAGGAAAATATCACGGGCTAGTTTTTGAATATCTTTTAAACTTACCTTATCAAGCTCAGAAAAATATTCTGGGAGAGTCAAAATTTTTCCTCTTAACAATTCCTGGGTGCTGTAAAATGAAGCTTGAGCATCCGACGGCTCTAAAGTTAAACTTAAAGTGCCTTTGAGATATTCTTTTGCTCTCTCTAATTCCAATTTTGACACACCTTTCTCTCGAATTTTTTTATATTCTTTTAAAATAATACCAATAACCTTTTCAACATTGTTGTGGGGAACGCCTGCTTGGGTTACAAGATACCCTGTGTCCGTTGTCGTCTCCTCTGAAGTTCGCACGTAATAAGCCAATCCTCTTTCTTCTCTAATCTCTTTAAACAAACGGGAGCTCATATTGCCTCCTAGAATAGTGGCTAATATTTTTTGGGCATATTTTTCTTTGCTAAAAAGACTATATCCCCTCACCCCTAAACAAAGATGAGTTTGGTCAGTCTGTTTAAAAAATATTAAACTTTCGGGTTTGCTTTGGTCTTCAATGACTTTTATTTTCTGATTTGGAGAAACGGGGTTAAGAATTTTGAAATAATGCTCCGCTTTACGTTTTAGTTTCTGCTCTGGAAAATTTCCCGACACCGCTAGAATTGAATTTAAAGATGAATAATGGCCCTTTAAATATTTTAAAAAGTCCTTTCTTTTGAATCTAAGAATATTATCTTTTTCGCCAATAATACTCCACCCAGCTGGTTGGTTGCCGTAAAGAAGTTTTTCCCAAAGGTCGTTGATATATTGCATCGGCGTGTCTAGGTACATATTCAACTCCTCAATA
The DNA here is from genome assembly GCA_964562675.1 of uncultured Candidatus Saccharibacteria bacterium. Taxonomy (GTDB): domain Bacteria; phylum Patescibacteriota; class Minisyncoccia; order Minisyncoccales; family CG1-02-41-26; genus CAZLUG01. Next base: position 16,663 of record CAZLUG010000005.1, on the reverse strand, counting down.
ATTACCCCTCTCTCTTTCTCGATGCTTTTAGACTGAAAAAGCGAGTGCAAGAGAATATCCGAGACCCAATCCAGCGCTAATTCAAAATGATTCTTTTGAACTTTAGCAAAAAATCCGGTATATTCTTTGGAAGTAAAGGCGTTGTAAATCCCGCCTACATTATCTAAAGTCTGAGAAATTTTCAGAGGCGTCGGCCGCTTCTTTGTTCCTTTAAAAAACATATGCTCTAGAAAGTGAGAGATGCCGTTTATCTTTTTTATTTCGTACTTCGAGCCAACCCCAACTAAAACCAAGATAGTTACTGATTGGGTATCTTTTGAAGGAATTGAAAGTACCTTTAATCCATTTTTGAGCGAAAATTTATTTAACATAATATTGAATTAAAAAATAATTTATAAAAATTTTTAGAGTTAAGGGCGTCATTAGCGCTCTGAAGAAAGTTTTTCGTCTAAAATCTTAATTAAGTCTTTTATTTTAACTCTCTCTTGCGCCATCGTGTCTCGGTCACGTAAAGTAACATCATTGTTATTTAAAGTATCAAAATCAACAGTCACGCAAAACGGCGTTCCTATTTCATCTTGTCTCCGGTAACGTCTCCCGATAGAACCTAAGGTGTCGTATTGAGAAGCAAAGTGAGGTTTTAAAAGCATGTAAATTTCTTCAGCTTTTTTTGTCAAATCTTCTTTATTCTTAACCAGAGGCAAAACAGCTACTTTAATCGGCGAGAGTTTTTTGGGCAGTTTTAATAAAATTTCGGCTTTACTGGTTGGTTTGCCACTGCCGGATCTTCCGCCGGAAATTTCTTGATAACTTTCGCAAAGAAAAGCAAATAAAGCTCTCTCTACGCCTACAGAGGTCTCAATAATGTGCGGGAAATATCTTTGGTTTGTTTCTTCATCGAAATAACTTAAATCTTCCCCCGAGAACTTTGAATGATTAGACAAATCCCAATCCCCTCGATTATGGATTCCTTCTATTTCTTTCCAGCCAAAAGGAAAATGGTAAAGGATATCCACTTGCCGGCGGGCGTAATGTGCTCTTTCGGATTGAGGAATCTCCTCGGCTTTAATATTTTCCTTCCGAATACCTAAATTTGAATACCATTTCAACCTTTCTTTTTCCCAATAATCAAAAAACTTATCAGCATCCTCGGGTTTGCAAAACCACTCCATTTCCATTTGTTCAAATTCCCGCATGCGAAAGACGAAATTTTTAGGATTAATTTCATTGCGAAATGATTTTCCAATTTGGGCTACTCCAAAAGGTATTTTTGTTCTTGTGGTATTCAAAATTGACTTAAAATTAACAAAAATACCCTGGCAGGTTTCCGGCCTCAAATAAGCCTCTGAACCATTGTCTTCAACAGCACCCAGGGAAACATGCATCATAAGATTAAATTTCTTTGGGAGAGTTAATTCTCCGCCACAAACTGGACAGTTATTCCCCTTAATCTCATCTTTTTTAAACCTTTTATGGCAGTTCTTACATTCAACTAAATTATCGGCAAAACCCGCTCCAAGATGGCCGGATGCTTGCCAGACTTTTTTTGACATCAAAATAGCGGCGTCAAATCCAAAAATATGCTGATGGTGATAGAGCATTTCTTTCCGCCAAAGTTCTTTAAGGTTGTTTTTAAGCTCAACCCCCAAATAACCAAAATCATAAACGCCATTCAATCCGCCATAAATTTCTGATGAAGGAGTAATAAATCCACGGCGTTTGGCTAAAGAAATAATTTTTTGAGTTTGGTCCATGATTATTTAATCATTTTTTAGTTTTATTGCACAACACCCTGAGCATTGCTCACAGTTTTATCATCCGGCAATGTTGTGTCTATCTGGGATGCTTGGGCTCTCAAAGTTTCTCCGGTAAATTTATCTTCTCCGGTAATTTCAGTTTTTCCCAGTAAAAGATGGGTTGCCCCTCGGTCTTGAGCTAAAGGAGTAAAACTAATCTGGAAAACTAGCACTAAGGGTGGTTCTTGAAAACCCTGCCAAGGTTTAATCTGGTTAACGTTCCAAAAAACTTCTCGACTTTTTTGGTCAAAGGTTACTCGAGCATTCTGGGGAAAAACTTTTCCTGTAAATTTTACATTTTCGGGAAGAATACTTTTAATCCTTAAATTATCTACTTCATTGCACGTATTTTTTACTTCCCACAAAACTGTATAAGTTGTAGATTGAGATACTCTTGGGGGAAGCGGACCTTGATTGGAAAAACCCGAAAAAGCTTTTAAATTTTCGGATGAGGTTGCAAAAGCAGATGCGGTGGAACTAGCAGTTGTCGAAGCAATAGATGAGAGTATATTTGAATCTTTAAAGTACAATTTTTGCGCTAAGGCCAAAGTGGAGTGAATATTTATCTTAAAATTTTTATTCATACCTCCAATAGAAACAGCGTCTTGCAAAATAGGATTACTAAGATGTTGGTCAGGGTTTAATTTCTTGGTATTAATCCAAAAATCCACTTCCCCTTCTTCTCCCACATCTAGAAAACGTATTTGGGGAACTTTTTTCCAGTCAAATATAATAGTATTATCGCCTTTTCCCCAAGATCCAGTTTTGGATTGCAAACTTCCCAGGTCAAAAATCGGACTATTAAGTTTAACAATAATAAATTTTCTTTCGAGGGGTGCCTTGCCGACATTTTTAAAGAAAACTTCATAGTGCAGGGTTTCGTTAAAATCAGCGCTATAATTAGGCAAACCGTTAACTAATTGGGAAATATATAAAGATGACTCAGCAATCTCCACTGATTGAGCTATCTTTTTCAAAACTATAAAATTACTATTTCTGACAACCCCAATTTGAGCTTTAAAAATTTTTTGCTGGCCGATAATTCCATTAATTTTGCCCGTAATTTTTATTTTCCCTCCATTACTTGAGTTAACTAAAGGCAATGGCCAGGTCGTAGCATCCAGAGCTTTTGGTTCAGAGTCTTGAAACTGGAAATCACTTGGATATTCTATTCTCACCCGCAAATTTTCTAAGGGATGGGAAAAGTTAGAAAAATAGTTTAAAGAAAAGGCTAGTTTCTGTCCTGATTCTATTTTTGAGGGCAAATCAAATTCAAAATTCAACGGAACATATTTAATTTGACAAGTAAAAGTTGTCGGGGACTGATAAACAGTTCTTAAGTCTTTTGGATGATAGCTGATATTGGCATGAGCCGTTAAGATGTCTCCTTTTTGTCCGAAGAGAACAGCTTTAAAACTGAGGCTTTTTTCTTCGCCAGGATAAATTATCCCTATTTTCTTTTGCTCTATTAATTTTCCATTCTGTGCTGGAACAGCGTTATTAGGAAATTGGAAAGTAAGATTGGCGTCTTCAAGAGTGATATTTCCGTTATTTTTATACCGTACTAAGTATTCCACTTCATCACCGGCCTGCGGATACTGAGGACCTAAAATTTCTACTTTTAAAAGTCCTTTAGAAAAATTTAATCTTTTGTAATACCAATAACCAGCCGCTCCCCCGCCAACAAAGATGATGAAAAGAAATATTATAAATAATTTTTTTGCAGACATATTAGGGAAAATAATTATTAAATAGTTAAAAAAGTGTTTGAGACGTCTCGTTGTTGTCTAAAGCTTCGTTGACTAGCTTATCAGCTAGTTTATTTTGTTCTCGAGGAACAAATAAAAAGCTCAAATGTTTAAACTCAGTTTTTAAATTCCAGGCCTGAAGAAAAAGATTTTGAATTCTTTGGTTGATTACTTTATAACGCCCGGTCATTTGCCCGACTAAAAGCTGAGAGTCTGATGAAATTTCAATGAATAAGCTTTTTATCTTCTCTTTCCCAAAGATTAATTTTAGCTTTTTTAAAGCAAAAATTAAAGCTTGGTATTCTGCTTCATTATTTGTGGTGCGCCCTAAAAATTTGCCATATTTTTTTAAAACTTGTCCAGTCTCAGAAATAACTGCTACCCCTAAAGCAGCCGGACCGGGATTGCCCCTTGCTCCTCCATCAATATAAACTTTTATTTTCTTCATAAAACAGAAATATCATTTCTGAAGTGATTGAAAATATTTTTCCAAACAATGTTTAAATTTCTTAAGATTTTTATTTTCAACCGTAAAGCCAGATGCTGCCGGATGCCCGCCATACATTTTTAATAATTTTCGACAACTTCTCATCGCTTCAACGCTGTCTACTCCTCGAGGCACTCTCACTGATCCTATGCTTTCTTTTGTTTTTAAGTGGTAAACAAAAACGGGTTTCTGAAATCTATTGCAAATCCTGGAAGCAACTGCTCCTGCTAAAATTAATGGTAGGCTGCGGTTTCCTTGAAAAACCAAAATATCATCTTGGGAAACTTTATTTTCCACCTCTTCGGTGAGTTTTCTAATTTTTGCTTGGCGTTCTTTGGCGGCAAGGAAAAGTTTCTCTGCAAGCTCCCTAACCTCTTTCGGATTGTTCTTTGTTAAAATCTCGTAAGTGCCTGTCAGGTGCCGAGAAAGAGGAGTAATGTTTAAAGCGGAAATCATTCTTGAAACTACCTCCCGCAATGAACCGCCGGATTGTCTAGCTATTTCAAAACTTGTCTTTATCCCCTCTCTAAAACTCTGGGGAAAAGTATTTAAACCTTCCCGTATAAAAATTTTATTATCACCCACCTCGGGCATTTTATCTGCTAATGTACCAAGCGCTACTAATTCTAAAAAACTTTGTTTTAGGCTGGAAGAAAGATGATGATTAAATAAAGCTTGGCAAAGTTTATAAGTAACTCCAACATTAGCTAATGCTTTAAGATTTGAATCTCCCTTTGTTTGTTTCGGGTCAACAATAATAGAAGCCGGAGGAAGTTTTTCTAAGACCTCATGATGGTCGATAACCAAAGTGTCAAAATGCATCTTTTTAGCCTTAGCCAACGATTTGACATTTCCAATACCGCAATCAAGGGTGCAAAGAAGAGCCGGAGCATACTTACGAAAAAATTTAAGCGAAGAATCCTGCAGTCCATAACCTTCTTTATCTCTGTTGGGAAAATAAATTGCGGTTACTTTGCCCCCAAAGCTTTCAATTGTTTCTTGTAATAAAATCACTGAGGTTGTGCCGTCTAAGTCAGAGTCGCCAAAAAGCAAAATTCTTTCTTTTTGCTTAATGGCTTTCTTAATTCGTTGAGCTGCTTTTTGAAGGTTTTTAATTTCTTCCATAAAATAAAAAATTATTCTTAGGCCAAATTAGAACAAAGGCCAAGTTGTTTAAAATGTCCACCTTATTGATTATTTCCTTAGCCCTTTAACGCTTCAATGCCGGGCAACTTTTCTCCCGCTAAGAAAAATAACATTGCGCTTCCCCCCGTTGAAATATAAGAAAATCTTTTCAGAGAACTTAAGTTTTGAATGGTCTCTATTGTATCCCCTCCTCCTGCTACCTTAAAAGCTTGATGGTTTCTCGAAATAGACTCGATAATGCCTTTTGTGCCTGCTTGGAATTGTTTTTCCTCAATTAACCCTAAAGGTCCTGCCCAAACAATTGTTTTCGCCTCCGCAATAATTTTATTAAAAGTCTTGACTGTTTCTTTGCCTATATCAAAAATATTTTCGTCCTTTCTCACTTTGCCTGGCCCAATATCTCTGAGATAAACTTTTCCGCTTCTATCCGGAGAAACTATTACATCTACCGGCAGATGAATAGCGGTATTAGTAAGTTTTAGTTGTTTAATTTCTTTCACTGCCTCTTCGTTATCCGGCCAAGGCTTGCCTACACAAATTCCCTTCACCCGCAAAATAACATTTGCTGTTTTCCCGCCAAAAAGCAAATAATCAGCTTTTTTCAAAAGTTTCTGGACTGCTTTCATTTTTGAAGCAATCTTTGCTCCTCCAATAATCACCACATAAGGCCGCAATGGTTTATCGCGAAGCTTTGAAAGAACTTTTACTTCTTCCGCAAAGGCAAAACCAACAGCGCGGGGCATCAAACGGGGAAGAATAACAATTGAAGCGTGAAGCCGATGGCTAACGCTAAATGCCTCAGAAACATATAATTCACCAAGTTTTGCTAGTTTTTTTGCAAAATCCGGCGAATTTTTCTCCTCGCCTGCATAAAATCTTAAATTTTCCAAAAGAACAATGTCGCCTTCCTTGATTTTTTCTATCTTTTTGACAACAGCTCTTCCGCAGCAATCATTGATAAATCCTACCGGTGTCTTTAAAAGCTCTTCTAACTTTAAGGCAATTGGCTTTAAACTATAATTTCTCCAATTTTTAGATAAGCGAGGGTCATTTAACGGTCTCCCTAAATGGCTTATGATAATAATCTTTGCTTTATGCGATTTAAGGTATTCAATGGTCGGGATAATTTTTCTTATCCTAAAGTCATCTAAAATATTATCTCCCGCCATCGGAACATTAAAATCTGCCCGCAAAATTACTCTTTTCCCTTTAAGGGGAATATCTTCAACTGTTTTAAACATAAAATAATATAGGGGATATTAAATATATAGAAGTTGAAGGGAGAAAATACAAATATGGCAAAGAAAATTATCAAACATTTACTCTTGAGGAAAATTTATAGTTTCTCCTGGTTTGATTATACCGCGTTTTTTAATATTTTGCGAATTTTTATTTCCCGACTTCTGTTTTAACGATTCTTCCAAAACTTTATGCAGCTCGTCAAGAGAAACACTCTTTTTCTCTTTTTTTCTTTTTGTCTCTTTCTCCAAATTTTCGCCTCCTTTCTTTTTAACGAAAGAAATGGGCGTTTTTTCTAAAAGATTCTCCAAAGAAACTGTTTTAATCCCCTCGGTACTTGGCCGGCTTTGTTCTGGTAATTTTCCTTGTTGGCTTTTCTCTGAGTTTTTTTCCTGATTAAGCTTTTTGAGGCAGGATTTGCAATAAATCGGTCTTACTCCATCCGGTTTAAAAGGAACTTTTATCCACTTTCCGCAATTTTGGCATTGCGCATCGTAAAGTACCGGGGAAGAATTTTGACCGTGCGAGGGGGTGCGCTGATTGATATAACTTCCTGCCCATTTAGTCATGGCCTCTTCAATAATTTCCTTTTTTGTGCCGTATTGGCTACGGGAAAAATCTATAATTTTATCTCGGTATGATTTTTCTTCCTCTTGGAAAGGGCTTAAAGTAATAGCTGAAAACGGACGGCCGGCTACTCCATCAACCATAAGTTTTAAGTATACGTGATACTTTGGTAAATTTACTAAATCGCTAGCCATAAAGTCAGGAACAAATTCTTTTTCTAAATATTCTGCGTCTTCCGCTCCCACCCGAAAAGAAATAATCGTCCCGACGTTGCCAAAAACCGCGTCCCGCACTCCTTCTTCCATCTGGCTGATATATTGGTTTGCTAAAATTAGGTCCAGCCTATATTTTCTTGCTTCTGATAAAATGTTGATAAAAGATTCTGTGGCAAAATTCTGAAATTCATCAACGTAAAGATAAAAATCCCGCCTCTCTTTTTCGGGAATATTCACCCTTGACATAGCAGCTAATTGAAGTTTGGTTATCAGTAAACCTCCTAAAAGCCGGGAAGGATCTTCGCCGATTGCTCCCTTTGATAAATTCACAATCAAGATTTTTCCTTCATCCATAACTTTTCGCATATCAATAGAAGAATTGACTTGACCAATAATATTTCTAATTAAAGGAGCAGAAATAAATTGGCCGATCTTGTTTTGAATAGCTGCAGTTGCTTCAATTTCATAACGTTGAGTGTATCTGGCAAATTCTTTCGTCCAAAAAGCTTTAATAACAGGGTCTGTTATTTTATCAATAACTTTCTGGCGGAAATCCTGGTCAGCTAATAATCTATTAATTCCCAAAAGAGTAGACCCTGGATATTCTAGAAGAGCTAAAATAGAATTATTTAAAATATATTCCATCCGCGCTGACCAAACATCAGGCCAAAGTTTTTTGAATACTCCCATTAAACCAGAGGCCACTAAATGGCGATGCGCCACACTTACTTTCTCCATTACGTTAAAAGCTATCGGATAATCAATATCTCCCGGGTTAAAGTAAATCACGTCTTGAATCCTCTCTTTTGGCACAAAATTTAATAAATCGTCAGCGGCTTCTCCGTGGGGATCAATAAATCCAATACCTTTCCCTGCTCTGATATCTTGAATAGCCATGTTTTTTAAAAGAGCGGTTTTCCCCATACCGGTTTTCCCAATAATATAAAGATGGCGCCTTCTATCATCAGGTTTAATCCCAAATTTTCTATGCTCTTGGCGGAAAGATGTTTTTCCAAAAAAATTTATTTCAGACATATCCTCTAACTAAGTTCTTGGCTCTAATAATCTAAAAATCCAAAAATTATGATTCTTATCTTATCAAGTATTACATCAATTTTCTAAAGATAAATCATTGTATTTTTTGCCAGCAAATTTAAATTTTTATTCTACCGGAAGATTACTCGGTGCGCTTCCTTTCCTTGCTTCTATCCGGGCAAGATTAGCAGTCGGAGCAGCTTCTTCGCTAGGGAAGTGATACAAAGTGGCAAGTTCTTCGGTATTTAAAACAAAAGTTCCGCCGCTTCGAGGAAACATCGGGGGCCAGCGGTGAACATAGTGGCGGAATAATCTTCTTTTCCGCTTATAAAGTTTAATCCCCCGAAAAAAAGCCGGTTTTACAACTCTTGCCATAGTTTGTTTCCAGGGCTTAAAGCCGTTAAGGTTCATTGTTGAAACGCTCACTGAAAAGTTGAGAGGAATTTTAACCCGCGGTTTGAAAAAGTCTTTCTTTTCAGCTAAGTAAATCATTCTAATATTTGTTTCAAAGCCCTGCTTGGAAATTTTATTCTCAATGGCGGAAACCACTTCCCTTTCTCCAGGAGTTAAACGCATTTCCGGAGGAATGATTTCCTCTTTTTTTTCTTCTTCCTTGCTCGGCGCGCCTCCAATAAGAATATTAGTTGCCTCTCCAATAATAGACTTTGGCTGAGGCTTCGGAGGCCGATGAACAAGTTTAGCAATGGTTTCTTTCCCTTGGGTCATCCAAGGAACTTCGTTTAAAATGGGCTTGGCAATAATTTGAAACCACAGCTGTTCATCGGATTTAAGAGCCGCCATTCCTTCTAAAAGAGAAGTTAATGGGCTTAAGCGTTTTTCTTCTTTCAGGGATGGATTTTCTTCAAAAAACATTGAATAAGTTTTGATGGGGTAGCAACTGTCTCTGATTAATTGAAAATCCCAGCCAAATAAATCCCAATCCTTATTAGGAATATTTTGAGGAACCTTTTTGGCATAGTCTTCAACCTGGGAAATTTCTGCATCAGGATATTGAGAATAAATAGGTCTTTCAAACATATCCCGCAAACTTTTTGGCACCCTCAAAAGAAAATGAATTTCCCCGCCAATACTTACTATTTCCATGGCAAAACTTAAGAGAAAATGTCCGAGAATCCATTTTTCTTTCCAATTCGGCGGGTCATATAAGGTCCAAAAATTAGCCATAACCTGCTCCATGGCTTTAAAGGGACGTTCTATTTCCCGCGGAAATTTTATTTCCAGAACAATGTAATGGATTCCTTGCGCCCATTTCTGCCGAATATACCAAAGGTAAAGAAATTTTAAAGGTTCAATTAAAATCAACGGCGGCAAAATCCACCACCAAGCTTTTAAAACATTAATGAGAAAACCTAAAAGTGAAGAAAGAATAATCACTAACGGAGTATAAGTCTCCATAAAATTATTGGCCTAGGTAACTAAGAAAAAATTTCCCTCAGAGAGACCGAGAAGACCTATGAGTTTTAATTCTATATCTTCCCTCTTGGTCTCTGAAGAAATTATCTTTGTTGTTTAACGCAAGCAATATTGTATTTTCTTTCACAATTCTTTGTTTGCGTACTAAGTTTAAAATTTCTTCCTGTGAAAGAGGACGCTGGCTATTTTTGAGAATGCGTTGAACAACTTCAAAGACTGTCCCAGGTTGGTAGCCCCATTCTTTAAGAGCGTAAAGACCACGTCCGACCAAGACAAATCTTTCATCTCTAATAAGCTCATTATGGGCTGTTTGCGGTAAAATTTTTCTCTTGGAATGTAAATGAGGGATATTTAATTCACTATTCAAATTATTGCACAGCTCAGCAATCTTTGTAAAATGGAGAGGTTTGCCTGTCCTTTTTAAAATAATATAAATTTTATCACGAGCAGTTTTTGGAAGAATTTCCGGCCAATCAATTAACCCATATTTTCCATCTATCCCCTTTTCAATCCTTTTTGCCACCTCAATTAAAGAGAAAAGGCGGACGGAAGTAAATCGAGGATAAAACTTCCCCAATTCTTCGATTTCCAACGGCCTGCCCTTGTCTTGAAGTTTATCTAAAAGATCTTGTAAGAGGTTTCTAATTTTTTCTTCGATACTTTTCTTGTAACTCCAAAAAGTATAATAATCTTCCGTTTCTAAAAAACGAGAAAATTTAGGGGCAAAGTTCAAAAAGAAATAAATATAGTTATGGTTCTCTCCACCTGCTAAGTCGTCTAAAAGCAAATCTTCTCTTCGAAAACCCCCTCGTTTTGAAAGATAATTTTCAAAATACGAAAAAAGTTCTTTCAGTTTTTCGTTTCTGCTTCTTTTAGCCAGCAATTCTAAGTTATTCTTCTCTATCTGGCGAATTCTTTCACGTGTAACCCCAAATCGATTTCCAATTGATTGGAGAGTTTCTCTCTGAGGAAATTTACCTAAACCAAACCTTCTCTCCAAAACTTCTTTTCGGTGAGTTGGTAAATCTTGAACGATGCTGTTATAAATTTTTGGATAATCAAGTTTTAACATATTCTTGCATTAAAACAAAATATCAACGGTTTGTCAAGATTGCATCTTTCTTTCCTTCCTCTTGAGGTAAGACACTAAAAGCGGAGTAGCTAAAAATAATGAAGAATAAGTGCCAAAAGAGATTCCTAAAATTAAAGCCAGCGAAAAATATCTCAGCGTCACCCCGCCAAAAAAGAAAATCGAGAAAAGGACAATTAAGGTGGTCAAAGAAGTGTTCAAGGAACGCGTAATAGTCTGATTTAAACTTTTATCCACCACTAAATCAAAAGTTGGCTCCTGGGATTTTAAGATATTTTCTCGCACTCTATCAAAAACGACCACTGAATCATTGATAGAATAACCAAAAACTGTTAAAAGAGCCGTGATGACCGGCACCGTAACTTGAACTCCATAAAGTTCTCCTAAAAGTGAAAATACACCCAAGGGAATAATAATATCATGTCCTAGAGCAACGAGACTGGTAAAACCATAAATAAAAGAATTCACCGGTTTAGAGACTCTCCGAAAAGCAAAAGCTACATAAAGAATAATAGAGATAATACAGAGAAGAACTACAAATTTTGTTTTTTGCTTCAGTTCGTTTCCAACTATTGGACCGATATTTTCAAAATTTGAGGAACCTTTTTCTAATTTCCCAAGATTTTGAAGTTTCTCCATAACCGCTTCGTGAGTACTTTCCGAAATATTCTTCATTCTTAAAATCACTCCATTTTCTCCATCTTTTTTCAAAGTTATTGTCCCCAACTTAAGAGGTTGAAGCGCTGTTTTAATCTGCGTAAAGCTTGGAGCTTGCTGTTCATATTTAATTCCTAAAACACTGCCGCCGGTAAAATCAATACCAAACTTTAAACCAAAGATAATAATGCTTACTAAAGATAAGGTAACCAAAGTACCCGAAAAGATGTAAAAAATTCTGCGATATTTAATGAATGGAAAATACATATAATTAATAATGGTCAAGTGCTTGAAAATATTACTCAGCAATAAATCATCTGCTCATCTAACCCCAAAGCCATTTTATCTTGGAAACTTTCTTGCCAATAAAGCACATCAAAAATACCCTTGTCACGAAGATAGCCGAAAACATACTTATCAAAATACCTATGCTTAAGGTAACCGCAAACCCTTTCACAAAGCTTGTCCCAACTCCAAACATAATGAAAGCCACAATCAAAGTAGTAAGATTGCTGTCTCTAATAGAAGGCCAAGCCCGGTGAAACCCTTCAGAAAGCGCTCTCGAAAAATCTTCTCCTTTTTTTCTCTCTTCTTTCATCCGCTCAAAAATTAAGACATTAGCATCAACCGCCATGCCAATTGAAAGGACCGCTCCGCCAATGCCGGCCAACGTTAAAGTAACAGGAATCAGTTTAAATAAACTTAACAAAGTGCCCGCATAAATAATCAAGGCAAAAGAAGCAACCACTCCCGCCAAGCGGTAGAAAATTATCATAAATATCACTATTCCCAAAAACCCAAATAAAGCGGCCTGCCAAGATTTATCGAGAGAAATCTTACCCAAAGTAGGCCCAATTGTTCTCTGGGAAATAAGCTTTATGGGCACCGGTAAAGCTCCCGCTTGAAGGTTTTGGGCTAAATTTCTTGCCTCTTTAACCGTAAAATTGCCTGAAATTTCGGCTTTCCCATTAGGAATTGCTTCTCTGACTACCGGAGCAGAAATTAAACTGTTATCGATATAAATAGCTAATTTTTTGCCTATATTTTTAGTTGTAAGTTCTTTAAACACTTGCGCCCCTTCGGCATTAAAATCGAGCGAAACTTCCGGTTCAAAAGTTGTTTGGTTAAAGGTTAATTGCGCCGTCTTTAAATATCGGCCGGTAAGTTTTGTCGGTTTAAAATAAGGGTCTTGAAAAGCCAATTGATAATCTTTCACCTTCTTCATTGCTTCTGGAGATAACCCCTTAATCTCTTTTTGTTTGGCCAAAATTGCTTTTGTTTCTTCTGGGCTTCTTTCTGACTTAAATTCAAGATAAGGAGTTTTCCCTATCATTTTGATAGCTTGTTTAACATCTTTAACCCCCGGTAATTCAATCACCAAACGGTAATGCCCGGCTGCTTCCTCGGTTCTGACTACTGGTTCTCGCACCCCAAAAAGATTAACTCTTCTTTCAAGCACATCCCTCAGCCCAGCCATTGTATCTGATTTTTCCTTAGAATTTATCTTTGATAAATCAGCCTCATAAACTAAGTGAGTTCCTCCTTGTAAATCAAGCCCTAAGCTAAAAGGTTTCTGCCAAAAATGAGGGAGGTGGAGAGCAAACTGCGAATTTAAAAAATCAATCCCCTCATTCAAAAAATTTGGGTAAACAAAGTTTAGCGCAAAAAAAGCTAGAACGATGATTAAAAATAAACTTGCCGAAATATTCTCTTTAAGCATAATTTAAGATTTTTACATCATACAATAAAAACCGCCTTATGGCAAATTTCATAGTCCTTCTGGGCCGTAAAACAATTAATAGCAGTATTATTAATAAAAATTCTCTAATAACTAGGCTCCTTCTTTAACCGTTAACTTGAAAATCGTTCGCACAATGTTTGAATCCAATTGCAAAAGAAGCTCTCGAAACATCTTATGGCCCTCTGTTTTATATTCAACAAGTGGGTCCCTTCCTCCATAAGTTCTTAGGTTCACTGAGTCCCTCAAATGTTCCATGTTTTCTAAGTGGTTGCGCCAAAGGAAGTCTAGATTATTTAAACAAATAACTTTTTCGACCTCTTTTGTATTTTCTCTCCCCTCTTTCTCTTCTTTTAAAGCGTAAATTTTCTCTGCTAAATCAATTAAAAATTGGCTAAGCTCTTTTTTCAAATCTTCAACCGGCATTGATTTTTTAGCTATTTTGCTCAGTTGAAAATGCACTTCATCTGAAATTGGAAAAATGGTTTTTATTTCTTCAAAAATTTCTTCAATGTTCCAATCCCCCACTCTCGGGGATTGGCAATGGAAGTCAATAATTCTTTTAATTTCTTTTGAGACGAGATTCAAAATTTGGGACTTAAGTTCTCCCTTTTCTGCGGCTTTAAGTATTTCTGCTCTTCTTTTGTATAAAACATCTCGGTGGCGGAGCAACACATCGTCGTACTCTAAAATATGCTTTCTCAAATCAAAATTCAGCCCCTCCACCCGGGTTTGGGCTTTTTCAATGGCAAGAGAGATAAGTCTTGATTCAATCGGCGTATCCTCGGGAACTTTTAAAGTTTCCATAAGAGCTTTAATCCTTTCTCCACCGAAAACTCTTAACAATTCATCTTCCAGAGAAACAAAGAATTGCGATGATCCAGGATCGCCCTGCCTTCCCGCTCTTCCCCGTAATTGGTTATCAATCCGCCGAGCTTCGTGGCGTTCTGTACCAATAACATGCAGGCCGCCTAACTCTCTTACCTTTCTTGCCTCTTCAGGATTAGGAGGGTTGCCCCCAAGCACAATGTCTACCCCCCGGCCGGCCATATTAGTAGCCACGGTCACCCGGCCAAATTCACCAGCCTGAGCAATAATTTCTCCCTCTTGTTCGTGGTGTTTTGCATTTAAGATGTGGCAAGGCACTCCTTTAATATCTAAAAGTTTGCCAAGATATTCGTTCTTTTCCACAGAGCGTGTCCCTACCAAAATAGGCTGGCCCAATTTATGCCTTTTTTCAATCTCTTCAACTACAGCTCTAAACTTCGCCCTTTCGGTTTTGTAAATTCTGTCTGGCAAATTCTTTCGCTGAAGAGGCTTGTTGGTGGGTACTATAACCACCTGCATATTATAAACTTTATCAAATTCCTCAGCAGAGCTCACGGCTGTTCCTGTCATTCCGGCTAATTTTTCATACATCCGAAAGTAATTCTGGAAAGTAATAGTCGCTAAAGTCTGCGACTCCGGCTGTACCGCTACTCCTTCTTTCGCTTCAATAGCTTGATGCAATCCTCCAGAATATCTCCGCCCGGGCAAAAGACGACCGGTAAATTCATCTATAATAATCACTTTCCCGTTCTTCACAATATAGTCTCGGTCACGCTGGAAAAGAGCTTTTGCTTTTAAGGATTGTTCTAAGTGATGCAAATAACGCATTCCTTTAGTGTCGTAGATATTACCAACTTTTAAAATTTTCTCTATTTTATCAATCCCCTCTTCAGTTAAGGTTGCCACTTTCATTTTCTCATCAATGTTATAATCTTCATTTTCTTTCAAGCGGGGAATAATATGAGCAAACTCTTTATACATTTTCGAAGACTCAAAATCCGGCTGGGAGATAATTAAAGGAGTCCTTGCTTCATCAATCAATATAGAATCCACTTCATCAATGATGGCATAATTAAATCCTCTTTGCACTTGGTCCTTCAAATTATAAACCATGTTGTCTCTAAGGTAATCAAAGCCAAATTCGCTATTGGTACCATAAGTAATATCAGCTAAATACGCTTCACGTCGCGAACATGGCCTTAAAAAATCCTGCACTACTTTAAAGCTTCCCAGTTCGTCTTGGATCTTTTTTTCCTCCTCTCCTGGATGACGGTAATTTTGGTCGTAAATAAACGATTGTTCGTGGTTTAAGCAACTCACCTTTAATCCTAAAAGATGATAAATTTGTCCCATCCAAACAGTATCTCTGCGCGCTAAATAGTCGTTAACCGTCACAATATGCACCCCCTTGCCGGTTAAAGCATTTAAATAAGCAGGAAGAGTAGCTGCTAAAGTTTTTCCTTCTCCGGTCAACATCTGAGCAATTTTTCCTTGATGCAAAACTATTCCTCCAATAAGCTGAACATCAAAATGGCGCTGATGCAAAGTGCGTTTAGCTGCTTCTCTGCCCAAAGCAAAAGCTTCCGGCAAAATATTTTCTAGAGATTCTTTTTTTTCTATTCTTTCTTTAAGTTTCTTTGTGTTTTCCCGAATTTCTTCATCCGAAATTTTCTCAAACCGTGGTTCAAGCAAATTTATTTTATCAACTAGAGGCTGAACTTGCTTTAGATATTTTTTGTTTGGGTCGCCAAAAATTTTAGATAAAAACGACATATTATCTTAACAATATGAATATAGAGGAAATTCTTTCTCCTCTTGTTGAAAATCCTATTTATTTTTCAAAATTTCCCTCAGTATTTTTTTGCTCCTTATTTTTATTTTCAAGATTTTTTTCTTTGTATTTCTCTAGTTGCCGAATAATTTTTTCCTGAGCTTCAAGAATTGCTTTTCTCAAATCACTCTGTTTTGATTTCGCGCGCAACAAAACTTTTCCCGGCAGAGTTAATTGCAGCTCCGCATAAAAAACATCTCCCTTAAGGTGATGTAATGAAGGTTTCCCGAGCTCAACAAAAAGCTCTGTAGGCAATTCTTTTTTTAAATTATCTGGCAGAAATTTTTCTACTTTGGCCAATTTAACTTTTAAAAAATTAACGAGAGCGGGAGTTAATGTTATTTTAGTTTTTTTAATAATTATCTTCATATAACTTATCTGTTTAAATTTAGATCATGAAGAAATAAGTCCTTTTATTATAAAACAAAATCGGTAATGTTGCAAGAATACAGATAAAAACAACCCTGCCTTGAGACAGGGTTGCATTCACTCAATAGAAATTATCTCTTCTTTCTTTTTTTAGCGGTCTTCTTCTTAGCAGTTTTCTTCTTAGCGGTCTTCTTCTTTTTTGTAGTCTTCTTTTTCTTAACCATTTTAAAATGTCACGAAGAATAATTTTGCAAATAGCCGACCTCTTGCCTAAAAAATTTACTATTTGCTACAAAATTTCTTTTGTAATTATTATATTTTCTCATTATAAAATTTTTTGTCAACCCCTATTTTTTTCAAGTAGTGTATAGGTTGAGAGATTTTTTTATTTTAAGAAGTTTTTATTTTAAATATTTTATTTCTTTTTGAAGATTTATCCCAAATTTTTCCTTAACTTTTTTTACTACTAAACTAATTAATTTT
>CAZLUG010000004.1:52273-57455 GCA_964562675.1 uncultured Candidatus Saccharibacteria bacterium | reverse complement strand
CTTAGTGGCCATATTGTTAAAGCCAGAGGCCAAGTCACCAAGTTCGTCGTTTCTTTGGGCCTGGATTCTGTGGTCAAGGTTACCCTTGCCAAAAATTTCCATCCCGCGCTTTAGACCATTAATTGGCCGAATAAGCTCTTTTTTCAAAAAGTAGACTATGAATAAGGTAATAATGATTATTCCCCCCAAGATTGTTAGGAGGAGTTGTGTTTTGGTGTGAGAAACTTCTTTTTCTAA
Organism: uncultured Candidatus Saccharibacteria bacterium; assembly: GCA_964562675.1. Lineage (GTDB taxonomy): Bacteria > Patescibacteriota > Minisyncoccia > Minisyncoccales > CG1-02-41-26 > CAZLUG01. The sequence continues at coordinate 57,218 of CAZLUG010000004.1, read as the reverse complement.
TCCCTCAAGCGATAGGTTAACTTCGTATGTTCCAACAAGTTTTCCAGAAATTCTAATAGGGCTAAGCACCCAAATAGAATTTACACCTTCCACTTTTCCTTTTCGCACGATAGTCTGGTCTTCTTTGAGAGCAAGGAGATTATTGGCGGAGGGAATTTTCCCAATAGAAGTAGTATCGCTTGAGGCGATAATACTTAACCCTTTTTTGGTAAGGAAATTAATATTTATTTTTGCCACCTCAGGGTTAAGCCACATCAACTTATAAATCGTGTTTTGAAGTTTCTTTTGATTGACAAAATCTTCAAGATTTGTCAGGGAAGCGTTTAAAGCTTGAGTAGTGTTGATTGCTTGTTGGCGAAAACTTGTTTCGAGAACTTTGATTTGTTGGTCTGCAATGAAATATGCTAAAACAGCGAAGATTATTAAACAACTTAAAATAACGAGTACGGTTAATTTAACCCCAAGCGAAATTCTTATTTTTTTGTTTTTCATTAAATTTATCTTCCTAGCCACTTCTTTTCTATTGCCTTTAATTTACCTTCCCTTTTTAAGCGAGCAATTGTTTGGTTAATCTTTGAAAGGAGAGATTTATCTTCCTTCCTGACCGCTATGCCGTAAAATTCTTCGGTAAACGGTTCTCCCACTATTTCCAAATTCTCGTCTTTTCTCAGCAAACCTACCCCGGCGGTATAATCAATAATTATCGCATCAAGTTTTCCCACCAGAAGATCTTTTTCGGCAACATCATATGTTCCGTAGCGTACAACTTTATTGGTGTATTTTTGAGCGGCGGTGTCACTTGTGGTATCTTTTTGGACCCCTAATCTTTTCCCTGCCAGGTCAGCAGTTCCCTTGATAAGATTAGCTTCATTTTTTCGGATAACAATTACTTGACCAGCATTAAAGTAAGGATTGGAGAAGGCCATTATTTTCGCCCGGCTGGGAAGAATAGTGATAGAAGATATCAGTATATCTGTTTTCTTTTGGAGAAGGCTGTTAAAAATTTTATCCCAGACAATATTTTTAAACTCAACATTGACCCCTAAATCAGAAGCGACTTCTTTGGCTATGTCGATATCAACGCCCACGAAATTTCCGTTTTGGTCAATGTATTCCATCGGGGGGTAAGTAGCCTCCGTGCCAACGATAATTTTCCCCCGCTTTAAAATGTTGCTTAATGTACTAGCAGGAAGATTGCTTTGAGAAGTCTTATTATTGGAAGATAGATAATAGTGATATCCAAAATATCCTCCTATTAAGATGATGATGATAATTGAACTTATAATGAGTATTTTTTTTAACATAATATCAAAAAATTATTATTTTATCCCTTTTAAAATTTTAAGATTGCAATTATAAGAGACGACCTTTATTCATTACATATTTATTATATCTTTTGTTAAAAGATAAAGCGAATTTTTTTGGCGGTCATTAGACAAATTGAAGAATTTGCATTGATTAAGACACTCTCTCCGTATATTTCCCTTTTTCAGTGTTTATTCTAATAAAATCTCCTTCTTTGATAAAAAGAGGTGCGGTTACTTTTAAGCCCGTTTCCAGAGTAACTGTTTTTGTCAACGAAGAAGCGGTATTTCCCTTGACACCCGGTGGGGCTCCAATAACTTTTAAATCAACTTTTTTTGGTACTTGCAAGCCGATGCATTTCCCGTTAATATATAAAAGCTTAACTGGAGATTTTTCTCGAAGGTACATTATTTTGTTGCCGAGGGACTTTAAGGGAAAACTTATCCTCTTTTTTCCCATTAAAACCCATCCTGCTTTTCGGTCGTGGTAGAGCCAAATAGCTTCCTTTTTGATTAATTCTATCTCTTCAAATTGCTGGCCTGACTTAAAGACTTTTTCTAACATTCTTTTATTCTTGATATTTTTGAGAATGAGCCGGACAAAAGCCGGCCTCCGAGCAAGTTTTACCAATTTAGATTCAATTACTTCCCAAGGTTGCCCGTCAATTTTTATAATTGTCCCTTTTTCAAGATCATTAGTTTGAAGCATATTTTATTATACTATATTAGCTATGATTTTGAAACAAAAAAGGGGGAAATATTGTTTATATGTATTGCGATAATTGTCCAAGAATTTGCAAGCAAGTAAAGTTTTGCCAAGCGCCTGATAATTTTAAAGTAGGGATGTGGCAGCTTTTCTTTGGGGAAGAACCATGTATTTCTGGCAGATTGCACAATGATTCTTTCCTTTTGCGCAACAAGCAGAATAAATCCCACCCGGCGGTCTACGGTTCTGGCGCAGTTTTCTTTTCACACTGCAATTTAAGATGTGTCTTTTGCCAAAATTACCAGATTAGCCAATTAAATCAAGGGAAAATTTATAGCGACGCGGGGCTTAGAGAGATTTTTTATAAACTAGCTAAGAGAGGAGCTAAAAATATTAATTTAATTTCTCCAACCTGTTATCACAAAAGATTAGTAAAAATTTTAAGGCAACTTAAAGCAGAAAAATTCCCCTTGCCTATTATCTGGAATTCTAATGCTTACGAGAGAGAAGAGAATATTAAGCAGCTTCGGGGTTTAGTTGATGTTTATTTGCCCGATTTTAAGTATGGGGACAACAAATTAGCTCTAAAGTTTTCTGCGGCGGCTCATTATCTTGAAATTGCCGAGAAAGCGATTGCCGAAATGGCGAAACAACAGCCAAATGCGAGATTTAAGCAAGGATTTATCCAGAAAGGGTTAATTATCCGCCATCTCATTTTGCCAAATCATCTCGAAAATTCTAAAATTGTCATTAGAGATATTAAAAGGATACTTGGAAACCAAGTTTGGTTAAGCTTGATGTCCCAATATACGCCTGTTTACAAAGCTGGTAATTTTCCTTCAATTTCAAGGACTCTGGAAAAGAACGAATATGATGAGATTGTCCAATACGCTCTTTCTTTGGGTTTTGAAAATATTTATATTCAAGAATTATCTTCAATTGGCACTAATTTTATCCCAAACTTTAGTGGGCCTAAATAAAATAGCGGGGAAAATGCAAGTTTTCAAAAATATCTATTATATATAATTGTAATAAAATGGACTTAAGGTTTAAGGACTCTTATCAAAGAAAAGCAAAATCAGAAGGATACGTAGCAAGGTCGGTCTATAAGTTAAAAGAAATTCAAGAGAAGTATCATTTGGTAAAAAAAGGAGACAGCATTTTAGATTTAGGATGCGCGCCGGGTTCGTGGTTACAATATCTCTCAAAAGAGGTAGGAGAAAACGGCAAAGTTGTGGGCTATGATCTGAAAGAAATTCGTTGTTCCCAAATCCCCAATGTTGTATTTTTCCAAAAAGATGTTCAGTCATTAGGGAAAGATGATTTTTTAAAAGGAGAATATAACGTGGTTGTCTCCGATTTAGCGCCTTCTACCGCCGGCATTAAATTTATAGATAGTGCGCGGTCATTAGAACTGGCCCAACAAGCTCTTTTGATAGCTGAAATTTGTTTGAAGCAAGAGGGAAATTTTGTTTGCAAGGTTTTCGCCAGTGAAGAGACGCAAAACCTATTTCAAACGGTAAAAAATAAATTTAGATTAGCTAAACGCTTTCGGCCCAAAGCTGTCCGAAAACACAGTCGGGAGTTTTATATCATCGGTCTTGGCGCTCATTTTTAAAATGTTTAAGAAAAACGATTATTTCCAAAACATCCAGCGGCTCTTAAGCGAGAAATATCAAAACGAATTAACCAAAAAAGCTCAAAGAGACATTGAAAAACTTAAAAAAGGAGAACCTCTAGATTATCTTATTGGATTTATAAATTTTTTAGGCTGTCGAATTGATTTAAGCAAACGTCCCTTTATTCCAAGAGTGGAAACAGAGTTTTGGGTTGGGAAATTGGTTCGGTCCTATCAAAAACAAGCACCTGCCCATTTAAAATGTCTTGATATTTTTGCTGGCTCGGGTTGTTTAGGCATAGCTGTCCTTTCAAGGATTCCCGGGGCGAGGGTAGATTTTAGCGAGAAAAGTTTAAAATTTCTCCGCCAGGTTAAGATCAATCTTGAATTAAACAAAATATCTCAAAAGCGCTATCATTTGATTAAATCAGATATCTTTTCAGAAATTAGGGGCAAGTATGACCTGATTCTTGCTAATCCTCCTTATGTACCTTGGCGACAGAAGGATTTAGTCCAGGAATCTGTTTGGCGCTTTGAACCAAAGAGCGCAATCTTCGGAGGCCTCGACGGGCTTTCACACATTAGAAGTTTTTTGGAAGAAGCAAAAAAGTACTTAAAGCCTAAAGGAAAGATTTACCTGGAATTTGGTTTTGACCAACGAATTAAACTCAAAACATTATTAGAAAGTTTTGCCTACAAACACTATCGGTTTTTCAAGGATTTATACGGAAGATGGCGGTACCTTATCATTTCCAACACTTAAGTTGAAAAACTTTTAAATTTAAAATTTTAAAATTAAATTTCGATTTATCTTTTTGATTTTCACTAAGAAGGTGCTATAATATTAATCGTTATTAAATTTCTAGTAACCATTTTGTTCTTTTACATCCTATTTACAATAAGTGGATGGCTGGAGGTGATGACGAGGTGAGTAATCTTTCCCCGGAGAAACAAGAAGAAATTTGGCGGACGATTATTAAAAATAGAAAGCCTAATGATGAGGATCCTTTAGAGACGATTTTGGTAACTTTTGAGGGAGATGAAGAAAAATACCTTCGGTTTATGGGGCACTTCTATGGGATCTTAAAAGGGGAATACCTTGTTTTAAGAGAAGTAGCAATACCGCCGGGCTTTAAAATTTTTGAGGATGAGACAGAGTTTTTTCTTTTATTCCCCAATGGTTGTATGCTGTACTATCTAAAATCAGACGGAGCAACTCTCTCAAAAGTTACCCAATATGCATGGAGTTTTCACGCTGATTCCTATCTGACTCAATAAACAATGGTAAGGTTGAAGTATTTTGCAAAGCGCTCACAA
>CAZLUG010000004.1:34094-52173 GCA_964562675.1 uncultured Candidatus Saccharibacteria bacterium | reverse complement strand
TTTCAAACAAGGATTTATCCGGTTATTGGAGAAGGGAGCCACGAAGCGAAAATCATGTTTATAGGAGAAGCACCCGGGGCTCAAGAAGATAAAACCGGTCATCCGTTTTGTGGAGCAGCAGGGAAAATTTTAAATGATCTTTTGGAATCTATAGGGATTAGGCGGGAAGATGTCTATATTTGCAATCTCTTAAAATGCCGGCCGCCAGGGAATCGTGACCCGAAACCCGAGGAAATAAAAGCTTGTACTCCTTATCTCAATCGGCAGATTGTTCTTATTGCTCCGGAAATTATTTGTCCCCTGGGAAGATACGCTATGCATTTCCTTATGGAAAAATTTGGCCTGAAAGCAAAAATTCAACCAATTAGCAAAATTCACGGTCAAATTTTTGTTGTTAAAACTCTTTTCCATAAGATAAAGATTTTACCTTTATACCACCCGGCGGTAGCTACGTACAATCCTAATATGAAAAGTATTTTAGAAAAGGATTTTCAGCTTTTAAAAGAATCACTCAAAGAAGACCATTAATTTCTATTTAGTTAATTTTAATCTAATAACATGACAAGACCAGAAGCCCTCCTTTTATTAAAGGAAAACATTAAAAAACCTAATCTCTTAAAGCACTCTTTAGCCGTAGAAAGTGCAATGAGAAAATTGGCAAAACATTTTCACGCTGATGAAGAAAAATGGGGAATATGCGGACTATTGCACGACATTGACTATGAAAAAGTCCACGGCGACATTAATCTCCACTCCAAAGTAGGTGCAGACATTTTAAAGAATCTTGGTTTTAGCCAGGATATTTATGAGGCAGTTTTTACGCACAACGAAGCCCACAAAGTGAAACCGAAAAGCTTAATGGCAAAAGCCCTTTACTGTGTAGACCCATTAACTGGCTTAATTGTGGCTGCGACTTTAGTTTTGCCTTCGAAAAAAATTAAAGATTTGAAAACAAAAAGTGTTTTGAAGCGCTTTAAAGAAAAATCATTTGCTAAAGGGGCTAACCGGGATATTATTCAAAAAAGCCAGGAGTATTTAAATTTAAGTTTAGAACAATTTGTTGCATTAGTTCTTTTGGCTATGCAGGAAATATCAGCCGAATTAGGGCTTTGACTTTTTGATAGCCAAGCAATAATTTTTTGGTAATCGATAATCAATAAAGCTATATTCTCAAACTATAATGATACTTGACAAACCTAGTCGAGGAAACTACAATTGATTGAATAAACAAAGGCCGAAAATAATTTTTGTTCAAAAATAAAATTATGGTAGGAAAAACATTAGCAGTTATTAATGGCCTTTTAGGCCTGTGGCTAATTACTTCTGCATTTTTGAAGCTTGGAGCCCAGGGGAACCTTTATAATTACCTCTTAGTAGGTATCATTGTGTCTATTTTTGGATTTTGGGGAGCGACTTCTAAAAGCTAATAATAACTTCTTATAGTCCTTAAGCTAAACCATTTTTCGGAGTGGTTTAGCTTTTTTCTTGACAAGATAGTATCGAAAGTTTATAAAGAGAGATTCGCAACCTAAATAAGATTGAGAGGTTGTATTATAGAATGGAGGTATTTGTTCTTTTAAAATTTGATAGAAAGAAGGGGAAAAGATTGTCTAATGAAGTCAAAGTAAAGGAAAGGCTAAAGTATTTAGCCGAGAGAGAAAAGTTATTGTTCAAGCTTCACAAAATAGTTAACCTAGAAAAGGAGGATATTTTTGAACAAATTTCTTTGGAATTAAGATTCAAGATCCAGGCAATATTTGTGTTTATCTCGACAAGAGAAGTGGATTGGGGGAAAAAGCCCCAGGTCGTCTCTCTGTTTGAAGATGAGATGAGAGAAGAGTTAATGAAATTGTGTCAGAGAAAAATTTCCAGAGACCTGGCGATACAGAATATTGTTGATATTTTTTCCAAAAATCTCAAAATTTTAGCGGGAGAGATTCCTGATAGAGAGATTATCTTAAATTGGTTTGAAACAGAGGTTCGAAAAGATCTCTTAGGCTTTCTTCCCAAATGGCGGAGAAAAATTTCAGAGCATTTTTTTTATTAAAGAAATGTAAAGACTACCTGAACTTTTCTTCACTTAGAGGCGCAACATTAAAAGTTGTGCCTTTTTCTTCTTTTAGTGCATAATGTTATTTTTATAGCATTATCGGTGGCGTTTAGTTTTTTGCTTATGGCATTAAATATCCTTTTTGGACTTGGCAGAGAAAACAAATAATTATTTTTTAGCAAGGAAACTTCAGATATCTAAAGGGGCTTGACAAAATTTTAGGAGGCTGTATACTTTAAGTAGATCTTTTACTTTTTTATTTATCCCCCTATCCCCCTTTTTTAAAATGGGCGCGGCAAAAAGATACATTGTATCTCGTCGCGCCTTTTGTTTTGTCCGCTTTAAATGGATATCAAATTGACAATAGGGAAATTTTCAGTTATACAGATAGAGGTAATTTTTGTCCTTTAAAATTTTTTTGTGGATTCTTGGTGTTAAAACGCAAGACATCTTAAGGAGGTGGAAGAAAAATGAGTATTTTAGATTGGCAAGGGAAACATTTAATTTCGATGAGAGGAATTAGTGTAGCGCAGATTAAAGATGTTTTGGAAATCAGCGAAAAGTTTAGGAGAGGACGAGGGTTAAGCAACTTGAATGGCAAATTTATGGCTACGCTTTTTTTTGAACCCTCAACACGTACAAGATTTTCTTTTGAATTAGCAATGAAAAAATTAGGCGGAAAAGTTATCTCAATGGAAGACATTCAAAGAAGTTCCTCTCGAGCAAAAGGAGAGTCATTAGCCGATACAGCGAAAATCATCGAACGATATGTAGATATTATTGTTATTCGCCACAAAGCGGAAGGGTCAGCGCGATTCGTTGCGGAAAATGTTTCTTGCCCGGTTATTAATGCTGGAGATGGGGCTAACCAGCATCCTAGCCAAGCGCTCCTGGATATTTATTCTATCCTTTTAACCCAGAGAAAATTGCGTAATCTTAAAATTGGTTTTGTGGGAGATTTGAAGTATGGGCGCACGGTACATTCCCTTATTTATGCCCTTAAGCATTTTGACCCTCATTTTTATTTTATTTCACCACCCTCATTAAAGGTTCCTCAATATATCAAAGATGAACTTAGCAATTCAAGTTTTCAAGAATTGAGCAGGGTGGAAGAAATAATTCCAGAGCTTGATATTCTTTACCTGACAAGGATTCAAAAAGAGAGATTTGCCGACCCGGAAGAATATGAAAAGGTAGCGAATTTTTATGTTATTGGCAAGAAGCTTCTTAAGAATGCAAAAAGTAATTTAAGAATTTTGCATCCTTTACCACGACTGCAAGAACTTCCGCGGGAAATCGACGAAACAAAATATGCTTACTATTTCCAGCAGGCGGAAAACGGTATCTACGTAAGAGAAGCTATTCTTTATTTAATTCTTCATGGCCTGAAATCCAAAGGAGGTGAGATTGATGAATAAATTTCGAGAAGTAGCGGCGATAAAGCAGGGGACAGTTATTGACCATATTTCTCCCGGCAAGGCTTTTGAGGTGTTGAAGGTTCTCGGGTTGCTAGACAAAAATCAGATGGATAAATTGGTAATGACCGTGGGCTTGAATTTTAGAAGCCGGAAATTTGGCCGTAAAGACCTAATTAAAATTGAGCATAAAATTTTATCTTCCGTGGAAGTGAGTAAAATAGCTTTAATAGCCCCCAGTGCTACAATTAATGTTATTCAAGGAGGGAAAGTGCGGGAAAAATCTCAGGTTGAAATTCCAAATATTATTCGAGGGATAGTCAAATGCCCAAATCCGAGATGTATCACAAATTCTGAAGAGAAACCCTCCACAAAATTTCAAGTTGCTTCTCCAGATAAACTGAAATTTAGATGTTTCCATTGTGAGAGAGTCTTTCCTTTAGGAGAATTGACCCAAGAAGATAATTTTCTTTAATTCATTTTAATCATTTTTGTTCTCTATAACATTCATAGCGCGGTATATTATTTTCGACCGCGCTTTTATCTTGCAAGCCATTTTGTTTATGTTAAAATAAACTATTCTTTTCAAAGGCCGTTTAAAAAACTAAAACGCACAGAATAGATATATTGTATATATCAAGGAAATATTATGGACAAAAGTTTTACAAGAATTAGCCGTTGGTGTTTTATCTTAGGGCTTATTATCGCTTTAGCTGCGGGATTCAGCAATCTTTCAACAACGCCAATAATTCTTTTTTTAATTGGTTTGGTTGTTGGTCTTTTGAATTTTTCAATAAAAAACAGTTCATCTTTTCTCATTGGGATTATTGCTTTGCTCTTAATTGGCATGAGCGGTTTGCAATCAATTAGCATTCTGAGTTCTCAATTTACGCAAATGGCTATTCTTGCTATTGCTATCTTAAGAAATTTTGTAGCTTTTGTGGCGGCAGTTGGAATAATCATTGCCTTGAAGCAAGTTATTGCCTTGCCTAGGGTTGGATCAAGAGAAGAATAAATTTTCCGGCCATAGTCATGGAATAAACTTTTACCCCTTCTAGAGAAGAAGGGGTTTTGTTTATCCCAATGATTTGTTATATAATTATCCTAGTAATTATGGATTTAAAAGGAAATTATAAAGGAAAAGGAGCTTTTGATACAAGATTTTCTCTTTTTGAGATTATTTTTTATCTAACGGTAATCATTTTTTTGGTGGTTTCGCTCTCATTGTATATTCAGGGCCAAGAGATGATGGCCCGAGACAGGCAAAGGATTAAAGACGTTGCCCTTTTACAGCAAGCCCTTCAAGATTACTTCCAAAGCCATCAAAAATACCCCCCTTCGGCCAAATGGAGTTGTTTGGAAAGCAATTCAGACCTTGAGCAGGCTCTTAAAAATTATCTTCCTAAAATTCCTAAGGATCCTCGTTTCCGCGAGATTAAGCAAGAAAATCCTTTTTGCTATCATTATAAAACTGTCAACAAGTCCAAGGATTATAAAATTTATTATTTTTTAGAGAATAACAAAAGATTTAAGCAGGTTTTTTCTCTCGGGGGAAAAGGAATTTATACCGGCGAACTTGGAGAGGAAAAATGGTACAATCAAAATTGGCACTTCCGCCAAAAAATTTTTCTCAAAGAAGAAAGTCCCAAAAGCCATTTAGACAATTTTCCACTTTTTGTAAAGTTTCAAAGCACGGAACTTCAAGCTCACGCAAGAGCCGATGGAAGAGATATTATATTTACCGACAAAGAAGGCCGGAAACTTGATCAAGAAATACTTTCCTATAACCCCCAGCAAGGAGAGCTACAGGCTTTTGTCAAAATTCCATCTATTTTTGCCGATAAAAGGACAGAGATTTTTGTTTATTATGGTAACCCTAAAGCTAGCCAAGAAAATGGTTATAATGTTTTCGATAAAGATTTCTTAGCGGTCTATCATTTGGATAAAATAAGCTTTCCGATTTCTGAGTCTTCTACTAATAGGGTGGGTAAAACTATTCCTGCGGCGAATGTTTTAACGGCCACCTCTGTTTCAACTTCTCTCCCCTTGGAAAATTTTTTAGTTTCTGATTCATCCTTAAATAAATTGAATGGCGTATTGAGAGGTTGGAAAAATGAATTAGTGGCAGGAAAGGTGTTTCGTGCATTTCAATTTAATGGACAAGACAACTATATTAATTTAGGAACCTCCACGATGTTTTCAGAAATGCCGGGATTAACTGTAGAAGCGTGGATTTTTCCTCAAGGGAAAAAGAATATGGGAATTTTAGGTTGGGAGGGTGATAGTATGGATGCTTGGCAAATGTATTTATCCCAAAATCGATTAAAGTTTTCGGTTAGGACAAGCAAAGGAGTCTTTGCCAAAATAAGCACTCAAAAAATAAAACCCGACAGCTGGAATTATGTAGCGGCTACATTTTCACCCAAACAATTAAGTTTGTTTTTAAACGGGAAATTAGAGTCTTTGAAAATATTAGGCGGAAAGATTCAAAGAGGCCGAGGAAAATTTATTGAAATAGGAAGATATCTTGATAAAGCCAATACTTTTCAAGGAAAAATAGACGAGGTTAGAATTTCGAAAGTTAAAAGAACCAACGATTGGCTACAACTCTCTTATCTTAACCAACTTGATCCAGAAAAATTCTGCATCTTATCTCCGCCAGAAATTGACTGATCTTTCAGAGAAAGATTAATTTACTCTTTCCTAAAATCTATAAATAAATAAATAAAAACATGACAACATTCCAAAAAATTAAAAAGAGAGATGGTAAAATTGTGAAATTTCAAATAGAAAAAATTGCTAATGCTATTTATAAAGCTACGGAAGCAGTAGGAGATTCTAATTCTGACTTAGCCGAAAAGCTAGCAAAGAAGGTGCTAGAAAAACTTGGAGAAAAAATATCAGCTAACACAATTCCTAAGGTTGAAGAGGTTCAAGACATTGTTGAACAAGTTCTCATAGAAGAAGGCCGGGCTAAAGTGGCAAAATCCTATATTCTTTATCGAAGGAAAAGAACAGAAATTCGCGCAAACAAACAGAAGATTTTAGACAAAGATGAAATTGATGAAGTGGATAAAAAATTTGACCTCAATGCTCTCAGAATTTTAAGGTCGAGGTATCTAAGGAAAGGACCCTCCGGTAATGTTATCGAATCTCCTAAAGAGCTTTTTCAAAGGGTGGCGGTACACGTAAGCTTAGCTTCCTTGCTTTACGACCAAAAAGTTTTTCAAAGAAAAGGAGCTCCTCGTCACCCAACAACAGATTTTCGACCGGAGCAGTGGGAAGGAAAAATCAAAATAGGAGATTTTGTTCTTAATAGATTCCATTTGATTACTTTAAAACGAGTTTATGACAGATTTAATCTTAGAGGACAAGCAAAGATTAGTTGGTCAGAATTTTTTAATTTGTTAAAGAAAGGATTTTTTTCAAATTACCAAAAGGAAATTCAAGATTACTACGATTTAATGGTAAGGCGAGTCTTCCTTCCCAATACGCCCGCTTTAGTAAATTTTGGCAATCATTTAGGCATGGGTTCTGCTTGTTTTACCTTAGGGATAGACGACTCAATAGAAAGTATTATGAGTACTTTAGAGAAGGCTGCAATAATTTTTAAAGCTGGCGGAGGAGTAGGCTACAATTTTTCTAAGTTGCGCCCGGAGGGAGATTTTATTAAAACTACTGGCGGATTAAGTTCCGGTCCACTTTCTTTTATGAGCCTCTTTGACAAGATGACGGATGTTGTAAAACAAGGGGGGATTAGAAGAGGCGCTAGCATAGGCATCTTAGATTCTGATCACCCAGATATTGAAAAGTTTATTTTAGCTAAAGCGGGCAATAAAGCTTTGAGAAATTTTAATCTTTCTGTTTTTATTAAGGAGAACTTTTGGGAATATTATAAGAAAAAGAAGCCTTATCCTCTTATTAACCCTCGCAATGGAGAAGTAGTAAAACGGATTGACCCTCAAGCTTTACTTGATTTAATTGTTTATCAAGCTTGGGAATCAGGAGAGCCAGGGGTAATATTTGATGAACAGATAAATAAATACAACCCTTTTTTCAAGACGCTTGGTCCTATTAAAAGCACAAATCCATGTGGAGAGGTCCCACTTTATGCAAATGGTAGCTGTAATCTTGGCTCGATTAATGTTTGGGCTTTTGCTCACTCTGAGCCGACGAATGGGAAGCAAAGAAGTATAAAATTTGACTGGGAAGACTTTGCTAGGACAACCCGCCTGGCTACAAAATTTTTAGACAATGTGATAGAAGTAAATTCTTATCCTCTGCGTGTTATAGAAGAACGTGCTTTGAATTTTCGTAAAATTGGCTTAGGCGTTATGGGGTTAGGAGATTTACTGTACTCGCTGGAGATACCTTATAATTCCCAACGCGGATTGGACTTTATGGAAAAGGTTGTAGAATTTTTGAACTATCATTCAAAAGTTACTTCAATAATGCTTGCCAAAGAAAGAGGGCCGTTCCCCTCCTACAAACAATCATTTTACCAGGAAGGGAAATTGCCGTTTCGAGGATTTGAGGATAAATCATCTTGGCATTTTGATTGGTTAGAAATCAGCAAGGCAGTGAAAAAATATGGTATCCGCAATGCTCACACAACGGTTGTTGCTCCCACGGGAAGTATTAGTATGATTGCTGGCGCAAGTTCGGGCATTGAACCAGTATTTAGTTTAATCTTTGAAAAGAAAGTTACGGTAGGCTCTTTTTATTATGTTGATCCGGTTTTTGAGGCGGTGATGAAAAAAGAAGGGCTATTTGACGATGACTTGATTCATGACGTTGCACAAGCAAGAGGAAGTATTAAGGATCTGAGTTACATTGCGCCCCGTTGGAAAAAAGTTTTTGTGACCGCTATGGATATGAAAGCAAAAGACCATGTTAAAGCTCTAGCGACGCTTCAAAAATGGGTTGATGGTTCGATTTCAAAGACTATTAACTTTCCTCAGGAAGCAACGGTTTTCCAAATGAAGGAAGCTTATCTTCTTGCTCATCAGCTTGGCTGCAAAGACATTACGGCTTTTAGAGATAAATCAATGAAAGGTGTTTTAGATGCCGGGAAACGAAAGGAGAAGAAAATTGATCAAAAAATAAAGCCAAAAGGCACAGAATTAGTGAATTTGGAAGACGTGAAAGCTAAGGGGCCATCAATTTACCATAAGGCAGGGGTAAACGAGGACGAAGGGTTTATTGGGCAGGACTTTAAAAACAATTCTGCTTACAAAACTTCTCTTGAAAGTTCTCAGGGCGGTGAATCTCAATTGGAATTTTGCCCGGAATGTGGAACTCGCCTCATTAACATTGAGGGATGCAAGAAATGCCCAAGTTGTGGGTGGAGCGCCTGCACTACGAGCTAAGAGGCCGAGCGAATTAATTTTATTTAGAATCTCGAAAATCCTTTAGATTTTTTTGTGTTTTGCCGAATTCTTTTTAAAATTGGTATTTTATGATTTATATTTTTACAGGTCAGGGAAAGGGGAAAACTACGGCGGCGATAGGCATGGGAATAAGAGCTCTTGGGGCTGGACTACAAGTATCGATGATTCAGTTTTTAAAGCCAGAAGGGGTGAGTTCAGAGTTAAAAGTTCTCCGCCGTTTGAAAAATTTTTCGGTGCAAGGTTTTGGCCGGAAAGGATTTTTTCTTCCAATATCTCAACTTAAATCTCACCCAGAGCTCAAAAAGCAAGGAGTAAAACCTCTTAATAAAATAGATGTTAAGCTAGCCGAGGAGGCATTTTTTTTAGCTGGGAAAATTGTCCGGGAGGGGCATTGCCAGCTTTTAATTTTAGACGAGATCATTATAGCTGTGCAGTTTGGATTACTTTCCAAGAAAGATGTTTTAAATTTCCTCAAGCGTTTTAAAAGTAAGTTGGATATTGTTTTGACTGGAAGGAATTGTCCTCGGGCATTTTTAAAGTTAGCTTCGGTAGCAACACGAATGCAGGAAATAAAACATTGTTATAAGCGCGGGCAAAAAGCCAGAAAAGGGATTGAGTATTAAGAAGTTTCAACTTTTGGAATCTTGCTCCCAACGGAATTAGATACTATGGTTAAAATTCTTGGCATAGCAGATATTACTTGTGCCATACTTTTCCTTGCTCCTCCTTTTGGTTTTACCGTTCCTCCGTCACCCGTATTTTTTTTCTCTGGTTATCTCATTATTAAAGGGTTTATTTTCTTTTATGATTTAGCCAGTCTTTTTGATATTATTGCGGGGTTTTTGCTTCTGGCTACTTTATTAATTAATTTACCCATTCTCTTAGTATTTATTTTGGTTTCTTTTCTTGGCATTAAGGGCTTAATGAGCCTTCGTTGATGTTTGATTGGTGGTTTTTGCTAAATTTAATCTTCATTGCTGAGCATTCTATATTGGTCCGACGTTGCTAGACAAAACATAGCATTGATTAAATGAAACTTCATTATAAAATTATTGTCATCAGCATTTTACTTCTTCTCTTAGCTAATGTTTTCCTTTGGCAAACTGTTTTTAGTTTTGACGGAAAACTGAGGATAACTTTTTTTAACGTGGGCCAGGGAGATGCTATCTTTATTGAAACCCCTCAGCATTTTCAAATCCTTGTTGACGGTGGGCCAAGTTCAGTGATTCTCAAAAAACTGGAGCAGAAAATGCCGTTTTGGGATAGAACCATCGACTTAGTTGTTTTAACTCATCCGGAAAAGGACCATCTCAAGGGACTTTTTGATGTATTTCGAAGATACCAAGTAAGGAACTTTTTATGGACCGGGATTAGAAGAGAAACATTAATTTATCAAGAATGGCAGAAATTACTTGCAGAATCTCAAGTAGATATTTTTATAATGCGAAAACCGATGAAAGCTTTAATAAGTAATGTGATGTTGGAATTTTTATACCCCCTCGAAAATTTAGAAGGAAAATATTTTAAAGACAGCAACGATACCTCTATCGTTTCTCGTTTGGTTTTTGGGCAAAACTCAATTCTTTTAATGGGAGATGCCGGTCAGCGCACAGAAAAAGAGCTGACGAGGAAAGAAAAAAACTTTCTTCCTTCCTCAATTTTGAAAGTAGGCCACCATGGAAGCAAAAGCGCTAGTTCGGAAAGTTTTTTAAGAGATGTTTCGCCGCTGGTGGCTGTGATTTCGGTTGGAGCAAATAATAAGTACGGTCATCCGGCGCGTTCAGTATTGCAAAGGTTAGGGAAATTTGGTATAAATATCTTAAGAACCGACCAAGTCGGCGACGTTGAAATTATTTCTAGTGGCCAAAATTTCCAAATTATTACCCAAGATTAGAGCTGGTGATTAAAGCTAAAACAAGAAGAGAAAAACTTGTTTCCTTATTCCTCATTTTAACTTTAGTTCAAAGCTTATAATTTTTAGACTTTATGCAACCTACTTTAGGCAATGAAAAAACTGTAGTTCTCATTAAACCAGATGGCGTCAAGAGAGGTTTAATCGGAGAATTAATTTCTCGCATCGAGAAAAGGGGCCTCAAAATAATCTCTCTTGAGATGTTTCAAGCAACCAAAGAACAAATTGACGGCCATTATCCGAAAGACGAAAAATGGATTAGAAGATTAGGGGAAAAAACATTAAATAGTTATCAAAAATACGGGGTTGATGCCGACAAGGAATTAGGTACCCGGGATACACTGGAAATTGGCAGGATGGTGAGAGGTTGGCTACTTGACTATATGATTTCAGGACCGATGGTAAAAATGGTGATTGAAGGAATTCACGCCGTGGCCATGGTTAGAAAGATAGTAGGCAGTTCTTTGCCTTCCCAGGCTAGCATGGGAACTATCAGAGGAGATTTTTCGATAGATGACGCTACGGCCGCTAATAGGGCTAAAAGGGCAATTCATAACATTGTCCACGCCTCAGAAAATTCCCAGGAAGCTCAGCATGAACTCAATTTTTGGTTTGCTGCGGAAGATATTTTTGATTACAAAAGAGCCGAGGAAGATATAATGTTCTAGGTGTTTATTAGAGAGAATGAGGTTCTCTCTTAATGAATATTATTTAGGTGAAGAAATATGAATGAAATTGAGGATAAAATTTTAGATTTGACTTCTAGGCTCCATCGTTTGGTGGAGTGTCTTTGATATTAGCAAGCAAAAACAAAAAATTATAAAACTCGAGTTTCAAACCAGGGAGGCAGATTTTTGGAAAGACGATCAAAAAGCAGCAGCTATTTCTCAAAAGTTAGCGGATTTACAAGAAGAGGTTGAAAAAATGGGAAAATTTGATAAGGATCTCCAGGATTTTCGAGAATTAGCGAAAATTACCAAAGAGGATACACCAGCTGGGAAAGAAATTAAGAACCAATTAAAAATTTTTGAAAAAAATCTTCGCAAAGAGGAAATAAAACTCTTCCTCTCCGGTCCTTATGACAAACGGTCGGCTATTTTAACCATCCGATCAGGGGCGGGCGGAAGAGATGCTCAAGATTGGGCGTCTCTGCTTTTGCGAATGTACCAAAAATATTGTGAAAGAAAAAAGTTCCAGACAAAAATATTAGATCAAACATTTGGAGAAGGTGGAGGACCGGAAGGAAGAATTGGTGTTAAGGATGTTTCTTTAGAGATTAAAGGAAAATGGGCTTTTGGACTTTTTAAAAACGAGCAGGGAGTGCATCGGCTTGTGCGCATTTCCCCATTTTCGAGCAACGCTCTCCGTCATACCTCTTTTGCCCAAGTTGAGGTTTTACCAGAAATTCCTAAAGTACAGCTTTCTCGCCTTAAAATCAAATCGGAAGATTTAAAAATAGATACTTTTCGAGCATCTGGACCAGGCGGGCAATACGTGAATAAACGTGAATCAGCGGTGAGAATCACTCATCTCCCCACTGGCTTGGTAGCTAGCTCTCAAGTTGAAAGGTTTCAGGGCTTGAACAAAGAAATAGCAATGCGAATATTGGAAACCAAACTATTATTTTATCAAGAGAAGGCCAGGGAGAATAAATTAGAGAAATTAAGAGGGAAAAATACCCCTCCCACTTGGAGCCACCAAATTCGTTCTTATATTTTGCATCCCTACCAGTTAGTTAAAGACCACCGCACGGGTGTTGAGACTTCTAATGTTGATGATGTTTTAGACGGAGATTTAGATCCTTTTATTGAAGTTGAAATGAGACAGAAAATTAAGGGTGGCTCAATAAAATAAATCTATTTTTCTAAACCATTTTTTAGAGAGATATTATGATTTCCTTCAAAGGAGTTACAAAAATTTATTCTCGCGACCATCAATCGGTTGTAGCTTTAAAAAATGTGTTTATTAATATTAAAAAGGGAGAATTCGTTTCGGTTGTAGGGAAATCCGGAGCAGGGAAAACTACTTTAATTAAACTTTTACTTGGAGAAGAAAAACCCACGCAAGGCAGAGTTCTTTTTGAGGGAAAAGATGTTCCAGAAATGCGATCAAAGGAACTGCAAAGGCTTCGCCAAGATATCGGGGTAGTCTATCAAGATTACAAACTTATTCCTTCAAAAACAGTTAGAGAAAATGTTGAGTACATTATGCAGGTTATAGGAGCTTTGGATAGAGATATTGCACGAGACGTACCCCAGGTTTTATCTTTGGTAGGATTGGGCAATCGCCAATCGCATTATCCTCAGGAGTTATCGGGAGGGGAAAAACAAAGATTGTCAATTGCGAGGGCCTTAATTCATCGACCGAAGGTGATTATCGCCGATGAACCGACAGGTAATTTGGATATTTACAATACTTTTGAAATTATTAGTCTTTTAAAGAAAATTCATTCTTTTGGAACAACAGTAATTTTAGCCAGCCACGACAGAAATGTTATTGAGAGTTTAAAAAAACGGGTTATTACTCTGGAAGATGGCAGAGTTTTACATGATTCTTTGGACGGGAAATTTATTTTATAACAGTGCTCAAATTTTCAGTATTTTTTGGTAAAATATTATATATTATGAGCTTATGTTCACAAACCTAAAGCGGATTGCACAATTTGGTTGGCGGGGATTTACGCGAAACAAGGGTTTAAGCATAGGAGTAATATTCATTATGACTTTTGCGGTTTCGGTTTTAACTTCACTCTATCTTTCTCGTGAAGTCAGCAGTTTTTTAATCTCCCAAGCTCAAAAGAAAGTTGATATTGCAGTTTATTTTAAAAAGGACACCAAAGAATCAACTATTCTCCAGGTGAGAGACAAACTTCATAAGTTTGGCAGCGGTATTGAAAGTGTTAATTATATTTCGGACGTTCAGGCCAAAAATTTATTTTTGCAAAAGCACAAAGGAGATTCATTATACCTCCAAGCTCTAAAAGAGGTTGGCGGCAATCCTTTTTTGCCTTCTTTAAACGTGAAAGCCAAAAACCCTAGTTTATATGCTCAAATTTCAAGTTTTTTAACCACCGGGTCTTTTAAAAATTCCATTGCTAGAGTTTCTTACTATCAGAATGAAAAAGTTATTAAGAAGCTTTTTGGTTTATCACGAAATATTAAAACAATAGGCATCGGATTGAGTTTATTGTTAATTTTGCTGACAATTTTTATTACTTTTAGCACGATAAAACTAACGATTTTAGCTTTTCGGAAGGAAATTTCCACAATGCGGTTGGTTGGAGCAACAAATTGGTTTATTAGAGGGCCATTTATTATCCAAAGTTGTCTTTACGCTTTTTTTGCGGTTTTGGTGACAGACTTCATTTTTTTGGCTTTTTTGATGTACCTGAATCCAAAACTCCAAAGTTGGTTCTTTGACCTCAACATTTTGAAGTATTTTGAGAGTAACTTTTTCTTCCTTTTATTTGCCCAGCTTGTCTTTGGTTTAACATTATCTATAGGTTCTTCTCTTATAGCAGTCAGAAAATATTTAAAAATTTAATATTCGGAGGTCGTCTAACGGTAGGACGCTAGGTTCTGGCCCTGGAAATTGGGGTTCGATTCCCTGCCTCCGAGCTAATATTTATTCTTGACAAATTCAATCTTTGAGCTATTATATTTTATCAGCTTAGCTTTAATACCTAGCAGGTAAATTCTTATTTTGGAAAGCCGGGTAAGTCTATCAAGAAAGGGGGTGAAAATAATGAGAGTCGAAAAGATGGATAAATTTCTGAGTGCGGAAGTTTATTTTTTCGTTTTGATGAAAGTAGTCGGCCAAGAAGGAAAATCTCCGTCCAAATTTATTACGCCATTGATTATTTCTACGCCAGCTAATGGAAGCAAGGAGAGATGGGTTGAGAAAATACTGGTCAGACGTAATCTTAGATATTTTAAAACCTCCGGAAATTCAATGGTCGATGCCATTTGTTCCTTGACAAATAACTATGATGGAAGAATTGTGATTCCGCCAGATACCCCAGTGCTTTTAGCGCAAGACGGAACCAAATTAAGAGACATTCAAAGAATGGTCGCAAAATTCCTTAAGTAACTAACCTTTGAAAGGGCGATATATTTTTACCGCCCTTTTCTATTTGATATTTTTTATGGGATTCGCTATAATTGTACTAGGTTATTTTGAGTTTAAAGAATGATATTATGGTTAAGAAGCTGAGAAAGTCCAATCTGAATCAGAAGAAACAATTTACCCCCAAGCCACGGAGAATTAAAGTGAAAATAATAGGAATAGGAGGAGGAGGCAGCTCTATTGTTTTGGACATTGCTAAGAATTTGAAGGGAGTGAAATTTGCAATAGTTGATTGCGATAGACAGGTTTTTCGAAAGGCCAAAGCCAATGTAAAAGCCACTCTCGTAGGAGAAAAATTGACTAAAGGTTTGGGAACTGGCTTAGATAAGGATTTAAGCAGGGAAGTTCTCCAAAATTCTAAAGAGAAGATAAGCCAATTATTTAAAAACGCCGATATTCTAATTTTTGTTATATCTCTAGGCGGAGGTTTTGGTTCAACAGCAGCAAGTTTTTTAGCCGAGATGACAAAGAAAGTTCAGGGGGTCACCTTGGGCATTTTTACCTTGCCTTTTAGTTTTGAGGGAGAGAAGAAACAAGCAATGGCCAGGGAAGCTCTTGAAAGTTTGGAAGGGAACTTAGGAGGGAAAATTATCGTTGCCAATGATAAAATATTTAACTTCATTGACAAAAAGACCTCTTTTCGGAAATCTTTGTCTCTCTTAAACCGGAGATTAATTGGACCTTTAAGCAGTCTTATAGAGATTATTTCTAAACCAGGGATTATTAACTTGGATTTTGCTGACCTCAAAACAATTTTTAAAGGGAAAGGAAAATTGGTTTATCTAAAAACAATTCAAGCAGAAGGTCCTAATAAAGTAGAAGAGATAACTAAAAACATTTTTCATTCATCTATTTATACCTCAAACTCGTTAACGAATTTTCAAAGAATCTTAGTAAATATTGCCGGAGGAAAGAATTTAACCCTTAAAGAAGTTGAAGCATTAGCTAACAAAATTTGTGATATTAATCCTCGGGCAAAAATTATTCTTGGTATTTCCGAAATACCAAAATATAACGATAAAGTGCGGATAACTTTTATTGGAGTGAGCAATGGAGATAATAGAGGAAGGCATTTTAAGACACCAGAAAAAAAAGGGCAGCAAAAGGGAGCAAAAAAGGGGAAAGAAGGTCGTTCCCAAAGCCAAAAGAAATCTTTTAAAAAACCCCTGAAAAAAATTAAGGCGATTCAGCCATTAAAAGGGGGGAAAGAACAAGTAATTAAAAAGAGGAAAGCAGAATATGCTTTTCCGAGGGTACGACGTAGCGCTTTAGAAATAAAGAAGGCCGAAGAAAAAGCTCAAGACGAAGAATTAGCCCGGGAAAAAGAGTGGGAAATCCCAGCTTTTTTAAGGAGAAAAACCTCCAAGTAAAAAATTTAAATTTTTCATCTCTTAAATTTTATGAAAGAAATTAAAAAAGTTGTTATTCCGGTAGCTGGTTTAGGGACAAGGTTTTTGCCCCTGACGAAAGTTTTCGCTAAGGAATTTTTGCCCCTTGTTGATAGACCAATGTTAAGCTATATCCTGCGGGAAGTAAAAAATAGCGGGATACAACAAGTTGTTTTTGTTCTTTCGGAAAGAAAAAAATTACTTTTAGATTATTTTAAGAGATGGGCTTGGCTTGAGAACACCTTAAAGCAAAGAGGGAAGACAAAGCTGCTTAATGATTTGAAGGCTGCCGAGGACGATTTTAAAGGGCTTTCTTTTAGCTCGGCTTTTCAGGAAATGCCTTTGGGAGATGGAGATGCTGTGTTGAAAGCCAGAAAAATTATTGGTAAAGAAGCCTGCGGGGTACTTTTTGGGGACGACATTTTTGAATCAAAGATTCCTGTTATCAACCAGCTTTCCCGAATTTTCGTTACTTCTCAGAAACCAGTGATTGGATTAAAAAAAGTTTCTCCGGAGAAATTATCTTCTTATGGAGTAGTAGCGGTGGAAAAAATTGCCAGCCGCCTTTACAAAATTAAGGGAATAGTAGAGAAACCGAAAAGTTTATCCGAGGCGCCGTCAGATTTAGCAATTGTCGGAAGATATATTATTAATCCCGATGTTTTCGATTCCTTAAAGAGAATTTCGCCAAATGCAAAAGGAGAAATTATTCTTGCGGAAGCTTTTAAGGAGATGATTCAAAATGGCAAGGTAATTTATGGATATGAAATTGATGGCAATTGGCTAGAATGTGGTACTAAAAAAGAATGGTTAAAAACAAATCTCTATCTTTCCTTAAAGCATCCAGAGTTTGGGCCAGTGCTTCGGAGCTTAATCAAAAAACTTAAATAGAAGTATTTTGGTGGCCTAAATATTTTTTAAAGCGGGTAAAATTTTCTTTTCAAGGATATTTTTATGATAGAAATTAACAAAAATATTCTAAAATTAGTTTATAAGCCGCGTTCTCGCAATGCTCAGAAGTATAATTTTGGGATATTAGTAATTATTGGAGGAGGAGAGTTATACACTGGTTCCCCTGCTTTAGCGGCTCAAGCAGGATTTAGGGCAGGAGTGGACATGGTGCGCATTATTGCTCCAAAAAGAGCAGCGGATATTATTGCCAGTTTCTCGCCTAATTTAGCGGCTTTTGGCTTGGACGGGAAATGGTTAGATAAGAAAGATTTAGCAACCCTTCTTTTAACCACGGAATCAGCCAAAAGTGTTAGCCACGAAAAGGCGGCTGTGGTTATTGGGGGAGGATTAGGCCGCTCAAAGAATACGCAAGAAACTATTTTAGAATACTTAAAATCCGTTTCTTTACCGGTGGTGATTGATGCAGACGCTATCCATGCATTATCGGATAATCATGAAGTAATTCAAGGGAAGAATTTTCTTTTAACACCCCACCCTTACGAATTTTTTATTTTGACCGGCCAAAAAGTTAAATCTTTAAGTTTTACAGAGAAAATAGATATAGTGCGCGCCGAAGCAAAAAAAATAGGTTGTGTTATTTTACTCAAAGGAGAAAAAGATATTATTTCGGATGGCAAAGAAGTAGCCGTGAACAAAACAGGCAGTCCGTATCTTACCACCGGGGGAACAGGAGATACGTTGGCGGGTATTTGCGGAAGCTTAATGGCTCAAGGAATTTCTCCGTTTCTAGCCGCTCAGGCAGGCGCGTTTATTAACGGGAAGGCAGGAGAAATCGCGGCCAAAAAATTTAACCAGAGCTTGCTTGCTACCGATTTGATTGACTGTAT
>CAZLUG010000004.1:1189-33994 GCA_964562675.1 uncultured Candidatus Saccharibacteria bacterium | reverse complement strand
GCTCGCAAAAGATTGAAAACTTTGCTTATCACAAAAGATTTTTTAGGCCAAGTTTCATTGGCTAAAACAATCAATAACTATCCTGGTTTTTTAAATATATCTGGGGGAAAGTTAATGCAAAAGTTTGAGGAACATTTGGAACAATCAGGGATAGACATTCAAAGAAACGAAAAAGTACTTTTGTTGAAAAAGAGCGGAAATGTTTTTGAAATTATTACTGATAAGCAAAGAAAATTTAAAGCAAAAACGGTTATCATAGCCACGGGCCGCGATCCTCGGCCCTTAGAAGTGCCGGGAGAGAAGGAATTTATTGGCAAAGGAGTTTATTATAGCAACGTTAATAATGCTTCTGTTTTTGCCAAGAAAAATGTTGTTGTCGTTGGCGGTGGCGATTCTGGACTAGAAACGTCTTTGGATTTAGCAAAATACGCTAAAAGAGTTTTTCTTTTAGAAAAAACCAAGAAGATTATTGCAGATGAAACTCTTCAAGAGAGTGTTCGTGAAACTAGCAAGATAAAGATTATTCTGCAGGCGAAAATAGTTAGCATTGAGGGTCCTGGGAAGGCAAGAGCGGTAATATATAAAACCCTTTCCGACCATCATCTTTGGCAAGTACCTGTAGATGGAGTGTTTATCCAGATTGGTTCTATCCCCGCTACAGCTTTTGCTAAAAAAGTGGTGAAGTTTAACCGGAATGATGAAATTAAAGTCAATCTGAAAACCTGTGAAACTTCTACCCCTGGCCTTTTTGCCGCGGGTGACGTCAATAATGGTGAGTGGAAACAAATTATTATTGCCGCGGGTGAAGGGGCAAGAGCAGCGTTAGCTGCTTATAAATATTTACATCGTCAGAAAGTGGATTGAATCAAATTAGAGAAGCTAAATTAAGTTAGGCCAAGCAAACGAATAATTGGCGAAGGTGATTTATTGTGTCGCCAAAATTATTTTTCTAAATATTCTATGATTTCTAAAATTAAATCAATTAAAGCTCGAGAAATCCTAGATTCACGAGGGAATCCAACAGTTAAAGCAATTGTAGAAACGAAAAATGGGTTTTTTTCAGCTTGTGTGCCTTCGGGAGCCTCACGAGGAAGCTATGAGGCATTGGAGCTCAGAGATGGAGGGAAAAGATTTCTTGGCAAAGGGGTTTTAAAGGCGGTTAAAAATATAGAAGAGATTATTGCGCCAAGATTAAAAAGTGAGAAAATCCTTCCCCAGAAAAAGATTGATAAAATTCTTATTGACCTAGACGGAACATCCGATAAAAGCCGCTTAGGAGCAAATGCTATCTTAGCTGTTTCGATAGCTTGTTTGAAAGCTGGAGCTCGAGCAAGCAACGAACCATTGTATAAATATATTACTCAGATTTACCAAGAAGGGATTCATTTAAAATCTCAAAGTAAAACGAATTTTCGTAATAGTTTTCCATTTCCGAAAGCGTGCTTCAATATTTTGAATGGTGGTGTTCATGCAGGCAATGACTTAGATATTCAGGAATTTATGATCATTCCCCAGTTTGGATTATTTAAAGAAAATCTCCGAGCAGCCTCAGAGGTGTATCATACCTTGAAAGGAATTTTAGCCCAAAGAGTTGGAAAATCTGCAATTAATGTTGGCGATGAAGGAGGATTTGCTCCTCCTTTCCATAAAACGAAAGAAGCATTAAATTTTATCATGACGGCCATACAATTGGCTGGGTATCAGGGAAAGATAAAAATAGGGTTGGATTGCGCTGCTTCAGAATTTTTTAAGGGAAAATATTATCAATTTGAAGGGAAGGAAAGATCAGGAGAAGAACTTTTAGAATTTTATCAGACATTAACTAAGAATTACCCAATATTGTTTTTAGAAGATCCTTTTAGCCAGGATGATTGGGCTAATTTTCGCCGCATAACAACATTTTTTAAGAATGAATTGAAAGTTGATTTTTCCGCTTTACCCCAAAATAATAACGTTAGCCAGAACCAGCGGGAAATTTTAGTTATTGGCGATGACCTTTTAGCTACTAATCCAGAGCGCATCAAAGAAGCTCAAGCGAAAAAAGCTTGTAGCGGGATGATTATTAAACCAAATCAAATAGGAACGGTAACCGAGACATTTAAAGCAGTGCGATTAGCCAAGAATTTTGGTTGGAAAACTATAGTTTCTCATCGTTCTGGGGAAACTTGCGATGATTTTATTGCCGATTTTGCGGTTGGGGTGGAATCAGAATTTATTAAAAGCGGTGCGCCTGCCCGGGGAGAAAGAGTTTCAAAATATAATCGCCTTCTCGAAATTGAAGAAGCATTAAACTTAAAAATATGATTTTAGCTATCTTAATTATTTTCTTTAGTATTATCGCTTTGCTGGTTCTTCATGAATTAGGCCATTTTCTGCTGGCCAAGAAATTTGGCGTGGATGTTGAAGAGTTTGGCGTAGGATACCCCCCAAGAATTTTTGGCAGAAAGTTTGGCAAAACTATCTATTCTTTGAATCTTTTGCCATTCGGTGCTTTTGTGAAAATTCGGGGAGAAGAAGGAGGCATTGAAGAAATCAGAAGTTTTTCCCAAAAACCAATATGGCAGAGATCTCTCATTGTCTTAGGCGGGATAGTATCCTTTTTTATCTGTGGAATTATTATTTTGACCATTGTGGCTTACGTCTGGGGATTGCCGGAAGCGGTTTCAGGGGCAACAAACAATAATCAAAAAACTCAAGTAGAGATAGCAGAGATTTTTCCCAACTCACCGGCCCAAAAGGCTGGTCTTGAACCGGGAGATATTATGTTATCAATAAGCGCTGGGAGTATCAAAGTTAAGGCCGCCGATTTAAAGGCTGTCCAGGAATTTATTAATGCACACCGGGGCCAAAAGATTATTTTAGCGATTCAAAGAGAAAAAAGTATTTTCCATTTTACTCTCACGCCTCGTAGATCCCCTCCTGCCAACGAAGGGGCTATGGGGGTAGCCTTAGTAAGGGTTGCTTTAGAAAAATATTCTCTTGGAAAAGCTTTTTTAAAAAGTGTAGAGATTTCCGGGAAAACAACAATTTTAGTGCCTTATTTTTTGGGTGCGATGATTGTTAAAGCAATAGAACATCAACCTATGCAGGGAGGTAGATTGGTAGGGCCGATTGGTATAGGAAACATTATGTTTAATGCTTTATCGCATGGGATTAGGAGTTATTTATTTACTTTAGGGATGATTGCCAATTTTTTGGCGGTTTCGAACCTTCTACCAATTCCTGCTATTGACGGGGGAAAACTTTTGTTCTTAGGTATTGAAAAAATAAGGAAAAAAGCCATCAACCGAAAAGTTGAAGCAAGTCTCAATACAACCTTTTTTATCTTGCTTATCGGTTTAATGGTTGTTGTAACCGTGCAAGATATTATAAGGCTATTCTAAAAATTGGAGGGATGAGAACTGATACTTCATAATTTTTTATAGCCTATTCTGCCGAAGAATTTTATTCTTTTCTTGAAATTATGCTTCAATCAAAACTTTTTTCTAAAACCGAAAAATTAGTTTCTCAAAAAGTAACATTTTTGAGTCATAGATTACTTTTGCAAGGAGGATTTATTTATCCTGTTGCGTCCGGAATTTACACATTATTACCCTTAGGTTGGAAAGTTTTTGAACGGATAGAAAATATCATCCGAGAGGAATTTGAAAAAATCGGCGTTCAAGAAGTTTCAATGCCTGTTTTGCATCCAGCAGAAATTTGGCAGAAATCAGGCCGACTAAAAAGTATCGGCAAGGAACTTTGGAGAATCAAAGATCGGAGAGGGAGAGAGATGATTTTAGCGATGACCAACGAGGAAATGGTTTCTCAACTAGCTGCTACTTTTATTCATTCAGCCGTAGATTTGCCTTGCATAGTTAACCAAATAAAAACGAAAATTAGAGACGAAGAAAGACCTCGAGGAGGGCTTTTAAGGGTGAGAGAGTTTGTCATGCAGGATGCTTACTCTTTTGATAAAGACAATAAAGGTTTAGATAAATCATTTAATTTAATGCTTGGGGCTTATAAAAGAATTTTTCAACGGGTAGGATTAAAAGCAATTCCCGTTAAGGCGGCCTCGGGAATGATGGGAGGATCAGATTCTTTTGAGTTTATGGTTTTAGCTGAATGCGGAGAAGATAAAGTAACAGTTTGCCCTCATTGTGATTTTAAAGCTAACATAGAACTTTTGGGGGCGAGAAAAAGGTGTCCCGTCTGTGGCCATTTACTAGAAATTAAGAAATCAATTGAAGTTGCCCACGTTTTTAAATTAGGAGAGAAGTATAGTAAGATTTTCGGCATTAAATATAAAGATAGCAAAAAAAAGGAGAAATTAGTTCAGATGGGCTGTTATGGTATAGGGCTAGAAAGGCTTATAGGAACCATTGTAGAGAAACACCATGACCATAAAGGAATTATTTGGCCTTCAACTGTTTCTCCTTTTGCCGTTCATCTATTATCTCTGAGAGGTCACAAAAAAGAGGCAGGGAGAAGGCTGGAACGAGAGAGCAATAAGATTTACCACATTTTACAAAAAGCGGGGTTTAGTGTATTATACGACGATAGAGACAACAAAACCCCGGGAGAGAAATTTGCCGATGCTGACCTTATAGGTATTCCCCTGAGAATTGTTGTAAGCGAGAAAACGATGCAACATCATTCGGTGGGGGTCAAAAAAAGAGATGCCCAAGGCGAAAAATTGGTTCCTTCCCAAAAAATTGTCCCATTTTTGAGAAAATCATAAGATTTAGAGAGAAATATTATTAATAATTATGTTCACAAGATTTTTGAGCCACTTTACAGAAGATATTGCTATTGATTTAGGAACGGCTAATTCTTTAGTTTATGTACGAGGGAAAGGAATTTTGATTAATGAACCGTCGGTTGTGGCAGTTAATAAAAAGACCGGACAGATTCTGGCGGTCGGCGAAGAAGCAAAAAAGATGGTTGGCCGAACGCCAAGCCATATTCAGGCAGTTCGCCCTCTTATGAGAGGAGTGATTTCTGACTTTGATGTTACCGAGCAAATGTTGCGATACTTTATCAGCAAAGTGAAGAGAAAAAGCGCCATTTTAGGGATTATTCCAAGAGTGGTGATTGGGGTGCCTTGTGGAATAACTGACGTTGAGAAAAAAGCAGTTTTTGATGCGGCTAAAAATGCGGGTGCAAGATACGTATTTTTAATTGAAGAGCCGGTAGCTGCAGCGATTGGCGCAAGATTACCTATTCAAGATGCGACCGGAAGTTTTGTTATTGACATTGGAGGCGGAATTACAGAAATAGCCGTCATCTCTTTAGGGGGGATTGTAACTTCTGAAACGGTCAAGATTGCGGGTGATAAGTTGGATGAAGATATTATAAGATTTATTGAACAGAAATACCGATTACTAATTGGCAAGAGGACTGCCGAAACAATTAAAATTAACATTGCGCACGCCCTGCCAATGAAAGAAAAGAAAGAAATGGCTGTAAGGGGAAGAAATTTAGTGACGGGATTGCCCGAAGAACTGACTTTAAATGCGTCTTTTGCTCATCAAGCTATTGAAAAATCAATAAGGCAAATGTTAGAAGTTATCAAAAAAGCCATCGAAAATACTCCGCCAGAACTTTTAGCGGATATTATGCAAGAAGGGATTTATCTTACCGGCGGTGGAGCTTTGCTTCGGGGGATAGATGTTTTAATTAGCAGAGAAACTAAAATGCCGGTCAAGATTATTGAAGATCCTTTAACAGCTGTTGTGCGGGGAGGGGGCATTACCCTAGAAAACCTTGATGCTCTCCGTGAGGTTTTAACAACTTCAATGGATTATCAAGAACCTCCAAAATAGATATTCTTTAAGGGAAATTTCTTTGTATAATTTTTTTTCTTAAGTTTTAATTTTTAATTAGTGTTTCAAAAAATCTTATGGTTTCTAAAGAAGAAGTAAGAAAAATTGCCCAGCTGGGGAGAATTAATTTATCTGAAGACGAAGTAACAAAAATGCAAAAAGAACTTTCGGTCATTTTAGATTACTTTGAGATTGTAAAAAACATTGACGTTTCTCAAGTTGAGCCTTTTTGGAAATTATCTCCGCTGGAAAATATTACGAGAGAGGATGCATTGGATATTCAAAAGCCGGCGGTCAGGGAACAACTTCTTCAGGCCGCTCCCAAAAAGGAGGGAAATTATTTTAAGGTAAACGCCATTCTTGATGACTAATTAATTATGAACTTTTCCGAATTTACAATTAATAAAATTCATCAGGGATTAGCAAGAAAAGAATTTTCTGTCCAAGAAATTATCCAAGCTTATTTAAAGAATATTAGGGTTAAAGACCCGAGAATCAAAGCTTTTTTGCAAGTTAGTGAAAAATCCGCGCTCGCCCAAGCCCAAGAAATAGATAAAGAAATCTCTCAAGGGAAGAATCTTTCTATTTTAGCGGGTGTTCCTTACGCAGTGAAAGATAATATTTTAGTCAAAGGCTTAAACTGTACGGCGGGCTCAAAAATTTTAGAGAACCACAAGGCAGTTTATGATGCCACTGCCATTGCAAGATTAAGATCGAAAGGAGCGATAGTCTTAGGCAAAGCCAATCTTGATGAATTTGCCATGGGTTCTTCTTGCGAGAATTCTGCTTTTCAAGTGACTCATAACCCGAATGACCTAGAAAGAGTTCCCGGTGGTTCTTCGGGAGGTCCGGCGGCTGCTGTGAAAGCTGATGAATCTATATTTGCTTTAGGCTCTGACACGGGAGGATCTATTAGACAGCCTGCTTCTTTTTGTGGCGTAGTTGGGTTAAAGCCGACCTATGGAATGGTCTCTCGTTATGGTCTAATAGCCTTTGCTTCTTCTCTTGACCAAATTGGCCCCCTAACCAAGACCGTCAAGGATGCAGAAATTATTTTTTCGGCGATTTCCGGCAAAGACTCAAAAGATTCTACCACTCTTTTATCATCAGAATCCTCGTGGAATTCTCAAAAAGACGCGAAGAAATCATCCCTTAATTTTTCTATTTCTGGGCTAAAAGTTGGTATTCCGAAGGAATATTTTGGCGAAGGGATAAAAAAAAGCGTTAAAGAAATTATTAGAAAGGTAATTCAGCAAGTAGAAGATTATGGTGGAAAGATCCAGGAAGTTAGCCTTCCTCACACTAAGTATGGAATTCCTTGTTATTACCTTATTTCTACCTCGGAAGCTTCGGCGAATTTGGCTCGGTACGACGGTTTGCGATACGCTGCTTTCAAAACCAAGGAAAAAACTTTGAATTTGATAGATCATTATCTTAAAGTGAGAGGCGAAGGTTTTGGGCCGGAAGTAAAAAGGAGAATTATGCTAGGCGTTTATACGCTTTCGGCTGGTTATTATGATGACTATTACGTGAGAGCCCAAAAAATTAGAAGTTTAATTAAAAAAGATTTTGACCAAGCTTTCAAAAAAGTTGATGTTCTCTTTACCCCTGTTGCTCCTACGCCTCCATTTAAATTAGGAGAAAAAAGAAATAATCCTCTTGAAATGTATTTATCTGACATTTTAACAGTTCCCGCAAGCCTAGCTGGTTTACCGGCTTTAGCAGTTCCGGTAGGAATGGTTAACAGCTTGCCAATTGGTCTTCAGATTATTGGCGGATGTTGCCAAGAAAACCTTCTTTTTAAGGTAGGGGAATTTATAGAGAAGATCAGGAAAAAGAATATTTCTTCCTCATAAAGTTTATGCAGCCCTTAAATTATTCCACTCTTAATTTTCTTGGGCCAACGGTTGGGCCAACCCTTAAACGCGCTATCTCTTACTTTCTTTCCCCTCAGCTGCAAGCGCAGATTTTACCCATTAAGATAATTTTTCTTGGGTTAACAGTTCTTTTCCTCTGGGCAATTATTTATTTTCTCTTAAATACAAATTACCTTACAATAAGATATGGGGAGGATTGGATTGATTTTCATTCTTTTAAAGATTATGGGCTTGGGAGAGACGTTAAAAAGTGGCTGAAAATAAAAAAAAGACTGGGGAAAAACTTACCGGCAAGTAATAAATTAGCTATTATTGAGGCGGTTAAATTTCTTGACAGTGTTTTACAAAAACTCGGGTATGGGAAAGAAACCGCCGAAGAACGTTTCCAAGAACTTAGAGCGAAGAATACTGATTTTAGCCTCCAAATTTCCCAGTTGATAAGAATTTACCAAGATATTCTGCGTGATCCCGACTTAGTAATTTCTCAAGATAAATCTCTGGAAGTTGTAAATAATATTGAAAAAATTTTGAACAAGTTAAAAGTTTTTTAACCTTTCCTCTTGATTTTCAGTAAAGAATTAAGTAAACTAAAAAGTACAGCTCTCGAGCTGGGTTTTTCTAATAAAGCGGGGTAGAGAAGTAGTATCTTGCGAGGCCCATAACCTCGAGACCCTGGTGCAATTCCAGGCCCCGCAACAATTTTTCCTCAGCTTATCGCCGGTGTAGCTCAATGGTAGAGCAGGCGTTTCATAAGCGCAAGATTGTTGGGTCCGAGTCCCGCCGCCGGCATAACAATAGATGGATAGATTTTCAGAGAGGATGGAGAAAAATATAATGTAGATAGCTTTTTTGCGGCGGGACTCGGACTCCAATTTTGAAGAACGCCCAACAAATATATGGACTCGTGGTGTAGCCTGGTCTAACACGCTTCCCTGTCACGGAAGAGATCATGGGTTCAAATCCCATCGGGTCCGCCATATTTTTCTTTCGTTTTTTAATTCTCAAACCGTATTTCAAAGAATAAAGATAATTACAAAACCGCTAGGGCGGTTTTTTCTATTGCTTTTTTGGCAAAATATAGTGCGATTTTATCAATTAATTATCTAAATAGAAAAGGCAAACAATAAACCTATATCCTCTCTATAAATTTTGTATTATTCGATATCAGGAGTTGATTTAGGAGCAAAATAAAGGTAAAATAAATTACAGATAACTATGACACTTCAAGAAATTAAAAAAGAGGCTTATCAAAAAATTGCAAAGGCAAAAGAGCTTTTTGAGTTAGAAGAGATTTTTCGGCTTTACCTTGGGAAAAAGGGGAAAATTGGCCAGTATACCAAAAATTTTACTCAAATGTCTCTTAGTCAAAGGAAAAAAATTGGCCAGGAACTTAATGAGGTAAAAAATTTCATCAAAGAAAAACTTCAACAGAAAACAGAATTTCTCAAAGCGGAAAAAAGGCAAAGAAGCCCAAAGAGCAATAAAATCGATATTACCATACCGGGGGAAAAGCTAAAAATAGGACACTTGCATCCTTTAACAATTATAGAAAGAAAGGTAAAAGAAATATTCCGTTCTCTGGGTTTTTCTGTGATAGAAGGCCCGGAAATTGAAACTGAATGGTATAATTTTGATGCTTTAAATATTCCCAAAGACCATCCGGCAAGAGATATGTGGGATACTTTTTGGCTTAAGCGGGAAAATGGAAAAGTTGGGACGCTAGATGATAAACGGTTATTGAGAACTCATACTTCACCTATTCAAATAAGGTATATGTTAAAACACACTCCTCCCCTTAGGGTGATTGCACCAGGTTGGGTTTTCCGCCACGAAGCTACGGATTCTTCGCACGATTTTCAATTTCGGCAATTAGAAGGATTAATGGTGGGAGAAAATATTTCGGTGGCTAATTTCAAAGCGATTATGTCTGAATTTTTAAAGAGGTTTTTCCAAAAGAAGATAGAGGTAAGATTTAGGCCAAGTTACTTTCCATTTACAGAACCGAGTTTTGAAATTGATATTCGAAGTAATAAAACAACTAAGAATTCATGGTTAGAGTTAATCGGAGCAGGCATGGTTCATCCAAATGTTTTTAAAGTAGTTGGTTATGTTCCCAGAAATTGGCAAGGTTTTGCCTTTGGGATGGGCTTAGACAGACTAGCAATGCTGAAGTATAAAATACCAGATATCCGTTTATTATATTCTGGGGATTTAAGATTTTTAACTCAATTTTAGTTTCTTGATTTTTCTAATACTACATTGACCTATGAAGTTTTCTTATAATTGGTTACAAGATTATTTAGAACAAAAGTTACCCCCAGCCAAGAAATTGGCAAATCTCTTAACTATGCACAGTTTTGAAGTGGAACACATTAGACGGCGGGGGAGGGATTTTATTTTTGACATAGATATTTTGCCAGATAGGGCTCATGATTGTTTATCATATATAGGCGTAGCTCGAGAAATAGCAACGCTGACAGGGTCTAAACTTCGATTGCCTCATCATCAAATGAAGGAGAAAAGGAGCTTACTTGCCAAAAATTTTGTAAAAGTGATAGTTAATAATAAACAAGATTGCCCCCGCTATGCGGCGAGGGTAATTTCCGGTCTAAAAATAAAATCATCGCCTAAATGGCTTCAAACAAAATTAAAATCTTGCGGGTTACAGCCTATTAACAACGTCGTTGATATTACTAATTATGTAATGCTTGAGACCGGTCAGCCTATTCACGCTTTTGATTTAGCTAGAATTTCCCCGGTTAACAAAGGTAATCAAAAATCGAGAATTAAAACCATCACAGTTAAAAGAGCTTTAAGGGGCGAAAAGATTAAAGTTTTTGACGGGAAGGAATATCTTCTTAATGAAGGAATTTTGGTAATAGCTGATGAGAAAGGGGCTATTGCTATTGCGGGTATCAAAGGAGGAAAAAGAACAGGTATTAACAAACAAACAAAAAACGTAGTTATTGAAACAGCGAATTTTAATTCTCACCTTATTCGTAAGTCTTCAAGGGCGCTTAAATTGAAAACCGATGCCTCATGGCGTTTTGAAAATGATTTGGACCCAAATTTAATTGACTTTGCTCAAGCGCGAGTTTCTTCTCTCGTGAAAGAAATTGCCGGTGGAGAAATTACCCGAGGATTGATTGATTATTACCCAAAGAAGGCTATCCCCAAAAAGGTTTTTCTTGATTTGGATTATTTACAGAACCTTTTAGGAATTAAAGTAGGTATTATGCAGGTTAAAATTATCCTTCGAAGATTAGGTTTTCGTATTCTCCGTTCAAAAAATTCGGTGTTGGAAATAGAAATACCAACAAGAAGATTAGACGTTTCTCTTCCTGAAGATTTAATAGAAGAAGTTGGAAGAATTCTTGGATATCAAAAGATACCGTTAGTTTTTCCCCGTGTGGATCTTCGTATGCCTCAAAGAAATGATGATATTTTTTGGGAGGATTTTATTAAAAATCTCTTGAGGCGGTTAGTTTTCGATGAAGTTTACAACTATTCTTTTCTTGGGGAAAAGACGGTAGATTTTTTTGGTTACAAAAGAGAACAGCTTCTTAGCCTTGAAAATCCGATGAGTGACAACCAACGATATCTTCGACCGAGTTTACTCCCAGGTTTAGTGATGAATATTAAAAAGAATTTGAATCTTTCTAAGACCCTAAAAATTTTTGAATTCGGGAAAATCTTCAGTAAGTCAGGAATTTCCGAAAGAAAAATGATAGCAGGAATTTTCACTAAGGATAATTTTGAGAAAGAAGGATTTTATGAATTAAAGGGGATTATAGATACTATTCTTAAAGAATTAGGAATAAGTGAAAATTGGTATGACGATTTTCATCTCCGGCCCATAACCTTAAATGCTAATTTATGGGATTTGTCTAAATGTGCGGAGATTAAAATTGGCAAGGAAAAAGTTGGGGTCCTTGGGGCGGTTAATCCAGAGATTATGAAAAACGTTGGGATTGCAAATCAAGTTTTTGGCTTTGAAGTCAATTTTGAGATATTAAAAAAAGTGGCAAGCGAAGAACAAGAATATGAGCCAATTTCTTCTTATCCCGCCGCGGTGAGAGATTTAGCGATTTTAGTACCTCGGCCGACGAAAGTGGTCCAAGTTCTCAATATTATTAATAGAGTCGGGGGCAAGATTGTGAGGGATATAGATTTATTTGATATCTATTTTGGCAAAGGGATAGAAGGAGGAAAAGAAAATCTTGCCTTTCATATTGTTTATCAAGCTCGAGATCATACTTTAACTTCTCAAGAAATTGATAAATTACACCAAAAAATTATTAGAGCCTTAGAGCTTAACCAAGACTGGAAAGTGAGAAAATAAGTTATTAGATATAATTATGGTTACAAATAAAGCGACAGCAAAGAAGAGCAAAGACAATTCTTATACCGCCAAAGATATTTACGTACTTCGGGGGCTTGAACCGGTGCGCAAGAGGCCAGGAATGTATATTGGTTCAACTGGACCAGCTGGATTGCACCATTTGATTTGGGAATGTGTTGATAATAGCTTAGACGAAGCAATGGCTGGTTATTGTAAACACATTGAGGTACATCTTTTACCGGGAGGCAGCGTCCAAACAATTGATGATGGGCGGGGTATTCCTGTTGGCAAGCATCCTCAAACCGGAAAATCTGCATTAGAGACAGTAATGACTACTTTGCACGCCGGCGCTAAATTCGGTGGGAAAGCTTATCAAGTAGCAGGGGGATTGCACGGAGTTGGCGTCTCAGTAGTTTGTGCGCTTTCAAAGAAAATGAGAGTGGAAGTATGCCGCGATAAAGCAAGATATGCCCAAGAATATTCTAGAGGAAAACCATTGTCTAAAGTCAAGAAAATTGGTAGTTGCAAAAAATCTGGGACAGTTGTAACCTTTGAACCTGACTCAGAAATTTTTCCAAATACGCATTTTGACCTTAAAAAAATTCTTACTCATCTCCGCCAGCAAGCTTACCTTACCCAGGGAGTAAAAATAAATATTCAGGACGAGAGAACTGATATACCATTTTATTATAATTTCTACTTTGAAGGAGGGGTGCGTTCTTTCGTTAAATATTTAGTAAATGGAGCGGAACCGCGCCATGAAAATATTTTCTATGTTAAGGGAGAGAAAGAAGGAGTACTTGTTGAAGTAGCTTTCCAATACGCCAAAGAAATGGAGTGTCTCGAGGAAAGTTTCGCTAATAATATTTACACAGGCGAAGGAGGGAGCCATCTAACCGGTTTTCGAACAGCTATGACTAGAACATTGAACGATTATGCTCGGAAAAATGATTTTTTGAAAGAAAAGGACGAAAACCTAACTGGGAATGATGTCAGAGAAGGACTAGTGGCGGTTATTTCTGTTAAGCTTAAGGAACCGCAATTTGAAGGACAAACAAAGGCTAGATTAGGGAATACCGAGGCAAAAACAGCAGTAGATGGAGTGGTTACTGAAAGTTTAAGTAGATTTTTAGATAAGCATCCCCAAGACGCTAGAGCAATCATTGAGAACTGTTTACTTTCAGCAAAGGCCAGAAAGGCTGCTCGAGCGGCTCGCACGACGGTTTTGAGAAGAGGGGTTTTGGAAGGATTGACTTTACCGGGGAAACTTGCTGATTGTTCTTCTCGTCGGCCTGATGAATCTGAAATCTATATTGTGGAAGGAGACTCGGCTGGAGGTAGCGCCAAACAGGCACGTGACAGAAGATACCAAGCGATCCTGCCGCTTAAAGGAAAAATTTTGAATGTTGAACGAGCCCGGCTGGATAAAATTCTGTCTTCCAAAGAGATAAAATCGTTAATTATTGCTTTAGGGACAGCCATTGCCCAGGATTTTGATATTAGCAAGTTGAGGTATCACCGGATTATTCTTATGACCGATGCCGATGTAGACGGCGCCCATATTAGAACGTTACTCCTGACTCTTTTTTTCCGTTATTTTCGAGAGGTGGTAGAAAGGGGGTATCTTTATATTGCCCAGCCGCCGCTTTATAAAATTCAGGCAGGCAAGAAAATAGAATACGCTTACACTGACGGCGACAAAGAAGAAATTTTATATTCTTTGGCTAAAGATAAAAAGATTAATATTAATGTTCAGCGTTATAAAGGTTTAGGAGAAATGAACCCTTCGGAGCTTTGGGAGACTACCATGAATCCTGAAAACAGAATATTAATTAAAGTTAACATTGAAAATGCCGGGGAAGCTGACCATGTTTTTGATACTTTAATGGGGAAAGAGGTTTTACCAAGGAAGAAATTTATTCAAAGCCATGCTAAAACAGTAAAAAATTTGGATATTTAATATTTCTGAGTATTGACAAAATCATCAGGGAGCTCTATGATCTTAGAAGCGAGAGCCCGGAAGGGCTTTTTTAAAAAAACTAAGGCAATGACAAATTTATTAGAGAAAATTAAAATCTTTTTCAAAGAATCTTGGACAGAGACCAAGAAAATCGATTGGCCGACAAAACGAGAAACAATTAACTATACTTTAATTGTAATTGGCATCTCTTTATCAGTAGCGGCTTTTTTAGCTATTTTAGATTTTATTTTTACGAAGCTTTTAGGAAGGTTTATTTTCTAGTTTAATTTAACTTTTATGCCGAAACAAAAAATTCAACAAGGGAAAAATTGGTATGTTTTACACACTTATTCAGGATACGAAGATGCAGTTGCTAAAAACCTTAAGCAGCGTATTGAGAGCTTGGGGATGGAAGATAAAATATTTAATGTTTTGGTGCCAAAAGAAAGGAAGATTAAGATAAAAAACGGGAAAAGAAAAGTGGTCGAAGAAAAAATTTATCCCGGTTATGTTTTAGTAGAGATGATAGTAACAGATGATTCTTGGTATGTGGTCAGAAACACCCCAAGAGTTACCGGCTTTATAGGAGCAGGGACAACCCCGATTCCGGTATCCTTGCAAGAAATTGACACCCTAAAAGAGAGAATGGGAATCGAGAATCCTCAATATAAAATAGATGTTAGTTTAGGCAGTTTGGTCAAAATTACAGACGGGCCATTTAAAGATTTTGAAGGAAAAGTTTCAGAAATAGACAAAGAAAGAGGGAAGATTAAAGTATTGGTTAATATTTTTGGCAGAGATACGCCAGTAGAAGTAGATTCTTTACAGGTTCAAAAAATATAAAGTTTCTAGGTAATGCTTAAATTTTAGTTTGTTGAATCTAGTTTATTAAATATAGAAATTTAAAGGTTTACATCATTATGCAAAAAAAAATAAAAGCTACGGTAAAACTTCAGATTGTTGCAGGAAAAGCTACTCCTGCTCCTCCGATTGGCCCCAGTTTGGCCCAGCACGGAATAAACATTGGGGAATTTTGTAAAAAATTTAACGACAAAACCAAAGATCAAGGGAAAATGGTTATTCCAGTACTTATTACCGTTTACGAAGACAGAACATTCAAATTTGTTTTAAAAACTCCTTTGGTGTCGGCGCTTTTAAAAAAAGCTGCCGGGATAGAAAAAGGTTCAAGTGAACCGAATCGTAAACAAGTAGGAGAAATTACTAAATCTCAACTGAGAGAAATTGCCCAGAAAAAGATGCCCGACCTTAATACCGATGATTTAGAAAAAGCAATGAAGATAGTTGGCGGAACAGCAAAGAATATGGGTATTACCGTTAAATAATGAGAATAATAATTGCATGTTGAGGCCTTCAAAAATTGAATATTATCTCAATATTGCCCGGGAAGTTTCTCAGAGATCTACTTGTTTTCGAGTTAAAATTGGAGCGCTTATTGTTCGGGATGATACAATTATTTCAACTGGTTATGTTGGCGCTCCCCGTAAAACAAAAGACTGTTTTGAAAGAGGGAATTGCTTGAGAGATAAATTAAATATTCCTCATGGCCAGCGGTACGAACTTTGCCGCAGTGTCCACGCTGAACAAAACGCGATTATCAATGCCGCCAGAGCAGGTGTTAGTTTGCTTGGAGGAGACATGTATATCTGGGGAGCCAACAAAGAAGGAAAAGTGATTAACGCTTTTCCTTGCTTTATTTGCAAAAAAATGATTATTAATGCCGGCTTAAATAAAGTAATTTGCTCTCACGAAACGAAGAAGTATCAGGTATTTAAGATTAGTGATTGGGTCAGGGATTGGCAAGAAAGAGATATCTTAGACGATAAACATCAATACGGGAAAGACCAAAACAGCAGTGTTTAATTTATTATTTTTACAAAAAGTCTCTTTCAAAATAGTTGTTCTTGCAAGAAACGAGAAGTATAATCCATATGAAGAAAAATAACTATCCGGGTCATTTTATTGTTTTTGAAGGTCTTGATGGGTCAGGCCAAACAACTCAAACAGGGTTATTGAGCAAATTCTTGAGAGATAAAGGAATTTTAGTTTTAGCCACCAAAGAACCTACCCAAAAATCAAAGTTTAGCAGAACCATTCAAGAAGTTTTAGAAAAAAAGAAATCACTTTCTCCTAGAGAGCTTCAGAAAGCTTTCTCCCAAGATAGAGCTTGGCATCTCAAACATCTGATTCTTCCAGCTCTTAAAAGCGGAAAAACGGTTATCTGCGACCGGTATTTGTTTTCAACTTTGGCATACGGTCTAAGTTACGAAGTAAGCTTAGAATTTTTGATGAAGTTGAATAAGAAATTTTTACTGCCCGATTTAGTGTTCTTTTTGGATGCCAAACCGGATATTTGCCTCAAGAGAATTCAAGCAAGGGAAAGAATAAGGAGTATTTTTGAGACAAAAGAAAATCTTCAAAGAATATACAAAAATTACCGGGAAGTTTTGGACGACTTTAGCAAATCTACTAAAATTTTGTTTATTGACGATGAACAACCACTCAAGGAAGTTTTCCGAGAAGTAAGAGATATTGTGAAAATTGCCTTTAAACTTCCCTAACAAATTAATCATAATATAGAACTTTGATTTTTTTGAAATGATGCCTAGTATTATATTATGACATGTAAAAATATTGCTAGTATTATTGACTATACCAATGTCAGATTTGCTGCTAGCGAGAAAGATATTCAGAGAACTTGCAGTGAAGCGAGACAATATAATTTTCGAGGAATTTGCGTGAACCCAAAGTGGGTATGGTTGGCAAAACAAGAATTAAAAAATTCCTCAATTAAAATAATTGCTCTTATAGATCCTCCAATGGGCTTATCTGCTCACTCAAAGAGAGTTAGCATTGCTAAACAGGCCAAAAAAGATGGCGCTGACGAATTAGACGTGGTAATTAATGTAATTGACGTGAAGTATGGAAGATATGAGAGTATTTTAACGGACCTTAAATCTTTTCCTCGTCTTTTACCCACAAAAGTTATTATTGGTTCAGGATATTTAACTGATCAAGAAATTGAAAGGGCATCCAGATTAGTCAAAAAGTGTGGTGCTTTCTGTATCAAGACAGCTACCGAGAAAGATCCTCTAGAACACTTGGAGCTTAAAGAAAAAGCCAGGCATCTAAATATTATACGGAAGGCTGCACCGGGATTAACAATTAAAGCGGCGGGGAAAATTCGAAGTTATAAAGATGTATTAATGATGATTGAAGCGGGGGCGGATATTATAGGTACAAGCTTAGGAGTCAAGATTATAAATGAGTGCCGGAAAGAGAATGGGGCCAAGAAGTAAAAACAAAGCTAGTGCCACTGTTTTTTTCAACTAAATGAAATTATTTATAATGCATTGAGCAATATTATGAATTATTTACCAACAATAGGTTTAGAAGTTCACATAGAGCTTAAAACACGAAGCAAAATGTTTTGTGGTTGCAAAAACGATCCGAACGAGACTTTGCCAAATGTTAATATCTGCCCCATTTGTCTAGGTTATCCGGGAACTTTACCGGTGATTAACAAAGAAGCAGTGCAAAAAGTAATCCAAGCAGGGTTATCCTTGCAATGTAAAATACACCAACATTCATATTTTGAGCGGAAAAATTATTTCTATCCGGATTTGCCAAAAGGGTACCAAATTTCTCAGGCGGTTGCTCCGCTTTGTTTTGGGGGTGCGTTGAGAATTTATTCTCCTTTGGAGAAAGATAAAGCGCCAAAAGTTATTCACCTTGACCAGATTCATTTAGAAGAGGACACAGGGAGATTGATGCATTCTTCGCATATTAAAAAAAATTCGGAAAATGATTTTTCTCAAGAGCACTATTCTTTAATTGATTTTAATCGAGCCGGAGTTCCTTTGATGGAGTTAGTAACAAAACCGGAAATCCATTCTGGGAAAGAAGCAAGAATGGTGGCCGAAGAGCTACAATTAATCTTTCGATATTTAGGTATTTCTAACGCTGATATGGAGAAAGGGGAAATGAGGGTTGAAGTTAACATATCTCTCTCTCAGAATCCCCATAAATTAGGCACCAAAGTGGAAATTAAAAACCTTAACTCCCTTCGAGCTGTGGAAAGAGCGGCTAATTACGAGTTTTTGCGCCAAAAGAAATTACTTGATTTTGGGGAAAAAGTTGTCCAAGAAACTCGGGGTTGGAATAGCAAAAAAGGCATAACTATTTCTCAAAGAAAAAAAGAAGAAGCTTTTGACTACCGTTATTTCCCTGAACCTGACTTGCCGCCTTTAAATATTACTCCCAAAGAGATAGAAAAAATAAAAGCTAAAATTCCCGAGTTGCCTGCCGAGAAAAGAGAGAGGTTCAAAAAAGAATACAAGCTTTCTGATGTAGAAATTGAGGTTTTTGTCCGTCAGCGGTCTTTGGGAAATTACTTTGAAAAAGTTATCTCGGAATTGTTAAATTGGGTCAAGGCAAAAGAAGCCAAAGAGTCAATCTCAGAGAATGCTTCCCTTAAATTAACCAAACTTACTGCTAATTATATCCTAACTGATCTTCAAGGGCTTTTAAGCGGAGGTTCGGTGGAAAGCAGCAAATTTTTAATTACTCCGGAAAATTTTGCTGAGTTTATAAGTATGATTTACGAAGGAGAAATTTCCAGCAAAATAGCAAAGAGTTTGCTAGAAAAAATGTTTTCAACGGGTGCCGATCCGTCTCAAATTATCGAACAACAAGGGCTTAAATTAATTGGGGGCAAAGAAGAACTTAGAAAAATTATCCAACAAGTTCTTAAGGAAAATCCTAAGCCGGTCAAAGAATATCAGCAGGGGAAAACAACGATTTTGCAATTTTTAGTCGGGAAAGTAATGGCTAAAACCCAAGGAAGAGCCGAGCCTCTTAAGGTCAAAAAGATTTTAACAGACCTTTTAAGTGATAATAAATAA
The DNA here is from genome assembly GCA_964562675.1 of uncultured Candidatus Saccharibacteria bacterium. Classification (GTDB taxonomy): domain Bacteria; phylum Patescibacteriota; class Minisyncoccia; order Minisyncoccales; family CG1-02-41-26; genus CAZLUG01. The sequence continues at coordinate 15,086 of CAZLUG010000004.1, read as the reverse complement.
TTTTTCCAAGGAGAATCTCCTTTTATTTTGACTTTTTGAAATTTTTTGCTAAAGTAAATATTTGTTCATTAAAATTACTTAAAGTAAAAAAAAGAAATTTAGCCTGCTTTGGCAGAAAAGGAGGAGAGAAAATGAATTATGTTTGGATAATTGTGAGTTTTTTTGGCGGAAGTTTTTTTGGCCTAGTATTAGCGTCGTTGTTTTGCGCAGAGGGTCGTGATGATGAAAGATGGCAACGCAACAAGAAATCAGAAAATTCCCCAAAGAGCAAAATCGGGGGAACAACTAAATGGCAGTAAAATATTTTTAGGGAGAATGAATCAGTTCTCCCTTTTTATTTTCTAAAAAATTCTTTACTAATTTTTCGGCCTCTTGATAACTTGCCACCCATTTGATTTTTTGGTCTTTTTTAAACCAAGTCATTTGCCTTTTGGCAAATTTCCGGATGTCATTTTCAAGTTTGGCTTGCATTTTCATTTTGGTGACTTTACCTTGAAGATAGCGGGCTATCCATCTATATTCTAAACCAAAGCTTTCCAGTTTTTTCCAAGAGACTCCATTATCTTTAAGTCTTTTGACTTCAGCAATCATTCCCTGTTTAAATCGTTTTAAAAGGCGTATTTGAATAAGCTTTGCTAACTCATTCTTGCTCTTCAAAACGCCGAGGAAAAGACAAGTAAATTTCTGCTCTTTCCTAAGTTTTGGCACTCTTCCTAGATTTTTTGCAATTTCGATAGCTCTAGCCAACCTTCTTTTGTTTTCTGGTTCTATGTTTTGTGCTCTCCTTGGGTCCATTTTTTTTAAAATCTTTAGGAGTTCTTTGGGAGTTTTTTGTTCAAGGCTTTTTCTCAATTTCCAGTTTGGTTTTATTTTTGGGAATTTCCATCCTTCGGTAACAGCGTAGATATAAAAAGGGGAACCGCCGACCAAGAAAGGAGTTTTTCCTTTTTGGATAATTTGGTTGATAGCTTTGATAGCTAATTTTTGATATTGGCTTGCCGAAAAATGTCTTTTCGGCGAAGCAATATCTAAAAGATAATGGGGGATGCCTTGCATTTCTTTTTTAGTTACTTTCCCTGTTCCAATATCCATGCCTTTGTAAACTTGCCTTGAGTCGGCCGAGACGATTTCTCCTTTGAATCTTTGAGCCAATCTCAGAGAAAGAGCGGTTTTACCAGCTGCTGTTGGGCCTAAAATAACAATTAGTCTTTTTTGTTTTGAATACATAATGGTAATCCCTGAAAACATTAAATTAATTGTATAGCCAGTGAAAGTTATTTTATACGGAACGTCTTTGATGGTGTATAAGAGAGTTTTCCGCGCCAGAATGACCTAATTTATTGGTAACAAATGAAGACGATCGTCTTCATTTGTTACAAAGCTTATTTAAACAAGAGCTCCTTGAAACGTATCTGTTATTGACATATCTAAAGATATTATATATAATATAAGAGTTTTCATGGAGAATTTGTTCTTTTAAAAATGAAAAAAATTGGTTCAGAAAGGGGGTAAATTGAATGCAAGGATTATGGTTCGTGACAAATATTTTGTTGCCACTTTTTTATCCGGAAGTGGCAATCATTTCTTGGTATCATGACGGTAGAAGCGAGTTATGGACATTTCTTGTTATGATATCCATCTCTACGCTTTCGATTCTCGCAAGTTATGGATTGTTCTCAGGGCTTGTTCTGGCCATTAAGAGAACGTTGAAACTTCCTCAAGTGAGGGAAGCCGAGACAAGATTGATGAAGTTTTTTCATATGGCCTCTTCTCCGGCAATGGTCAAAAAACTAGGGGAAAGATTAGGCAATTTCAAGAATTTTACACGTTATAAGTATCTCATTCTCTTTGTTCTAAATCTCATCCCGTTTGTTCCCTATCTTACATTAATTACAATTATTGCCGCTAAGGCCGCCGATCTAAAGTGGCCATCTCTATTAGTTATCATTGCCGGGAATACTATTAAGATTTATCTTCTGGTCAAAGTAATCTATATCATTGGCCAGTCTGTTTAATTAAGCGCCTGATTTATTTCATAAAAGGCGCTTTTATTTTATAAATTTTCCTGTTAAACCCCAAGCAGAAATATTTGTTATTTTGACTTTCACGAATTGCCCAATGAGGTTTTTCTTTCCTTTCAACTTAACTGTTTTATTATGTCTTGATTTTGCTAACAAAAAATCTTTTCTTGCCTCTTTGACAAGAACTTCGATCTGCTTCCCTATGAAAATTTTATTATTTTCTTCAGCAGTTTTTGCTAGAATTTTATTTAAGACTTTTTTTCTTCTCTGTTTTTCTTTTTTGGTAACGTTATCTTGCATATAAAAAGCCAAAGTTCCCGGCCGGGGTGAAAATTGGGATATATAAGCCATATCAAATTTTATTTCCTTAAAAAGTTGAACAGTATTTTGAAAATTTTTCTTCGTTTCTTGAGGAAATCCGACGATAATATCTGTCGATAAAGCAATTTCCCTCTCTAGCCCTTGGCGATATTTTTGAAAGCTTTTCCGAATTTTTTTAGTAAGCTTGAGGTATTTTTCCGGCGTGTAAGAACGTCTCATTAATTTGAGTATTTTTGCGTCACCGGATTGGAGGGGAAGGTTTAGATAGGGGGTGACTTTTAAACTTCTTGCCATGATTTCTACAAGCTCTGATGAAAAATCTTTGGGATTAGGAGAAGTAAAACGAACCCAAAAATTACCGGAAATATTATTAACCATTTTTAAAAGCTTGGCAAAATTAATCTGCTTGTTAGTTGGAGAAAAATATTCATTTACATTCTCTCCCAGGAGCCAAATTTCTTTTGCCCCTTTTTGTGCAAAATTTTGGACTTCTTTTAATATCTTTTGGTGGTCGCGGCAAACTAATTTTCCTCTTGTGTAAGGCACTACACAATAACTGCAAAAATTATTGCATCCCAAAGATATTGGAATAAAGGCAGTAGAAGAAATTAAGTTTTTAGGAAGAAAATTCAGGTAATTATTGCTTTTCAAGATATCTTCTTCAGTAATTTTCCTTTGCCGAGACATTTGATTATTTTTGTTAATTTCCGGCAGATGATTTAGCCAGTTTGGCAAGAGTTGCTTTTTTAGAATGAAATCAAACGATTTAGAGAATTTCTTTTTATCATTTTTTAAAATACAACCAGTGAGAATTGTCGTGATTTTATGTTTTTTTTGTTTAAGCGATAGAATTTTAGGCAAGAGACCGTATACTCTATCTACCGCTGATTGTCTAATTGAGCACATATTTACTATTATTAAATCAGCCTCATCTATTGTTGAGGCTGATTTAAGTTTTAGTTTATCTAAAAAAGCAGCAATTCTCTCTGAGTCTGATATATTCATTTGGCAACCAAAGGTTTTGATGAAATATTTTTTAACCACGAGATTTACCGAATGATTTAATATTCTTTTTTATTTATTATTTCCCATTGAACAACAACATGTTTTCCCAATGCCTACCAGCCCTTGCGGAACATAACAGTCTAGAGTTTGGCCGATATTCTTTTCATTATTTTGGCAACCCCATTTTGCCTGGGGGGTTATTGGCCATTTTCGACAAACACTAGACTTAAAATTTTCTCTTTGACAGGCAATTTGGCAAGTTGCCATAATTATTTTTTTTGGCAATCTTCCGATATCCGCAGAGCCGGAGGAAGATGAACTAGCGTTAGGAGTGGTATTATTTTCTATTTTTTCTTGCCCGGTACAATATCCTTTGTGGAGAACTTTCACTCCTGCTACGCCTGCCCAACAACTGTTTGAATAAACTTTTCCATTTACTCCGCAGACAGGATCAAAAACAGCCACACAAGCAACTCTTTTTTTAGCCTGGGGATTTATTACTTGTGGATGAATACATTTAAATGACACAATACAATGTTTGCTGTTTCTTTCTGGTATTATTCTGCCATTTTGACAGAAATCTTTCCTCGGTGGTTGAATTTCTTGGCAATCTATTTTTTTATTTATTGAACCAACTCTTTCTAAAATTTTATCCCTCATTTGGTTAAACTTTTCTCTTATCTTTGGAAATTGTCCAAACTCAGATTTTATGCTCTCAATGATGTCCATTTTGTTTTCCACCGATCCTTTTATTCTCCCGATATAATTTTTTAATTTTTCCTGAGTTGAGGTTGACATTTTCTGCCATTGTTCTTTTATTCTTTTGAAAATATTTGACCTCACTTTTTGAATAACATCTTTAGTGGTAGTAGAAGCTTGATTTTCTAGCCTTTTTAACATCTCAAGGTTTTTGAAATTTTTGAATTGGCTGCCCTTGATACCCTGGAAAGCTTTCTCTAGCCGTTGAGGTAAATTAGTTTTCGTGCCTACTTTTTGCATGACTTCATTAAAAGTAGCAAGGTGGCGGTTCACGGCTGCTTTTATTTTCGTTAAAGCTTGCGCTGGCACATGGGTTTCAAGATTTTCGAGAATTTTTTGATGGAGAATCTGTTGTTTGATAAACTTATCCAAGAATTTTCCAGTTGTAGAACTTTGATTAGCTTTTTCTTTCAACTGACTAACAATCTTGCCGATGTTATTCATCTCTCCTTCGTAGTTATTCATAGCTTTTTCTATGACTTTTGGGTCCTTTGTTTCTTTTGCTAATTTTTTTGCTTCCAAAAGATGCTCTGACGCGTAATTCATTCGTAACTCAGCTTTTTTAATTGGGTTAAAAGTAAAAAAGAGATGAACACCATGCCACCAGCTCTTTAAGAAATAAAAAGGACTATTGGGTAAGAGTGTCGGATTGGGGATACCCAATTCTTGAGCAGAAACATTTTCGTCAGCGTTCACTTCTTGACTGGCATCGGCAGTAGATGTTTGATTAGCTATAACTGCCGCTGATGTTGCTGTTGTGGTGATAGCAGTTTGAATGGTAGTTTGAGCAATAGCTGACGAGGCTAGAACAAAGAAAGCAACTAGACTTAAAGCAAAGAATGTCACAAATTTTGACATATTAGTTAAAACTCTTTTATTCTTTATTGGCTAAACCTTGTTTGCTGTTTTAAAAAGCAAATTGTTCGGGTTTTACGAATAAGAATATGAGCTTTTTTATTTTTTTGATTCTACTTCTATTTTGATTTTTTGTATAAAATTTGTCAAGGATATTTTGCCAATATCTCCCTTTCCTCGTTTTCGCGCTCTGACAGATTGAGACTCTAATTCTTTATCTCCTACCACTAGTATGTAAGGAATTTTCTGGGTTTCTCCCTCTCGTATTTTTTTTGAAACTGTTTCATTTTCTCCAGCTACTTCACAACGGAATTGGTTATCGATTAATTTCTTTGCAATTTCTCTAGCATACTTTTTATGCCGCTGGGCTATAGGAACCACTAAGACTTGGACAGGAGAGAGCCATAAAGGAAAAGCTCCGCCATAATGTTCAAGGAGCACTCCCATAAATCTTTCGATACTTCCTAGAAGGGCCCGATGAATCATAATAGGTTGTCGTTTTTTCCCTTTTTGATCAATATAAGCCATCTGGAAACGCTCCGGTAAATTGAAATCAACTTGGATAGTGCTGCATTGCCAAGCTCTGCCTAAACTGTCTTTAATTTTAATATCAATTTTTGGTCCGTAAAATGCTCCGCCACCCCTATCAATTTGGTATTTTTGCTTGCTTTCCTTCAGGGCGTACTTTAAAGCGTTCGTTGCTTTTCGCCAATTTTTTGGTGAACCAACATATTTTTTCGGCATTGTAGAAAGAAAGATTTCATATTCTTTAAAACCGAAAGTCTTTAAAAGCTTGAGGGCGAATTTTAGAACCGAATTAACTTCTTCGGTAATTTGTCCGGGTGTACACCAAATGTGGGCATCGTCTTGAGTAAATCCGCGCACGCGAGTTAAACCGTGTAAAGTTCCAGATTTTTCATAACGGTAAACAGTGCCAAGTTCAGTATAACGAAGAGGAAGTTGGCGATAGCTTCTTATTTGTCTTTTGTATATTAATATATGGAAAGGGCAATTCATCGGCTTAATCTCATAATCATCTTTTTCTTCTTGGGAAATTTCTTTAAGGTGCATAGGAGGAAACATACTTTCGCGATAGAAGCTAGTGTGGCCCGATGTCTGCCAAAGGTTAATTTTGGCAATGTGAGGAGTGTTGACTAATTGGTAGCCGTGGTGTAAGTATTCTCCCAAAACATAATTTTCAATGATTCTTTTTAGGATAGCTCCCTTGGGGTGCCACAGTACTAATCCCGGCCCCACGGCATCTTCGATATGGAATAGGTCTAGTTTTTCGCCCAAAACCCTTTGATCTCTTTTTTGAGCTTCTTGTTGAAACTTAAGATAATCTTGTAATTCCTTTTTTGTCGTAAAGGCAATACCGTAAATTCTGGTTAGCATTGGATTTTTTTCTGAACCTTTCCAATAAGCGCCCGCTAGACTCGTTAGCTTAAATGCGTCGGCAGGGATTTGTTTTGTGGATTGAATATGAGGACCCTTGCAAAGATCTACAAAAGACCCGCTTTGATAAATAGAGACTGTTTTCCCTGGCAAACCCTCAAGGATCTCTATTTTATATGGTTGGTCTTTGAAAATTTCTTTTGCTTTAGCTTTTGAAATAATTTTCTTCTGGAATCTAATATTGTTTTTAATTAAGCTCCGCATTTTTTTCTCAATAATCGGCAGATCTTCCACGGCTAAATTTTTAGTTCTTGATTTTTGTTTTGTTTGGGAAATTTTTGCGGTTGACGATTTTTGGAAATCAAAATCATAATAGAATCCATTTTCAATGGCTGGACCCATGCCGAATTTAACTCCCGGGTAAAGATCCTGTAAAGCGGCCGCGAGGATATGAGCGAGAGAATGCCTAATTGTTTTTATGTTTGCCATAAATAATTTTCTTATATGCTTTATATACTTATATATAATATTTTTCCGACTTTTTATTGTTCTAAAACTTCTTCTATGTGTTCAGCAATGAGCTTAGGGGTACCAGCTCTTTGGTCAACTCTTCCTTCAATTAAGACGATCTTATTTTCTGTGCAAGCAGCCATACTTTTTTCAACGATACTGGGGAAAACCACGACTTCAATTTTGTCAGTGGGATCTTCAAGCTTTAGGAATATCATTGGTTGCCCTTTCTTAGTAAGTATTTTTTTGATAGAAGAAATAATTCCTCCGATTTTTATTCTTTGGTGATTCCATATTGCGTCCGTGAAGCCTTTAATTTTTTCAATGGGGAGAGTTCTTTTTTGGAGAAATTTTTTATAGTTTTCTAAGGGGTGGGAGGAGACATAAAGGCCCAACAATTCTTTTTCCCAAAGAAGTTTTTCCCTAGGTGTGGCTGGCTTGGCTTCTTTTAACAAAAGATTATGGCGAGAATTGAAGTCTGAGCCAAATAAACTGCCTTGTCCGGAATTTTGGTTTTTCTTCATTTCTCGGTTAGCATCCAAGATATTTTGAATGTTCTGAAGAAATTTATTCCTTTCTCCAAACTTATCAAATGCGCCGGCTTTAATCAAGCTTTCCAGCGATTTTTTATTTAAGCTTTTTGAAGAAATTCGGGAAGCTAAATCAGCGATGGAAAGATAAACACCATTCTTTTTTCTTTCCTGGATAATCTCTTCGACAACATTTCCCCCAACATTTTTAATAGCCAAAAGCCCAAAACGAATTTTATTTTGTTTTGGGACAACCGAAAAATTTCGGAAACTTTCATTAATATCCGGCGGCAAAACTTCGATTCCCATTTTTTTGCATTCGTCAATTGTTACAGCGATCCTTTCGACATCAGTTTTTTCTGAAGTTAAAAGAGCTGCCATAAACTCAACTGGATAATGAGCTTTTAGATAAGCTGTCTGATAGGCAATCATTGCATAGGAACAACTATGGGCACGATTAAATCCGTAACGGGCAAAAGGCAATACCCACTCCCAAATTTTATAGGCAACTTTTTCTTTGATGCCGTTTTTAATCATTCCTTGAATTAATTTTTCTCTTTGGGAAATAAGAAGGCTTTTTATCTTTTTGCCTACAGCTTTTCGTAAAATATCAGCCTCAGCAAGGCTGAATCCTGCCAAGGCTCTCGCTATTTGCATCAGCTGTTCCTGAAAAATACAAATTCCTTGAGTTTTTTCTAAAATTGGCTTGAGTTTTGGATGCAAGTATTCTATTTTTTGCCGTCCCTGTTTACGAGCAATATATTCCGGAATGAATTCCATCGGGCCGGGTCGATACAAAGCAACCATAGCAACGATATCTTCAAAATTAGACGGCTTGAGTTCTTTGAGATATCTTTTCATCCCCGAAGATTCTAACTGGAAGACACCTGTTGTTTGAGCTTTCTGGAGAAGCTGATAAGTTTTTTTATCATTAAGGGGAATTTTAGCGATATCTATTTTTTCTTCTCTAATGCTGTAAATTCTTGCCAAGGTATCTTCTATAATAGTTAGATTCTTAAGCCCGAGAAAATCCATCTTGAGAAGCCCCAATTTTTCAATAGCGTGCATTTCATATTGAGTAATAATACCTTCGGCGTGCTGAGGAGGCTTTTGGAGCGGTACAAGATTAGTTAAGGGTTCAGCAGAGATAACAATTCCACAAGCATGCGTAGAAACGTGTCGGGCTCTCCCTTCAAGTTTTTTTGCCAAGTCTATTAAACGCTGGGTTTTCTCATCGTTTCTGTAAAGGTCTTTAAGCTCTTTATTTTGCTTCAGGGCTTGTTCAAGAGTTAACCCAAAAGGGATCATTTTTGCTAAGTGGTCGCAAAATCCGTAATCATATTTTAAAACTCTTCCCACGTCTCTCACCACTGCCCTCGCTGCCATTGTGCCGAAAGTTATAATTTGAGCTACATGGTCTTGACCGTATTTTTCACTGACGTATTGGATGACCTCGTATCTCCGGCGGTCAGTAAAATCGATATCAATATCAGGCATCGAAATCCGCTCAGGGTTGAGAAATCTTTCAAAAAGAAGATTATATTTTAAAGGATCGATAGTTGTAATATTGAGAAGATAAGCAACTATAGAGCCTCCGGCTGATCCTCTGCCAGGGCCTACAACAATGTGATGCTCTTTAGCCCATTTAACATAGTCGTAAACTATAAGAAAGTAATCCGCGAATTTCATTTGCTTGATGACACCCAATTCGTATTTTAATCTTTCTTTAGCTTTTGCTTGTTGTCCTGTGGGATATAATTGTTTTAAAGCTGTTGAACAAATTTTTTGAAGGTATGTATCGGCTGGTTGATTATCCGGAGTTCGGAAATGAGGGATTTTCGTTTTTCCTAATTCCAGTTTTAAGTTACATTTTTGAGCAATTTTTTGAGTATTTTCAATAGCCTCCGGGGTATCTTTAAAGAATTCCGTCATTTCTTTCGCGCTCTTTAAAGAAAAATCTTCTCCCTTCATTGTTTTTCTCTGAGGGTTGTCAATGTCTTCTCCAGTTTCAATAAGCTTTAGCACGTCCTGGGCTTCTGCGTCTTCTGGATAAAGATAGTGGGCATCACAAGTGGCAACGAGAGGAATGTTGAGCTCCTTTGACATTTTTTTAAGAGCTTTGTTGACTTTAGCTTGATTTGGCAAGGTTGGATGGTGCTGAAGTTCTAAGTAAAAATTCTCTTTGCCAAAAATATCCTGATACAACAGAGCGGTTTTTTTTGCCTCATCAATTTTGTTAGCGCGAATGAGGTAGGGAATTTTTCCTTGGAGACATCCTGAAAGAGCGATAATTCCCTCATGATGTTTTCGAAGCAAATCATTATCTATCCGTGGCTTATAGTAAAATCCTTCTAAGTTTGCTTTGGTAATTAGCTCAACTAAATTTTGATATCCTTGGTAGTTTTTAACCAAAAGAGTGATATGATATCTTCGGTTATCAATGCCCGGCCTCTTCTGGGTCATTTTTTCATAAGCCACATAAGCTTCAACTCCGATAATAGGTTTAATGCCCATTTTAAGAGCTTTTTCATAAAACTCGATTGCTCCATATAAAACTCCATGGTCGGTTAAGGCCAAACTGGTCATTCCAAGTTCTTTTGCTCGGTGGAGTAATTCATCAATAGTCGGCAGTCCGTCTAAAAGACTGTAATGAGAGTGAACGTGAAGGTGGGTAAAATTTGCCATAAAAATCTACTTAGAAACTTTCTATTTTGGGCAGAAAATTATATTTAGAGGAGAAGAGAATCTCTCTCGGCGAAAACATAATTAGAGGGTTTTTATTTTTTGTTTTATAGTTTAAAATTAACGAGGAAGGGAGGATGATATTTCCCTACTTTTCTAAAAGTGCTTTGAAATTAGTCTATTATACCCCAACTTTTTCAATCGTCAAAATATCATCGTTGCAATCTTGCTAAATAGGGTATTGGAGAAAAATAGTTGATCTTGAAACAATTTTTAGAAAAGTATTTTATAAACCAGTTTTAGAAATTTTCTAAACTGTAAAAAATTTGTTCAATAAAACTTTTTTGAAATGACAAATCTTTTAACTGAAAAAAAGATGAGAAAGCTGGGATATAAAGTAGTTACCGGGCTAGATGAAGTAGGAAGGGGAAGTTTAGCCGGACCGGTAGTTGCCGTAGCAGTAACGATTATGAGAGTTAAAAAGGGAAATCGAAAATATGATTTGTTTTGGATAGAAAAAAATAAAGATATTTTCGCTGACGTCAAAGACTCAAAAATGCTCCGGGAAAAGAAACGCGAGGAAGTCTGCAGAATTTTGGAAAATTCTCCGGCGATAAAATGGGGGATTGGGAAAGTTTTTCCAAAAGCTATTGACAAGATAAACATTTTAGAAGCCACAAAACTAGCGATGGCAAGGGCAGTGGCTAATTTAGAAAAAAAAGTTAGCCAGAAGACAGACTGTTTAATTATTGATGGACGCATTAAAATTAAGTGCTCCCACGCCGTTTTCCAAAAGGCTATTGTGAAAGCCGACGAAAAGGTTTTTTCTTGCTCGGCCGCTTCCATTATTGCCAAGGTCAAACGCGATAGCTTAATGCGAAGGTATCATAAAGATTATCCGCAATATGGATTTGCAAAACATAAAGGGTATGGCACGAAATTTCATTTTGCTGCCCTGAAAAAATATGGTCCTTGCAAAATTCACCGCAAAACCTTTGAGCCCATTAAGTCAATGTGGTAGCCTCGAATTCAGATGATGATATACCACAAATAGGTTGCCAGGAGTCTTAAAAGAACTAGGATTCTAGGTATTAGCTTTGTCGACTAGTAATATTTCTAAAACCGAGAAAGATCTATGAGTTTTCTCAATGTATATAAAAAGATAGTAGATAGCATAGAAAATCTTAAAGCGCCTTTTTGGTATTTTATTTTTACTTTCTTTTCAATTATTACGATAAGAAGTTTCCTGGAAGTTTTTTCTGATCACTCAAATATTCTTCCTTGGCAGTATTTTCATTACTGTTTATTTTATATTTGTCTGCTATTTTCTCTTATATTTTTATTTTATTTTGCCCTTGAACGTCGAAAACCAATTCTAAATATTAGCCGCTTATTATTAATAGGATATTTAATTATCTTTTTAGCCCCGTTAGTAGATTTACTGGTGACAGGAGGAAGGGGGATGGATATGAGCTATCTTTTGCCGGGGGTCCATCATCATCTCTTTTGGCGATTTCTAACTTTTTACGGAACATTTAAAAGACAAGGTATTACTCTTGGCCTGAAGGCAGAAATTTTATCAATTCTAGGGTTATCTTTTTTAACCTTCTTGTCCTACTCAAGGAAATTTTTCAGGAGTCTCTTCTATACTTTTTTAATGTATATTATATTTTTTCTGTTTAGCCTGGCGCCATTTTTAGTTGATGTTTTATTAAATATTTTTTCTATTTCTTATCAATATTCTGATCTACTAATGATATATTTTTACCTTCTGATTTTGCCTGTTTTCTTGGCGGCTTTTTTTTACCTTATTCGAGGGAAATGGTTTAAATCTCTTTTAATAACTGCCCAGTGGGCAAGAATTTTTCATTATATTCTAATGGTAGCAGTAGGTATGGTAATAGCCATGATTTATTTTCGAAGCAAACTTTTTCTTAACCAAGATAATTTTTTCAGAATACTTTTTCTTCCTCTTTCTATTATATTTGCGGCTTTTTTCTCTATGATTCAGAATAACCTAGCTGATAGAGAGATTGATGTTATTAACAATAAAAAAACACCTCTTTTAGAAAACGATATTTCTCTTAAAGATTATCGTACCATTTCTTGGCTTTTCTTTGTATTGAGTGTTGTTTATGCTTGGGTGGTGGGTTTTTTTGCTCTCTTTGCCATTCTCTTATTTATAGCCTGTTATTGGCTTTATTCTATGCCCCCGTTAAGGTTTAAAAGAATAACTTTTTTTTCAAAGATTGCTATTGCTTTTAACTCTTTAATCTTAGTAATGCTGGGCTATGTTTTGGCCGGGGGAGAAATTCATAAATTTCCTCCTCAAGTAATAGCCTTTTTTCTCTTAGGTTTTATCTTCCCGGCTAATTTTATTGACATTAAAGACTATAAAGGTGATAAAGCAGCGGGGATTAAAACCCTTCCGGTTATGCTTGGTTTAAAGGCAAGTAAGATTTTCATAGGCATTTCTTTTATTGGTATTTCTTTAGTTGCCTATTTTCTTTTCCCTCATTTGATTTTGTTGCCATTTCTTTTAAGTTTTGGCATTTTTGAGTTCTGGCTCATTAACAGAAAACGTTATGATGACCATTCTGTTATTTTGTCTTATCTTATTGGTTTAATACTTCTTTTGTTCTATTTAATTTTAGTCTAAGACAATCTTTTTTTATTTCAGGATTTCAATATGTTTATAGATGAGAGAAAATTTTTATCAAGTAATAATCTTTTTTTAACGATCTTAGTTCTTGGGTTAATAGGTATCGCTAGGAACACAGAGGAAGTGATTTTAGGCATTACCCTTAATCCAAAATGGTATAGTTTAGAGCCAGATGTTTTATTTACGATGTTCTCCTTCCCTATTTATTTATGTTTTTTTACAGCCTTTATATTTTATTCACTCTCTCGTATCATGACGCCATCTTTGTCTTATAAAAGGATATTTAATTGTTGCTTTAATTTACAACTACTTCACCTTGTTATTCCGATTTTTGATTTTATCGGTTTGAAATTAAATATCCATTATTCATTTTATATTTTTAAGTCTATCGCGCTTGATAATTTTTACTTTTTTCCCGCGCTTATTATGACTCTTGGTATCATTATTGCCTGGCTAGTTGCTCTTCTCTTAGTGAGTTTGGCATTTTTTAGAAAATTGACAAACTGGCGATTTTGGCTTGTCTTGAGTATTGTGTTTAGCACCCTCTATTGGCCTATCTATCATTTATTTCCCCTATTTGACCACTTAACGAATAAGATTATCTGCCGGATTTTGCCCATTGGTCCGCTTTCTTGCCAGAGTTTAGTTATTGGCTATGGAATGTTCTTTGCTGTTTCTGCTTCAATAGGAGTATTTTATTTTGTCTTGCAAAAAAGGAAAACGGGATATTCGCTGTAGCGGCTATTTCTTTTATTAAGATGAAATGTTTTGAATTACAATCATTTATTGTCATAATTTAGAAGAGATCCTACTAATAGTTTGAATCCGATAGTATAAATTAAGTTATCTTGATTTCTTTTAGAAAAATTCAACGAGAATGCTTGGATAAACTTATTAACCTGGATATTGAAGAACTAGAAGGTCTATTTGCTTGACATTTGCTTAAAATTATTGACTTGTTTACAAAAAATTTCTTCGTGGTAAAATAATATAATCTAAGAAAAATTTTGTTACCAAAAGATCGTTTTCAATTCAAAAATATTTATCTAATCTAGCCAATAAACTTAATTAATTAGTAAACATAACTATGAAAAAAGGTTTAGTGATATCTATTTTAATAGTAGTTGTAATAGCGGGCGTCGCAATTTTCTATCTAG
>CAZLUG010000004.1:0-1089 GCA_964562675.1 uncultured Candidatus Saccharibacteria bacterium | reverse complement strand
GGAAAAAGTGGTAATGTATGGTTCTAAAGAATTAATGAGCATTAAATCCCATAAAGCCGACGAAATTCCTTTTGCCGCTATTGGGACATATAAATATACGCTTAAGGATGACGCTAAAGCGATGGTAACAATTGTTGTTAAATAAATTGTCAATAACGTAAGAAGAATGGAGAAAAAAGTTTATTGGATTTCTATCATTTTTATTGGAGCAAGTATCCTGTTCTTAATAGTGTTTTATTTTGTGCATTATCCGAATTCTATATTCGGTAACCAAAAAAGACCAGCGGTGATCGGGGGAGTGAAAATTATCTATATTACAGACAAAGGTTTTAATCCTTCTCCTCTTATTTTGATGATTGGCAGTATAGAAAATAAAGTTGAATCTTTTCGGTGGGTTAATAAAAGTACTTCTCCTTGTCAGATAAAAGGAGGTCGTTTTAATACTAGTATTTTACAACCCAATACAGAGTCCAGAATTTTCTATGTAGGTCGAGATCCTTTTGTCGGTGAATACTTCTGTGTCGGCAGACAAAATATTAAAGGAAAAATAATTGCAAGGAATTATTAATTTCCCCTAGGAGTGGCTAAGAAGAAATAGTTATATAATTATGCTTAAGGGAGATTTACAACATTTTCGTAAAAAAGCTACGAATGGCAAATCTTTATTACTGGGTAGTATTTTAATTGCAAGTGTATTTCTCTTCCTCGTTTTTTTGCGCTTGCCAGTAGTAGACAATATTCAAAGATTTTCTTTTAACAAGCAGCAGACTTTAAATAGTCAAAAAGCGAAGAGTGGCTTAGCCCAGAAATTAGATAATATTTTTGGTGTAACCAATGTCTCTGCTGGAGGAAGCTGCACGTGCCAATATCAATATGGGAGCTGGGTAGTTTCTAATGATGATTGTACAAACGGTAGCACAGCAACTTGTGATGGTTCGAGTTGTTCATGTGTAGCCTGTAATGGCACTGTCTGTGATGGGGTGTGCCACACTGATAGTGGGGTTTGTTGTAATACAACGTGGTATTCTGGTGGGGATTGTTGCTATGACAGCTCTTGTACAGGAAATTCTTGTCAATCAGGCTCTTGTT
>CAZLUG010000003.1:36726-59174 GCA_964562675.1 uncultured Candidatus Saccharibacteria bacterium | reverse complement strand
ATTGGCGGAGAGGCAGGGATTCGAACCCTGGAGGAGTTTCCCCCACATGTTCTCCAAACATGCGCCTTAAACCACTCGGCCACCTCTCCCTAATAATCTTACCTTAAGGTTTCTTTTAACCGCTCTAAAAGAACTTTCCGTCCACTACCAGATTTCAGGAATTTCTCTTCTCTTAAAGCATCTGTTTTATTCAAAAAAGCTTCATAATAAATTAATTTCCAAGATCCACCTGACTTAGTAGAATAAACTTTCCCGCGATTATGCTCCGCTATCCTCCTCCGTAAGTTACTTGAGTATCCTTTGTACAACTTTCCATTTTCATTACTGCGTATTACATATACATAAAACATAATAATATATAACAGCAATTATCACCTTTCCGCCCAAAGGCGGACCAGCCACGGGCTGGAAGCCACTCGGCCACCTCTCCCCTAGTTATATGTATAATATAATTTACTTTTTTAAATCTTTATTCCCTTTAAGGCCTTAATTCTCTCTTCCACGGGCGGGTGGGTCATAAAAAGTTTAGTGAACCAATTATTTTTTTGCTTCCCTCGAAAGGGCGAAGCAATAAAAAGATGAGCCGTGGAATTTGAAGCAGCCCGCATAGGAGTTTGGCTCTGAGAAATTTTTTCTAAAGCCCGCTCCAGTCCCTCTGGATATCTTGTCAGCAAAGCGCCGGAAGCATCGGCTAAAAATTCCCGCTTTCGAGAAATTGCCGATTTAATTAAAATAGCCGCCAGCGGCGCTAAAACAGCTGCTAAGATTCCCAAAAGCATTAAGAGATTGCCATTATTAGAATTTCTATCTCTTCTTCCCATTCCTCCCCAAAAACTAATTCGCAAAAACCAATTTGCAGCCAAAACAATAACCCCTACTAAAACAACGACAACTGAAGAGAGCAAGATATCCCTGTTTTTTACATGCGAAAGCTCGTGTGAAGCTACACCTTCAATTTCGTCCCTTTCTAAAATATCAAGCAACCCCTTGGTAAAAACAATTGCTGAATGTTTTGGGTCTCGGCCGGTAGCAAAAGCATTAGGCTGAGCTTCGTCCATAATATAAATTTTTGGCAAAGGAAGCCCCGCCGTAATGCAAAGATTTTCAACAATGCGATAGAGCTCAAGGTTATCTTTTTTTGAGATAGGATGAGCGTGAACCATTGAAAGAATAATTTTGTCTGAATACCAATAGCTTAAAAAGCTTTGGAAGACTGCAAAAACAACTGCCGCCACCAAAATCCACTGGTTATTAAGCAAATAAGAAAATAACCAGCCTAAAGCAATCACCAACACCAAGAAAAATGTAATAAGCAGCCACGTCTTGTGAATATTTGATTCTGCTGAAGAATATAATGTCATATTATTAGTTTTTCCTCTCTACCACTAGAAGAGTTTAGTGTACCGCCATTATTCAAGAAGATATTTATTCAAGGAGAAAGAAAAGCTAAGATTAAGAAAGTGGTTGTTAAAAAATTTGCTCTAATGTAAGAAGGAATAAATTCCTTTTTCTCTAGGACAGTCTTTAGAATTTTACTTTCGGTACCTCTCGAGCTTCGGGTTCTTCTAACTCAAAAAGCTGCATTTTCTTGAAACGAAACATCTGGGCAACCATATTGGATGGGAAAGATTCTATTTTAATGTTAAGGTCTCTAACATTACTATTATAGAATCGCCGGGCCGCTTGGATTTTATCTTCAGTATCTCGAAGTTCTCCTTGTAAAGCCAAGAAATTTTGAGAAGCTTTAAGGTCTGGATAATTTTCCGCTACGGCAAAAAGCGATTTCAGGGTTTTCTGGAGCATATTCTCGGCTGAGGATTTCTCGGCCAATCCTTGAGCTCCCATTGCTCGAGTTCTTGCTTCGGTCACTTTCTCAAAAACTTCTTTTTCGTGGGCGGCGTAGCCCTTAACCGTTTCGATAAGGTTTGGAATAAGGTTATACCTTCTTTTTAGTTGGACGTCTATATCAGCCCAAGCTTCCTTGGCTCTATTTTTGAGTTTAACCAAACCATTAAAAATGGCAATAAACCAGACAACGAAGAAAAACGCAACAAGTAAAATGATATATAAAATCATATTATTTCTAAAAATTATTTTAAACTTTTGACCTTTAAGTTAAAACGGATAATAAATAAGCATTCAACTCAATTTTCTTAAAACCCTAGCTCTATCATTATTTAATTAGGCAATGAAAGGATTATTCTGCTGATAATTGGATGCTGGACAAGAAATTTGTAATTCAAAAATTTCAAAAGCAAAAAAAAGTCGGAGAGCTCTGACCGAAAAGTTTCTGGACCCGCGAAAATCTCAATGCCTTCTTGAAAAAGGTTCTTGAAATAATGGTTTAAGACTTCGTATTTGCCTTGTTCTTTTAGATAATCAATAATCTTTTTAAACTCTCCCCTGTCTAACCAAACACCTTTGCAAACATTACAAACATCAACCTTAATATTAGAAGTGCCGTAACTAACTTCGTATAAAGGAACTCCGCAGACAGGGCATAATTTCTTGCTTTTAGAAATTTGGAATTTCTTTTTATCCTGCCAAAGGTCTATATCAAGCCATTTTAAGTCTTTGTCTTTTTCGTCCTTTGCTTCTCTCAGCTCGTCTCGGTCAAACCAAAGACCAAGACATTTTGGGCAGTAATTTACTTCAACTTTATAAAAAATCGCTTTCTTTAATTTTGTTTTACAAACCGGACAAAGCATAAAACACGTTGCTACAATTTCAATCATAGCAAAAAGCCCTCTCTGAAGCAATAGAGAGGGCTTTTTTTAAAATCTCTGGCTGGTTTAATATCCTTGCGGCATCGCCGGGGGCATCTTTTCCTTTTTCTCTTCAGGAATTTCACTGACAACCGCTTCGGTAGTCAAGAGCATAGTTGCTCCGGAAACGGCGTTTTCCAAAGCTGATCTGACAACTTTTGTTGGATCAACAATGCCTGCTTCTATTAAATCTTTATACTCTAAGTTCTGAGCATCAAAACCAAAGTTTCCTTTCCCGTTTTTCACCTTTTCAACCACTACCGATCCCTCTACGCCAGCATTATAAGCAATCATTCTGAGAGGTTCGGTTAAAGCTTTCTTTAAAATCTCTCCGCCTACTTTTTCGTCTTTGTGAAGATTAAGCTTTTCCAATGATTGCAAAGCCCTTATCAGCGCCACGCCTCCTCCGGGAACTATCCCTTCTTCAATGGCTGCCTTCGTTGCCGACAAAGCATCCTCTGCCTTATGTTGGCGAGCTTTTTGTTCAACTTCAGTTGGAGCGCCAACTTTAATCACTGCTACGCCGCCAACTAGCTTCCCTAACCGTTCTTTGAACTTGTCTTTATCAAAATCACTGGTGCTTCTTTCTATCTCTCTTTTAATTTGGGCTATGCGGGCTTCGATATTTGCTTTCTTGCCCTTTCCTCCCACAATTGTCGTTGTTTCTTTGGTGGAAATAACTTTTCTGGCTCTTCCTAAAAATGATAACTCGGTATTTTCGAGCTTCATTCCTTTGCTCTCGGAAATAACCTGGCCGCCAGTGACTACGGCAACATCTTCGAGCATCTCTTTCTTTCGGTCTCCAAAACCCGGAGCTTTAATCGCCAAAACATTAAGCACTCCTCTTAGTTTGTTAACCACCAAGGTTGCTAGGGCATCTCCTTCAACTTCCTCGGCTATAATAACCATATCCTTTTTCCCGATTTTGGTAAGTTTCTCTAGAAGCGGTAAAATTTCTTGGATAGAAGAAATCTTTTTGTCGGTAATAAGAATATAAGGATCTTCTAAAATCGCTTCCATGCTTTCGGAATTCGTTACCATATAAGGAGAAATATAACCTTTGTCAAACTGCAACCCCTTGACAACCTCTTTAGAAAGGCCGAATGTTTGGGATTCTTCGACAGTTACTACTCCATCTTTGCCCGTTTCCTGCATAACATCGGCAATTAAATTACCCAATTCCCTATCTTCTGCTGAAATCGTTGCCACTTGAGAAATTTCCTCTTTATTGACAACTTTTTTTGAGATATTTTTCAGAGCTTCCACGACGAGTTTTGAAGCTTTTTCAATGCCTCTTCTCAAGGCCAAAGGATTTGCTCCCGCCGTTACATTTTTTAGTCCTTCCTTAACAATGGCCTGAGTTAAGACAACCGCGGTGGTTGTCCCATCGCCAGCTTTATCGTTTGCTTTTGAGGCAACTTCCTTAATCACTTCCGCCCCCATATTCTCTATCTTGTCTTTCAACTCAATCTCTTTAGCTATGGTTACCCCGTCATTAGTGATTGTCGGCGACCCAAACCCTTTGTCTAAAACAACATTTCTGCCTCGAGGACCCAAAGTAACCTTGACGGTATCAGCTAATTTATTAACACCCTTTTTAAGAGCCTGACGAGCTTCTTCTGAATATTTTATTTGTTTTGCCATAAAAAGTATTATCCAAATAGTCTCGAATCCTTATCCGAATATATCCGAATAAATTATTAACAGGTCCAAACACTCATTTGGACAATATTTATTTTAAAATTGCCAAAACATCTTCTTCTTTGGCAATTAAGTATTCTTTATTATCGACCTTTATATCATTTGGGCCATACTTCGTAAAAATAACAATATCGCCTTTTGCCACCTCCATAGCTACTCTCTTTCCCGAATCAAGCATCCTCCCCGGTCCGACAGCAATAACTTTGCCTTGTTCAGGTTTTTCTTTCTCTGCAGTATCTGGCAAAAAAATTCCTCCTTTTGTTTTTTCTTCTTTGGAGATGGGTTCGATAAGAATATGGTCAGATAAAGGTTTAATCTGCATATATTTTTAATCTAAATGAAATATTAAAGAAGGCATTACCCTCTAGAGATATTAATCGGCGTTTAATTATCCCTAATGAGCTAATCCTTTTAAAGTTTTATTCTAAATGAATAAAAATTTTAAAAGTCCTTCCTTGTTTATTAATAATTAGCAATCTCGACCTTTGACTGCTAATATCTTATTTTATATGTAAAAAATCTTTTGTCAAGTCACGGCCAAAAGCGCAGTTTAGTAACATCTTTTGCCGCCCTCAACAGCTCTTTAGAAACACGGATGCTAAAGACCCAAAAACTATTTAACTTGTTTTAAGGTATCTTTTGAGATAATAAGCCGTGTAACTCTTTTTATTTTCTATTAATTTTTTTGGTTCTCCAACAGCTACAATCTTCCCGCCTTGCTGGCCGCCTTCGGGCCCTAAATCAATAATCCAATCAGCGTTTTTAATGACATCTAAATTATGCTCTATCAATAAAACTGTATTTCCTTTATCAACCAATCTTTTGAGAATAAAAACCAGTTTTTGGATATCGTCTGGGTGCAAGCCGGTTGTTGGTTCGTCTAAAATATACAAAGTTTTCCCGGTTGATTTTTTTGAAAGCTCTGTTGCCAGTTTGACTCGCTGGGCTTCTCCCCCGGAAAGAGAAGTTGCCGACTGGCCGAGTTCTATATAACCAAGCCCGACTTCGGAAAGTATTCTTAGTTTATTTTGCAAAGGAGGAATATTCTTAAAAAAATTTAAAGCTTCCTGGACAGTCATCGCTAAAACCTCTGCTATGTCTTTCCCTTTATACTTAACTTCCAAAGTTTCTTTATTATATCTTTTCCCGTGGCAGTCCTGGCAGGTCACATAAATATCTGGCAAAAAATACATTTCAATTTTTTTAACTCCCTGCCCCTCGCATGCTTCACACCTTCCGCCCTTAACATTAAAACTAAATCGGCCGGCTTTATAACCTCTTAGCCTCGCTTCTCTTGTTTTAGCAAACAATTCCCTGATATAACTAAAAGCTCCTGTATAGGTAGCTGGGTTACTGCGCGGCGTTCGGCCAATCGGCGATTGGTCAACTAAAACAACTTTATCCAAAAATTCTAAACCCAACATTGATTCATATTTTCCTGGTTCTTCTTTTGAATGATAAAACTTGCGATAGGTGGCTTTAGCAATGATATCATCAACAAGCGTACTCTTGCCTGAACCCGAAACTCCGGTAATGCAAACCAATTTTCCCAAAGGTATTTTTACGTCAATGTTTTTCAAATTGTGTTCTGAAGCCTTTTTTATCTGCAAATATTTCCGGCTCTCGCTATCTCTCTGTTGAGACAATTTTTCGGGATTCGAGCTCTTTTCTACTTTGACTTTCTTCCTTCCCGAAAAATAATCACCGGTTAAAGTGTGCGCTTTAAAGAGCTGCTTTGGAGTCCCGGTAAAAACTACCTGCCCGCCGCGTTTCCCTGCCTCCGGACCAATATCAATTACCCAATCTGCTTCCTTAATCGTTTGAAAATCGTGTTCCACAACAATGACCGTGTTGCCCAAATCTCTTAATTTTTTAAGAGTGGCGATTAACCTTGCTTGGTCCCGAGAATGCAGTCCCACTGATGGCTCGTCTAAAATATATAAAATTCCCGTCAGCTTCGAGCCAATTTGGGTGGCCAAGCGTACCCTTTGCTCTTCGCCTCCCGCTAAAGTGTCTACCTCTCTCGCTAAAGTAAGATAATCAAGCCCTACATCCACTAAAAACTGAAGGCGGGAAATAATTTCTTTTAAAAGGTCTTGAGCGATTTTAAATTTAACTTTTCCAATTTGTTTTTCTTTTAATTTTTCAAAAAATTTTTTCAAATCGCCGATTTCCATATTCACAATATCATCAATAGACTTGCCAACTAAGGTGACTGCCAAGGCTTCTTCTCTTAATTTTTTACCGTGGCATTTCTCGCATTGCTTCTCTCTCATATACTTTTTTATTTCCGCTCTGACCGCTTCCGAGTCTGTGGCCCAATATTTTCTTTCTAAATTTGGAATAACACCCTCAAATCTATCATCGCCGTATAAGATAATGTTTAAAGCGGTTGAGGGCAAGTCTTTAACGGGCTTAAAGAGAGAAAACTGGTACCTTTCAGCTAAATCTTGAAGTTGGTTCCAAAAATAACCCTGGCGGCCGATTTTATGCGAGGCGTGAGCCCAAGCGAAAATTGCTCCCTCGGCAATCGATAAATTTTTGTTAGGAATAGCAAGTTCGGGATCTACTTCTAGCTTTTTTCCTAATCCCTGGCAGGCCGGACAAGCGCCGTATGGCGAGTTAAAAGAAAAAAGGCGAGGTTCTATCTCCGGCAGTGAAATTCCGCAATGGTCACAAGCAAATTTCTCGGAAAAAACAAAATCTTTGCCCTTTTCAACTTTACTGTTTTGCTTTTTTATATCTTTAACGTTGGCTAAAACAATTCCTTTGCCCAATTTTAAAGCCGTTTCTACAGAGTCTGCCAATCTTGAGCGTTCCAGGGTTAAGCCAGCTGACTTTTTTTTGACAAGCCGATCTACAACTACTTCAATGCTGTGTTTCCTCCGAGGAGATAAAACTTTTTCTCTGGCTTCTTCTATTCTCTGGACTACTCCGTCAATTCTAACACGGATAAAACCCGCTCTCTCAATTTCCTCAAGGATAGCTTTATGTTCCCCTTTTTTGCCTTGAATCACCGGCCCAAGAATTAAAATCTCTCTTTGGTCAGGAAGTTTTTCAATTTGATCTACTATTTGGTCAACGGTCTGGCGGGAAACCACTCGGTGGCATTTTGGACAGTGAGGAATCCCAATGCGCGCAAAAAGAACTCTTAAGTAATCGTAAATTTCTGTCATCGTGCCCACGGTTGAACGGGGGTTATGCGCCGCTTTACGTTGGTCAATTGAAATAGCCGGCGAGATACCTTCTATCTTCTCTACGTCCGGTTTTTGCATTACTCCCAAAAACTGCCTAGCGTAAGCAGAGAGGCTCTCTACATACCTCCTTTGGCCTTCCGCATACAAGGTGTCAAAAGCTAAGGATGATTTGCCCGAACCCGAAACTCCGGTAATGACCACTAATTTATTCTTAGGGATGCTGACGGTAATTCCTTGGAGGTTATGCACTCTTGCTTTCCAAATTTTAACAAAATTCTTCTCCATAATTTTTGTCATAAGCTTTTTATTATAATCGAAATTCAAGACAATTTCAACCAGCAAAGCAAAACCTTGCCTAACTCCTGCTCTTCATCTTCCCTAAAATCGTTGGTGAATAAAACTGGACAATTTTAGGCTTTAGACTAAAATATGAAAGACATGAAAAAGATAAAGGGATTTAAATTTATTAAACCCAAAGATTGGTCTTCTCTCCCTCTTACTCCGGGCGTTTATGTTTTCAGAGGGAAAAAAGAGATATTCTATATCGGAAAATCAGCAAACATCCAAAAGAGAGTAAAAAGCCATTTTCAACATCCAACTTTTAGAGACAATTTATACATCAATCTCATTAAAAGTATCGGCTATTTAGAAACTAATTCAGAAATCGAAGCGCTTATCCTGGAAGCAAGGTTTATTCGAAATTTACAGCCAAGATTTAATGTCATTTGGCGGGATAATAAAAACTATTTTTTTGTCGGAGCAACCCAAGAAAAATTTCCAAGAATTTTTATCACTCATCAAATAGGAGCTAAAGAGACGGAAAATGTTAAAGGAAAAAATTATCTCAAAAAAACTATTTCTTCAAAGCTTTCAAAAAAAACAAATCCTAAAACCTTGCTCGCGGGCCCATTTGTTGACGGGAAACCGTTAAAACAAACTCTCAGGATTCTCCGAAAAATTTTCCCTTATAGAACCTGCCGGGTGCTTCCCAAAAAAGCATGCTTTTGGTATCAGATTGGACAATGCTTGGCTCCCTGTCAAGCCAAGACCAAAAAAGAAAAAGAAAAAGCCAGAAAAATGAACCAAAAGAATGTTTCGAGCATTATGAAAATACTGAAAGGGCAAAAGACAACGGTCCTGAAAGACTTAGAGAAAGAAATGGAAAAAAGTTCATTAGCTGAAAAATTCGAAAAAGCCGCAAAGCTGAGAGATCAAATCGCTGTCCTGAAAAGAGTTCTTAGCAATGCTAAGATTTTCCAAAATATTACCCCCCGGCAGCTTCAAAATTGGACGGTTGTTCAAAATAAACTTCAAAAAATTCTAAAAACTCGAGAGAAAATACAACGGATAGAGGGCTATGATATCTCAAATATTCAAGGATTTCAATCAACGGGATCAATGGTTGTCTTTGTCAACGGTAAGCCCCAAAGGGCCGATTATCGCAAATTTAAGATTAAATACCTCCCCCGCGTTTTTGCCTCTTCCCATGCGCTCTCAAAAAAATCATCATTTCTCAATAAACCAAATGACACCGCAATGATTAAAGAAATTATTTCAAGGAGATTGCGCCACTTTGAATGGCCATTTCCCCAATTAATACTTATTGACGGAGGAAAAGCTCAGCTCCACGCCGCTCTTTCGGAGATAGAAAAGGCCTCCCATCTAAAATCAACCAAAAGGACGGGACTTTATCCAAAGGTTACTGCTTTAGCTAAAAGAAGAAACGAATTATTCATAGAAGGCAAAAGAAATTCTATTTTATTGGCATCTCTTCCGCCCGAAATCTCAAACCTCTTTCTCTATATCAGAGATGAATCCCACCGTTTTGCCATTACTTACCATCGCCAATTAAGAAGAAAAGCCTTTTTCCAATAATGGCGGGTAATCCTTACTGAATTCCTGATATATTAATTTATCTTCAGTAGGCTTTTGGGGTTGACTTTAAGCAAACCATTCTCTATGATAGGTTAGAAAATACAATGAAGCGTTTTTTAGGCCAAATAGCTGTTGGCATTTTAGGAATATATTTGGCAACTTTATTGGTGCCAAGCGTTAAAATTGAGGGAGAATTTACCCTAGAAGGATTGAAAATCCTACTTTTAGCAGGATTGTTCTTGGGAATAGCCAATGCATTTTTAAAACCAATCCTAGATATTCTTACCCTCCCTCTGAGATTAATTACTTTTGGCCTGTTTGGGATTGCCGTAGATATGGCAATTATCTGGTTGGTGGATATTTTCTTTCCCCAACTAATAATTCCTCATCTTAGCTCTCTGTTTTGGACAGCGCTTATAGTTTGGGGATTGAGTCTTTTTATCCCCAAAAAGAAAAAATAATATCTTTTCGTTATGAGTTTAGGAAATATTCTTCTTATTACCCAAATAATTGTTTCCGGTTTTCTTGTTTTTTTGATTCTTCTCCAACAAAGAGGCCAAGCGCTTGGCTCAACTTTTGGAGGAAGCGGAGAATTCTATTTGAAAAGAAGAGGGATAGAGAAAAAAATGTTTGGTATAACTATTTTCTTGGCAGCTCTCTTTATATTTATTGCTATCTTAAGATTTGTTGTCTAGATTTTAAGTTCTAACTAAAAAATTGAGATTAATCCCTAAGAAAAAATTGAGCAATCTCTCAAAAAAAATCAAGAAATTCCCTTCCTTAAGCCAGTGGAAAAGGATTTTTTCTGTTCTTTCAAAAAAGGAAAAATTTGCTTTTTTCGGTTTTGTTGCTTTGTTTGTTATCTCAGGTTTATATTTAGCTTCAAATTGTTATCTCAAAAATACCATTGTTGAGCCGGCAGCTGGAGGAATAATGCGCGAAGGAGCCGTTGGCCAGCCGAGATTTATTAACCCGGTGTTTCTTTCAGATAACGATATTGACCGCGATTTGGTGCAGCTTATGTTTTCTGGATTAATGAAGTACAATACAAAGAATGAACTTGTCCCCGACCTAGCCAAAAGCTACAAAATTACAAACGGAGGAAAGGTTTACGAATTCGAACTTAAAAAAGCTTTCTGGAGCGACGGTCAGAGAGTAACAGCTGACGATATTGTTTTCACCGTAAATTTAATTCAAAACACCCAAACCCATAGCCCCGAGCAAATAAAATGGTTAGGGGTAAACTGCCAGAAAATTTCGGATTCAAAAGTAAAATTTATACTAAAGGCGCCCTATCGCGGATTTTTAGAAACGCTAACTTTAAAAATTATTCCCCAGCATATTTTCAAAAATATTTTGCCTCAAAATCTCCCTTGGCAGCTTATTTCCAAAGATTATCTTATTGGTTCGGGCCCTTTCAAAATTCAAAAAATCGTTCAAGATAAATCGGGATATATTGTTTCCCTAACCCTTGAAAGGAATAACAGCTACTATGGGAAAAAGCCCCTGATTTCAAAGGTTGCCTTCAACTTTTATAAAAACGAAGATGGCGTTCTGAAAGCAATTAATCAGGGAGAAATTGATGGATTTTTGCTCCCAACGGAAAAAACTCCGCTGGGAGAAAATTTTAACTCCTATAAGCTTGTTCTACCTCGATATTTTGCCTTGTTTCTCAACCAAAAGAAATCGCAAATATTAGCAAAACCAGAAATAAGAGAAGCTTTAAAC
Organism: uncultured Candidatus Saccharibacteria bacterium; assembly: GCA_964562675.1. GTDB lineage: Bacteria > Patescibacteriota > Minisyncoccia > Minisyncoccales > CG1-02-41-26 > CAZLUG01. The sequence continues at coordinate 47,908 of CAZLUG010000003.1, read as the reverse complement.
GATGCGGTTAACCGAGAAGAAATTCTTAACAAGGTTTTTGGCGGAAAGGGCGAGGTTGTCTTTTCTCCTATTCTGCCTGATTTCTACCATTTCCAAAAGCCTAAAATTAGCTATCAATTTAATCCTGAAAAGGCAAAAAAAATTTTAGATAATATCGGATTTAAAATAATTGATAAAACAAACATTAGAAAAAAGATTATTCAAAACAATCCGTCTTTCACCTTTAGCAAAGATCTAAAATATAGAAGTCAAGGGAAAGAAGTAGAAAAACTTCAAAAGTGTTTAGCCCAAGACTCAAAAATTTATCCAAGTGGAAAAGTCACAGGATATTTTGGCCAAAAAACCAAGTCAGCGGTTATCCGTTTCCAAGAAAAATACAGCAAAGATATTTTAGCGCCCTTTGGGTTAAAAAAAGGCACTGGAATGGTTGGTCAAGGAACAAGAAAAAAACTAAACGAAGTTTGCTTTCCTCCTTCGAAAAAAACTATTCCTCTATCACTTACTTTAACTACAGTCAACAAACAGCCCTTAGAAGAAATAGCCGATATTGTCAAGGCTAATCTAGAAAAGATTGGGTTTCAAATAACCATTGAAAAGAAATCAATTGTTGATTTAGAAAATCATGCTATAAAACCGAGAAATTATGAGGTATTACTATTTGGAGAAGTTTTAGGCGCTATTCCTGATCCTTTCCCTTTCTGGCATTCCAGCCAAAAAAAAGATCCTGGATTAAATATTACTGAATATCATAATCCTCAAGCTGATAAATTATTAGAGGAAGCCCGGACTACACTAGATAATAAAAAGGCCGAAGAAAGCCTTGAGAAATTTCAAAATATTCTTCTTAATGATATGCCAGCTGTTTTTCTGGTCAAACCCGATATCATCTATGCTCTTTCCAAAAGAATAAAAGGGTTCGATGCAACAGAAATAGTTAATCCTTCAAAAAGATTCGCCGGCATTGAAAATTGGTATATCAAAACTCGAAGAGTTTGGAATAAAAAATAGTTTAACTAAGTAATAAATATATGGAATTAAAAAGCCCAAGTATTCGACATTTAAACGACATGAAAAGAGTTCTCGCTGATCAAGAATGGGCTAAACACGCTCCAAATTATAAGCTCTACTATATGTACCGGGGTTTAAAAACAAAGGGCGACTTAAGATATGATATTACTATCATTCCTCCCCGCACTCTCGGAGAAGAATTCGTAAAGACCAAGGGCCATAACCACATTGGCAGTTTTGGAGAAATATATATAGTTTTAGCCGGGGAAGGAATTTATTTAATGCAAAAATACGAAAAAGGAAAAATCAAAGACGTTGTGGCAATTAAAGGAAAGAAAGGCGACGTTATCGTTATCCCCCCTTACTATGGACACGTCACTATCAATCCCTCAAAAAGAACTCTTAAAACTGCCAACTGGGTTAGTAAAAATTGCCAGGTTTCTTATAACTTCTTCGAAAAAAGACAGGGAGCATGTTATTACTTCACTAAATCCGGTTGGTTAAAAAACAGAAATTATAAAAATACGCCAAAATTAAGGTTTAAAAAGCCACGGAAAACAATGCCTAAAAATCTTGATTTTCTTGAAGGAAAATAAATTCTAAGAAAAAGCCCATCTTGAATGATGGGCGATAAAATTGCATCAGTGAGCAGAAGTTATTTCTAATTGGCGATCTCGTAAAAAAATTACACTTTTTATCCTGCTCCACGGTATTTTTTGAGTTTCTAGCTTTTTGGCTGGATAAGGAGAAAATAAGAATGGTATAATATTCCCTTCCTCATCCTCTAAAATTAGAAAACACTTTCCTTCTCTCCCAATCGGCTGAGAGTAATTGATATGATATTTTATCCCAATGTTGGGTTCGGTGGCAAGATATCCCTGCCACTGGAGAGAAAAATAAAAACTCCCAATAATCAACAAACCAAAAAAAACGACGGAAAGCGGAGTCACTAGCCAGAAAAACAACTCATTTTTTTTGGGCGACTCTGGGTGAGTCTTCTCCAAGGATAAAGCTTTTACAAGAATACAACCACTCGCAAATGCTCCAACCCCTATAAAAAGAAGACTTGTAATAATAAGGATTGTCATTTTTCTAACCTCCTTTCTTTTAAAATTTAAAAGAACTTTTTAGACAGTAACACAAAAAACAAATATTGTCAATAAAGAAAACTGACGATAATATCCGTTATTAAAGCGGGCATGGCGGAACAGCAGACGCGCAAGCTTCAGGAGCTTGTGGGAGAAATCCTGTGGAGGTGCAAATCCTCTTGCCCGCACCAATCTGTTTAATTACCAAAATCACTTTCTGGTTGAGGAATTGAACATTAATTTGTCGAAAACAAAAAATAAAAATTATCATCACATAATATTAATATGAATTCTTTAAGAAAAACTTCAAAAGAAAATAACCTTCGAATTATCCCTTTGGGAGGGTTAGGAGAAGTGGGGATGAATATGATCCTCTTTGAGTATAAAGGGAAAATTCTTATCGTTGATATTGGGCTTGGTTTTCCAGACGAAGATATGCCCGGGATTGACTGCGTTGTACCAAACACAACTTATTTGAAAGGAAAAACGAAAAATATTATCGGGGCAATCTTAACCCATGGCCATTATGATCACATTGGAGCTATCCCCTATCTTGTTCCGAAACTTGGGATATTCCCAATGTATACCGGAGCTCTAACAAAAGGACTTATTCTCAAAAGGCAGGAAGATTTTCTAAACCAGCCAAAACTTAATATCAAGGCGGTAAAAGATGGTGAGAGAATTAAAGTCGGACCTTTCCGTGTTGAATTCTTCCGCCAAAACCATAATATTCCAGACAATTTTGGCCTGTTTATGGAAACGCCGGTGGGAAATATTATCCACACCTCGGATTTTAAATTTGACGAAAATCCTATTAATGAACCGCCTACGAACTTTGAAAGGCTTAGAAAAATAGGAGAAAGAGGAATTTCTCTTTTAATGTCCGAATCAACCCGCGCCGAAGAAGAAGGCCATTCTCTCTCCGAAGAGACGATTTTCAAAAACCTAGATAAAATTTTTGCTCAAGCCAAAGGAAGAATTATTGCTGCTACTTTTGCTTCTTTAATTAACCGCGTTCAAGAACTTATTACTCTCTCGGAGAAATATCAAAGAAAAGTGGTTATTGAGGGACGCAGTATGAAAACAAATATAGAAATTGCTAAAGTGCTCCATAAAATTAAAGCTTCTCCAAAAACTTTTATCAAGACAAAAGAAATTGCAAAATATCCTGATTCTAAAATCACTGTTATTTGCACAGGCGCTCAAGGAGAAGAAAGAGCTGTCTTTATGAGAATTGCAAACCGGGAACATAAATTTATCCGAATTCATATTGGCGATACCATTATTTTTTCCTCTTCCATCGTACCAGGAAATGAACGAAGCGTTCAAACTCTTAAAGATGAGTTTTATCGCCAGGGAGCTAAAGTTTTTCATTACAAAATGATGGATATTCACGCTTCCGGGCATGCTAAACAAGATGAACTGAAGGAAATGATTAAAATGATGAAGCCAAAATTTTTTCTCCCTATCTACGGTCAATATTCTATGATGGTAAGCCACGCCAAGCTCGCCGAAGAAGAAGGCGTCCCCAAAGAAAATATCGCTATAGCTGAAGACGGCCAGGTAATTAACTTTAATGGAGAAAAAATTACTGTGACTAAAGAAAGGGTCCCGGCAAACTATGTCATGGTAGATGGTTTAGGGGTTGGAGATGTAGGAGAAGTTGTTTTACGGGACAGGCAAAACCTTGCCCAAGATGGGATGTTCGTTATCATCGTGGTCGTTGAAAGAAAACTTGGCAAAGTTAAAGGGTCGCCAGATATTATTTCCCGAGGTTTTGTTTATTTAAGAGAATCAAAAGAACTTCTAAGAGATACAAGGAGAAAGGTGGTCGGAATTGTTAATCGAGCAGCTGGATCCAGTGGGGCGGTAAATTGGACTTATGTTAAAAATGAATTAAGAAATCAAATAGGAGCATTTTTATTCTCTAAAACAAAAAGAAGACCTATGGTCTTACCGGTAGTCATTGAAGTATAATAAACACAAGAGAAATAAAAATATTTCAAACCTATGAGAGTATTCAGCGGTATCCAACCAACTGGCGAAACACATATAGGAAATTACTTCGGTGCTCTAAAACAATGGGTGGAGCTTCAGGATAAAGCGGATTGTATATTTTGCGTGGTCGACTTGCATTCTCTGACGGTACCTTACAACCCCGCAAATTTAAAGCAGAAAATTTTAGAAAAAGTTTCTGCTTATCTTGCGGCTGGCATCAACCCGAAAAAATCAATTATTTTCGTCCAATCAGAAATTCAAGAACACACCGAACTATGTTGGCTTTTAAGTACCGTCACTCCTATTGGCGATCTCCAGCGAATGACCCAATATAAAGAAAAAGCAAAAAAATACAAACAGAATGTTAACGCCGGATTATTAAACTATCCAATTTTAATGGCTGCTGATATCTTGCTTTATGATACCGACCTTGTTCCTATTGGAACTGATCAAATGCAACACTTAGAGTTGACAAGAGAAATCGCTAGACGATTTAACAAAAGATTTAATGCTGATTTAAAAATTCCTAAGGCTTTCGTGCCAAAAAAGGGAGCAAAAATATATTCTTTAAATAATCCCCAAAAGAAGATGTCGAAAACTGATTCTCCAAAAAGCTACCTTTCTCTTTTTGATAAACCAGAGGTCATAACCAAAAAAATATCATCGGCCCAAACAGATTCAGGGAAAGAAATTAAATATAATCCAGAAAAAAAACCGGGAATTTCCAATCTTCTCACTATTTATAGCCTTCTTTCGGAAAATTCTATTCCGGAGGTCGAAAAGTCTTTCAAAAACAAAAACTATCAGGTGTTTAAAAAAGAACTTTCCGAACTTTTAATTAAAAAATTCAAACCCTTTAGAGAAAAAAAACAAGAAGTAGAATCTCGACCGGGCTTTTTAGAAAAAATCCTTGCTGACGGGAAAAAAAGAGCTCAAATCATTGCTTCTCAAACAATTAGAAAAATCAAAAAGAAAATGGGTTTAACTTTATAACCCATTTTCTAGTAATCTTAAGAATAATTAAGTTCAAGGAAGATGCCAATAATTTACTCCGGCTTTTCCCCAAGAATTTTTTCTATAGCGCTTAATTTCTTTTGTTCAAGAGGCTTTTCTTTCGCTTCTACTATCAACCTTAAGAGATTTTCGGTGTTCGACGGACGAATGTGAAACCACCAATTTAGAAAATCTACTCTTAGACCATCAAGATGGGAAATTTTACCCTGAGAAAACTTTTTCTCCAAAATTCTCATTTTAGCTGATTTGTTTTGAATTTTGAAGTTTAACTGGCCGGAATTAAAATACTTTTGGAAGGGCTGGATAATTTGCGAAATTGTCTGCCCTTTTTCAGATATCGCTTCTAACACTTTTCCTAAAACAAAAACAGGAGATTCACAGAACTTATTGGCTTTTAAATAATAGTGCCCAGAAAATTCACCGGCAAAAAATATATCATCCTTTTTCATCTTCTCTTTAATAAAAGCATGCCCTATTTTCCAGGCTATAGGTATTCCTTTAAATTGCTTAATTGTGTCTCTAATAATATTACTGGAACAAATATTATATAAAATTTTAACTCCGGGATGCTGTTTTAGAATAATTTTTGATGTCAGGGCTGTAATGAAATCGGAAGGAATTGTCTTCCCTTTTTCACTCACAAACATTATCCTGTCTCCGTCTCCGTCAAAAGCCGCCCCAAGATCAAGATGTTTAGCTAAAACAAAATTCTTCAACCCTTGAATATTTTTCTCAATTAAAGGGTTTGGATCATGACTGGGAAAATGGCCATCAAGCTTTGAGAAAAGCGGATAGATTTTGACCGGCAAATATTTTTTCAATCCTTTCATTAAAATCCCGGGGACAGCATTACTTGTGTCTATAGCTATCCTTAAAGGCTTTATTCTCTTTAAGCTCACATTCTTGAAAGCAGCGTTTAGATAAGGGTTTAAAACATCCTTTTTCTTTGGTTTTATCTTAAGAAAAGATTGAGATTTGTGCTTTTGATTTGCTATTTCTTTAACCAACTGTTTTACATTTTCTAACCCGGTGTCTCTGCCTATGACCGCCGCGTCCTTCCCGACAAGTTTTAGGCCGTTATATTCCGGAGGATTATGCGACGCGGTAATTTGTATCCCCCCTTCAAAATGATAATTCCAAACGGCAAAGTAAAACATTGGTGTAGTGCTAAGCCCTATATCAATAACCTCTCCCCCTTTAACCAAAATTCCTTTTATAAGGGCTCTCTTTAAAATCGGCGAAGATAAACGGTTATCTCTACCAATGACTATTCTAAGCCGACGTTTCCGTTCGGTTTTCTTTAAAAATTCGACAAAAGCTTCTCCCACAAGATAAGCTATTTGGGCATTAAATTCTTTCGGATAAATTCCCCGAACATCATAGGCCTTAAAAATTTCTGATTTAAAATTCTTCATAGGGTGCTAGAATTATAATAGTAAGATACTATAATTATAAAATAAAATTTGACATTAAGAAAGATTTCGCTAGAATATAAGATATGAAGAATTATGAGCTTAGTTATCTCCTCTCGCCGGAACAAACTCTTGAAGAAGCTCAAAAAATCTCTCGAGAGGTGGATAATTTTATCAATCAAGAAGGAGGAATGATCAAAACCGAAAACCTTGCCAAGAAAGGATTAGCTTATCTTATCAAAAAAGAAACAGAGGCTTACCTTGCAAAGACAAATTTTGATTTTGATCCAGAAAAAATTATTGGCCTAAAAACAAATCTCCGTTCAAAAAAGGAGATTTTAAGGTTCTTACTGGTGAAAAAGAAGGCGCCGAAACTTAGAATTAAAAACAGAAAGAGAGAAGAAAATATTAAAGTATCTCCAACAGCGCCAAAAAAAGCCGGCTTGGAAGAAATTGACAACAAAATAGAAGAAATTCTTAAATAATAATTTTGCTAAAATTATAATATGAATTTAAACAAAGTTTTTATCTTAGGCAATCTTACTCGAGATCCAGAAATAAGAAGTCTTCCTAGCGGCCAATCAGTTGCCTCGTTTGGAATAGCGACGAACCGCTTCTGGACAACCCCCAATGGGGAAAAGAAACAAGAAGCTGAGTTTCACAATATTGTTGCTTTCGGGAAACTGGCGGACATCGTTTCCCGCTATCTCAATAAAGGGTCGTTAGTGCTAATCGAAGGGAGATTGCGGACACGTAATTGGCAGGATGCTTCAAACAATAAGCATTCACGCACAGAAATTATTGCCGAAAGGATGCAAATGGGACCAAAAAACCTCTCTTCCCAAACAGTTCCTCAAGGAGAAAACATTTCTCATAAATCTCCCGGAGAAGAAATACCTATCATTGAAGAAGAAGAAGAACATCCAGAAAATTCTTCTCATCATAAATTAGATAAAAAAAATTCTCCGCCAGAAGAGGAAGAAATAAACGTTAAAGATATTCCCTTTTAGGGTTTCATTCTAAAAATTTACTAAAATGCAATGCTATTTTTGTCAACATAATATAAGAGAAATAGATTTCCAAAATGTTTCTACTTTGAAACATTTTATCGCTTTATCGGGGAAAATAAGGCCCCGAGCAAAAACTCATCTCTGCGCTAAACATCAAAGAGCTCTAGCAAAAGCGGTTAAAAGAGCGAGAGAGCTAGGCCTTTTAAGCTATACTAAAAAATAAGAGAAAAATCACAAAAATTATTATCATAGATTTCCCTAAAAACTTAAAAAGCAGCTTCAAGCTGCTTTTTTGAAAACTGTTTTTAAGAAAAAACCTTAAAGTTTTTTTAAAACCTCTGACTTTATCTTAGCGGCTAATTTAGGATTCGCTTTCAAAAAATTCTTAGCGGCTCCTATCCCCTGGCCGATTTTTTGTTCTTCAAATTCATACCAACCTCCTTTCTTTTTCACAACGTCAAGCTTCAAGGCTGTGTTAATAATATCAGCTATTTGAGAAATTCCTTCATTATAATAAATATCAAACTCCGCCGTTTTAAACGGGGCCGCTACTTTATTTTTGACAACTTTTGCTTTAATTCTTGAACCAATAATTTCATCTTTTTGTTTAATTTGGGCAATTCTCTTGAGGCGAATTCTGACCGAAGAATAAAATTTAAGAGCCATTCCTCCGGGTGTCGTTTCGGGATTACCGAACATCATACCTATTTTCATCCTCGTCTGGTTAAGGAAAATAATTAAAGTTTGTGTTTTTGAAATAATTCCTGCTAGCTTTCTTAAAGCTTTTGACATCAGGCGGGCTTGAAGACCTATTTGCTGGTCTCCCATTTCTCCTTCAATCTCTGATTTCGGGGTAAGGGCAGCTACTGAATCGATAACAATAGCGTCAATTGACCGTGATCTGACCAAGGCTTCAACAATTTCTAGGGCTTGCTCACCCGTATCTGGCTGGGATATTAAAAGTTCTCCCACGTCAACCCCTATCCTTTTTGCATAATCTGGATCTAAAGAATGCTCCGCGTCAATAAAAGCGCCTATCCCCCCCCGTTTCTGAGCTTGAGCAAGAATATGAAGAGCGAGAGTTGTTTTCCCCGTTGACTCTGGCCCAAAAATTTCAACCACTCGGCCCTTCGGGACTCCTTTTACCCCAATTGCTGCATCTAAATCAATAGAGCCAGTAGGAATTGCGTCAACGTCAACAGGGCGGATTCCCGTTAATTTCATAATCGCCCCTTCGCCAAACCTCTGTTTAATTTCATCTAATGTTTCTGCTAATGCTTCTTTGTCTTTATTGTCTCCTTCCTTATTTTTTTTCACTTTTTTTATCATATTACTTATAGTAGATAAGCTTCTCTTGGAAGTCAACTAAACTTTTTGGAAGCCGTCGTCGTCTTTACTTTGAAAATTATCATCATCACTTGCTTTTTGGCTAAGATAAACTTTCCGGGGTTTTGCGCCTTCTGTTGGCCCAACGACGCCTTTTTGCTCCAACATATCCAGAATCCTCGCCGCTCTGGCATATCCAATACGCAACCGCCTTTGGAGAAGAGAAGCGGAGGCTTTTTGGCTTTCTATAACTAATTGTTTTGCTGTCTCGTAAAGAGAGTCTTCTTCAACGAAACCTCTTTGGCTGGATTGGGCTGGTTTTTTCAACTCTTCTTCCAAGCTTTGCTTTAGAGAATCTCTTTCTTGGGAAAACTCAGCGGGTTCTTGTTGAAGAAAATTAACCACCTTTTTAATTTCCCGCATTGTTACATAGGAGCCTTGAATTCGCTTTGGCTTAATTAAAGAAGCTGTTAGAAAAAGCATATCTCCTTTACCGAGCAAACTTTCCGCTCCTGACATATCTAAAATAGTTCTTGAGTCAACTTGAGAAGCCACTTGAAAAGCAATCCGTGAAGTTATGTTTGCTTTAATTAACCCGGTAATGACTTCCACCGAGGGACGCTGCGTAGCAAGTATCAGGTGAATCCCCACCGCTCTTGACATTTGGGCTAATCTCGCAACTCCCGCCTCAACTTCTCTTCCCTTCGCCGCCATTAAATCAGCTAACTCGTCAATAATGAGCAAGATATAGGGCATAAATTCGAGTCCTTTCTCTCGAAGCTTGCTGTTGTGGCCTAACATTTCATTAAAGCTTGCTATATCTCTAGCTTTAACCGACGAAAGAACTTCAAATCTTCTCTCCATTTCCCCAATCAGCCAGTTTAAAGCATTGACTGTTCTCTGGGGAGTAAAAATAACGGGTGCTAAAAGATGAGCAATAGAATCATATACAGGGAACTCAACTCTTTTTGGGTCAACCAAAATCAGTTTTAAAATTTGGGGAGAATTTCGATAAATTAAGCTTAAAATCAAGCTTTGCAAACATATTGTCTTCCCCGACCCCGTACTTCCCGCTACCAGTAAATGAGGCATCTCTTCTAAATTTGCATAAATTGGTTCCCCGGCCACATCCCGTCCTAAAGCTAGAAGTAAAGGCGAGGGGTTTTGTTGAAATTTTGGCGAGCCGATAAGCGAACGGAGGTGCACTAAAGCTCTCTTTTCGTTTGGCACTTCAATTCCCACTAATGACTGGCCGGGAATGGGGGCTTCAATTCTTAAAGGATGGCTAGCTAAAGCTAAAGAGAGGTTATTTACAAGGCCGACAATTCTTGATAGCTTTACGCCTTCGGCGGGTTTAAAAGTATATTGGGTAACTGTTGGTCCAACGTTGACTCCTTTTATTTCAACCGAAATTCCAAAATTTTCCAACGTCTTTTGAATCCGAAAAGAACGTTCTTTAATATCTCCCGCTGAAGATTTCTCCTGATCTTTGTCTAAAAATTCAATCGGCGGAGACTTGTATTGTTGGTTAATCGTCTTAGAAAATCGTAAAGAAGTCGTTTTAATCTCCGGAAGGGTAAAATTTTTTGAGGCAAGCTTTTTCGAATTTTTTTCCGCCTTAAATCCACTCTTAATTTTTAGCCCTGAAATTGGTTTTCTTATCTCCTCCTTAATTTGATTCTCTGAAGTTTGATTTTGCGGAATCTTTTTAGGTTGAGAAAACCTTTCAAAGATAAGACTCTTTGGGAAAAATTCCCAAAGGATTAAAAACCCAATAAGGGCTAAAGTGGTAAAGATAATAAAACTTACCCAAGAGCCGAAATAGTAAAAAAGAGGGTAAGCGAGAAGATATCCTAACCACCCTCCTGAAAAATTCGCCTGCCAGAAAGAACCCGGTAATTCTGCAATATTTCTAAAAGATTGAGTGGCAAATATTCCACAAAATCCGAGCAAAGTTAAAGTAATACCTAAATTAATAGGAGCGTAGATCCTCTTTTTTGAAGGATATAAAATGATCAGCCCCGCAATAGCAAGAAAAAAAGGCAAAAGAAAACTTGCTTTACCGAAAAGAGCGTATAATCCTTGAAAGATTTTTCTGCCCGCTAAACCGGCGGCTCCAAAGAAAGAGAGCAAAATAATTAAAGCCGTTAAAAATGTTAATACCGAAAAGATATATCTCCTTAATTTTGCTGTAAGAATAGGGTATCGCTGCTTTTTTTCTAGAGGCGTTGTTTTTGGCTGGCGAAATTTATTTACCGATTTCTTTTTTTTATGACGTTTAACCATTAAGAAGGAAGAATGAAAGAACTAAAATTAAGAACTAAAA
>CAZLUG010000003.1:14011-36626 GCA_964562675.1 uncultured Candidatus Saccharibacteria bacterium | reverse complement strand
AAGAACTAAAATTAAGAACTAAAAATTACAATTATTTAAAGATTACACTTATTAATTATTTCCCGTAAAATTATTTTCTAAAGCCTGTTCCGGCAGGAATTAACCTTCCAATCATCACATTCTCTTTGAGACCCCATAAATTATCCTCACGCCCCTCTAAACAAGCTCTAATCAGAACTCGAGATGTTTCTTGGAATGAAGCCGCTGATAAAAAGCTATCCGAGGTTAAGGCCACTTTAGTAATTCCTAAAAATGCCAGGGAGGCTTTCGGTGGTTGTTTCCCTTGTATGAGAAGTTTTTGTTTAGTTTCTTCAAACAACGCCCGTGAAACAATTTGCCCCGGCACCCAAAGGCTATCTCCTACTTGAGTAATTCTTACCCTGGAAAACATTTGTCGAATAATAACTTCGAGGTGCTTATCATGAATTTTAACTCCCTCGGAAGCGTATATTCTTTGAATCTCTTGAAGAATATAACGTTGTACCGCATTTCGACCCCGTATTTTAAAGAGTTTTCTCAGGTTAATACTTCCTTCGCAAATCTTCTGGCCCTTTTCTACTGTTTGCCCCGGTTTTACGAGAATTGCCAGGTCTAAGGGAATTTTATATTCAACTGTTTCCGACTTTTGTTTTTTCCGACTTTTGGCTATTTTTTGAGGTTTATCGTCTATTTGACTAATGACTTTGACCACTCTTCCTTTCAAGTCAACGCTTTCTACTACACCTGAATATTGAGTAATAACTGCTTCTCCTTTTGGGTCTCTTAATTCTACAATCTCTTCAACTCTTGGTAAACCTTGGGTAATATCTCCACCACCGGCTACACCGCCTGAATGGAAGGTGCGAAGAGTTAATTGAGTGCCTGGTTCTCCAATTGACTGGGCAGCAATGACTCCTACTGTTTCTCCTAACTCTACCATTTTATTGCGAGCCATCTGCCAGCCATAGCACTTCCGGCAAATACCTCTCTTTGATTTACAGGTTAAAGGAGAACGCACTCTAACTGCCGCCACTCCGCTCTTTTTAATGGCATCGGCTATTTGCCAATCTATAGTTTCTCCGTTTTTGACTATTAATTTCTTTGTCTTTGGATCTCGAACATCTTCTAAAACTATTCGCCCAACAATTTTAAAAGAAAAGTCCTGTCCAATTTCCTCGGCATCCTTCTTCTTAACAACAATTCCTTCGGTGTCACCACAATCTTCATCATGAATAATTACCTCGTGACTGACATCTACCAAGCGCCGAGTAAGATAACCCGAGGCAGAAGTTCGCAAAGCGGTGTCCGCTGTTCCTTTCCGTCCTCCATGGGTAGAAATAAAATATTCCAAAATTTTAAATCCTTCTTTAAAAGAATGGATTATTGGCAATTCAATTGTCCGGCCAGTCGGATCAATAACTAAACCTTTCATCCCAGCCATTTGGACTGGTTGGGTCCAAGAACCTCTGGCGCCAGAATCCACCATTAAGAAAACTGGCCCATCTTTTGCTAAAGATTTTGAAACTAGCTCCCCCACCTTTTCTTTTACACCTTGCCAAACTAGAATTATCTTTGAAACCTTTTCGCTTTCTGAGAATAAGCCTTTTCTGTATTGATTTTCAATGATTTCAACTTCCTTATTTGCCTTAATAATTAACTCCTTCTTTTCCGGAGGGGTAACAAGATCATTCATCCCCCAACTAATCCCGGAAAGGGTAGAATACTCAAAACCCAATTCTTTGATTTTGTCTAAAACTTCCGGAACGTTGACTTTGGAAAAATAAATAAGGTTAGCGACAATTTCCGAAAGAGATTTTGAATTTTGTTGTTCGTTCAAAAAAGGATGGTTTGAAGGCAAAACTTGGTTAAAGATAATTCTACCGCAGGTCGTTTCAAACAATTTCCCAGATTTTGGGTGAGGAACTTTAATTTTCGCTCTTAAATCAATTTCACCTAAATCCTGGGCCAAAATTACCTCTGAAAAACTGCTAAATATTTTCCCAGTACCCTTAGCATTTTCTTTAACGCCAGTAAGCCAATAACAACCGAAAACGATATCTTTTGTCGGAGAAACAATCGGCAGACCATTAGCTGGTTTTAGAAGATTATTTGTAGAAAGCATAAGCGTTTCGGCTTCTTTCTGGGCTTTGGCTGAAAGAGGCAAATGAACCGCCATCTGATCTCCGTCAAAATCAGCGTTAAAAGCTTTACAACTTGCTGGATGCAACCTAATGGCTTCCCCTTCGATAAGTACCGGCTGAAAGGCTTGAATGCCAAGGCGATGCAAGGTCGGAGCTCTATTTAGAAGAATCAATTTATTTTCTACCACTTCTTCCAAGGCCTCAAAAACCTCGGGTGTAGTTTCATCAATTAATCGCGTGGCTCCACGTATATTGTAAGCTAACTCCTTGTCTAAAAGTTTTTTTATGACAAACGGCTTAAAAAGCTCTAGAGCCATCACTTTTGGCAACCCGCATTGATAAAGTTTTAAGGAGGGGCCGACGGCAATGACTGATCTGCCTGAGTAATCTACCCTTTTTCCTAAAAGATTTCGGCGAAACCTTCCTTGTTTCCCTTTTAAAACATCTGCAAGGGATTTTAGAAGTCTTTTTCCTCCCGTTGTCGCGGTTGTAGTCTGCCCTTTTCTCATACCGTTATCTAAAAGAGCATCTACGGCTTCTTGTAGCATCCTTTTTTCATTCCTCACGATAACCTCTGGCGCAGAAATTTCTAAAAGATATTTTAATCTATTATTGCGATTAATGACCCTCCGGTAAAGGTCGTTTAAATCTGAGGAAGCATACCGCCCCCCGTCTAATTGGACCATTGGGCGAAGCTCAGGGGGTAAAACTGGCAAAACTTTTAAAAACATCCATTCCGGACGTATCTTCGCCCTTCTCATTCCTCGGAAAAGACCTAACCGCCTTAGCAATTTCCTTTTCTCCATAACAGACATTTTCTTTTGCGAGGCAGCCTTCAATTTTTTAATCTCTTCCTCTAAATTTATACCCTCAAAGATTTTCCGAATTACTTCACTTCCTGTGCCCGCCTCAAAAACCTCGCCGTAGCGTAAAGATAAATCTCTATAATCTGCTTCTGAAAGGATGCGAAGTTCTTTTAATTCTGATATCTCTTTTCTTACTTTGTCTCGAGCGGTTTTTAAATCTTCTTGCTTCACTTTTTTAGAGTTCTGATTTCTTTTAAGGTCTTTAATCTTTTCCTTATATTCTTTATCAACAGCCTCAAGTAAACTTTTTTGGGCAGCTTTATCCACCTTTGTAATAATATAGGCTGAAAAATATATGACTCTTTCAAGCTGAGGAGCAGGAATATTAAGGACTAATCCCATTTTTGACGGAACTCCTTTTAAAAACCAAATGTGGCTGACCGGAACAGCCAATCTTATGTGGCCCATCCTTTCTCTCCTCACCGATGATTTTGTTACTTCAACCCCACACCTATCACAAATTACCCCTTTGTATCTAATACCTTTATATTTACCGCAATAGCACTGATAATCCTTTGTTGGTCCAAAAATCTTTTCACAAAACAGCCCATCTTTCTCTGGTTTCTGAGTACGATAGTTGATAGTCTCTGGCTTTAACACTTCTCCAAAAGACCAACTTAAAATTTCTTCCGGAGAGGCTAATTTTATTCTAATAGATTGTAAATCAGCAACTCTCATAAAATTTTTAAAATATCACTTATTTTTTGAGATTGTTTTTTTGAGGGTTCCCTGTTTATCTTTAGACTGGGAGCTAGTATCTTTTTCCTCTTCTTTTTCTTCTCTAATAATTTTTTTGACCTCAATGCTTAAACCCAGTGATTTTAATTCGGCAACTAACAAATTAAAGGAAGCGGGAACATTTGGATTTTTAATTTCCTCGCCTTTTAAGATAGATTGGTAGGCCGCCGCTCTCCCCTGCACATCGTCAGATTTAATAGTTAACATTTCTTGAAGAATACGGCTAGCGCCATATCCCTCCAAAGCCCAAACCTCCATTTCTCCAAATCTCTGGCCGCCAAATTGGGCTTTTCCGCTTAGGGGTTGTTGGGTAATTAAAGAATATGGCCCAATTGAACGCGCGTGGATTTTGTCTTCAACCATATGAATTAATTTCATTACATACATGTAGCCAACCGTTATTTTCTTCGGAAAAGGCTCCCCCGTTTTTCCATCATAAAGAGTAACCTGACCCGACTCTGGCAAACCAGCTTTCTTTAGTTCCTCTTTAATATCACTCTCCTTCGCGCCCAATAAAGCAGGGGTAATGGCAAAGTAACCTAATTTTTTGGCCGCCCAACCAAGATGGGTCTCTAGAATTTGGCCGATATTCATTCTCGAAACAACTCCCATAGGATCTAAAACAATATCTACCGGAGTGCCGTCGGCTAAGAAAGGCATTTCTTCTTCTGGCAAAATTTTAGAAACTACTCCTTTATTTCCGTGCCGCCCGGAAAATTTATCACCAACTTTAACTTTTCTTACTTGGCCAACCTCTACTCTGATTCTCTTTAAAATCCCCGGTTCTAATTTATCCCCTTTCTCTCTTGAAAAAACTCTCACCGAAAGCACTTTTCCTCTCTTCCCGTGTTCCATTCTTAAAGAACTATCTTTAACCTCCTTTGCTTTCTCACCAAAAATTGCCCTTAATAGTCTTTCCTCAGCAGTCAAGTCCGATTCACCTTTAGGAGAAATTTTCCCAACCAAAATATCATTTGGACCGACATCTGCCCCAATTCTCACTATACCGTCTTCGTCTAAGTCTTTTAATTTGTCCTCCCCAACATTTGGAATGTCACAAGTTGTGACTTCCGGCCCTAATTTTGTATCTCTAACATCACAAATGAAATTTTCTATATGCAGGGAAGTGAAAAAATCATTTTTGACTAATCTTTCTGACATTACGATAGCATCCTCAAAATTTCCTCCCCGGAGAGGGAGAAAAGCCACTAACACATTTTGCCCTAAAGCTAACCTTCCTTTACTGATAGCCGCTCCGTCAGCCAAAATATCATTTTTTTTAACCTTCTGCCCTGGTTTAACCACGGGCCGTTGGTGAAAAGTTGTATATTGATTACCCCGAATAAAATTGCGGAGAGTAAAACTAAATTTTCGATTTTTCGATGTCAGTTCAACTCGAGAACCGTCAACATAACTAATTATCCCGTCTTCGGGAGCTATCAATTCTTCCCCTGAATCTCGAGCTACTTTATCCTCCATTCCCGTTCCAACTAATGGGGATTCTGGATTAATCAATGGGACAGCTTGGCGCTGCATATTCGAACCCATTAAAGCACGATTAGCATCATCATTTTGCAAAAAGGGAATTAAAGAAGTAGCCACACTGATAGTCTGATTGGGGGAAACATCTATAAAATCAACATCATCCCGACGCACCAAAACCGGTTTGCCTTCTTTGCGAGCCTCAATTTCTTCCTCAATAATTTTTCGATTGTTATCAATTTTGGTGTCTGCAGAGGCAATAATATACTTCTCTTCTTTATCCGCGGTAAGGTAAACGACTTCTCTCGTTACTTTGCCTTTGACTACTTTAAAATAGGGTGTCTCTAAAAATCCATAAGGATTGACCAAAGCAAAACATGCCAAATAATTTATTAAACCGACATTTTGCCCTTCTGGAGTTTGAATCGGACAAATTCTTCCGTAGTGAGACGGCTGAACATCTCGGACTTCAAACCCTGCTCTCTCTCTAGTTAATCCCCCCGGACCAGTTGCGGCAAGCCTTCTTTGATGTTCAAGGGCAGACAAAGGATTGACATTATCCATAAACTGAGACAATTGAGAGGAAGCAAAAAATTCTTGAATGACGGCAATGAGAGGCCTAGGATTTATGAGTTGCACCGGGGTAAGAGTAGCTTGGTCGAGAGTTGACATTCTGTCCTTAATAATTCTCTCCATCCGCATTAATCCCCTTCTCATTCGTTCTTTTAAAAACTCTGCCAAGTTTCTCACCCGTCTATTGCCTAAATGGTCGATTTGATCAGGATGGGCGTTGGGATTATTGTTCATTCTGATAATTTCTTTTATGACTTCAACAATATCTTCCAAACTTAATACTCTGTCTTCTTTCGTTATAGGCCTCTCTTTTGATGGTTTAAGAGAAGGAAGCCTTTGCCAAGTTTTCCACCGCCCAACCGTTGAAATGTCATAGCGTTGAAAATTACAAAACATGTTCTGTACTAATTCCTTTGCTGCGTCTGGGCTTGCTAAATCCCCTGGACGAAGCTTGGTATAAATTTCCACAAAAGCGTCAGCTTGAGTCTTGGTCAAATCTCTTTTCAGGGTTTTTTCTATGTAATGAATCGGTCCTTTGTCTACATCTTTGAAAATCCTTTCAAATTCTTTAGGGTCTTTTAAACCGAAAGCTCTGAGCAAGGTTGTTGCTGCAATTCTCCTTTGTCTATTGATTTTCACACCAATAAACCCTGAAAGATCTGTATCAAACTCTAGCCAAGAACCGCGGGAAGGAATAATTTTTGCACCAAATAACTTTTTCCCTTCAATTAATTTCTCTACAAAAAAAACTCCCGGCGAACGAATAAGCTGAGAGATAACAACACGGGGGACTCCATTAATAATAAAAGTTCCCTGTTCGGTTATAACGGGAATATTGGCTAAAAAAACTTCCTGGCTTTTAATCTCTCCCGTTTTTAGATTACGTAAACTCACCCTTGCTCTGAGGGAAGCTTTGAAAGAAGCATCATCGAGCTGCGCGGCCAGCCCATTTTTATATTTAGGCTTATCAAGTTTATACCCATTTAAAGAAAGCTCAAACTGTTTACCTGTATAATCACGGATCGGGAAGGTTTCTTGAAAAAGCTCCTTTAAATCTTTTTCCCAAAATCTCCGCCAACTTTCTTGTTGGAGGGCAACCAAAGAAGGCAAAGGAAAAGAGATACTTGATTTTGCAAAGCTCTTGAATTTCATAGGATAAGAATTCTAAAATTCAAAGATACTAAAAATTACCCTATCTTTAGGGCGAAACTATCGAAACTCCTTTTAAAAAACAAAAATTACAACCACTTAATAATCGAAAAAGTTATAATAATATATCTCTTCTTTCTTTTAAGATTAAACTCGATTTCCATCTTAACCTATTATAAAAACTTTGTCAAATTCATCTATATTCTTCATTGATGATATCTAAGATTAAATAAAGAAAGGCAAGTGGGCTTGTGCGAACAATTTTTTTATTGTTTACAAATTCAAAAAACTGCATTCAAGAAAAATTTAAAAACCCCGGAAAGAGTCAGGGAAAGACGATTCTTGAACATCCTGAAACAATTTTTCCCGCTTTTGCCACTCTCTCGAAATTTTATCTAGGAGAGTTTTTGAGATCTTAACTGACTTTGGTTGAATTCCGGAACCGCTAAAATTGCTCAAAAAATAATATTTATAAAAGAGAAAAGCCGTTATCGCAAATGCTAAAACTAAAACAATTAATAAGCTCAGAAAAAAATGGTTAAGGATGAACTCACCTAGATTGGCAAAAAATTTCCTTATTGTTAAAAAGTATTGTTTTTTCATTTACTATAAACTTCTATTGTGACGTTAATTGTTACGTCTCCTGGTTGAAGATTTCCTGTCATTTCTCTCTTCGATGGCTTACTAATATTAATGTCGATAATTTTTATCAAATACGAGCTTAATTCCAATTTTTTTAAAAATACTAAACAACGGGGAAAACTTCCACTGAGAGAAAGATTAAACTGGATACTTCCCCAAAAAATAGATTCTTGTTGCCGGGGTAAAATCTTAGAAATTTTTAGAGAAATGCCTATTTCTTGCGCTTCTTTTTCTAAAAATTCAGCAAATTTAATCGGAGCTCCATGGTTTACAAGCGAATCGTTCATTTTATCAAAAACCGGTTGAACTTTTGCAGTTTGTTCCTTGAAAGATTGGAAATCCTGATAACGCTTGTCTAACAAGATTAGCGAATTAGCGGCCGCTTTAATTTCCCTAGAACCTTTTTTGATCGAAGATAAAAACGGATTTAAGAAGAAAAACCAAATCAACAAAAGTACGACGCTGAAAATTAACAAGACCAAATATAATTTTTTGCTTATGCTCATTTTATTTTCTTCACCTTAAAACTTAAAGAAAAATTTATATCATGGGGAGATCGCCAACTTTGCGGGAAAACGTAAACATCGTAAAAATCACTTCGCGCAGCCAGAGATTCTTTTAAAGCAAAAAGATCCTCTCTCGTTTTAGCGTAACCGGCAAGCGAAGCTGTCCCAAAAGTATTTTTCCACTTGCCTGAACCAATCCGAAAAAAAATATTAGTAAAATAGACATTGGGTGGGCATGCCTGGGAAACTTCTTTCAAAGTCCCCACGACACTTTGGGGCTGCTGGTAAAATGCCGTAAATTTCGCCAGCTTCTGGTTTAGAATATTTGTTGTCTTTTGAAAATTTCTCAATTCTGACGAGGAAGTAAAACGATTTGTCTTCTGTTCTAACTCAGCTTTTTTTGCTTTTACTCTCTCGGAAACCAAAAAATTCAGACCAAAAAGAAGCGCCGACAGAAAAAGAAAAAATACCAAAATTAAAAGAGATATCGCTATAACTCGCTCTAGAATTCTTTGATAAAGTAATGTCTTCTTTTCTTTTTTAGGAAGAAAATTAAGCATAGGTTTCAATAACATTCTAAAAAGAAACAATTCCTAGGTTAATCATTCACTATTTGGGCTAACAAATTATTTTTTCTCACCCCTCGTAAAGACAAACCTAAGGCTGTGGCGTATCCTAAAGATTTTTCAAAAGACAAGCCCGGTATTTCTTTTAGGGGAGGTTTTAGAATATTAACCCAAGGATTGGCAAATTCAACTTTCATTTTTAATTCCGAAGATAAAAATTCAGGTAATCCTTTAAGGAGAGCTCCATTGCCACAAAGGAGAATTTTAGTTATTTTCTCTTCTTTGTGCAAGTTGTGTTTCTTTAAAATGTGAGATTTATAATAGTTAAGATGTGTTTTAATCTGTTCTATTAAATCAGTCAAGGCTGGAATGGTAGCTTCAAAAATTTTCCTTTTTTCCATTCCGTAATTTATTTTTAATTTCTCAGCTTCTTCGGTGCTAATCTCTAGGTTGCGAGCAATGGATTTTGTAATCGCTTGTGATGAAATAGGAATCGTTGTGGTAAACCTTACACTGAATCCTCCAAAGATAATAAAACTTGTCCGGGTGGCGCCAAAATCAATAATAAGAAACGGCTGTTTTATTTTATCGTTCGGAATAACTGCTCTGGCAATCGCCAGAGATTCTACCTCTAATGCTAAAGGCTGAAAGCCTGCTGTTTTAATCATTTTTATATAAGAGTCAGCTATCTTTTTAGAGACCGCCCCTAGCAAAACATCCATCTTCTTTGCTCGATCGTCAATAGAGCGGACAACTTGAAAATCCAAGTAAACGTTTTTAAGCGGAAGAGGAATATAATTCTCCGCTTCAAATTGCACAGCGGTTTTTAAATCTTCTCTACTCATCTTGGGCATCTGGATAGTATCTAAAAAAACTTTCTCTTCAGGCAGGGAACAAATCACGTATTTTGTTTTAATTTTCCCCCCTCTGGCGGTCAAAACTGATTTTCTCATAATATCACTTAACTTCTGGATATTTTTAATTTCCCCGCCTTTGACAACATTAGCAGGAATCTGCGCTTGGTTAAAAGAGGCTAGTTTTAAAGAGCCATCTTTGCTTTTCTCAAGTTTAGCTATTTTTAGAGAAAGCTCTGAAATATCAAGACCAAAAGCTCCTCGAGGCCATAAAAAGAAATTCATAATGTAAAAAATGATTATCTGGGCACTGAAACAATACTTGTGTATTTTAACACTTTATTTTTTAATTGTATATCTTGTTTCTATTTTATTTAATCTCTTGCCAAGAAGTAATTTCATAATCCCCCGTAACTGGAAAATAAGGAGGTGGGTTATAAGTTAAATCGGCGTTATAAGTCATCTCAGTAGTTTTATAGCCAGAGATCACATTATTAGAAGAATCTACCCAGCTAAAAGTCCACATTGTATTGGTAATAATACTTCCATAGGTTCTAATGTAATCTCTCAAAGCATAAGTTTTATAAGGGTCATACCACCAATCAGGATAATAATACCTCATAATATGACCTTTTTGGGCTAAAAGAGCAGCTTTAATCTCTAAATTATTTGGAGAATAAAGGGGAATCAAAATATCTTTTTGTCCAATAATCCCCAAAACCGATGTGGCGGAAACATAACTAATATTATCAGGGATAATGACTTTTGCTTCAGACCCTGGAATATCAGGTAAACGAGCAGCTACCACCGTAGCCCTGCCATTTATATTGCCGTTAATCCAGAGATTGTCTTCCACAAAAATCGGGGCGCAGTCTGAAGGGAGAGAAACGGTTTGATAAAGGGTTTCTTTGTCAATACTGTTAGATTCATATTTCCATTCTGTCCCATCGTACCCCCAAACACTGGGTTGAAGTTTTGTTACTTTATAAATATTTAAAGTCCCATCCGTGTTAAATACTAAATGGTATCCCAACTTCTTAGTTGGAGAAAGATAAATTCCCGAATTCTGAGCCTCGGTTTTTAAATTAGCTAAATCTTGAATAATTTTATTAAAATCAATATTGGAAACCGGAAAATCCCATAAGCCTTGCTGGCTGCCACTGCCTTCTCCCCAAATACCCGGACATTCACATCCTGAAGATGTCCAAGAACAGGGGCTAGAACAATTTGAAGAACTGCATCCGTGTTCTGGGCCACAAATATATGTTTGCTTAGCTGAAGTTGACAAAGAATTTTGCTGACCGTCCATTCTTATCCCCCCATTTGAATGGAAAGGCCCATTGAGATTTTCATTCGGGCCAAACCAAACATTAGAATTTGTCAGAAAAGCATACTTCGCTAAAGACGGCTTAGCATAAATAACCGAAATCTCTTTTGGCCATTCAGGGTGGTTATCTTCCCAGCCGGTAGAATCAATCTTTACGCCTTGGCTGCACCCAGTGGGCCCTTGAATCTTTAATTGATATTGGCCAATTACTTTTCCTTCCGGATCCTTGTAGTCGTAAGTACCTCCAAAACTATAATCTTTTTCGGCATGGGCCAAGTGCCATCGTGAGTAATTAATACCAGCTTCGGCAATTTCAAAAGCTTTGTCTTGGGCTACAATTCTTTGATTAAGTTTCGTTTGGAAAGTTAAATAACTTATGACGCCCGTCAACATTATCAAGAAAACGGCGCTGAATATTAAAACCCATGTTATAATGTCCCCTTTTTTAAATTTCCTAACCATAAATTATTTTTTCCGTTAAAATTTGAGCTGAAAACAA
Source organism: uncultured Candidatus Saccharibacteria bacterium (assembly GCA_964562675.1). Taxonomy (GTDB): domain Bacteria; phylum Patescibacteriota; class Minisyncoccia; order Minisyncoccales; family CG1-02-41-26; genus CAZLUG01. The sequence goes on along the minus strand of CAZLUG010000003.1, from coordinate 25,304 downwards.
AAATAAAAATCCATTCATCTGATAATATAATCTTACTTTAGGCTGAAAAATTTGTTCTTACTTCAATGTTTGCTAATATGTTAAAGATTTACTTTTAAATTTCTTAATTGAACTTCACTTTCTAAAGTAAAATCATAAGGAGGTTTGTTGGGGTCAACGTTAATCACTAAATGAACTCTCATCAATTTTGTATCTTTAAGACGAGTGGGTGTAGAAAGCTCTTGCATATTGCCGTCAAAATAACGAAAGATGGGCGGTTGGTTGCGAACATATTTTGAAATAATAGAAATTATTTCTGTTGAGGTGTTATAGATGGGGGGATAGCCTGTTGGTTCGGTCACTCCTTTTTTAAAATCACTTCCGTCAAGAAAGTATCTCACTCTTTCTATTTTCCCGTCTCCATTGATATCCGAATGAAAGATAAATTCATAATCGTTTGCTTCTTCAATAATATAAGAACCATCCGCTCCTGGCTGGGCTTCTCTAATCTCTTTTAACATTGTGTTAATGCCATTTCTTGCTTCAGAAGTAGCCGTTGATTGTTGAAAATTATAACGCAAGATTCGATAACTTCCCCAGACAAGGCCAAAAAGTCCGCCAAGCACAATGGTAAAAATAGCAATGGTTATTAAAGATTCAATTAAGGTGAAGGCTTTCATTATTTTGGGAATAATTTAACTAGTTTTAATGTATCGCCGGAAACAGCAACAGTGGTGCTAGCTGATTGATAGTTGTTGCTCCAGACCGCCAAGTTATATGTTCCACTCTCTAATGGCAGGAAATAAGCTTCTCCGTTAGTATCTGTCGGCTCGGAATTGTCATAAGAAAGGTCATCGGTATAAACTCTAACATTTGCTCCGAAAATTGGCTGAGAAGTAGAGGCATCTTCAACCGTGACCAATAAAGTATTCTCCGCTTTGAAGTACAAAATAACAGCCGTGGTTGTCCCTGGTAAGAGATTAATCGGTTGGGGGGCAGGAATTGTTTCGCTGAGGTCCATGCCGGTGCTTGTCACTGCTGAAAATGTATAAGAATCCCATTCTAAAGAAGAAATCGTTAATTTTCCATTTGCATCTGAACTGGTAGTTTCCGAATATTTATAAACAGGGGTGCCATTCGCATCTGTCCCAATAATTTTCTCGCCTTGGAGATGAAAATCTACATCTGCTAATAAAGGAGTGTTATAAGTTAAATGCCAATCAAAAATCGTTGGCGTAGTAGAAGTAGAGTTTGTAGAAAGGGTAGCCTTAATGCGAAGTTTCTTATATTTGTTAATATCTAAACCGGAGATATCTACCGGCGAGACTTCAAAACCCTGGGTATTCCCTGAAAGGTCGCTATCTGGAATTAATTCGAAAGAAGTTCCCGTCGCGAAAAGCAGCTGGTATTTTATATTCGTAGCCGAAGGCTGTTCATCCGACCAAACCAGCCTATCCCAATTTAAAAGATTAAGGGGAGAAATACTTACAGATGTCAGCGAACCGGAGGTCGCATAAGTACTGCTGCTTACTTGTTTTAAAGTCACTTGGCTGTTTTCCACGGTGATATCAGAACTTTCTGCAATTTTGCTTTGATCGTTGAAATCGTCATCAAAACTTTCTCTTCCCCGTGTCTCAATTGAAAAGTCACTTAATCGATCAATACTAAAACTAATTTCTGTAACTTGGCCCTCAAAAACCGAAGCGGGGGGTTTTGAAGGATTTGCCACCTCGCTTTTTGAATAAGTCCTATCTTCGTTAAAGCCGGATTTAGTAGCCGTGATTTGATATCCTTCAGTGGAAGTGGGAGCTCCAGCCAAAACAAAATTTCCCGTATCATCCGTCTGATAGCTAGCATCAATGTTTGGAGAAACCTTTGTATTAACCACGTGCAACGTTGCTTGGGGAACACCAATGCCTGAAGCATCAAAAACAGAGATTTTTAAGGTCCCGCCGCCCGCCGTAGTTTCTATGCCTTTTGGGGCAATGTCCGTGATAGAAGTAATTTCACCTGAAAAAAATCCCGACCAAGAAACTTTAATTTTTGCTCTTTTGTAGTCTGCAGGCAGAGTATCAGTTGGGGCTAAACCGTCAAAAGGATCGTCAACATAAACAATGGTTGTTTTAACGGTAAAATTGACACTGTTTTGGGCAAGGTCTTCTGTTTCAGAAACAACCCCCGGCGGGATACCGCCTACAGTGCCAATATCTTTATAAGGTAGATTTCTGATCTCTTCCATTTTTCGATTAGCAATAGCTAGAGCGGTGACCCGAGCTTTCGATTGGCCGACTACTTTCATCCCAAACTGGAAAGCCCCGTAAAGTCCAATAAAAACCAGCAGCATTAAAGCCATACCTACAATAATTTCAATAAGAGTAAAGCTTTTTTGCTTCGGGGTAAAAAACGGGCTGATGGAAAATTTATACCTGTCAAAATTTTGCTGCATTTTATTTTATTCCCTGCATAATACTAAACATTGGTTGAAACATAGAAATGACAAAAACACCGACTATTCCTCCAACAAACATAATTAAAATTGGCTCAATAATTGAAGATAATCTTTCAATATCATTCGTTGCTCCTTCTTCATAGAAATCTGCAAGCTTTGCTAGAACCTTTGAGCTTTCCCCTGTTTCTTCACCAACTTTAACCATCTGTAAAACCATCGGAGAATAAAGTTTTTCGTACGGTTCTAATGCCTCAGAAACCTTTTGCCCTTTTTCCACAATTCTTGCTGCTTTTCTAAATGACTCCTGAAAATAGAAATTTGTTAAAGCTCCCGCCGCCACTTCTAAAGAGCGGACAATCGGAACGCCTGCCGATAATAATGAACTCAAAGTTCTTAAGGCTAAGGCTGAATTTGTTTCCTTGGTGAGCTTAGAGACAAAAGGAAGGCGAATGGCTAACATTGATTTAAGCTTACTGGTTTTCTTGCTTCTCAAGGCAACTATTGCTAAAAAGATTAATCCAACAAAAATCGCTATTGATAAAAGCCATTCATGAACCAAAAAATTAGCTGAAGAGAGAACTACTCTTGTGGTAAATGGCAATTTCACGTTCAGTTGGGTAAACGCTTCCTCAATCCTTGGAACGGCAACAATCATCATCAAAATACCAATGGCCAGGGTCATACTTAAAACAAATATAGGATAGACCATCGCCGTTTTTAGCCGGGACGTTAAGTAATGTTCTTTTTCCATTTGATTAGCCAATATTTTAAGGATATTTTCTACTTTCCCTGTTTCTTCGGCAATTTTTAAGCTTTCGCAATATAAATTAGAAAAGATGCTTGGAAAATTTTCCAGGGCCTTTGACAAACTTTCCCCTTCCGATATTTTCTCAGAAATAGTTTTTAAGACTTCTTTAAATTTCTCATTTTTAGATTGGGCGGAAAGAATCTTAAAAGCTCTCGGCAAGGGAACACCCGTTCTAACCATGATTTCGAGATTCTTAGTGAAAAAGAGTTTATCTGTATGACTTACCCTCTGGAAACGATTAAAAATACTAAAAATATTTTTAGAAGACTCGGCTTTTTCTTGGTCTTCATCTGAATGAGCAGAGATAAGTATATATCCCTCTTTACGTAAAAGGGCAGCCAGTTGAGATTCCGTTTGGGCAAAAAGAGAGCCTGATTTCCCTTTGCCTTGGAGGTTTTTTGCTTTATAGAAATAATTTGGCATAACTATTAAAGTCTTCCTTTAATCATAAATTAATTTCAAAAAAATCACAATGCTCCCCAATTTGAAAAGCGGAGGAAAACTCCGCTTCATCTAGCAATATATATTCGTCTTAATTAATTTATCTTGAAAAGTCTTGGAAGGCGTTTTTTTCCACAATGGCCTCCCCCGCTCTTTAAGAACAAGTGTTCTAAAGAGATCCGAATAAAACCATGGCACCCTTGGAAGGTCAACCGATTTTGGCAATCCTAAGACCCAATCAAACTCATCACCGGTCACTTCATAAGGTTCAAACCTTGGCCAAAGTTGAGTAATTAAAGCTCCCATTCTTAAGATATTCTTTTCGATCGCAAAAATAGAGCTTAAGGCCAAGTCATTTTGGGAAACTCCTAAATATCCAACACCCCCCTCTTTTTTCAAAAGTTCCACTCCTCGAGAAAAAAACAGACTGCAACCTTCTATAGTATCCGGAGGCTCGGTAAAAAAAACATCAAATTTATTCTTAAATTTCTGGGGGACTCCCTTGATTAAATTCCACTTCAGAGCTTTGGCGGGAAAATGGAGCTTTTGGAAAACATCATTTTCGTAATTAACAATTCTTTCATCTATATCAAGAACAAGAATCTCCTGAGGTTGACCAGTCAAGGCTGCCGCTATGCCTACCATATCATCGTCCCCTAAACAAACGACTTTCTTATTTTTGAGGTCATCTTTTTGCTTGGCGAGGGTGATTTTCTTGATTACACTTTGAGGCAAAAGCTGAAGCTGGTCAAATGCTTCTTCGGGATAAATAGTTTTCCTCAAAGAAGAAAATTTATCTAAGAAAACTTTATCTATTTTAAAGTCAGATTGCAAAAAATTCGGCATTTTTTCGGAAGAAATTTTCAACTCTTTTGCCGTTTTGCGCCCTTTCTGGGTAAGAGAAATCTCCGAATGGACAATTTTCAAAAGCCCTTCCTTTTGCATGTCTTGCAAAACTCTAACAAAAGGAGGCATATAACCCATTGCGGGACACATCGCCCAAAAGTTTTGTTTACCTTGAAGAAGGTAAGACAAAATTCTTTTTCTCATAATTTTTTGAGGCCTCTCTTTATTTCCCTAATTTGCTCTTTCGCTGGATTTATTTGAGAACGAAGATAATCTAAAGCTTTATCGGGCATGGCTTTATCTCCACAGGTAAATACATCTATGGCTATATAATCAACCTCTGGCCAAGTGTGCAAAGAAATATGAGATTCCTTAATCAAAAGCACCCCAGTTATTCCCTGGGGAAGAAAACGATGAGTGGCAATTTCTAAGGGAGTGGTATTGGCTGCGCGGGCAGCGCCAATCAAAAGCTTTTTCACTTCGGCAACGCTTTTAATAACTTTTCCACCCCAAAAATCGGCGATTAATTGTACGCCGGCCCACATTAAATTTTCTTTTTTGTTTATAATGACCCATTGGATGGATCTCTTTGTTTTCGCCATAATATTGAAGTAACCACTTTACCGTGAAATTTCCCGGCGCCCTTTTTAATGGGCTGTCTTACTAAAAAGTAAAACTATCCTAAAAAAACATTTCTGTTTATTTAGGAAAAAACAAAGAGAGAAACAAAAAAGTGATTACCGATTACATTTTTAATTTACTCCTAATTTCTTTCTATAGCATATTTTTCCTCAGTTGTAAATAGGAATATTCATTGCGTTCAGACTGAGAATGCCCGGATTGAAGCTAGGCTTTCTCTGAAAGCAAAAAATCTAAAAATAAATTTCTCTTTTATTCTACAATCACCCTCAAAACTTCTTCAATTGAAGTAATACCTTGGGTAGCTTTTAAAAATCCATCCTCCACCATTAGCCTCATTCCTTCTTTCTTGGCTTGTTCCCGAATACGATTTGAGGTTGCTTCTTGATTAATTAATCTCTTGATGGTCTCGTTGCAAGGGAGAACTTCATAAATCCCAATTCGCCCTTTATATCCATCTTCCGATTCCTTAGAAGGCACTGGTTCATAAAACGGTAATTCTTGTAATGTTTGATGTTTCTTCAAAATCTTTTCTGCTCTGAGGATGGACACAATGTCTTCAATGTTGCAATATTTTTTAAAATCCCGAATCATTTTAGGATCTAAGTGATATTCTTTTTTATTTCCACACAATTTTCTCACCAAACGTTGAGCTAAAATAACATTTAAAGTAGAACTTAGCAAAAATGGTTCTACCCCCATATCAATTAATCTCGGAATTGCTGTAGCGGCTTCGTTGGTATGAAGGGTTGCCAAAACTAAATGCCCGGTCAAGGCAGCGTTAATTGCCAAAGAAGCCGTTTCTTTATCCCTGATTTCTCCAACCATAATAATATCAGGGTCCTGTCGCAATAATGATCTAAGCCCGGAAGCAAAAGTCAATCCAATTTTAGGATTAACCTGGGTTTGGTTAACTCTTGGCATTCTATATTCCACTGGGTCTTCAATGGTTGAGATATTAACTTCCGGCTTGTTCAAAATTTCTATCATCGAATAAAGAGTAGTAGTTTTCCCTGAACCTGTCGGCCCGGTAATCAAAATCATTCCTACGGGTTTCCTTAGATTTTCTTGGACTTTTTCTAAAGCATCTCCTCTGAGGCCCAGCTCTTCGAGGCTATGCCCGCTAGACTGTTCAGAGAGAAGCCTGATCACAATCTTCTCTCCGTTAAAAACTGGTAAAATAGAAACCCGGCAGGCATATTTATAATCTCCGCTTTCCACCTTAAAACGGCCGTCTTGGGGAAGACGGTGCTCGTCCAATTTTAATTTGCTTAAAACCTTAATCCTAGCAACGATGCCTGCTTTAATCTGAACCGGCAAGGTCATCGCATCACGCAAAATACCATCTATCCTGTATCTTACTAAAACCTCTTTTTCCATCGGCTCAATGTGAATATCTGATGCTCTTTGCAAAATCGCATGCTTTAAGAGAGTATCAACAATTTTAATCACGGGCATTTCCTGAGCCGCTTTCTCTAATTCACCCTTACCCGGAACTTTATCTTTTTCTTTAATGGTGTGTAATCCTGTGGCTTCTTTTTTAATAATTGCACTGAACTCTGCCCGCAGGCTCGCTTCATACTGAGAGAGGGCGTTCTTTATGCTTTTTGGCGTTGTGAGGCGCGGTAGAATTTTCAAGGCTGTTTCTTTCTTGATAAAATCAATTGTTTTTAAGTCTTCCGGGTCAAGCATTGCTACTTCTAAATTCTTCCCTCTCTGTCGAAAGGCAACAATATTGTGAGACCTCGCAATTGGTTCGGGGATTATTTTTAGAACTTTCGTGTCTATTTTCTCTTTTTCCAAGTTAACAAAAGGGATACCCAAGATGTAAGCCTCAAGTTTGATTAATTCTTCTTGAGAAATTAAACCACGATTAATAAGAATATCTTCTATTTTCTGATTTTTCTTTTTGGATTGTTTTTCAGCCTCTTCAAATTGAGCCGTGGTTACTAAACCGGCGTCAAGTAAAAACGCTTTCAGTTGCTGAGTTTCTACTCTCATATAGATAAATTAATCTAATAAATATAAAACGAGCGGACACTAACTTTGGGAGATAATCTTCCTAAGTTTATCAATGACTTCCTGAAGATTATAATTTGCCTTTACTAAATACGTCTTCGCTCCAATTTCTATAGCCCGTTCAACATCACTCGCAGATTCAAGATTCGTCAAAATTACCACCGGAATATCTTTGGTAAGTTCTCCATTTTTTAATTCTTTCAAAACATCAAATCCATTTACTTTGGGCAAAATGAGGTCCAAAATAATTAAATCAGGTTTTTCTTTCTTCGCTAATTCCAACCCAATTTTGCCATTCAGGGCGCTAATCACTTTGTGCCCGTCTTTTTCTAGAATATCACTAATAGTTTTTTGTAATGTGGCTTCATCTTCGATAAATAATACCTTCTTCATATAATTACTATGGTGCGATACAATTTCCGTTTACCCCAAATAGTTAATTGTAAAACCTATCTGCGGTATTAGCATTCAATTGTACCCAGCACCTTTATTTATTTTTTAGAGGCAAAGAAAAGTAAAATGTCGTTCCTTGCCCTTCTTTCGACTTGAACCAAATTTTACCGCCCATCATATTTAACACTTGTTTGGTGATGTAAAGTCCTAATCCCGAACCTCCTGTTTGATATTTAATGGCGTTTTGGCATCGGAAAAATTTTTGGAAGATAAACTTCTGCTCATCAACAGAAATACCTACCCCGTTGTCTTTAATTTCAAAATACACCTCTTGTTTTTTTTGATATATCCGAATACTAATCTTCCCTTCTTTGGTAATATAGCGAATAGCGTTATCCAAAAGGTTGCTTACGGCTTGTTCGAGCCATAATGAATCTGCCGGAATCTTTGGTAGGTCTTTTTGAATATCCAAGCTTATTTCTACGTTGGAAGCTTTAATTAAGGGCTGAAATTTTGCGACAACTTTTTTAGTTAAATCACCCAACAAAACTTCTTTGCTCTTATCTATTGGCAACCTCCTCATCTCAATTCGAGAAACGGTCAAAAGGTTGTTTACTAAGTCTCTCATTCTGCTGGTATTCGTTTTTAAAATTTTAAAATACTCAATTTGTTTTGCTTGGATTGCACCAGCCTCACCAGAAGCTATGAAGTCAATCACCCAACTAAGATTCGTTAAAGGAGAACGAAGCTGGTGGGAAACAATACTAATAAATTCAGTTTTCATCCGAGAAATCTCAGCCAATCTTTCAAAACTCCTCGTAATTATATAATCAAGGATGACTAAAACAAAAGCTACCGAAAGCACAAGCAGAGAGACCACCTCTGGATTCCCGATCTTGTAAATAGCTATAAAATAAGTAACCAAAATAGCAACAATAATAATTAGGCCCATCAAAATAAAAAGAAATTGGGGGCATTGCCAAAGGGAAATATCCCATTTTCGACATTTATTTATTGGATTAAGATAATCTAAGAAACTTTTCGTTTTCTTTATCATTTTTTTAATATTCTTTAAATTATAATATTATACCACAAAGAAAATTTTAAAGAAATAAACAGGGAATAATGTTAAAGTTCATTGACTTCCAAGAGAAAACCGTTAAAATCAAACTATCGGGGCATAGTGTAATGGCTAACATGCTCGCTTTGGGAGCGAGTGATTCTGGGTTCGAATCCCAGTGCCCCGACCAAAATTCAGGGTAATCTAAAAGTCTAGAAATTCAAGAATTATCTTTTACGGATATATAATGCGGGTGTAGTTTAATGGCAAAATTTTTCCCTTCCAAGGAAAGGTTGGCGGTTCGATCCCGCTCACCCGCTTAAGAAACACAAAAAGCCGCTCTCTCCGAGAGCGGCTTTTTGATAGCCATTCCTATCTGACTACTTCACAACATCCTTTAACCCTTTACCAGCCTTAAATCTTGGGACTTTTCTGGCAGGAATTTTTAAGGTCGCCCCTGTTCTAGGATTTCTCCCTATTCTTGCTTTTCTCCGGCTGACCACAAAAGTGCCAAACCCGGTTAAAACAACACTCTTCCCCTGTCGAAGAGATTTCTTTATTTCATCTAAAATAGTATTCAAAGTATCCACGGCGGATTTCTTCGAGCAATGAGTTGCTTTAACAAGACTTTCTATTATATTCTCCTTTGTAATTTTCTTAGCCATTTTATCAAAGATTCTTAAAATTTCATCGACCTTTATACATTAGTGCCATTATTATACCACTTCTCCCAATCCGAAGCCAATAATCAGCTTTAGGAGTCTTATTAAAATAAAACTGATCCATTTATTTTGCGTATTCAACCACTCGAGTTTCCCTAATCACTGTTACTTTAATCTCCCCGGGATAATTAAGCTCATCTTGAATTTTACGGGCGATATCTCGAGCCAACTTATAAGCTTCAAGATCATCAATCTCTTCGGGACGAACAAAAACTCTAATTTCTCGGCCAGCTTGAATAGCATAGGCTTGTTTTATCCCTTGGAACGACAAAGCAATATCTTCAAGATTTTTCAAACGGCGGAGATAATCTTCTAAACTGTCTTTCCTTGCTCCTGGTCTCGCCCCAGAAATTTGGTCAGCAACTTTTACAATAATAGCTTCTAAGCTTTTTGCGGGATATTCGTCGTGGTGGGATTTCATGGCATCAATCACTTCTTCAGAAACCCCAAATTTCTCAAGTATCTTGATGCCGATATTCACATGCGAACCCTCTACTTGATTGTCTATGGCTTTGCCAATGTCATGTAAAAGACCAGCTTTCTTTGCTACTTCAGCCTTTCCTCCTAATTCTTCAGCTAGAGCAGAAGATAAATAGGCAACTTCCATTGAGTGTAAAAGGACATTCTGCCCATAACTAGTGCGGAAGTATAATCTTCCTAAAAGTTCAAGAAGTTTCGGGTTAAGATCAACAATTCCTACTTCGTAAGCAGCTTCTTTCCCGGCTTTTTTAATTTTTTCCCGGACTTCTTCTTTGGCTTTTTTAACCGATTCTTCAATACGAGCGGGCTGAATTCTTCCATCACGGACAAGCCTGTCTAGAGCAATTCTCGCCACTTCCCTTCTCAAGGGATTAAATCCTGAAATAATAACCGTTTCAGGTGTGTCATCAACTACAACTTCAACTCCTGTTAGCTTTTCAAAGACTCTAATATTCCTTCCCTCTTTACCAATAATACGGCCTTTGACCTCTTCTGAAGGAAGATTGAAGGTAGTGGTGGTGAGTTCCTGGGCCTGACTCAAAGCGTATCTTTGAATAGCTTGCCCTAAAATTTCTTTTGCCCTCCTTTCAAATTTTTCCTCTCCTTCCTGGTCAAGCTTTTGAATTCTTTCAAAAATATCCTTTTTGTACTCTTTCTCAACCTCTTTGAGAAGTTTCTCTTTTGCCTCTTTAGCAGAGAGATTTGATATCTTTTCTAATTTATTTTGGGCTTGAGTGTGCAGCTCTTCCAATTTTTGTTTTAAACCGCGCACTTTTGCTACTTTCTCGTTGAAATCTTTTTCTTTCCTCTCAAAATCTGAAAGTTTCCCGTCTAAAATGTGCTCTCTTTGAAGTAAAATCTTCTCTGTTTTTAAGAGTTCTTTTCTTCTATTGTCATTTTCTCTTTGGGCAGTTTCAAACGTCCTTGCAACTTTTTCTTTAGCCTTGGCTAAAATTTTCTCCGCTTCAAGTTTAGCCGCCCCTAATCTTTTCTGAATAATACTTTCTAAACTCTCTTTTTTCTTCTTGGCAATTGACTGACGAGCATAATATCCTAAAACCGCCCCAATACCTACGCCAATTGTCCCTACTAAAAGTAGGATTGTTTGAATCATATTGGAAATTGAAACTTTGGTAAATCATTGTTTAATCACAAAATACGTTCCTCAAAATACAAAATCAAAATCTGGTATAATGATTCCTTCATCTCTTTCTAATAATATGCTAGCCGACATTTATGATTCATTGTTCATTTTCTATAGATGCCTAAATATATTTGAAGATTTGCATTTTGAAGCATTTAGTATCTCGAGTGATCCCCTAAATTTCAGGTTATATTTTTTAAACAAGGCTACAAACCATCTTTAAGCTTTTTAATAAAGCTTTAATGTATTTATACCTTGTGCTTAAATTCTAACAAAAAAGCTGCCATTTTGTCAAAATATTATAATGGCAGCT
>CAZLUG010000003.1:0-13911 GCA_964562675.1 uncultured Candidatus Saccharibacteria bacterium | reverse complement strand
TAAAACAAAATAAAAATTCAAATCGAAAAATTATTAGATTTGAAATTTTCATCTCTCTTGTTCGCTTTAGAGAATTTTGAGAGAACTACGTTTTAATTACAATTGAGAATTTTTACATACTGAGCAAAGCCAATAAGGCTTTCCTTTCAGGCTGTGGAAAAACTGTTGAAAACCATTGATGAAAATCTCCCTTAACTTATCTTGCCTGTTTCCCTCTAATCACTTCGTCTATAATTCCATATTTTTTGGCTTCTTCGGCGGAAAGATAAAAATCTCTATCAGTGTCTTTCCCAATTTTAGATAAAGGCTGTCCTGTGTGATAGGCTAAAATTTTATTTAGCTTGTCTTTAACTTTAATGATTTGCTTTGCGGCTATTTCTACTTCAATCGCCGCTCCCGTTGCTCCACCCGCCACTTGGTGCAGCAAGATTTCGGAGTTAGGCAGAGCAAATCTTTTCCCTTTAGTCCCGGCGGCCAACAAAGTTGCGGCCATAGAGGCAGCCATACCAATAGAGATAGTTGAAATATCTGGTTTAACATACTGCATTGTGTCATAAATTGCTAAACCAGCAGTCACCGACCCGCCCGGAGAGTTAATGTAAAGTTTTATATCAGATTTTGGATCCTTAGCAGCTAAATACAATACTTGAGCAATGACTAAATTACTCAAAGCGTCTGTCACTTGACCAGCTAAAAAAACAATCCTTTCTTCTAAAAGACGAGAAAATATATCATAAGCTCTTTCTCCTCTTTGAGATTTCTCAATAATTGTTGGAACAATAGGCATAACTTTTTTGAAAATTAAATTAAGCTGAAAGGTTTTCTAATAATTGAAAAACCTTTTCGTTGTATACTGTGCTTCTATAATAAGCCCTTAACTTGTTGAGGTCAACTTCCTTCTTTGCTTGGGAAATATCTGAGTATTTTCTTAAAACATCATCATTGATTTTCTTTTCCACCTCTTCGTCTCTGACCAAAATTTTTTCAGCCTTGCCAATTTCCCTGAGAATAAGAAATTCCTTCACATTTTCTTTAGCTGTTTCTTTGAAAGAATTTTTTATTTCTTCTTCCCCTTTCTTTGCCTCTTTCAAGTAATCCGGGAAAGACATTTTTAAACTTTTTTTAACCTGCTCTTGAAAATTCTGATACAGCCTTGCTATTTCAATGTCCAAAAGATTCTGAGGAATCGTAAAACTGCAGTTTTTGGCTATCTCTTTCAAGACTTTTTCTCTCCATTTTTGTTGGAAAGATTGTCTCTTTTCTTGTAAAATTCCTCTCTTAATATTTTCTTTCAAGGCATTTAAATCATTAAAGCGGCCAAGAGATTTTGCGAATTCATCATTTAACTCCGGCTTTTTAACTTCTTGAACTCCAATCATTCTAACAACAAATTTAATTTTATGGCCAGCTAATTTTGGCTGGGGGTAATCTTTCGGGAAAACAACTTCAAATTCTTTCTTTTCTCCGGGGCGAAGCCCTTGAAGATTTCCTTCAAAACCTTGGACAAATTGTCCCTGGCCCAACAAAAACTTGTCTTTCCATGTTTTCCCCCCTTCAATCTGGGGGCTTTGATATTCAATTTCTACAAAATCACCTAAAGAAGCTTTTCTTTCCTGAGAAGAAAATTTTGCCCGGGATAATTGCAGCCATTTCAGGGAATCTTCTATTTCTTTTTCCTCAACCCCGGGATTTTCCTTTTTGACTCGCTGCGCAATCGTACGGTAATCAGGCAACGCTACCCTCGGCAAAAGATCAACTTCAACCTTAAAAGAGAAAGGATTGCCTTGAGCTAATTTTAAGATAGTCAATCGGGGCGAACCAATAACCTCAAAGCCTTCTTTTTTAACAAATTCCTGGTATTTTTCTCCTAGGCAAAGCTCCGCTGCCGAAGTAAGTATTTTTTCTCTTCCTATCTCTTTTTCCGCAATTTCTCTTGGAACTTTTCCAGCCCTAAAACCCGGCATCTGCAACTTCCCCGAAAGTTGAGAAACTGTTCTATCCCAAAACGGTTTAAATTCATCCCAAGGAATTTCAAATAAAATTTCGGTTTTTGTTTCCGAGAGCTTTTTAATTTCTGTTTTCATAAACTAATCTAAACCAATTATCCATATTGAAAAATACATCTAAGCAAAGAGAATTAAAGGAATAAGTACTAAAGAAGTAACTCCCATCAGTTTGATAAGAATATTAAGCGCTGGTCCAGCGGTGTCTTTAAAGGGGTCGCCAATTGTATCTCCCACAATAGCTGCTTTGTGGGCTGGAGAGCCTTTCCCGCCAAAATTTCCCGCCTCTACGTACTTCTTGGCATTATCCCAAGCTCCTCCTGAATTCGCCATAAATAAAGCTAAGGGGAAAGCTGTAATTAAACAACCTGCTAAAAGCCCTCCAACAGCTCCGGCTCCAAGAAATAAACCAACTAAAACGGGAGTGGCAATAACCAAAACACCCGGCAAAATCATAGCCTTTAGGGCTTGTTTTGTCGTCAGATCAATACACCGCGCATAGTCTGCCTTGGCTGTCCCCTCCATAAGCCCGGGAATTTCTTTAAACTGGCGCCTGACCTCTCTAACTATCTCTGCTGCCCCTTTACTCACCGCCTTGATCGCTAAACCAGAAAACAAAAATGCCACACCAGACCCAATGAAGAGACCAGCAATTAATCGAGGGTTTAAGAATTGAATAGTGGTTAAATTAACTGATTGGAAATAAGTAGCTAACCAGGCCAGAGCCGCTAAGCCGGCGGCACCAATGGCAAACCCTTTCCCAATAGCAGCTGTGCTGTTACCCACTGCATCTAAAGCTTCCGTCCTGTTTCGCACTTCGCCGGTCAGCCCAGACATTTCCGCAATGCCCGCTGCATTGTCAGCGATTGGACCATAACAGTCAGTGGAAAGGTTAATACCCAAAACTCCTAAAATTCCCACTGAAGCAATGGCGATACCGTAAAGGCCGGCAAAATAATAGGCTAAAACTGTGGCTACACCAACACCCAAAAGGGGCCAAAATGAGCTTTTCATCCCACTCACTAAGCCCTCCATAATAACTGAAGATGATCCATTCTGAGCAGATTTAGCAATTTCAAGAACTGGCTTTCGCCCCGTCGAAGTATAATATTCGCTTACTTTGGCAATCAGAAATCCTGTGCCTAATCCTGCCAAAAGAGCGTAAAATATATTAAGGCGCCCGAAAATTGCCCAAACCAAGAAACCCGAGCCGACAACCATGAAAATATTAGCAGCAATAGCGCCTCGTCCCATAACTTGGTGAATCTTCTTAACCTGTTCTTTAAAACCAGCTTCCCCCGTTTTCTTTGACACTCTGACAAAAAAACTAGCAAAAATTGAACTCAAAATTCCTATTGCGGCAAGCAATAAGGGGAGCACCAGCCCTTTTGTTTTTAAGGTAAACGCCCCGATGACCATAGCAGCCGCTAATGAAGAAACATATGACTCAAAGAGGTCTGACCCCATCCCGGCAATATCACCGACATTATCCCCAACTTGATCAGCAATCACTGCTGGATTTCTTGGATCATCTTCGGGGATGCCCTTTTCAAGCTTCCCCACCAAATCAGCTCCAACATCGGCAGACTTTGTATAAATGCCTCCTCCAACTCTCATAAAAAGAGCGATTAATGAAGCTCCTAGAGCAAAATCAATAAGTAAATGAGGATCTCTAAAAATCAACCAAACTAAGGTAATGCCTAAAAGTCCTAAACCAACTACTAAAAAACCCATAACTTCACCGCCCCAAAAAGCGATTTTGAAGCTGTGAGCAAAATTATCCCTCGCCGCTTGCGTGACCCGTCCATTTGCTCGGCTAGCAACCATCATACCGATAAATCCGGCCAAAGCCGAAAAACTCGCTCCAGTCAAAAAAACCAAGGGCGGGAGAAATGATCTTGCAAGAATCCAAAGCAAGGCCGCCACTATAATGAAGATGATCGCCATTACTTTAAATTCTCTTTCCAAAAAAGCTTTTGCTCCTTTGTGAATTGCTATAGATATCTCAACGATTTTCTCGGAGCCGGGGGAAACTTTCCGAAGTTTCGTTATCAAAAAGAAGGCAAAAAGCAGAGCAAAAACCGCTACTAAAGAAACGAACAAAGAGACGAATATCATAAACTCTTTTTAAAACCCAACACTCAAACGGCTAATATTATCTAAAAAATTCTCAAGGGTTTTAACCTTTAGAGAATTCTCACATTGACCGTCTGATCTCTTGGGTTAATAAATAATATTCATAAACATCTTAACTATTTTTTAACTTGGTGTTTTCTTGCCTTGGCATTTTCGGCAGTATAGCGCTTGAGGATAAGCCTTGAGTCTGGCTTCGGAAATTGGTTTTTTGCACTTGGCGCATATTCCATAATTACCTTTTTCCATTCTCCTCAAGGCACGATTAACTTTCTGCAATTCCAATTCTAGGGTGTGCTCAACAGGGATGAGATTCCCGTATTCCTCTACCTCCTCTGCTTCTTCTTCCAGATTATCTGCCCCTAAGGAAGGGTAACGAGTATCCCAGTCATCTTTCAAATGTTTGTCTTTATTGGCAAAAGTGCTTAATTCTTTTTCAAGAGACTGACGTTTTTCTAATAATTGAATCTTAAGTTTAGCTAATAATTCTTTCTTCATAATTTTAGGGTAAAACTGAGCAGCTTCTGAGTCATCTAAGAAAACCTATGTAAAAGAAAATAGATTCCCAACCCAATAGCAATTAAGGAAGAGATTATCAGCAATCTCACCAAAGCTTTTTGAGCAGATGATATTTCTTTCGGCACGGGGCGGAAAACAACTTCTCTTTTTGGTTTCTCTAGGGTAAAAACAGATTTCTTGGTTTGCTTTTTGTTTTTTGCTTCGCCCTCAACCATTTTCATAAACTTCTCTCTTTCTTTTGCTTCTTCTGGAGAAATCTCACTTAATTTTTTAAGAAACTTTTCTTTAAGGGTACTCTCAGAAATTTTTAATTGCTCTGCGGGATAAACATTTTCTTTTTTCTCCGGCTTCAAATAATTATCATTTTTAAGAGGCGGGCTCGGTGGCAGCGGAGGCCTTTCAATTTTTCTTTCTTTTGGGGCCGGTGGGGAAGACTGCGCTTTTTCTTGTTGTTCTCTTTCTTGTTTCTCTCTTTCTTTTTCTGCCCGTTCCCGTTCTTTTTCTGTCTGTTCTTCTCTGTAAACTTCTTCCTCTTTTGGCTCAGGAATTTTTGGCCTCAAAGATTCTTTTTTTTGCCTCTGCTTAACCTCTTCGACCAAATTCATCCCCAAGACACGGTTCATCTCTTTTATCTGCTTTAATAAATCCGCTTCTTGTACTTTTAATGCCTCAAAAATAGAATTAAATTCTCCGCTGGCTTGCTTTAATTTACTTATTGCTTTCTCGGTCTGCCATCGTTCTTTTTCTATTTTCTCTCTTTTATCTTCTATTTCCCATCGTTCTTTTTCTATTCCTTTTTCTTCTGCGTCAGAGTGCGTACTTTTCTCTCGGATTTCTATCGCGTGCTCCCTCTCTTCTATTTTCTTTTCTTCCTTCGAGATTCCTTCTAAATCCATCATCATCTTAGATGTCTTACTGTCTATCTCGTGTTTCCTGGGCTCCATCTCTTTAAGTCTTTTCTGCACAACTTGAAGTTCATCTTCTATTCCTTGCCTTTTCTCTATTAAATCAATTCTTTTAATCTCCTGGTCAATAATACGCTTTTTGACTACTAATTTCGCTTTTTCTTTTTCAAATTCCCGCAGGCGGATTTTCAAACCTAAAATATATTCCCCAATTTGTTTTTTACTTTCTATTTGCTCCCACTTCTCTTTCTCAATTTCCCGCCTCTTTTTTTCAACCTTCCAACGCTCTTCCTCTACTTTATGTTTTTCTTCTGCTCCTTTTGTTTTATCTTCTTTCTCTTCTAGCTGGCGTTCTTCTTCTTCTATTTTTTCCTCTCTTTCTTTAATATCTTGGAGAACTTCATCCACTGCGTTGCGTTTTGCCAGAAAACTCTCTGTTTTTTCTTGGAGGGCTTTTTGTTTTACCGAAAGTTCATCTAATGCCCTCTCTATTGTTTTGATTTGTTCGAGAAGGCTTTCTTTTTTAGCTAAAACCATCTCTACCTTTTTTCGAGCTTCTTCTCTCCTCTTTTTCTCTCTTTCAGCAATTTCCATTTGGAGTTGCTGTGCTCGAGCTTTTTTTGCCTTTTCTTCCGCTTCTATTTTTATTTCTCTTTGAGCCCTGGCGGCCCTCATTTCCTGCTCCTTCAAGGCTCTCAATCGTTGAGCTTCTAATTCCTCTTTTTCTTTTGCTTTGGCTTGGCGCCGAATTTTCTCAATATCTTCAGTAATTTCCTTCTTTTCCTTTGTGCGTCTTTGAATATCTTTTTTAATCCTTCGGACCGCTGACTGCCCTTCGTGTTCCTCTCTTTTTCGAGCCTCTCTTTTAATTATCTCTATGATCTTTTTTTCCTCCTCCCGCTCCTTTGCTTTTTTAGCTTCCTTTTGAATTTCTAGCAAGGCTACTTTATTTTTTTCTTCCTCTTCTCTTGAGCGAATTTCTTTTGCCTCTTCTGCTTTATTTTTAAGTTTCTCCAGGTCTTCTTCCATTGTAAAAACAATTCCTTTCTGAATAAGGTCTTCCACAGACAGCTTCCTGATTTTCCTATCAGTTATGTTTGCCATTTTAAGAAGATTTTTGCCGGCTTTTGAACCCGGCGGCGCGGGCAGAAAGATTAAGTCTTCCTTGCTCGTCAATTTCCATAGCTTTAACTGGTATGACCTCGCCAACTCTTATTATGTCTTTAATGTTTCTAAGACGGTAGGGAACAAATTGTGAAATATGAACCATTCCTTCTTGACCAGGGAAAATTTCAACTATCGCGCCGAAGTCAAATATTTTCTTTACCTTCCCTTGGTATATCTTACCGATTTCAACTTCTTGAGTAAGCTTCTTGATTGCCTCCACTGCCATCCTACCGTTTTTTTCTTTCTGAGCGGTAACAAAGACTTTTCCGGAATCCTCTACTTCTATATCCACGTCATATTTTTCAATAAGTTCCTGAATAGTTTTTCCTCCTGCTCCGATAAGTAAGCCGATTTTGCTCGGATTAATTTGGAGAGCGAAAATCCTTGGAGCCCAAGCAGAAAGATGCTTCCGGGGTTCTTTAATAATTTCCCCTATTTTATCTAAGATAAAAAATCTTGCTTTCTTGGCTCGAGTTAGGGCTTCCGAAAATATTTTTTGGTTTATTCCTTCAATTTTAACATCCATTTGAATCGCTGTAATTCCTTTTTTAGTCCCAGCCACTTTAAAATCCATGCCTCCATAATGATCTTCCGGCCCTTGGATATCTGTCAAGAGACGGTAATCCCCTTTTTTATTCTTTACAATCCCTATAGAAATACCGGCGGCTGGCCTCTTTAGTGGAACGCCGGCATCCATCAAAGCTAACGTGGAGCCGCAAACTGAAGCCATTGAGGTTGAACCGTTTGAACAAAGAACTTCAGAAACAACTCTAATAGTATAAGGAAAATTATCAAAACTGGGAATCAAAGGCCGCAGGGCGTTTTCCGCCAACATTCCATGTCCAATTTCTCTCCGCCCCGGACCCCGCAATGGCTTGACTTCACCGGAACAATAAGGAGGAAAATTATAGTGGTGCATATACCTTTTCTTCCCTGTAATTTCCATCCCTTCTAAAAGTTGTTGATCGTGGGGCGAGCCTAAAGTTAAAATAGAAAGAACCCTTGTGAGCCCCCTCTCAAAAAGCCCGGACCCATGAGTGCGGGGTAAAAGCCCGATTTTCACCTTAATTTTCCGAATCTCATCTAATTTTCTTCCATCTGGGCGAAGACCTTTTTCGATAACATTTCTTTGGAGAATTTTTTCCAATTCTCTTTCAAAAACTAACAATGCCTCTTCCAACCGCTCCTCCCCGTAAACTTCTTTAACATGCTCTTGAAGTTTTTCTTCTAAAGTACTAATGCTGTTTTGGACCAAAATAGCATTTTTTTGATACAAAGCTTTTTCGAGGTCGTCAGCTAAAAATCTCTCAATTTCTTCTTTAAAGCTCGGGTCAGGATTTTTTTCTTCAAAAGGAATTTTCTCTTTTCCGAGCTTTTCAATAATTTTCTTTTGAAAATCGATAATTTCTTTCAAATAGGGTTCGGCAAAATCGAAACTTTGTTTAATAATTTCTTCCCCCACTTCTTCGCCTTTCGCCTCAATCATATTAAGCAAAATTTCTCCTTTTTCTTCAATCGCTGCAAAGATAATATCTAGGCCTCCGGCTTCTCTTTCTTCCGAGGTTGGATTTAAAATAAACTTTCCTTCCTTTTGCCCCACCCTAACTGCTCCAACCGGTCCTTGCCAAGGAATATTAGAAATACCTAAAGCCAAAGAACACCCCAAGAGACTGAGAACTCCTGGATCGTTTTCTCCATCCCAAGAAAGGCAAGTGGCAATAATTTGGACTTCTTGATAAAAACTTTTCGGAAATCTCGGACGGACAGCCCGATCAATCATCCGTGAAGTCAAAATAGCTTCGGTTGAAGGCCGTCCTTCTCTCTTTAAAAAACGGGAGCTTCGAATTTTCCCCGCCGCGTAGTAACGCTCTTGGTATTCGCAGGTTAAAGGAAAAAAATCAAGGCCTTCTCTCGCTTTTCCCAAACAAGCCGTACTTAAAACTGTACTTTCTCCATAACTAACAAATGCCGCGCCGGAAGCTTTCTCAGCTAAATTGTCAATTTTAACTTTCAATTTTCTTCCGCCAATTTCCGTTTGAAACTCCATATATTTTATAATTTTCGTCTTTATTTATAATAATTCTAACCTAACTCAGAAAATAAAACAAGAAAACTTAATCATCAAATGAATAGATACTCTTTCTAATTCGTTTTTCCTGAGTTTTCTTATTGCTTATGAGGCATGCGGAGCAAAAATTTCTCGGGTTTCTTGCCAAGATCGGTAAATTCGTCGGCGCTCTCTTTTAATTTAGAAGAAGTTGTTTTCCCAAAAGCCATAACTTCTACTCTCTTCCCTTGGTTACGCAAATAATCAAGCAAAGGAATAAAATCGCCGTCGCCGGAGCAAAGCACTACCACGTCTAAATTAGATGACGTTCTCACCGCATCAATAACTATACCAACGTCCCAGTCAGCCTTTTTTTGCCCTCCGTAAAATTCCTGCAGATCCCGCACCCTTGTTTCAAAACCTAGTTTTGTTAGAGCTTCAAAAAAAGGCTTTTCTTCGCCGGTTTTGGTTCTGACTACATAAGCAAAAGCTCTGATAAACTTTCGCCCGGCGATGCCTTCTTTTAAAATCTCCCGAAAATTTACCCTCGCCCCATAAAGATTGCGGGCTGAATAATAAAGATTTTGAACATCTATAAGGATTTCTACTCTCTGATCTTTTGGTTTACTTGGCATAAATAAAAATTCGCTTTTTGTTAATCTTTAAGATAATCTCCCTCATTATTGAAAATCGTAGGTTGCTTTTCAATAACCATGGATTGTATTTTGAGAGATGATTATTCCTCTTGGCTCTTTACTGCAAGCTTAAATTCATTAAAGATATTTTTATCTCTTCAATCCTAATTTTTTAATAACTTTTTTGTACCTTGTTTCGTTCTCCCTTTTTAAGTAGTTTAAAAGCCTTCTCCTTTTAACAATCATTTTTAAAAGACCTCTTTTGGAATGCAAATCTTTGGGGTGCTTTTTCAAATGGCTTAATAACTTTTTTATTTCTTCGCTCAATAACGCTATCTGAACATCAGCTGAACCGGTGTCAGTTTCGTGAAGTTTGTGGCTTTCCATTATTTTTTTCTTCTGATTCGAAGTCAACATAGTAAAATAAACTCATGGGAACAATTAATTAAATTGCCAAATCATCTAGTTATAATTTACTTCGATGATTGGCAATAACGACCTAAATATATTTATCCGCCCAGCAGGACTCGAACCTGCAACTCACGGCTTAAGAGGCCGTTACTCTACCAATTGAGTCATGGGCGGTCAAAAAATAAAATGAAAACAATTTAGAGTGGATGCTGAACCTCAATACTGCACTTTATAATAAATCCTGTATTTCCGGGTTTGTTCCAATCGCTTAAACTTGTCCATTTGGCTACACCAGCTATTGATAACACTGTCCCAACAATAACATAAGCTCCGTAAATCAAGGCCAAGCCAATAGCCGCTTTTACCAATAAATCTTTTCCTCTCCTCAGTAAATTTGGATCTCCGCCGGCAAAATAAAACATTATGCCCCCAATTATTAAAACTAAAGCAGCCACCGGCGGCACAATATACAAAAGGACAAAATCAATAACGCCTTTAAAGACTATAAAGAAATGGCAGAAAGTGCAAGGGATATAAACGCTGTTTGTATTCGCATTAGAAGAAGCACATCCTTGCATTGCGTCTAAATTGTCTGGTTTAACCGCCGGCGTGGTAGAGACACATTTCCCGCAGGGCACTAAACCGTTATAATTGATTGTCTCTTCTTGAGTATTATTGTTTTTATCTATAAACTCCACCTTGTAGTTTCCGGCCAGCGCTATTTGGGGTAAAAGAAAAACTGCCAAGAAACTCAGGAAAAGAAAAATTTTTGCCGCAGCTTTCTTGAAAACCATTTTTTTATTATAACAAATATTTTTAAAAAATAAAGCCCTTCTTTGCTAGTGTTTTATAATTTTGGCAAAATCCCTTTGAATATTTTTCTCCAGCTTTTCTCTGGCTTTCAAGCAACCAAGTAATACAATTTCACTACGCCCTAGATAACTATTAAATTAGTAGTAGAAATATGCCCCCAGCAGGACTCGAACCTGCATCCCTAGTTCCGAAGACTAGTACTTTATCCATTAAGCTATGGGGGCGCTTTCTGAAAGAAAGAGTTATTTTCTAAAGTTATTCTAGAGGAAATTTGAAAAAAATCAATTCTAGAGAGATAATGAATAAAATTATGGTTTTTTAAAATTTGCTTTTTAAAATTTCCCGCAACTTTAGTAACAGAGAGTTTATGAAAATTCCCAAAGAAGCCAAATTTGCAATTGAACAACTAAAAAAACAAGGATATCAAGCTTACCTCGTTGGAGGTTGTGTGAGGGATTTTTTAAGAGAAGTAAGTCCCCACGATTGGGATATCGCAACAAATGCTGAGCCGAAAAAAATTCAAAAAATTTTTCCAAAAAGTTTCCTCGAAAACAAGTTTGGCACAGTCACAATTTTAACCAAAAGTAATATTCAAAGCCTCAAAGCTATTGAAATAACGCCCTTTAGGATTGAAGGGGAATACAGCGACAAACGCCATCCTGACGAAGTAAAATGGGCGCAAACAATTCAAGAAGATCTCTCCCGGCGGGATTTCACCATAAATGCCATGGCTATTGATTTGACGTTTCTTACAAAAAAAGAACTGTCTTTAAAAATTATTGATCCTTTCAGGGGAAGAAAAGATCTCCAGGCAAGAGTTATCCGCGCTGTTGGTGACGCCCAAAAAAGATTTGCTGAAGATGCGTTAAGGTTAATGAGAGCAATAAGGTTTTCTGTAACCCTAAGTCCTGAAAAAATCTGGGAGATTGAACCAAAAACAAAATCTGCCATTCAAAAAAACGCTCAAAGCCTCTCTTTTGTCTCCAAAGAACGAATTCGAGATGAGTTGTTAAAAATTCTTAAATCTCCAAATGCCGCGCGGGGAATTGAATATTTGCGGAGACTAAAACTTTTAAAATACATTATCCCCGAACTAGAAGAAGGGTTTGGGATAGAGCAAAACAAACATCATGTCTACCAGATTTACACACATAACCTTCTCAGTCTAGATTATGCTTGCCGTCAAAATTTCTCCCTGGCTGTCAGAATAGCGGCCCTTTTGCATGATGTTGGCAAGCCAAGAACTAAACGGGGGGAAGGTCCGGATTCTACTTTTTACAATCACGAAATTGTGGGAGCAAAAATGACCGAAAAAATCCTTCAAAGATTGCGTTTCCCTAAAAAGGAAATTGAGAAAATCGTTAAACTTGTCCGCTTTCATCTTTTCTACTACAATGTCGGAGAAGTCGGGAAAAGTTCGGTCAGGAAGCTGTTAAGGAGGGTTGGCCAAGAAAACATTTCAGAATTACTCCAATTAAGAATGTGCGACCGTATCGGCTCGGGTGTACCTAAGGCTGAACCCTATAAATTGCGGCATTTAAGATATGTTATGGAAAAAGTGTCCCAAGATCCAATTTCCGCTAAAATGCTAGCAGTTAATGGCAAGGATGTAATGAAAATAGTTAATGTCCCACCCTGTCCGAAGGTAGGACAAATACTGACCTATCTATTGTCCGAGGTGTTGTCCGAGCCAAAGAAGAACACAAAACAATTTTTAGAAAACGAAATCAAAAAAATAAAAGCAATGTCCGATAAAACAATAGAGAAAATGGCTGACGAAGCGAGAAAGAAAATTGAGCAAATCGAGCAAAAAAAAGATGCCATGACAAAGAAGAAATATTGGATAATTTAAAAAATAATCTGATTTAAGGCTGATTTCTGTGTATTGGTAAAGAGTAGTGAGAAATATCTCGTGATTTTCTTGCTCTTTAAGAAAAATAAGTATAGTACAGCTGTATCTTAAAGCATCGGAGCGTCGTATAATGGCAGTATGCAGGCCTCGGGTGTCTGTGGTCTGGGTTCGATTCCCAGCGCTCCGAAAAAACGCTTAAAAGAAAACTAGCTTCCTAAAATTTAATTGATTGTTGTTTTCGTTATTTCGGGCCTGTAGTTTAATGGCAAAATGTTCCCCTCGCATGGGAGAGATTGCGGGTTCGATTCCCGCCAGGTCCACATCGTAAACCATTAAAGGAAAAATATGACCTCTCAAGAAACTGGAATTATCGGCGAGAAACTGGCAGCAAATTATCTTACCAAAAAAGGATACAAAATTTTAGCCAAAAATTTTAAAAGAAAAATAGGGGAGATTGACATTGTGGCAAGGAAAAAAGGGATTATTGTTTTCGTAGAAGTCAAAACATTAAATAAATTAAACAAATTATCCGGCGAACTATTTTACCCCGAAGACAAAATTACCGCAAAGAAAAAAATCCAGCTTCGCAAAATGGCTTTGGTCTATTTAAATGAAAACAAAATTCCTTTGACTGCTTCTTATCAAATAGATATAATAGCAATAGAGATTGGACCTGATTTCCAAAAGAAAACTATCCGTCATTATCAAAACGCCATAGCAGATAAATTCTAAACGAATTTTTCTTTTTTTAAAATAAGAGGTAAAATATATAAATAAAAGTTGCTAGCCTATTTTAATAAAAATTATCTAAAAAATATAAATCTATGGTTCAACATAAAACAATCTATTTGGTTTTAATAATTGTCGCTCTCTTTGCAATGGCTGGCGCTATTTTCCTAGCTATTTTAAATCTACACCCAAAAATAGTTCCTCAGCCAAGCCAAAGCTCTTACAATACTCCTCTTAATCTTTCCAAAAAAATGCAAATAGGGAGCATTGGGGAAATTACCGCCAAAGATGAAACAACCGGCAAGGCAACTCCTGTCGTTAATCCAATTACTCCGCCGGCTATTTTCAGTGATACGGGCGTTATTAAAGAAATAAAAAAGAATTCTTTAGTTGTGACGGGGGATGGGCAAAATTTTGCCGATAAAAAACCGCGTACTCTCACACTTTCCGTAACAAATTCCACTATCATTATTGACCAAAATTCAAACCGCTCCACTAATGGGAAAGGACTAAAGCTTTTGAAGAAAAATCAAAAAATTCTCTTTGACTCTTTTGAAAATATCAGGGGAAAAATAAAATTCACTTTAAAAACTCTTAAGGTCATATGATAAAATTATTCATAAAGCTTTTAAACAACTAACGATGCGCATTAAATCCTTATTCTTTGTCTTCTTAGTCCTTTCGGCCACTTTCTTGG
>CAZLUG010000002.1:0-79612 GCA_964562675.1 uncultured Candidatus Saccharibacteria bacterium | reverse complement strand
TTATGTTATTTTTAAACCTTTTAACTAAGATAGTCTAAAATATAATTGGCAATGATTTTTGCGGCTTTCGGCCTAGAAAAGTCTTTTGCTAATTTCGACATTTTTTCAATTTCTCCTGGGTTTTGAAACAAAGTTTTCAAAGTTTGAAGCAGTAAATGGGGACGAAGATTTGATTCTTCAATCACTAAACTTGCTCCGTGTTTAGAAAAAGCATAAGCATTTTTTACCTGGTGGCTTTGAGCGGCGCTTGAAAGCGGAATAACAATATTAGGTTTACCACTAGCGGCAATTTCAAAAAGTACACCGGATCCTCCTCTAGAAATAACTAAGACGCTTGCTGCTAAAGCATCTCTGAAATTAAGTTCTTCAAGAAAAGGAAATGGGTGGTAATATTTTCTTTTTTGAGGGTCAAGAATAATCTGAGAGGTTAGCTGAACCTGTTTAAAATTTTTTCTTCCGGTAATATGTATAATTTCAAAATTTTCGAGCATTTCGGGCAGAATTTCAATCAAAACATCGTTTATTCTTTGGGAGCCCTGAGATCCTCCTAAGATTAAGATTAAGGGTTTTCCTCCTTGAAGAGAAAATATTTTTTTCGCTGCCTCGAGAGATCCCTGGAGAAGCTCTTTTCTAATAGGGTTACCGACTACGATCATCTTCTTTTTTTTGAAAAATTCGGTCTCTTGAAAAGAAACAAAAATTTCTAATGCCCAGTGACTTTCAATTTTACTTGCCAAGCCGGGAACAATATCAGACTCATGCAGAAAAATTGGAATATGCAATAATCTAGCTGAAATTACTACGGGGAAAGATCCATAACCCCCCTTGCTAAAAACTAAATCAGGGGCCAAAAAGAAAAGAGACGTGAAAGATTGAAAAATTCCAATAGGAACCTTAAAAACGTCAATGATATTTTGAAAGGAGAAATATCTCCGCATTTTTCCAGCGACAATTCTCTTAATCTTTATATTTTCTTGGGTTAATAATTTTTGGCTATAAGGGTCTGGTGGTCCGAAGTAAAATAACTCAATTTTTTTATTTGAACGCAGTTTTTTGAGTTCTCTAACTATTGCTATAATCGGAAAGATATGTCCAGCTGTACCCCCGCCAGTAAAAACAATTTTCATAAGCTAGAATAGTAAATTTTTTTCATTTTAATGGACTTTTCCTTTGCCGGGAGATATTTAAAAGCAAACCTACCCCCATAAGTTCAGCTATAATATGAGATCCCCCATAGCTTATAAAAGGGAGAGGAATGCCACTTATAGGTAGTATACCACTGATACACCCCATATTTAAAGAGGCTTGGAAAATTATCCAAAAAGTAATAGAAAAAGCAAGCAACTTAGGGAAAAATGATGTCTGTTGAATGCTTATTTTAAATCCTCGCCAGGCGAAGAAGATAAAAAGGATAATAAGCGCTAGACTGCCGATGAAGCCCATTTCTTCACCAATAACCGCGAAAATAGAGTCGGACATTGCTGACGGTAAAAAGCCGAATTTTTGTAGCCCCAAACCAAGACTAAAAAAACCTTGATTCCCAAAAACCTGCCCTGACCCAATAGCTATAAGAGACTGACGTAATTGGTAGCCTTTCCCTAATGGGTCGGTTAAAGGAGAAAAAAAAGATAAGATTCGTGAAAACCTATAAGACGAAAATCTAGCTAGAGCTAGTGCTGAACCCCCAAAGAGAAGAAGGATTAAAAGAAGATGTTTAATAGAGGTTTGGCTGATGAAATATAGAAAGATGGCTGCCGCTGCAATGATTAGCATGGTGCTCATATCGGGTTGTAGCAACAAGAGAGCAGTTAAAGCAAATAATATAATTATGAAAGCCACCAAAGTGATTTTTGAATTTCTTTTCGGTCTCTTTACGATAGTAGTTTTTTTTCTTGAAGGCTTTTCTTCTTGGAAAGCAGTTCGTTTACTTAGCCAGGCTGATAAATAAATAAGGAAGCTTACCTTCAAAAACTCCGATGGTTGAAAAACTATAGGAAATTTCACCCATCTTCTGGCACCGCCAATTTTTAGCCCTATACCCGGAACAAAAACTAAAACAGTTGCGATAATATTTAAAAGAAGTATAGCTTGCGCATGCTTTTGGAAAAATTTTAGGGGGATTTTGGCAAACAAAATAAAAAAGATTATCCCTATTCCTAAACCCATTAGCTGATGAATAATATAATACCAGCTATTGCCAAAATTCTTTAGAGAATAAGGGAAGGAAGTTGTGCTGACAATCGCTATTCCAAAAGCAATAAGTATAATAGTTGTAAATAAAAGAAAGTAATCAATGTGAGTACTTTTTGACATATTTTTTGAAGAGATTCCCTCGGGCTTTATAGTTTTTAA
This sequence comes from uncultured Candidatus Saccharibacteria bacterium, assembly GCA_964562675.1. Lineage (GTDB taxonomy): Bacteria > Patescibacteriota > Minisyncoccia > Minisyncoccales > CG1-02-41-26 > CAZLUG01. The sequence continues at coordinate 77,260 of CAZLUG010000002.1, read as the reverse complement.
ATAGATTGAAACTGGCTGATGCTGGTGAAAGCAAGCAAACGCCATTTTTTGTTTCTCGAAAACAAGTTTTTACGGCATCAGCCATATTTTTAGCCCAGAAAGAATGAGGATAATTGATTGTTTTTATCTTCTGGATTTCTTTCCAGATTTTTTGGCCGGTATCAGGGAAAAAAATTAAATTTTTCACCTTAGATTTTAAAATAAATTTTGCCAAGTTTTGAAAATTTAACCCCCTATCATAACCGCCCAAGATTACTGTTTCAACTTTTGGAAAAGCTTTGATAGCTTCTATTGTCGCTTGGGGTATGGTGCTTAAAGAATCATTGTAGAATTTTATACCTCGATATTCCCCCACAAATTCTAAACGGTGCGGAAGCGGTTTAAACGTCTTTAGAGCTTTAACAATCTCCGTCTTTGTCAGCCCGATAATTTTTCCTACAATTATGGCTGCTTCCAAATTCTTCTCATTAAATTTTCCTTTTAAAGGGATATCTTTTTTCTTTAACACGCTTTTAATTTTTAATGATCCTAGAGGGATAGTTTTAGCTTTGGAATTTTGAGCAATCTTGCTCGCAAATTTATTTTTCTCGTCATAAACAAGATAATCATTTTTTGTTTGATATTGAGTAATCTTTCTTTTCGCTGCTAGATAATCATTAAAGGTTGAATAATAATCTAAGTGTTCAGGATAAATATTTAGAAGAACGGCAATATGCGGAGAAATTTTAGCTAAAGATAATTGATGCGAAGAAAGTTCGTAGACCAAAATTTCTCTTTTCCGTATTTTATTAAAAAAGGAGAGAACAGGCTGCCCGATATTTCCCAGAAGACGAGTTTTTAGACTATTGTCTTTTAGAATTTTGTAGATGAGAGTGCTCGTTGTGCTTTTCCCTTTGGTTCCAGTAACACCAATGGTTTGTTGATGGTATTTTTCGAGAAAGATATTGGTTTGAGAAGTTAAGATACTTTCTTTTTTAAGGTAATTTTTAAGGTTGCTTAAGGGAATTCCTGGCGATTTAATGATTATTTTGTATTTTTTTAAAGAAAGGAGATAGTTTTTCCCAAGGTGAAGTTTTAAAAATTTTTTTTGGGAATTTATTATTTTTTTGGCCTTATTTGAAAGTTGAGCAAAACTTAATTTATCAGCTATGCCAAAAGTTTTTTTAGGAAATAATTGCCTCAGAAAGAGAAGGTTATCTATCCCCTCTCTTTGAAATCCTAAAATTAATATTTTTTCTTTTTTAAATTGTTCTAACTGCATTTTCTTTTTTAAAATACCATAAAATCCTTCCAAAATAAAGGCGTTGGATTAAGTTTGCTTTTAGCGAAATTTTAGGATTTTCAAGCTCAAAAAATAAACAATAGAAAAAGGAGAGTTAATTATTATTAACTCTCCTAAACCGTAGGGGGTATTTCTTTTGAAAGGGGGTGTCTAATAAAGAACAAAGTAATTGACAAAGAACAAAAATCTTCTTTCAACTGATTTAATGATATCATAAGAATTTTTTTTGTCAAGTCAACGGAAGTTAATTAAACTTATGGGACTTCCAATGGATTTTTTAAAGCTAAAAAAACGGTTGTTTTTTAACCAACTTTTTTAACTTTGTTGAGAGATTATTTTTTTCATCAAATGCAGAGATTATATTATCTGTGATTTTTTTGATATTAGGATATAGAGGCAAAATTTTTTCTTTAAAATACTTTAACAAATAAGGATTTTTCTGAGTTTTTTTTGCTTTTTCTAAACCTAAATATAAAGCTGCCAAGTTCTCATTTTTAGTTCCGACACATTCAAATGGTTTTGATTTTTCTTGGCCGGTAAGTTCTTTCATTAGCGGGAGCAGAGATTTGTCTCCGAAAAGATTTTTGTTGAATATTTTAATTAATGTTTTGTCTTCTAAAAACGGGTAAAGAGATATAAAAACGAATAGGCATTTTGGACACTTCCCACACCACTTACCCGTTGGTTTTTTACGGCCGGAATTTGTTTTAAAAGCCTCGTTGCAGCTTAAAAAAGCGGGAAAGTATTTAGGATATTGGGCAAATCTTTTTACTATTTGAAGTTCGTAAAGAGGTCTAAGCAAACTAAAGTAATTGATGTCTTTGGTTAAATAAGTTTTCACATATTGGCGAAATAACCTTTCAAAGGCAAAACTCTTAGAATATTGGTGGTTGATAATAATATTGTGGTATTTTAAATTTCCTTCATTGGCGCTCCGCTCATTTGAAAGCACTACTGATTTTAAATTAAAAATTAAGGCAACTAAAAGAGATAAAAAACTTAAATAGGCCGAAAATGGCGTATGGCCGTTCAAAAAAGCTTTTCGATTTAATTCCAGCAATTTTTTATCTAGATATCGTTCGGCTAAGATAGTATTTTTACTCCATCCGGAAACTTTAATGACTTCTTTAGCGGGAGAATTTTGGTTTAAAGAAAACGGGTAAATAGATTGGCGGGTTTTTGTTAAAAGTTCTAAGGTGAGAGCTGAATCCTTTCCCCCTCCGACTGGAACCAAAAAAGCATTTTTCTTAATTTCCCCTTGAGACGCTAGAATTTCTTGTTTTGGGAAGGTTGTTTCAATACTTATAAAACTTGGTGAAGTAAAATCTATATGGTTTTTGTAGAAAAACTCTCCTAAACCTTTAAGGAGAAGATTTTTCCACCATTTTTTCTGAGATTTTCCAAGAAAACCAGCCTTTATTTTTATTTTTGGAGAGCAGGTTAATTTCCAATAGCTGGGAATTTCTGCCAAACCTAGGTGAAAAATAAAGTTTTTTAAAGTGTTTTGCTTTATTTTTTTTAACCTTCTTTTGGGAATATTTTTTATTTTTACTTTTGGCCGGAAATGAAAATCTGGTAATATTCTGAAATCAAAATTTATCAGCAAATCACTGCCTGCAATTCGGTAATGATAAGCTTCGTATATAAATATCGGATATTTTTTTCTTAAAATTTTAATTTTATCCATTAAAATACGGTAGAGTTAGAAATTATTAGTTAGCCTAGAAGCCTGTAAATTACTCCTAAAATAGCTAGAAATATACCAATAATCCAGAAGCGAATAGTGATTTTCGTAGGGCTCCATCCTTTTGCTTCTAAGTGATGATGAATAGGAGCGCAAATAAACAATTTTTTATGGAAAAACCGCCGCCAGAAAAGCTGGAGAATAACGGATAGAACCTCAATCACCAGTAATCCGGCAATAATTGGCAGCGCGGCCACCGAATCGGTCAGGAAAGCAATAACTGCTAAAGTTGCCGTGAGCCCCATCATGCCAGTTTCGCCCATATAAAACTTAGCAGGTGGAGCATTAAACCATAGAAAAGCCAGAAGTGTTCCAGCCAAAACGGCACAGAGGCTAGCTAAATTAAATTCCATTAGAGAAAAAGCAATAGCGCCAAAAGCGGCAAACATAATAGCAAAAGTGCCAGCCGCTAATCCGTCAATTCCGTCTATAACGCCTCCTGCCCAACATCCCAAAACAGTAATAACGAAAAGCGGAATGTATAAGATTCCAAGTTTAAGATCTCCAAAACCTGGAATATAAATAGCATTCCATCCTAATTTACTATAAAGCCACCATCCTCCCAAAGAACCTATAGCGACCATTGCCATTAGACGGCGAGTAAAGCGCACTCCTCCTCCAGCATATTTTCCTTTGCCAAAAACTTGAAGGATATCATCTAACAGTCCCAAAAAAGAAGCAGAAACAAGAATTGCCAAAGGCAGCCATGTTTGGTCTCTTGAGAGAAAGTTTATTTTCTTTAGCCAAAACGAGATTAAATGGTGATCGGAAAAATTATGTGTAATGACACTTAACCCCGAAAAAAGAAAAGCCACAAAAATAGTGGTTAGCCAAATTAAAAGTCCTCCCAAGCGGGGCACACCGGCCTCTCGCTTTTGGTTAAGTTTGTTAAAAACTACTGCATCTCTGCCATCAATAGTTTTTCTTTTATTGTACCTCCGCCAGAGATGGTATTTGTATAAAAACTTAATTAAAAAAGGCGCTGTTAGGAAAGATACAAGAAAAGACACAACAAAGAGGATTAGAATTTTGATAGTAGGGATAGTCCACATACTATTTTCAATCTCACTAACTTTATTATTTTTGCCTTCAACCTATTAACTCGCGCATTGCTTCAAACCTGTTATCAGAACCTAAAATGATATTCACTAAAAAAGTATTTTTCTGATGCGTTTTCAGCACCAATATTAAACAGCCTTTTGCTTTTTTGGTGTATCCGGTTTTACTGCCAAAAACGTTAGGAAATTCATTTAAGAGAATATCGGTGTTGGAAAGTCTATGAAGGATATCGCTTTTAGAAATAACATTTAGAGTTTTATGCCTAGAAATATCAAGGATTTTGGGTTGGTGAAAAATCAAGTATTTAACAAAGTCCTTTAAGTCTTGGGCAGTTGAAACATTACCGTTCTTTTGGCTGTTTTGAGGATCTAAACCAGTAGGATTAACAAAATGGGTTCTTTTTAATTTCAATTTTTTTGACTCAAAATTCATCAATTGGACAAAAGCTTTGTCGCCGATAGGCGAAACTAAACTTTCGGCTGCGTCATTGCTTGATTCTATCAACATAATTTTTATTAAATCGGAAAGTTGAAATATCTCTCCCGGAGAAATGTTCCCTGCCACTCCTTCGGTTAGAACTGCTTTTCTAGTAGATTGAATTTCTAAAGATGGCTGATAGATATCTAGAGCCGTGAAGGCGGTCATTAATTTTGTTAAACTGGCAATTGGGAGTTTTGTATTGACATTTTTTGCCGCTAGAATTTTTTCCTGCCCATTTTGGCTAACCAACACAGAAAAAAAAGATTTCGTGGGAACCTTTAAATCAGATAACAAATGACGGTTAAGGTGAGAGGATAATCTTGGTTTCAAAACCAAAGAGTTTACATCGGCGCTTAAAAGATAGGAATTTTGTATTGATAAACGAGCGTAGAGAAAATTTTCTAATCTGTTTTGGAAGGCATTCACAGACCACCAAAATGGAAGACTTAATAAAAAAGTCACAAGAAATATTTTAAGATTTCTGCTCATCATTTTTGATATTAAGATGAAGTTCTTTTAGTTGCTTTAAAGAAATTTTTGAAGGGGCATGCATCATCAAATCTCTTCCGTCGCTTGTTTTTGGAAAAGCTATAACTTCGCGGATAGTTTTTTCTCCCGTAAGCATCATTAAAATTCTGTCTATCCCTAAAGCAATTCCCCCATGAGGAGGAACACCGTATTGAAAGGCTTCAAGCAAATGGCCAAATTTATTTTTTATCTCTTCTTTTTTGTGGCCTAGAACTTCAAAAATTGCTTCAAGTAAGCGGGGTTCATGTATCCTCAAAGATCCTCCTCCGATTTCAGAGCCATTAAGAACAATATCATATTGCTGGGCTAAAACCTTTTGAGGGTCTTTCTTAATTCGTTCAATGGTCTGAGAGATAGTTTCGTTTTTTAAAAAACTCGGGCGAGTAAATGGATGGTGCATTGATCCCCATCTTTTTTCTGATTTTTTCCATTCAAAAAGAGGAAAATTTACTACAAAACCAAACGCCAAGGTATTAGAATCTTTGTTTTTCCTGAGGTCAGGCTTGTCAGAATGATATTTTGCAATAGCTTGATTATAAGGAATGCGAGGAAATGGAAATTTTAATATTTTTTTCTCCGGGGCAATCTTTGCGATAGCCTCTTTTAAAAGATTTTCAGTCAAGGTGAGAATATCTTCCTGGCTTGGAAAATCCATTTCGACGTCTAGTTGGGTAAATTCAGGCTGTCTGTCTCCCCTGGTATCTTCATCCCTGAAACATCGAGCAATTTGGAAATATCTTTCTATTCCCGCAACCATTAAAAGTTGTTTATACTGTTGAGGAGATTGAGGCAGCGCGTAAAATTTTCCTGGCTGCAACCTTGAAGGCACTACGTAGTCTCTCGCTCCTTCAGGTGTTGATTTAGTCAAAATAGGTGTTTCTATTTCTAGAAAATCTTTGTCCGACAGCCAATTCCTGACAAATCTAATAAATTGATGACGCAAAATAAGATTTTTGTGAAGTCTCTTTCTTCTCAGGTCAAGGTAGCGGTATTTTAATCTAATTTCTTCATTGACTTGGTAGCCATCCCGATCAAGAGAAAACGGCAAAGTTCTTGCCTTGGCAAAGACTCTCAGTTTGGTTGCTTTAACCTCCATATACCCGGTTTTCAATTTCGGGTTTTTTGTCTTAGCGGTTCTCGGCACTACTTGGCCAATTACTTCAATTACCCACTCTGAACGAAGATTTTTTACAAGTTCGTAGCCTTCGACAGAGTTTGGAGAAAAAACTATTTGTATTAATCCAGTTTTATCCCGAAGGTCAATAAAAGTGATTTTTCCGTGGTCTCTCCTAGAATTTACCCATCCGCAAAGACGCACGGTTTTGTGAAGATATTCAGTTGTTTCTCTAACAAAAATTCTTTGCATAAATTTCCCTCAATAATAAAACTTCCTTTTAAAAATAACTGGACAAGAGCAATTAAACTGATGAGTTTAAGTTTTATTAATCTAGATACTCTTTAATTTTTTTTAACATCTCTTTTGGTGTAAACTGAGTCTTAATTAAATAAGCTTTTGCCCCTAAAGCAAGAGCCTTTTTCTTGGCGTCTAAATCATCATAGTTTGAAAAAACCACTACTTTTAGTTGGCTAGTTAAGCTATCCTTTTTTAGATTTTCTAGAAAATAAAGACCGCTTTTCCCCGGTAAAAGAATATCTAGAATTACTAAATCTGGCGCTTCTTTTTTAGCAATTTCCAATCCTTCTTTAGAATTATCTGCCCAAACCACTTTCATCCCACTTTCAGATATTTTCTGGACATACATATCCCTCAAAATTTTTTCGTCCTCAATAAGTAAAATTTTTTTCATAGAAGTTTAATTTTTCGGAATCTCCTCTTCCCTACTTGGATTATTGTTCCTTCGCTTAATTTAATTTTTTTACGCCAATTTATTTCTATTTTGCCATTTATTTTTACCCCCTTTTGAGTAATTAACCTTTTACCTTCGGCGTGAGATCCAGCTAGGCCTAATTTACAAAGCAATTCTACTATTGGATATATAGACTGAGAAGTCCGAAAGATCGGCATTTTTGAAGGCAACTTCTTTTCTTGGAAGATTTTCCGAAATGCTAATTCGGCCTTTTCGGCTTCTTGTTGGCTATAGTATAAAGCAATGATAGTTTTTGCTAATTTTGCCTTGGCATCTCTTGGATTAAGCTTTTTTAGCTTTAAGCCTTCTTCAATTTTTTTGACCTCTGAAAGAGGTGTTCTTGTCGCAAGCTCAAAATAGTTTCCTATTAACTCGTCCTTCATCGACATAATTTTTCCATACATTTTTTCTGGTTCTGCGGTGATATTTAAAGTATTTCCCCAACTTGTTGACATTTTGCGTTGGTCTAGGCCGTAAAGCATCTTTGTCGTCATAATATCTTGAGGTGATTGGCCATAAAGCCTTTGAATATCCCTGCCTACTTTCAAATTGAAGAGTTGATCTGTCCCCCCTATTTCGACATCAGCTTTAATCTGCAACGAATCATACCCTTGAAGAATAGGATACAAAAGTTCGTGTACGCCGATGGGCTTTGCTTTTTCCCATCTTTCTTTAAAGTTTCTTCTTTGAATCATTTGCTGAGCCGTAAATTTCATTGCCAGCGGAAGAAGTTTTTGCAGAGAGAGATTTGCTAACCATTCCGAGTTTCGGTGAAACTCCACTTTTTTGAGGTCTAAAATTTTTCCTATTTGATATTTGTAATCTTTTAAGTTTTTTTCAACCTCTTCCTTGCTTAAAGGTTTTCTCATCGCTGTTTTATCTGAAGCATCGCCAATTTGAGCAGTGAAGTCACCAATGATAATCACTACTTGATGGCCGAGCTCTTGAAACTCCCGCAGTTTCCATAATTGAATGGCTCTCCCGAGATGAATTCGAGGTCCGGTAGGGTCAACGCCGTGCTTTATCCGCAATTTCTGGCTCGAATGAAGCTTTCGCAGAAGGCTTTTTCGTTCAATGACATTTTCCACTCCTCTTGTCAAGAGTTCCTTGATTTTTTGTTGCCTAGTTTGTTTAAGCATTTTATCTATCTTAGCTAAGTTTTTCGGTAAAATCAATATAAGCTCAGAAAAATTGTGGGTATTTTGCAACTCTGTTTATTTTAGTTTTTCGGCTATCTTGTAAATATCACCCGCTCCCATAACGATGATTACCACTTTTTTTTGTAAGAATTCCTTGAAACGCTTTTCTAATTTTTGGCTTGGCAAATAAATTGCTTCCGCTCTATGGACGGCTTGTACAAGTTTTCGGCTATTTATTTCTTGTTTAATAGTCTTTTTTTCTCGGCCAGCAACATCGTAAATATCAGTAATAAACAGTTCCTTAAGCCATTGTTTTTTTAAGGTTTCTTTGAATACTTTCACAAAATCTTTAAATAAATAATAAGTTCTTTGATATTGATGAGGTTGGAAAAAACAAATGATGTTTTGGGTAGGATACTTTTCTTTTGCTGCTTTAAGTGTTGCTTTTATTTCGGTTGGATGATGAGCATAATCGGAAATAATCTTTGCTTTAATTTTTTTATTTTTTGGTTTTTTTTGTTCGAAGCGCCGCCAGCTTCCTTGATATTGTGAAAGAGCCTGGAAAGAAATCTTATCAGGAATTTTTAATGCTCTTGCGGCACTTAATGCTGCCAGAGCATTATATACATTGTGATCTCCAGGTACCTTTAAAATACTCTTTAAATCTTTTCCCTCTTTTTGAGAATAAGAATAAAATTTAATTTTTGGTTTTGCTTTTAAAGCAAACAAAGATAGAATTTTTCTAATATTATAATCATCATTATTTGCTATTAATATTCCATTTTTTTGAAGATGACTGATAAATTCTTTGAAACCTTGAAGTTCATTTTTCAAATTCTGATAATAATCAAGGTGTTCTTTCTCAATATTGGTCAAGATAATCATTTTTGGCCAATAATTAAGGAAAGATTTTGCGTACTCACAAGCTTCTATAACTAAATACTTTGATTTGCCTAAACGGAAATTGGTATTAGAAAATTCTCTAAGCTTTGTTCCGATAATCACAGTAGGGTCTAAACCAGCTTTTATTAAAAGAAGAGCAATCATGGCGGTAGTTGTGCTTTTCCCATGAGTGCCAGTTACAGCTATGGTCCAATATTTTTTAGTTAAATTACCCAGGGCCTCAGGATAACTTAGTATCTGAAGATTTCCGTTTCGAGCTTGCATTCTAATAGCTTCTTTAATTTCAGGATTATTTTGGTTGACAGCGGGGCTGTGAATTACAAAGTCAGCATCTCGAGGCAAATTTTTTGATTGATGCTTCCCTATAAATATTTTTACTCCTTTTTTCTGGAGAAAATTAGTAATTTCTGAAGAAACTAAATCAGAACCACTAACTTTATAGTTTTGGGATAGGTAATATTGGGCTAAAGCAGACGTGCCGATACCTCCAATACCGATAAAATAGACTTTCATGGTTGAAATATAAACCTTTAAATTTCTTTTTCCTTCCCTTGGTTTAAACTGGCACTTTGGAGAATTTTGTATTCTGCACCCTTTCTCTTCAATACACTTTCCATAATTTCGATTGACCTTACCGGAAATCTTAAAGAAAGCTCTTGAGAGATTTTGGGCCTTTCTTCTTCGTCAATTCTTCTCCACAACCAACTCTTTAACCTTCCCAATGTAACATGAGCAACAAATAATCTTCGCATTGTCTCATTTTGGATATTTATTGCCTCGAGCTGGTGTTTTATTTTTTCTGTAATTTTTAATAAGGTTTCCGATCGTTCTACATCTGCCCAAATCATTCGCGGAGGCAAAATGTTTAGCGGTCCATATTGAATTTCTTTAAATTGTAGGTAAAAAGGAGAAAATTGGCTGGCTACATTGTTTACAACAGATACTATTTTGGGAATAAATTGTATTTTGACATAGCCAATAAAACATAAAGTCAGATGAAGATTTTCTATTTTCGTCCAACGAATTAAGCCTGCCGATATTAATTCTTCCGGAAAGAGACTTTCAATTGCCTGCTGGCGGTTTTTTAGAGCTGACTTAATCTTGTTTTGAAAATTAACAGCAATGAATAGTCTCTTAGTTTGATTTTGCATAAACTCTTTTTCCTCTCTTAAATCTCAAATAGTAATAATAAATCACTGCTACGGCAGCGATCTATCCTCGTTGCTTCGATTGAGTGTTAACGAAGTTGAGGAAAATGGGATGAATTTTTCAAGAGTAAGAACTTTTTGATTTCTTGGTTTGCATTAATAATTTTAGTGAGATTTTCTGTTTCCGGATTAAAGCCAATAAATTTTCCTGCTTCTTCTGCCATCAAAAGATGATTTATGGTTGCTCGGCCTATAACCATAACATTCTGCGAGGTTATGCTGTATTTTTCCTCTTCTCGCCTTAAAATTTCACTTTTCTCATACATATTAAGTTCTCTTTTAATTTTCCCATTTGCTATTCCCTGGCAAAAATCTAACTGGGTGCCAAAAGCAAAATCCACTGGCAGAAATCTTCTTAGAGAATCAATGATGAACTGAGGATTTGAGCTTAAAATGCCGAGAATAAACCCTTTTTTCTTCAGATTAACGGCAAGCTCCCTTAGCCCATCCAATAAGTTTTTTCGGCAATAATACAAAGCCGCCGTTTGTAATTTATCTTTAGGAAAACCCTTATATAATTTGGCTAATTCCTCTAATCCCCATGGCCCAAAAAGTTTTTTCTCTTGATATTCTTTATCTATCTCTCTTACTCTTACCCCTTTTCCCAACAAAACTAATAAATCTTTAACAGCTCCCATCCTGCTTTTAAAAAGACTGACGAGAATGATTAATTTTTTAGTTTTATTCCCCATTGATTCATAAAGAAATCTTCTAAGGTTAAAGGCGTTTTGGAACTAATTTATCAATAATTGCTCTTAAAAAAATAATCTTTAAATTCACTGTCGCTCCTTTTATTATAAGTAATTTTTTAGTTCTTGCCAAATGCTTTAGGTAATGTTTACACATATATAGCGGTTTTTGCCACTGGTAGTCTTGGTTTAGAGAGAATACTATCTTTGCATTAAACATTAAAGAAGTCTATCGAAGTTTAACTTCGATAGACTCTAAGCAGACTCTGCCAGAAGGATGTGTGTAAGTTGCAAGGACAGCAAAACAATCGGGAATAAAGAAACATATTTCCCATACGCTAATCCGCCCTATTTTAATAGAGCGGATTTTCCATATAGATAATATGTCATCCTATTATTTTTTTGGCTTATTAACGTTGGATTGTAACCTTGAAGCGACCAACATGATATTATAATTCTTGCATCTTTTTTTGATTCTTTCTTAATTTTTCTCTTTAGCTTATCCATAGATTTAGGCATTAAAAAAGCATATACAATGTCAGCTTTTGATATGTTATGTTGATAAAAATCGCCGTATATGATTTTTACTCTTTTATAAAACAGCGATTTTATTTTTGAATACAAATATAAAATTGGCGATATTTCCACGCCTACACAATTTACTTTGTACTTAGAAGACAAATAAAATAGCATTTCTCCCGTGCCGCAACCCAAATCATAAAATGATATTCCTGGTTGCAATTTTGCTAATTTTGCTATTCGCTCAAAATCTCTTTTTCTAGTTGGAACCCAGGGGGCATCAAAAAGAGCGCCGGAGAGTAATAGTATAGTTAGTCCTAAAATTGAGAGATACAGAATTAAAAGATACATAATAACTTTATACTATTATAGAACCAACATAAAAAACAAAACTGAAATGGCGGATACCTTTCAGTAATAATAAATGCTTATACCCAGAAAAAAATGACACTTCTCATTAGGTATTCTTTAAGAGTAGTTAGATAAAATTTCGTAAGAGAGTAAGGTATTATTTTACCGGTAGTGCAACATAGAAAGTAGCGCCTCTCCCCTTCCCGGCAGATTCTACCCAAATCTTTCCGTGGTGAAGTTCTACATAACGTTTTGCCACACAAAGCCCCAACCCAACTCCTTGTACCCAGTCATTAATTCCAGCTGACCCTCTCACAAAACTCTCAAATATTTTCCCTTTTTCTTCTTTATTTAACCCTTCGCCAGTATCTTGAACAGATATCAAAATAATCTTTTTCAGCGGGTCAAATTTAGAAGCAATCACAATAGAACCTTTACGTGTATATTTCAAAGCGTTGTCTAAAAGATTAGATATCACTTGAGAAATTTTTAGAGCATCAGCTTCAATTTCTGGCAAAGGTTCTTTAGATTTTTGGAATATAAATTTCAGATTTTTTTCTTTAAATTTTTCCTGAAATTCTTGAGAAATACTTTCTATAAGTTTATTGATTCGAACTGGTGCTTTCTTAAGCTCCATTTTCCCCAAATCAATTCGTGAAATATTTAATAAATCGTTTACGATATTGATTAACCTTTCATTTGATTGGTAAACGTTTTTTAGAACTCGTTTCTCTCTTTCAGAGAGTTGACCGTAATCCCCCTCTAAAGACATTGAAATATATCCCTTGATAGCGGTGAGAGGTGTTCTTAATTGGTGAGAGGCCATAGACAAAAACTCTGTTTTAGATTTGTCTATCCGTTTTAATTCCGCATTAGCTTTTTCTAGTTGGTGTGTTAAAATTTCTAATTTCTTCCGCCTTTTTATTTCTCTCCAGACACTTTTGATTAATGAATAACCAAGATAAAGAAAAATGATAGTAATGAGTAACCAAAGTAATCGCTCGGTAGTATTTTGTCCTATGAATACTTTTACAAGTAGAAAGAATGAAATCAATCCAACAAATAATTCTGTAAGAATAACCTTAATATTAAAGAGATGGTGTTTTGTAATGGCATAAGCGATAGATATAACAGTTGCTAATATGAAACTTGGAGCAAGATAATTATACTCAAGAATGTTCCTTCTAGGTATAAGGTTTAAAAATATTGCTGAAAACAAAGAAATTGAAGTTCCTAAGATAACAAAAAATATTTGTGCTTTTTCAGTATGGGTAGCTTTTTTATATTTAAGGAATAGATTAATTAATGCTAACCCGAATAGGACAGGAATAAATAGAACGTAGAGAGTATAATTTTTACCGAACTTGAATATGATACTGGCGATTACGTATTTAGAGGAACTCGCAAATGCCACATTTTGTACGAAGGTATCAAAGTTGAAAATAATTATTTTTAACAAAAAAACGAAAAGAATGAGAGGCAATACTAAAACAGAAAGAGCTAGATTATTCTTTTTGCGAATCCGAAAGAAGCTAAAGAAAGGGAAAACAATAGAAAAGTAGAAAAAGAAAAGAGCCGTCCCAATTCCCCCTATGTAAGAGATTTTTTCCCATAATAGTAAGGTAGGGAAAGATTGAGATATTCTGCCTAATCCAACGGCTAATGCCCAAATAGAAGCTGAGGTAGATAAAATAAAATAAAGCTTACTTGATAAATCTTTAGAGTTTTTTATCAGGATGAATAACCCAAAAAAGAAGTTGATTAAACTTACAATAATCGAAATTAAAGCCCCAATTTCCATAGTTGTTTTAACAAGAGTCAAATTTATTACAAGGGATAAATTTTTTTAGACATCTAAGTAATTTTCAGATATTGCATTTTGGAAAGAATTTTCTCTAATTGATTTTGTACTTTTCTGGTGAAAAAGTAAAAAATGAAAAGATTATTTGTGTTTTTTTTAAAATAACCAGAATATTCACGAGTTAAGGGGGTGTTTTTTAGAGAAAAATTTTTAATTTTATGAAGGGGTAAATTAATTTTTTTTAATTTTATTGCTAAATCCTTCTTAACTACTTCGTATTCAACTTTGATATTATGTTTAGAGCTCCACTGCAAGAGACAGAAAAATAGCCCGAGGGAGACTATGTGACGAGGAAGGGCAGCGCCTCTAGGTCGCGAAATTGCCCGGCTTATTTCAGCTATTTGATTAGATGAAAATTTCTTTGTTTCTTTGGGTTCTTGAAATTCGAAGTAATCTTCCATTACAGGCAGTGGTCTTCCCACTACTAATCTAATTGTCCCCACCAGTTTTTTACCAAGTAAAGCCATAAAGTATTGAGTTCGTACTTTTCGATCATATTTATCATATTCTTGTTTCTTAACAGTAGCTTTTGATTCTCGATAACCTTTTTCTAGGATATAAACAGTATATCTTAATTTAAAAATTTTCTCTCTTTCTATTTTATTCGTTGGAATGCCGAATTTCAAAACATTTTTTTTGTCAATCTTAGTTGTTAGCAGTAATTTCATAATTTAAATAATTCTTATTCTTGCTAGGACGATAGTATACATAGCACATTTCTGGATTGAGTAATTTCCTAAAGTGATTTTTCTGTGAATGTTAGTTTTCTAATCTCTTGTCGTAAAGACACAACAAAAACATTTTATTTTGTACCTACATTTAAAATTACTTGTTTGCCATATAAAAAAATATCATTAGATACCTCTTTAAATCCAATTTTGAGAAGAAGTTGTTTTTGCTCTTCCGGTTGAAAAAAATGGTAATGCCACATTTTTCTTATTAAATGGTTATAATAAAGAATTTTTAGTGTAGGTACAACTGTTTTAAAAACATGATGGGTTGTCAAAAGGAAACCATTTTTAGAAAGACTTTTTTTAAAGCCATAACTATAAATTTTAAACGCACTCCAATTTTTTTTAGGATTAGATATTGCCAATTTCCCATTCGGTTTTAATACACGAAATAACTCCTTTAGAACTAATTTAAGTTTTTCGCTTTGGATAGTATAAAGCACGTTATTAGAAGCAATTTTGTCAAAATAATTATCCGGGAAAGGAAATTTTTGTGTTAAATCAGCAAATATCAATTTAATAGAAGGATTTTTTTTTCTAAAGGTTTTTAATGCTTCTTCACAATTATCTAGACCAATTACTCGCCCCCCCCTTCTGTCCATTTTAATAGCTAAGTTTCCTGTACCACAACCTGCGTCTAGCACTCTTTCTCCCGGTTGAATTTCTAAAACCTCACAGATTTTATCCAATAATTCTTGGTACGGAATAAAGAAATTCAAAACATCATAAACCCTAAAGTATTTTTCCCAGAATTTTGATTTCTGCATAATTTATCTGTAAACTTGATCTTTTCCTTTCAATTCCTCAATTTTCTTTTTTAACTCTATCATTTTTAATTCCCGACCGACAGTTAGATTATACCATTTTTCGAGTTCTTTTTCCTTATCTTCTATTTCCTTTGTGCTCTTTCCTAAATCCTTATTAGTTTTTTCAAGTGTTGCTCTGCTTTTTTCCAACTCTTCCGTTCTTTCTTTCACCTTTTCATCAAGTGTCCCGTTAAGTTCTTTGAGAGAATCATTATTTTCCGCTAGTTCCTTTGCCATTTTCGCTATTCTTTGTCTTTGGTTTGTTTCGTTTAAAACGCTTTTAATTAATAAATAGCCAAGGTAAAGAAATCCAAAAAATATACCTATCTTTAGCCAAAAAATAATTAGTGAGTTTGATAATAAAATATCTACGAAAAGAATAATAGCTACTAGTCCAACAGACAATTGAGTAGCTATGAGTTTAATTTCCATTAAATGATATTTGAACATCGCATAAGTTACGATTACAACGTATAATGCGATAAAGAAATTTCCAAAAGGGTAAAAATTTTTGATATCAAAATCTAATAGAAAATTAGTTGAACCACCAATAAAACCAATAAGAGCTCCATAATATAAAAATGATATTTGCCGCTTTTTAATTCCATAAGATTGATTATAAACTTTTTTCAAGAGGATAAATGAATAACTAATATAAAACGCGAAGAACGCTAAAAACAAAGGGTATAAAACCCCAGTTTTTATAGGCCAGTAACCAAAACTAGTTCTCGGTTCTATTCCTGCTATAAAAAATTTTGTGAAGACAGAAATTAAAAAAATGGCTGTTAAAATAGAACCTATCCATAATATTCGCTTTATGCCATGAGAAACCTTTGTAAAAAACGAACAAAAATCTAGGAACAAAACGGGCAATAAAATAGTTCCTATATATAATATTCTTTGCCAAAATAAGGCAATTTCCTTGTTTTTAGCAATCGTCGTTCCACCCAGGGCTATTGACCATATAAATATAGCTAAACTTAATAAAAACCACGCACGATGCGTTTTTTTTCTATACCCCTTTGAGAGAACAAAAACACCTAATCCTATTGCCAAGAAACCAGTTATAAAACACGATGATGTAAATAAATTAACACTTAAACTATCCATTATTTTTAATTAGCCTTAGCAATTTCCAAGAGATCTCTTTTTTTTATCCACTTCACTCCGAAAATTTCCTGTGGTTCCATAGGCTTAATATCTCTAGATTAATAAAATTTTCAGAGTTTCTTCTATAATGAATAATTATAACACAAAAACGGCTCTCTAGAAAAACTGATTTAATAACCAACTGGTGAAATTAAACAAAATTTAATTGAGTTAGACCAAGTAGCTTAGAACAGAAATTATGATTCATCAAAAAGATAATAATGTATGTTGCATTGCTATTGCGGCTTAGCTGCTGAATTCACCAACCAGTGCATTGAAAACTGTATATTTTTTAGTTTTAGTATTTTCGACGGATAATTTATATCTGATTATTTTTCCTCTTCATCTAAAACTGTGTTTTAAAATAGCAATAGTTTAAATGCATTATAGGGAAATGTTTATGTTTACCTCTTGATATAGAGATATATCTTTATTTTTGGATTTGGAGTAAAAACTGTTTCGGTTGGTTCCCAAAATAAAAGAGGAGAGGAATAAGCGATTATTCTAGTGCCTGGTTTTAACTCTCTCTCAAATTTACCTTTCAGCTTAGGAAAAGCTTTTGGGGTTAAGAATAAAAAAACAACATCAGCGTTATTTAATTTTATGTTTTCTTTAAAGAAATCTTTTCTATAAATTTTTCCATTTTTAATTTTGTGCAAGAGCAGATTTATTTTAGCCAAAGCAAAAAGAGGTATAGAATATTCCACCCCTGTCACTTTCGCCCCAAATTCCTTTGCTCCAATAACCAAAACCCTTCCAGTGCCGCAACCCAAATCATATAATTTCTCGTTTTTTTTCAAATGAGCAGTTTTCAAGGCTTTACGAATTATCTTTTTTGGAGTGGGCACAAACGGCGCTCCCATAAAAGCTGCTTTTACCGTGGTAGGAGAAAAAAAGATTAATAAAAATAAAATTATTATTATGAGAAAAAATTCAAATTCTATAACCATATTATACAAAATGATAGAGGGAGAGTAATATTCTCTCCCTCAAAAATGGATGACTACTCATAATCTCCACGGCCATCCTCAAGTCCATCTTGGAAACCTTCGTCGTATGCTGTGGACCCGTCAGGATTATAGTTGATCTTTCCTGTAAATACATCAGAAATGGTCCCACTTAATCCATCTTCTACCTCGTGCTCTGCTTCTCTTCTGCCGTCTGCATAACCTTTCTCGTAAGAATCTTCTGTGCTAGACATATTTCTCACCTCCTTTTCGTCTCTTTTTTTTAATACAAAATTTCTTTTCCAAGAGACTTTTTATCTTCGTTCATTATTTAATTTTTAAAGTTAAGAAACTTTTTCAATATTTAAAGTTATTTTATCAAAATTGGATGACTTTGTCAATCTATTGTGTGCGATGAGCACATAGGTGACACTTTAATAAAATTATTGAATTTTATCGACGTTTCGTAGTTAAGTGCCTGATGGAGCCTTTTAAAATTGTATTCAATCAGCCATTCGGTCAGGTTCTTGTTAAATTACGTAACATTAGGATTAAAATTGATAAGACTGATAAATTCATCTTCTAAGGTTTTGTTTAATTGTTCATTGACTGGATTATCCTTAGGGGTTCTCGGATGGCTGTAATATCTAACTAATCCCATTTTTCGGCAGGCCTGGTTAAAGTATTTTTCAATTTCACTTCCGTTATCTGTTTGAATGTTTTCAATTCTTCCGTTAACTAAGTAAAGCAACCTATTAAGGAAATCAGCTGCGTTGTAGGGATTAGCATTCTTGTACATTCAGGCGAAAGCCACCTTAAAAAAGAATCTATTTCGGTAAAGATGTATATTTTGAGATTGTTCATTCTTAATTTAATAGCATCTAAACAAAGAAAAAATCCATTTTTAGGCTTTTTGTTCAGTTCGGTGATTCTCTTCTTCTGAATGGCGATTAAGCGTTTATACGGAATTTTAGTGATTTTCTTGGAATTGTGGTAGAGTCTGTATTTCTTAATGACTTTTTGGACTTTCCAGGAAGAAATAACTTCTCCATATTCTCGTTGATAGATTCTGGCCAGTTTAATCTTGCTGTGGCGAATATATTTCTTTCTTAACCCGATAACTCTTAATGTTTGTTCTGGAGTAATTTCTCTTTGTCTTTTCCTGATAGAGGTGGTAGATCGATTTTCCAGGGCGTAAAGGTTGTTCGGGCCATATTTTCAATACCATTCATAGAAACATTGGCGGGAAATGCCGAAACATCAACAGATCTTAGAAACATTGCCACATTGATGATAATAGTCTATCCATTTTAGTTTTGGTTTGGCTTCCTTGGAAAAATCATTGTATTTATTTAAAAATGAGAGCATATGATAGAGCAGAACCACTTCATTGATTAAACGATAACCCAATTCGTAGATTAGCTTAATTTCCACTCTATCACAGTAGGTAACATCCTTTAAATCAATGGGTTCCTTCATATTTCTTGATTTTTAGAGTGTCACCCATGTATCTTCATGTGCATATCATATAAGCAACAACGAGATGGTATGAGGCAATAAAATAATTGCCGTAGGGTAAGATTAATAAGTTGAAGAAAAGAATTATAATGTCTCCGCTAAATCCTACTAAAGCGAGGAAAGAGATGTCTAAATCTACTTTTCTCTTCCCAGAAGAATGAAAATCCTATTTTAATAGAATCGAGGATATATGGAATGATATAAGGTTATGATTACCAGAATATTATAAGATTGAGGATATCGTTGTATACCTATTATAATCTTCTTTTCGTTGTCTTTTGGCTATTCTCCAATGACAGCGAAAGAAATTTCACGGGGGCGAGAACTGTCTAGTTCTACCGCAAATATCCGCTGCCAGTTTCCTAATTCGATTTTTCCTTGGTAGACATTAAGAGTTTCCGAAGGGCCAAGGAGGGCTGATCGACAATGAGCGTAACCATTATCGGGATGATGATATTGAATATCTTGCGGAACCAATCTTTTAAGCATTGCTTTTATATCTGTAATTAAACGAGATTCATTCTCATTTATAATAATTGCGAAAGTAGTATGTAAGCTTTCGACATTTAAAAAACCATTTTTGACACCTGATTTTTCTACAATACTTTTAGCTAAATCGGTGATATCAATAAAATCAAATTGCCCTTTAGTCTGGGTGAAAAATTTTTGATGAAAAAAAGTCATATAATTGTTACCAGTATAAAATTAGCCAGTGGTTGCGTCGAGCCATTTTTCTAAGTTTGGGGGTAGGGTTAATTGCTCGAGGATGGCCTACTGCTTCAAGTGAAGGTTTGTCAGAATGGTTATCTGAAAAAAAATAGCTAGAAGCTAAATCCCAACCGTTTTCCTGAGCTAATTTTCGCATTGTCTCAAGTTTTACTATGCCATACATTGGTTTTCCTGCAATTTTTCCGGTAAATTTTCCATTTTCTACCTGAAGTTTCGTGCCTATTGCAAAATTCACTTTTAACTGATCCCCTACTATTTTTACTAATGGTTGAATGGAAGTAGATATTAAACCAACTGGCATGCCGGATGATTCATATTTCTCAATCAATTGCAAAGCCCTACGGTAAATTTGTTTTCTGATTATATCTCGATAAAATTCAGTGAGTAAACTCTCGAAGTTATCCGGGTCAAGTTTTGAAGTAAATCGATAAATTTTCCCCATTATTTTTGATAAATTTATTATTCCAAGTTTGTACAAAATTGACCAAAAAATAACCTGAGAAAAAAATTTTAAAGAGATTTTCTTTTTTTTGAAAAGATAAATGAACAAACTGGTCTGGGTGTTTTTACTAACAATCGTGCCATCAAGATCAAATATTATTACAGTTTTTTCTGACATAAAATAGTTTATTTATTTCTTCATGTTTTTCTTTTTTTTACTGTTTTCGGCCTTTTTATTTAAATTATGCTTAACAGGCTTAGCCTTTTGCCTGGATTTCTTCCTTAATTTAAAACGTTGCAATTTCCCTACATAAGTTCGAGGCAGTTTCTCCACACATTCAATAAAAACAGGAATTTCATAGCGGGCTAATTTATCTTGGCAAAAATTTGTCACCTCAGCCTTACTAATAGTCTGTTTTTTCTTAAGTACAAGATAAGCTTTAATCGCTTGGGTGTAATACTCGCTTTTTACGCTAATCACGGCGGCTTCTTTAATTTTAGGATGTTTTTTTAAAATTCGCTCTACTCTTCCCGGCCACACCATTTCACCTTTGACATTAATGATATCGTCAATGCGTTCGTGGATATAGAATCTGCCGTCTGGATCCATATGCCCAATATCATGAGTGTAAAACCAACCATTTTTTAACACTTGCTTTGTTTTTTCTAAATTATGCCAGTAACCCTGGAAAACCTGCGGTCCTTTGACAACAATTTCTCCTGGTTCCCCCGCCGCAAGCTCCCTGCCTGTTTCCATATCAACAATTCTTACGTCCGTATCAAAAATTGGGATGCCCGGGGAACCTTCTTTTTTAAAGTAATTTTTCGAGAGAGAATCAATAAGCACTACTGGTGATGTTTCCGAGAGTCCATATCCTTCCATTAATTTTGCCCGAGGGGCTATTTCTTTTATTTTGTTCCACAAGTAACCCGAGATAGATGCCGCTCCGCTTGAACAAAGGATGAGTGAATCAAATAGATGAAGCTGATGAGTAGAAGCAGAATATTTCACTAAAGCGCTGTACATTTGGGGAACACCGACAAAATATTGGATTTTATATTTCTGGATAGTCTTGACCACTTCGCGAGTGTGAAATTTTGGTAAAAGAATCACCGAAGCCCCTCTTAAAATAGCCGTTAATAGTTGTACGGTTAAACCGTAAATGTGGAAAAGCGGCAAAACAGCTAAATAACTGTCTGTTTTGATTTCTTCAGCCCAAACGTTTAGCGAAAAAGCATTGGAAACTAAGTTAAAATGAGTTAAGATTGCGCCTTTTGGCACGCCGGTAGTGCCGGAAGTGTAAATTATTAAAGCTGGATCTTGGCGAGCGTTAATTTGGACAGGCTGAAGTTTAGCTGAACTGTTTTTTAAAGCTTTGCGGAGCCAAAAGACATCTTTTCTCTTGGGTAAATTCTTCTTTTCTTCTTTTGGAGACTTTATGATTTCTTTAATGTTGAAAAGAATTTTAAGTTTTTGGGGCAAGTAATCAGAAATTTTTGTAATAATGATTTTCCCCGGATAATCAGCAATTTTATCAACGAACATTTTTAAAGAGACAATAATTTTAGGTTTTGAATTTTGTAAGCAAGAATGCAATTCCTCTTTGCTGTAAAGAGGATTCAAAACAGTGGCAATAGCGCCAGTTTTGATTGTTCCGTAAAGAGCAATGACAAACTGAGGGCAATTTGGAAGCAAAAAGGCGACGCGGTCGCCTTTTTTGATGGATAGATTTTTAAGCAAGTTAGCAAATTTGTCTGTTAATTCTTTTAATTGTTGGTAACTTATTTTCTGGTTGTAAAAAACCAAAGCTGTTTTATTCGGTTGATTTTCCGCTGTTTTGTCAAGAAAGGAGTATAGCGGAACCTCCGGATAATGGAGAGAAAAAGATTTTCCTTTAGGATAAAATTGAAACCAAGGATGATTATTGTCAATCCCGTCTTTTGTTTTTATCATAGGGTATTTATTTAATCTAATACATTATAACATCTTTTACTTTTTAAGACAACTTTCAGTAAAGAGTCTAGTTTATTTTGAAAACCGTTTTCCAAAAATCTTCTAAAATTTCGAAATTGACACTTAGCGATAATGGCAGAAATTGAACAAAACATTTATGTTTTGGATTTTTGAAATTTAATCAATTCTTTATTTTGTGATAGAATATAGAAAACCCAGTGAAACATGCGAAAGAAAAAATAACCACCTAATAAAGAAACAGCATGAAAGAAGCTTATCTTTATAAAAAACTCTCTGGAAAGAAGATTCAATGCAGAAATTGCGCCCATTACTGCGTATTGCCGGAAGGGAAAACGGGAATTTGCGGAGTAAGAAAAAATATTGGAGGAAAACTTTATTCTTTAGTTTATGGGAAAGCTGCTACATTGAACATTGACCCAATTGAGAAAAAACCACTCTTTCATTTTAAGCCAGGCAGTCAAGTTTTATCTTTTGGTACCTATGGGTGTAATTTTGGGTGTAATTTTTGCCAAAATTGGGAAATTTCGCAAACAGCCCAAAAAAATCCAGAAATTATTCCAAAACTAAGCAAAGAATTAGCCCCTCAAGAAATTGTCCAATATTGTAAAACTCAGCAAATTCCAACTATTGCTTATACTTACAACGAACCAACTGTCTTTTTAGAATACGCTTTAGATACAATGAAATTAGCAAGAGAAGCTGGCATTAAAAATGTCTGGGTATCAAATGGATACGAATCAAAAGAAGCCCTAGAACTTATTCACCCTTATTTAGATGCAATTAATATTGACTTAAAGTCATTTTCTGAAAAATTCTACAAGGAAATTGTCAAAGCAAAATTAGAACCCGTTAAAGAAACCATTAAAAGAGTGCATAAACTTGGTGTCTGGGAAGAAATAACAACTTTGATTATCCCTAATTTTAATGATTCGTCTAAAGAGTTTCATCAAATCGCTAAATTTATTTATAATATCAATCCTAATATTCCCTGGCATCTTTCTGCTTTTTTCCCGGCTTATAAAATGAATGATGTTTCCCCTACTCCCAAAGCAACTCTTTTGGAGGCATACAAAATTGCCAAAAAAGCGGGATTAAAATTTGTTTATATCGGAAATGTCATTGATGATTTTAAACACCAAAGTACTTATTGCCCGCGATGCGGCAGTTTAATGATTAAGCGGGAAGGATATCAAGTTATCCGTTATGACAATCATGGATATTGTTCAAAGTGCAAAGAAAATTTACATATTATAAACTAGATTAGTGTATATGATTACTTTTGCTTGTTTTTCTCCCCATCCCCCGATCTTACTGCCATCAGTAGGTTCTAAAGAGGACAGAGAAAAAGTTAAAAAAACCATTGCAGGTTTAAAAAAACTTAACAAGGAGCTCGCACAAAAAAAGCCAGATATTTTAATAATATCTTCGCCTCATTTGGATTGGGGGTTTAAAGTACCATTGTATTTTATTACCCCTAACTTTAAAGGAGAAATAAAAACTCTCTTAACGGGTTTTGAGCCGCCGAAATTCTATTTTAATAAAGGAAAGGAAATAGCTCGCTCGCTTGAGAAAGATAAAAAATACGCTTTGGTTGCTTCGGGTGATTTATCACATTGCTTAAAAGAAGACGGCCCATACGGGTTTCAGCCCGATGGCCCAAAATTTGATAAAGCCCTTTTAGAAAGCCTAAAAAGAAAAGATATAGAAAAAATTTTGAACTTAGATGATATTTATCCCCAAGCAGCGGATTGCGGATTGCGTTCTTTTTCTTTTTTGCTAGGTATTTTAACTGGAGAAAAATTAAACTGGCAGCCAGAAATTTTATCTTACGAAGGACCTTTTGGAGTTGGCTATTTAGTAGCAAATTTTAAATTTCTCAACTAACATGAGACTTATTATCTCTCAAGAGTCATTAAAAGAAAATATTTACACTATTATAAAGAGAATCGGCTATTATTTTTTAGGAAAGAAAGAAGATGAAATAAATTGTATCCGTCCTCTGGGGGGCAATAGATATCCCCGATTCCATATTTACCTTAAGGAAGGAAACGGTATTTTGATTTTTAATTTACACTTGGACCAAAAAAAGCCTATTTATCAAAACGCGCCCAGCCATTCAGCCGAATATTCAAGCGAAGTAGTAAAAGAAGAAGCTAAAAGGATAAAAGAGATAATAGAAAAATTAAAAAATCAAAATTAACAGTCCGTCCTCTTAACAAAATTAGAAAATTTATGCATCCTCTCATCCAACTAGCCAAAGAAGCTATAGAAAATTACCTGAAAGAAGGGAAAATTATACTTCCCCCTTCTAACCTACCTAAAGAGTTTCTAGAAAAGAAAGCAGGTGTTTTTGTGACTCTAGAGAAAAAAGGCCAATTGCGCGGATGCGTGGGAACATATTTACCTACCCAAAAAAATATTGCTCAAGAACTTATCCATAGCGCTATTGCCGCCGCTGCCAAAGATTACCGATTTCAACCCCTAAAAGTCAGTGAATTGCCCTATCTGAACTATGAGGTTTCAATATTAAGTCCTCCAGAACAAGTTAGCAATCTCAAGGAATTAGACCCCAAAAAATATGGAGTGATTGTCAAAAGTGCTGATAACCCCCTTCAGAGCGGCCTCTTACTGCCGAATTTAAAAGGGGTGGACACAATTGAAAAACAAATTAGTATTGCCTGCCAAAAAGGAGGAATTGATCCCCGTTTTGGAAGAATCATAGTTTACAAATTCAAAGTTGAAAAATTTTCATAACTTTTCTTTTATCCTTTAAGATATGAAAAACCAGGAAATAGCTAAAATATTATCTGAGATATCGGAACTTTTACTTATTAAGGGCATACCTTATAAACCAAAAGCGTATAAAATAGCGGCGGAATCTTTGAATTCATTGAAATCAGATGTTTCCGTTATTTTGAAAGAGAAAGGAATAAAAGGTTTGAAGGATATTCCCGGAATCGGGAAAAGTATTGCTGTAAAAATTGAAGAATATCTCAAAACTGGAAAAATAAAGTATTATCAAGACTTAAAAAAAGAAACCGCTATCCGCCAAATCGTTACCTATTATTTTAAAACTAAGGAAATAAGCTTAGAACAGCTGAAGGAAAATGCTTCGAAAAGAAAGATAATTTATTCAAGATTTACCCGACCCGCAAAACAGCTTTTAGAATTAGCGGGGTCGGTAGAAATGGCAAAAAAAGCTATATTAAAAGTATCTAAATGGGCGAAATCCCGTAATTTGGATTATGCTATCGAGACGGTGTTTAAAAAATGGCTAGAGCTTGATAAATTAAAACCAAAAGATGTAGTAAAAAAACCATTTTACGATGGCAATCCTATGGTTTGGTCGCAAACACGCAAGAAATGGTACGTCATTGACCCTGAAGGCCAATGGTTGGAGTTTGCCGGCAAGGATTCTGACATTGAATGGCGCACGATAAAATAGTTTTTTGTTATTGATGATTTTCCCTAAATTCGCATATTTCCCGAAAGTCACAATATTGGCATTGCCATCCTGGATGAGGGGAAAATTTTCCAGATTCAATTTTTTTGGCTTCCGCCAAAATTTTTTGTCTCAGAGACTCTTTTTCTTTCTGAGTTCCTAAAAAAGAAATCGTTTGGTTGTTGTTAAGATAATAGTAAGTAAGCCTTTTTATTTTTAATCCCAAAATATTTTCAACCGCCATTTGATAAATTAACAATTGTTCTTTATCTTCTCTTGAAAGCGCTTTTTTTGGATTTCCCGTTTTGTAATCAATAATCTCTACTTCCCCATCTTCTAATTCATCGATGCGGTCAATTTGACCAGTTAAGTGATAACTTCCCATTTTTAAATTGAAGCCTCTCTCTAAAAATGGCTTTTCATCAATAAATTTTATCATTGGCTTTTCACTTGCAAAATCTTTGTAAAATTTCCTTAAGGATTTTTCGCCTAACTTTTTGTAGTCGGAACGTTGTTCTCTGTCTAAATACCATTGGTTCAGCCAATTTTTATTATAAAATTCAAGAAGGCTGCGAAATGGAGGAATTGGCTGGCGATTTTTTATCTTTTCGCTAGCCAAAGAAACAAACTCAAAAAGGGTGTGGTGCATTACCTTGCCAAAAGTAAAAGAAGCTTTCCCTTTGACGGGAATTTTTAAGATGTGAGCAAATTTATACTGGAGCGGACATTTTTCAAAAGCGGCAAGCTGAGTGTAAGAAAGGTGAGAAATTTTTATTTTTCTCCGGAACGAAAAAGATTTATCTTTTTTAAACGCATTTTTGTTTTCGAAAGAAAGTTTCGGTTCTGCTTTCTTTCGAATTTTCCCTTTAAAACCAAGCTCTTGGAGAAACCTTGATATCTTTTTTCTTCTTTGTCCTCCGTAATCTTCTCCGGAAGTTAGGAAAATTCCCCTTTTTGCTCGAGTTAAACCAACATAAAATAATCTTCTTTCTTCTTGCAAATGGATGTCTCCTTTGGGAATAACTTCTTTAATTAAAGGTTCTGGAATTTCAATAGGTTCTTTAACGGCAATTGTTGGGAAATGTTTATCCACCAAGCTAACTAAAAAAACATATTTGAATTCTAGTCCCTTAGCGGCATGGATTGTCATAATTTTAACGGCATTTTTTTCAGAATATGCATCAAATTTTAGTGAACCTTCCTCCCCTGCTTCGATTTCCCATTCTATTTGTTGCCTAAAACTGCTTAAATGAGAATCTATCTCGCTAGCTTCAAAGAGTTTAATTTTATCATAAAATTGCTCGAGATATTCTAAACTCTCCCGGCTTTTCTGGTTATTTTGTTTAGCCAAGTACTTTAAATAGCCGGAGTCTTCTAAAAATGCGGTGAAAACTTCACTGACACTCCCCTCTCGCGCTAGTTTAGAATGTTTCTTAAGAAGTTTTAATAAGCGCTTCACCGCCAAAACTGTTTTTTTGCTTAAATCCTTAATTGTGTCAACCCTGAGAAGAGTTTCATAGATAGATTGAGCGCGCATTCTGCTTGAAAAAATAATTTTTGAAATGTCTTTTGGGGAAATTTCCCAATGAGGTAAATTCAAAACTCTATAACAAGCAGGTCCTTCATGGTAATTATCTAAGAGCTTAAAATAAGAAATGACGTCAATAATTACTGATTTTTGGTAAAGCCCTTTTAGTGCTAAAAATTGATAAGGAATATTAGCTTTACTAAAAGCCTGGCAAAATGGCTGGGCGCTTTTATTGGCTCTCACCAAAACAACGAAATCACTTAATTTTGTCTTAGAATCTTTCTGGTAAATCTTAATAATTTCTTCAGCTACACCTTGGGCTTCCTTGGCTAAACTCTCAAAGTGAAGATATTTGATAATACCCTTTTTAGCAGTGACGGCTTTAAGTTTTTTGTCTATTTTCTTAAAATGTGATAAATCTACACCCTTATCTTTTGCCTTACGAAGAATTTCTCGGTCTTTATTCAATTGGTATTCAAGCCTATTCGGATTATTTAATTGGATAAATTTATAGGCTAGGTCAAGAATATTCTGTGTCGAACGATAATTTTTGGTTAAAACAATCTCTTTGGCTTTTGGGTAATCTTTGCGAAACCTTAAAACGTTATTAAAAGAAGCTCCCCTAAAAAGATAAATAGATTGGTCGTCATCGGCGCAAACCGTGAGATTGTTTTTTGGCAGAGCTAATAATTTTATCAATTCATATTGAGCCCAGTTTGTGTCCTGAAACTCATCAATTAAGATATATTTAAATTGTTTTTGATAATGTTCTAAAATAGTTTTCCGTTGGCGAAAAACCTTTAAGGTATAATTTATTAAATCACCAAAATCCAAAAAACCTTTCTCTAAAAGCAAATTTTGATAATCAGCGTAGGCTTTCGCTACTTCTTTAATTCTAGCTTTTTCTTCTTTAAGTTGAGAATTTAGGCCCTTGAAATTTTCGGCAAATTCCAAGTAATTTTCAGGATAAATTCCTTCATCTTTGCATCGGGAAAAGTGTTTCAAAAGGGCAAAAATAAATCTAGAAGGGTTCCCCAAAGGCCGGTAATAATTCAATCTAAATCTTTTGATATTCTGTCTCACTAAAAGCCAAGATGAAGTTTGATTAAGAACTTTGAAATTCGGACTGAGACCTATATCAAAAGCGTTATCACGGAGGATTCTTTCACAAAATGAATGAAATGTTGAAATCCAAAGGTCCAAGTAGCTTGAAGAAAGCAAGTCGTCTATTCTATTTTCCATTTCCTCGACGGCTTTCTCGGTAAAAGTTAAAGCAAGCACCTCATTGGCTTTCGCTTTCTTGTTTTTCACTAAATATGCTAAACGTTGAGTAATAACCGTTGTTTTCCCAGTTCCAGCGCCCGCAACTACTAAAAGAGGCCCTTCATTAAAGTGGACGGCTTTTTTTTGGGCCAAATTAAGTTTTCTAGGCATTTTAGTCTGAGAATTCTTTTTTAACTTCTTGAAACTTATTATCAACTTCGGTTAATCTTTTTTTGCAAAGATTTATAAGTTCCATGCCTCTCTTGAATTTTTTCAAGCCTTCGTCTAAATCGATATTTTCCTGCTGAAACCATTGATTAATTTCTTCAAGTTCAGCAAAAGCTTCATTAAAATTTATTTTATTTTTTGCAGTAGGCATATTTGCTTAATGATTAAAATAATACACAGAATCCCTTTAAATTTCCAAGTTTCTTAAAACTAATTTGCGAAACCTATATTATGTCTATGAAGAAAAACTATTTATCGATTAATTTCTTTACTTCTGATTTAGCCTTCCCGCGATAGAATATAGTTGTCATTTCTTCTCCAAGTTTCAGCTCATCTGCTCTTTTAAGAATTTCACCTTTTTGATTAAAAACAATACTATAACCCTGCTTAAGTTTCAGTTGGGGGCTGGAAAGAATCAGTTTTTCCTGATATTGATCTAAGGTGTTTTTTAGCCTTCCCAGCCAATGTGAATAATTTTGAAAAAGCTGAACAGTTTTTTGTGATAACTCTTTATTGTTCCTTCTGAGAGCTTCCCGAAACAGAGAAAGATTTTGGGCAAAAATATTATTGAGGCGGATTTGATAATTACGGCGGGATTTTGCTAAAGCGGAAAAAATATTTTCTTTGGCTTCTGCAACTAATTCTCGGGCTAATTTCCAAGGATCACTTAAGATTCGAGCAGCATGGGTGGGAGTTGATGCTCTTTTATCAGCTATAAAACCAGCAATTGTTTCATCTACCTCATGACCTACCCCCGCAATAATAGGAATCTTTGAGGCAAAAATAGCTCTGGCAACCATTTCCGAGTTAAAAGCTTGCAGGCTTTCCCAACTTCCTCCGCCACGAGTTATAACGAGAACATCAATGTCAGACATATTTTCATTAAACCAACGGATAGCCCTAATAATATCATCTACTGCTCTTATTCCCTCAACTCTGACATCATAAAAATAAATTTCGAAGCTGAATTTGCCGAGATGCTCAAGAAAATCAGTTTTTGCAGCGGCAAAACGAGAAGTAATAAGTCCTATCTTTTGCGAAAATCGAGGAATGACCTTTTTATGCTCTAAAGAAAAATAGCCAAGTTCTTTAAGTTTTCTTTTTAAAGCTTCAAAAGCCTGTTTTAGGGCTCCTTCTCCTACCAACGCAATCTGTTCTACTTGAAAATTTAAACTTCCGGTACGGCGAAAGATAGCTGGGAAACCTTCAACTTTTATTTCCATCCCCTCTTTGAGAGTAGTCCCAAAATATTCCAACTTATCCTGCCAGACAAAACAATTTAAAGTCTCTTGTTTTTGCTTATCACGAAGCGGGAAAAATGTATAGCTAGCTCTTTGACTCATCTTTCCCACCTCTCCTTGAACAATCGCTCTCTGGGGCAACAAAATTCTATTTAGGAGAGAAATAAATTCGCTGACCGTAAATATCTTCTCCGTTTGTAATCCATTCAACATAGAAATTCTCCTTAGAAAAACACATTAAAATTTAATTCAGAAAAACTTAAACAAAATTTACAAAATAAGATTATCGCAAGTCTTCAGAGTAAATTTTATATTCCCAAATTCAACAAACCATTGTATTTAAGGCCAACTTCCACCTTTAACTTTAGACCAGCTGCGTCTAAGGGGACATCGAAAATTTTCTTACAAATTTTCGGCGCCTTTCCTGGATCAAGCCTCCCATAGCATTCATCATTTTGAGGAATCCAGCTTTCGGCTTTCCAGCCTGTACGTAACTGCTTTCCTTCTCCGTCAACAAGATAAGAGACAAACCAATATGGCTGGGAAGTAGTGCCTAAATTTTCCGCTGATAAAGTAATTTCCAGAAATTTTCCTTCGGCCTGCAAGTTGCTTATCCTTTTTAGATAAGGAGCATCTTTCCCCTGGAGAACACTGCCAAGGTTTTTTAAAGAAACCAATTTGAACCTTACATTATCTACAACTACTTCATTGAGGGGAGTTTTCTTTGTTCCTTTATTAAGGTGAAAAATATTAGGAGATAGTTTTCCCCCTTTAGAACCAATAAAAGCCAAAACGATAACTGAAATTGCCAAAATAATAAGGAAAATTAATAGGAACTTTAACCATTTTTTCATAAAAATAATCTTTTCATAATTAATGACAGAATATTATTGACCTTTATTATATAATACTTGCTTTAAATTCTAAGTTTTTAAAAAGAAAAGATTTAATTCTTCCTCAAGTAAATCTTACCTTGAAATTCAAGAAAAATAAAATCTTTTTGGAGGTACGTTTCTTGTTGAGAAATATCGCTTTCCCTAAGAGGAAAATGGATGTCTTGCAATAATGTCTCCTTTTGGATAATTGCTTGATTTTTCTGGACAAGAGAGACAAATTTTTCATTACCGGTAACACTCAAGCTGGTTTTTTGGAAACGGTTAAAACCGGTCTTTTTGCGCAGTGACCGAATATCGTGCATAAACTCCCTTAAAAATCCTGCTTCTTTTAACTCTGGGGTAAGTTTGGTATCTAGAATAATATTCTCTTTCTGCTTTTGATTAAAGACAATTTTTTGGATATTTGTCTCTTCTTGCACCACTTTCCACAATTTCTTATTTTTTAGTTTATCTAGAGGAAAACTTACTTTGCTTAGAGGCTGGCGAATCTTTAAATTATGCGAAGAGCGCTGGCTAAGAATTTCAGCAACTATTTCTCGGGCCAATTTCATTTTTCGTTCCAGAGCAATGCTTTGAAACGATTTCTCTTTTTCGGGATAACGAGTGAGATGGACCGATTCGGGAAGTTTCCATTGAGCTTTTTCTTTTAACCACTGATAAATCATTTCGCTTAAAAAAGGCATAAACGGAGCAGAAATTTGGGATAATCTTAGCAAGGTAAAACCCAGTAAGTTGGCAGATTTTATTTTATCGGTTTTTCCCGATTCTTTTTGAAAATTAATTCGCGAACGGCGAATATACCAATTTGACAAATCATCTATAAAAACTCCAATTAATCTAGTTGCTTTGGTCAATTGGTAAGCCTTCATTTGTTTTTCTATTTCAATTTCTAAAGTACCTAATCGAGAGAGAATCCATTTGTCGAGAATATTTTGGGGTTGAATTTTCGGCGTCAAAATAAACCCTTTTGGTAAATATGTTTTTAAAAACTGCCAAGAGTTCCAAAGAGTTACAATGACTTGGCGAAAAGTAATTGATAATCTTTTTTGAGAGAAAATATAATCCTGTCCAATAGGCGTAGAACTCAGCAAAAAGAAACGTAAAGCATCAGCTCCGTAATGGTCGATAATGTTATTGGGGGATGAATAATTCTTAAGGTGTTTAGAGAGCTTTCGTCCATCTTCTCCTAGAACTAAACCGTGGGCAATGACATTCTTGAAGGCCGGCTTATTTTTTCCTAAGCCAATATTTTCCAGAGTTAAGGCTGTAGCTAAAACATGCAAGGTATAAAACCATCCTCGAGTTTGGTCTACGCCTTCAGCAATAAAATCGGCGGGAAAAGTTTTCTCCACGACTTTTTTGTGGCTGAAAGGATAATGCCACTGAGCATACGGCATTGAACCAGATTCAAACCAGCAATCAAAAACTTCAGGGACGCGTTTCATTGGATGATGGCAAATCGGACACTTGAGTGTAACTTCATCAATGTAGGGACGATGAAAATCAAATTCTCCGCTTTCATTGAAGGGCCATTTTTTGCCGACAATCTTTTTTAATTCAGCAACTTCAAAATTTCTCTTTGCTCTCACCTCAGATAAACCATGGCCTTTAAGAATACCCTCAAAGCATTTTAAGGGAAAGGCGTGTCCTATGACTAGTACTTTTTTTCCTTGATATTTGCTCTCCGTATCGTGAAAGACATCTTTCATTCTTTGCCAACAGCTTACTAAGCTTTCTCCTTTAGGAAAGGCTTCTTGGGGATTTTTTGCAAAAGAAACTTGTTCTTTAATAAAATCGAGTCTACGGCCATTGTAGAGTCCTACATTCAGATCCCGAAGTTTCGGAGAAAATTCTACCTTTAGGCCAAGAGTTTTAGCTACAATGTTTGCGGTTTCTTTAGTGCGCCGTAAATCAGAAGCAAAAATAACATCGATTTTTTCTTTCCTTAACTTCTTTGCCACCTCTTGAATTTGTTTTTTCCCCGCTGAAGTCAAGTGGCAGGTATCATGGTTAATATCATTGGCAATGATTCCTTTTTGATGGCAGGAAGTTTCACCATGCCTTAAAAGGTAATAAAAGTTAGACGTGGTACTTAGTCTGCCTAATTCTTGTTTTGAACCAACAGCTATTTTCTTTTGGCAATGAGAACACTCCCAAATAGGAATAGGAGCACCCCAATAACGATTACGGGATAAACACCAATCTCTTGCTCCTTTCAGCCATTTTCCAAAACGCCCATTTTTTAAGTAATTCGGACGCCAATTAATTTTTTGGTTGTTAGCCACTAATTGTTTTCTAAAATCGGTAACCTTCAAATACCAGCTTTTTAGGGGATAATACAAAAGCGGGGTATCACAGCGATAACAAAATGGATAAATATGTTTAATTTTCTCTGCTCGATAAAGCAAATTTCGTTTCTTTAAATCTGTTTTAATGTCTTTGTCTGCTTCTTTAACAAATTTTCCTTCACCGGGAATACCTAATCCTTTCAAAATTGACCCTTCGGAATTGATAGTTATAAGAATAGGCAAGTTAAACTTTTTCCCTACCTGCCGATCGTCTTCCCCAAAAGCTGGGGCCATATGCACCAATCCTGTCCCTTCCTCTAGGGTAACAAAATCAGCTGGAACAACCTTAAAAATTTTGTTTTTTTGCTCAAGATTAAATTCATGATTTCTCAATTTGTAAAGAGGAGAATATGCCAAACCCACTAATTTACGGCCAGACAAATTTTCTATAATTTTATAATTTCCTTTAATAATGCCCAACCGCTTTTTCGCCAAGATAAGAAATTGAGGAGAAAGATTATTGTCATTATTTTCTAGGCGAATTTTTACATATTCAAATTTTTGGTTAACGGCTATGGCAAGATTAGCTGGTAGAGTCCAGGGAGTAGTAGTCCAAACTAAAAAGAAAGTTTGAGGCTGGTCTAAAAGAGCAAATTTTACGTAAATAGATTCATCTTCAACATTTTTGTATCCTAGGTTAACTTCAAAGTTAGACAACGGAGTGCCACAACGCGGGCAGTAAGGAGTTACACGGTAATCCTGATAGATAAGTTTTTTATCAAATAATTTTTTAAAAACCCACCAAACACTTTCGGTGTAATTCGGGTCTAAAGTAGCGTAGGCATTTGCATAATCAGCCCATCGCCCTATTCGCTGAAGAATTTTTTGAAAGTCGTTGACACAACGAAAAACAGAATTTCGGCAAGCTCGATTAAATTTTCCTACACCAATTTTCTTTTCAATCTCTTTTTTTGTTTTAACTCCTAACTCTTTTTCAATAAGATTCTCTACTGGTAGCCCATGGCAATCCCACCCCACTCGCCACTCAACTCTATAACGATGCTGAGACCAATAACGTAAAACGGTGTCTTTAACGGTTGAAGCTAGAATGTGTCCATAATGCGGTAAACCGGTAGCAAAAGGAGGCCCATCGTAAAAACTAAAATAAGGCCGCTTTTTGTTCTGCTTCAGAGACTTTTGGAAAATCTTTCTCTGCTGCCAAAATTTTATAATTTGTTCCTCTCGTTTTGGAAGATCCATAAATTTAAAAATAACCGAAATATAATTTTACGGATAATAAGGATTTATCCTTGGGAAATAAAAATTTAGAAATAATGGTTTTAGACAACAATTTCTTTTTCCTTAGCTTGGGAAATTTCTTGGATTTTTTTATTAGCTTTATCAATAATCTCTTGAAGTTTATCTTTCGCTTTAAATTTTTCGTCCTCACTAATCTCTTTTTTCTGGAAACTATCTTGTATGCCTCGCCAGGCTGATTCCCGCAAACGCCTAATATTCTCCCGGGCAAGCTCCTTTTCTTGGCCAAGAAGTTTAAGCAAATCTTCTCGGTATTCAGCGTTTAAAACAGGCGCCATTAAACGAATTTTATCCTTATCTAAAATCGGCGTAAGTCCTAATCCCGATCTTTGAATAGCTTTTTCTATAGATTCAAGATATATTTTATCCCAAGGCTGTAAAAGCAATTCTCTGGGCATCGGGGAGGAAATAGAAGCTAAAGTTTTTAATGGTAAATCTTTGCCAAAACAATCTACTTTGATATTTTCAACCAAAGAAGGAGAAATTCTTGAAGTTCTAATTTTAACAATTGCTTCTTTAAATTTAGATATTTTTTCTTCAACTTCTATTTTTATTTTTTCAAGATTTTTATCAAACATAAGTCATAAATGTTTCTAAGGCTAATTTTGAATTTAAATTTGTTTTAGCCAATAAAACTTTTAATTTTTCTAAAAATTCAATAATTTTTTTTACCTGTTCCAAGTTTAAATTGCCTAAAAGATAAGAATTCTTAACCAAAGTAGAAGGAATATTTTGGCCCAACCCAATCTCTTTTAGCAAAATCCAACGGAAATAGATTAAACAAATATCTAAAAACTCTTTAGGAGCAGGAAATTTTGAGTTTTCTTTCAATAAATCTTTAACAAACTGAAAGCGTATTAAGTAAGGACTGCTAAACAATTTAGGAAAAGTTTTAATCATTTCTACTTCGGCTTGAAACTGCTTTGGATTTTTAAGCAACTTTATAGCTCGCCCAGGCCGGCCTTGAGCAAGAAAAATCAAGTCTTGAAGTTTTTCAGGAGAGATTTTTCCCTGGAAAGCTTTTTCCATTGTTAACGAAGAGAGCGGTGAAAATCTTAAAATCCGAGTTCGCGAGCGCACCGTAGCCAACAAGCTGTTTTCTTGCGAAGTGATAAGCACTAAAATTGTCTGCTCTTTTGGTTCCTCTAAGGTTTTTAAAAGACTGTTTTGAGCATCTATTGTCATTCTCTCTGCATTATCTACGATAGCCATTTTGAAACGGGATATTTGAGCTTTAAACCTTAAAAAATCTCTAAGATTTCTAATCTGAGTAATGCTAATATCTTTCCCTCTTATTTTTACCTGGGTCGAATTATCCTGATTCTGGGGTTGAACAAAATATAAATCCGGAAAAATATTCTTCTCAATCATCCCTGTCTCACGGAAAATTCGAGAAAAAGCCTGATTAAAACCGCGAACGTTGGTATTTAATAGTTTTAACAATTCCAAGGCCATTTTTCTCTTTCCTATTTCAGCCGGTCCTGAAAAAAGATAAGCCTGAGAAACTCTTAAGTTACGGACTTCTCTCGAAAGAAATTCCCATTGATTTTGATAGCCAATTAACTCCATTTAATTTTTAACCTACTTTTTACTCATGAGGCTTCTCTTATAGGTGTCGAGGTGTTCAATAACCACACCCGTGCCTTTAACGACGCAATAAAGGGGTTCTTCTGCTACGAAACAAGGAACGCTTGTGCTACGAGCTATCAATTCATCTATATTTCTTAACAACGCCCCTCCCCCAGAAACAATAATGCCTTTATTCATAATATCGGCTGAAAGCTCGGGAGGAGTATCTCTGAGAACTTGCTTGATTACACTAATAATTTCTTGGAGAACGTCTTTAATAGCACCGGCTATCTCATTAGAACTTACTTTAATATTCCGCGGCAATCCAGAAACTAAGTCACGTCCTCTCACTTCAATTGTATTTTCCTTCCTTTTAGGGATAGCCGTTCCTATTTTTATCTTTATCTCTTCAGCGGTTTGTGTCCCAATTGCTAAATTGTACTTCTTCTTAATGTATTCCCCTATTGCTTCGTCAATTTTATCTCCTCCCACTCTGACGGAACTCGCGGTGACAATTCCACCCAAAGAAATCACTGCAATTTCTGAGGTTCCCCCGCCAATATTAACAATCATATTTCCTTGGCAAGCATTAATAGGAATTCCCGCTCCAATAGCAGCTAAAAGAGGCTCCTTGGCCACAAAAGCCATTCTGGCATTAGCATGCAAGGCTGCTTCTATGACGGCTCGCCTTTCGGTAGAAGTGCTACCCACCGGGACAGATACAACCACTTCTGGTTTAAGAAAAGCAAAACTCCCCCTTGCTTTTTTAATAAAATAACGCAACATTACCTGAGTAACTCGGTAATCAGCTATAACACCATCCTTCAACGGCCGGTAAACCCTGATAGAATCGGGCGTTCGGCCAATCATTGTTTTTGCCTCTTTGCCGACCGCCAAAATTTTATTTTCCGGCTGCAAAACAGCTACCACTGACGGCTCGTTTAAAATAATCCCCTTTTTTGGCACAAAAACCAGTGAGTTGCAGGTTCCTAAATCAATTGCAATTTTATTGACAAACATAATAAAGAAAAAAAATAATCTGTTTAGTTTCGGTAAGTTAAGAATTAACTCGTTTAATATTTACTCCTAATTTCTGAAGTTTTTTTTCTATTTGTTCATATCCTCGGTCGATTTGATAGATATTTTCAATAGTTGACACCCCTTCTGCTTTGAGTCCCGCTACAACCAAAGACGCTCCTGCTCTAATATCCCAAGATTCAATGTTCACACCCGTTAGATTTGTTTTACCAAAAACAAAAGCTCGGTGAGGATCAACAATTTCTATATCAGCTCCCATCTTTCTTAACTCCTGGGTATAATTTAACCGATTCTCATATAAAGGGTCGTGAATCAAGCTCTTTCCTTTTGCCTGGGTAAGAAGAGGTACAATGAGAGGAAGTAAATCGGTGGGGAAACCTGGATAAGGCAAAGCTTGGACTTTACTGCCGCGCAGAGAATCCAAAGAAGGATAAATCGTTATCTCTTCTTTCTCTTTGTCTACTTTAAATCGCACCCCGATTTCGAGAAGTTTTTCTAAAAAAACGTCAAGGTGCTCTACACGAAGTTTTTTGATATTTACTTTCCCTCCCGTGAAAGCTGTTGCGATTATAAATGTGCCTGCTTCAATTCTATCAGGAATAACAGCTTGTTTTACTCCCCTAAGTTTACTTTGCCCATCAACCGAAAATGCATGCTGGCCAACTAATTTTGTGCTTGCCCCCATTTTGGTTAACATCTCAGCTAAATTTTGAATTTCTGGCTCACAGGCTGCTCCTTTAATAATCGTTTTTTGCCCGGGGGTTAGCGAGGTCGCAAGTAATATATTCTCAGTCGCTGTAACACTAAATTCTGAAAGTGTAATGTCTTTTTCTGGAACTCCCTTTTTTGCTAGGATGTAAAAATCTCCCGACTGAGTAATTTCGATGCCTAAATTCTTGAAAGCTTTAAGATGCGTTGTAATAGGTCTAAGCCCTATACGGTCTCCTCCCGGCCTAGTTATCTTAAATGACGGGAATCGAGCCGAGAGAGCCCCCATAAGCAGGACAGGAAGCCTTGCTCGGGAGACTAAGCCAAAATCTAATTTACTTGGGTCAAGATTATTATTCTGAATCCTGGCAGTGTGCTCGTTAAGCCATTCCACCGTCCCTCCCATTCCTTGGATAATTTTTAGAAAGTTTAAAATATCAGTAACGCGAGGCAAGTTTTCTAAAATACATGCTTCTTTAGTAAGAAGAGTAGCAGCTAATAAGGCTCCTGATGCATTTTTTGAGCCGCTGATCTCTACTGTCCCTTGAAGGGGCTTTTGGCCTCTGATAATAAATCTTTCTGCCATATTTAATGATTTTTAATTTTAGCTTAAATCCCCTTTTTTTGCAAATATACTCTAATTTTACTAGAATAAATAGATTAATATGAATAAAAAAATTCGTTTAGTTATATTTATTTTTTTCGTGGTTGCCTTTGTCCTTTTGGCTATCTATACTTTATTTTATTCTCAAGGTTATAGATTTGACCCGGTAAAAAAAAGCTTTCTTAAAACGGGTAGTATTTCGATTAGAATCAAAAATGCGCCGGCCAAAATTTATCTTGATGGAAAATTTCAAAAACAATTTTCCTCTTTTTCCAATAATTACCTCGTCAAAAACTTATTTCCCCCTTTTCTCATTACAAATTTATTGCCAAAAAAATATATGCTCGAGGTAAAAAAACCAAATTATTTTACCTGGAAAAAAATTGTCAAAGTAAAAGAAAATAAAGTCAGTGAATTCTCTAATGTCCTTTTAGTTAAGCGCACTAATCAACTACTTATTTTAGCTAATAAAATATCAAACTGCCTAGTTTCGAGGGATAATCAAGAACTATTGTGCGAAGAATTCACTACAAGTTCAAAGTCAGATCAGGCAGTAAACTTAAATCAAAATAATCCAAATCAAAAACTAGAGATTGTTTCTCCGGGCACTAGTAATCAAATAACTTCTCTTGGCTTTCAAAAAACTTTAAAACTTAAAAATCTTTTACCAATCAAATGGAACAAAAATCAAAAAGAAATTATCTTTTCCCTTGTTTCAAAAAAATCTCCGACAGAATTTCTGGGAGATTATAAATCTGGAAAGATTTCTTTAAAACCTCTAAATTTTCTCAAAGACGGATATCGAAATATTGAATTCTTTCCAACGGAAGACAAACTTTTTTATTTGCAAAATAATACTCTTTTTTCAGTTTTTTTAGGCCAAAAAGTTTTTAAGCCCTCACCGCTATTAAACAATTTAGCGACTTTTCAAATCCAAGGAGATAAAATAATTGTTTTGACAAATTCAGGCTTCTTGCTCAATATCGACAGTAATGGGAAAATAAAAGAAGCCTTCAACCTTAAACCAATTTCTATTAAGCCGACCCAAAACTACACTTTTTGGGCAAACAAACTAGGGGTATTTCTTAAGACTAATCAAACTCTTTATTATCTTACCCAAAAAGGAAATTTTAAAGAATTAATAAAACCAGTAAGAGAAATCATCCTTTCTCCCGACGGCAGTAAAATGGCTATTCTAAATAAGAATGAAATTTTTATTTACAACCAAGGCCAATCTTACTTTTTAAATCGCTTTTCCGGAGAAATTAAACAATGCCATTGGTTAAATAATGATTATTTAGTTCTGAACATTGCCGGAGAAATCAAAATAACCGAGATTGATCCGACCGCCAGTTTAAACATCTTTCCCCTTAAAACTCCCTTGGTTTCAAAGCTTCTTTTGGTTGAAAAATTGCAGAGCGATGGAAGAATTTATTTTATTGGTAAAAATGCCTTAATGCTCCTCAGTAATTTTCTTTAAAGCCAGGCTATTGTTTATGAGCTTCCATCTGTTGTTTAAAGATATCCCACTTCATTTCTTTTCGGCCGATTTTAGAACAAATTGTCTTAAATTGGCAATAACGGCACTGCCAATTATGCGGCCAATCAGATAATGGTTCAGGAATAATATTCTGGTCAATTTTTTCTTTGAGAAGACGTAAATTCTTTAAAAGTTTTTCACAAAGTTCAGGATCGTAATTAACTAAAAATTCCTTAAGTTCTTGGGTGTCTTTATTGACATAAAGTAAAAGTCCTTTTCTAATTTTGAAAAAGTGCAGATAAAGTTGAATTTGGTCAACATTCTCTGGTTTTGGTTCAGCCAACCGGTGAAAAATCATACTATTCATACTCTTGATGTCTAAAACATAAAGTTCGTCTTCTAAAGTCAAAATAGCATCTGCTCTCCCGCCGATAAGCTCTTGAGGAGGGATATTAATTTCTGAAGCTCTCACTAATCCTAACGTAAAAAGCGGACGTAAAATAAAGCGATGAATGTAATCACCATGGTCAAAAACTCGCAAAATACGCGGGTTTAATTGAGCTCTTGGGGCTTGTTTGAACTTAAAAAAAATGGCCCGAGGGCATTTTCCCGCATCGGTAATATAAAAATGGGTTTGCTCTCGAGGTTTTTCCCGGTCTAGATAAAATTGGTCAATGAGTTCCCTGAGCATAATTGAAAAATAAACGATTATATTGTATTCTATAAATACTTTATTGAAAGGAGGGATAAGAATGAAACTTGTTAAACTTTTTTCAGATTGCACATCGCTAGCGTTTAATGATAAGGACGATCAAGCAAGAGAAGAAAAAATCAACAAGTGGCTAGCATTTACTAAGAATGTCATTGAAATCATAGACGTAAGAGTTGCAATATCAAATAGTAGCAGAACAATTTTGTTCCTTTACGAAACGAAAGAGAAATCTCCCGACTAATTTCTTTCTATAGACCTGAGCAAGTCTTAAAAACTGCTCTTTTTTTATTTTCTATCTCTTTGACCACTGCGGGGCTCGGCGGGCTCTTTTCAAACCAAATTTCTTTCGTTCTCTTACTCTGGCATCACGGGTCAGATACCCTGCTTTTTTCAGTCTCTTACGAAAATAAGGATTTAAAACAACTAAAGCTCTCGCAATGCCATGCCGCATCGCCTCTGCCTGAGAATGGACACCTCCGCCCCTAACCTTTATTTGGATTCTAAATTTATCCGAGCTTTTAATAATATCAAGAGGTGCTCTAACAATCTTTTGAAGCTCTTCGGTAGGAAAATAAGTAACTAAAGGTTTATTATTGACTTCAATGTCTTTTTCTCCCTGGGTAAAAAGGCGTATCCGTGCTCGACTGCTTTTCCTGCGCCCTACCGACTCAAAATATTTCTCTTTTTCGATTTTCTTTTCAGGCTTTTTATTAGTGGAAGAAGATTTAGGTGATGATAATTTAGTAGATTTCACTATCTTGTCTATCTTCACTGCCTTGGTTGTTTTAGTTGTTTTGCTTGAGACAACTGGAATTTTCTTTTTTTTCGTTGATTTTTCCATAAATTCTAAAACGTTTAGATAATGAGACAACTTAATTTGTTTTTAAGCGTTTAATCATTATTTGCCTCAACTTATTTTTCGGCAACATACCAAAAACCGCTTTGCGTAAAACAGTTCCGGGACTTTGTTGAAAAACTTCAGCAACGGCTTTCTTTTTTAAACCACCAGGGAAACCAGTATGATGCTGGTAAACCTTCTTTTCGAATTTACGGCCAGTCAGCTTAATTTTCTTAATATTCTTTACTAAAACAAAATCCCCTTTGTCTTGAGAAGGTTCAAAATCCGGCTTATGTTTCCCTCTCAGAATCCTGGCCGCCTCGACTGCTATTCGACCTAAAGATTTGTTTTGAGCATCAATTGTATAAGTTTTACGCTGCATAAAATCTATTTATTAATTATTTCACAAGCTCTATAACCGCCATCTTTGCCCCATCTCCTTTCCGAGGACCAAGTTTAATAACTCTTGTATAACCTCCTTTCCGAGTTTGTATTTTAGGAGCGATTTCTTCAATCATTTTTTTTGTAGTTTTTTTAGAAAAATAACGATTAATCATTCTTCGAGAGGCTAAATCTCCTTTTTTGGCTTTGGTCAAAAACTTTTCTAAGTAAGAAGAAACTTCTTTGGCTTTGGCATGAGTAGTCTTAATTTTCCCCCGCAAAACAATCTCACTTGCTAGTGAAATTAATAAGGCTTTTCTTGGAGCAGCTTTCATTGAAAATTTTCGTCCTTTTTTAAGATGCCGCATAAGACTATTTTAGCTCTAAACCTAATTTCTTGAGAGCTTTCTTAAGTTCTCGCACGCTTTTTGTTCCCATTCCTTCTAAGCCCAAAATCGTTTTTTCGGGCTTGCGAAGTAAACCATTAACGGTCTTAATGTTATTATTCAGTAAAGCGTTTTTAATTCTCTGAGAAATTTTTAGGTTCTCAATATTTTGTGGTTCCTCGGCTTTTGTTTCTTCCTTTTTTGAGCTTTTTGGCTTAATACTCTTTTTTGAAGACTCCTTTTGCTCGTTTCCTTTGCTTAAAAGGTCATTGAGGTCAGAAAAATGTTTGATGAGAAGATCTATCGCTTGCTGCAAAGCGGCTCGAGGAGTCAGGGTGCCATCTGTCTCAATTGCAATCTGCAGTTTATCAAAATCAGTTCTTTTGCCAACCATCATATTATCCACTCGGAAACTCACTTTTTTAACGGGCGTAAAAATAGCATCTATGGGAATTGTGCCTATAGTTTTTTTATCTTCCGGTCTCTTTTCTACAGAATTGTATCCTACTCCCTTTTCAACCTGAACTTCCATTTCTAAATGAGAAGATTTGGCAGTGAGAGTGGCTATTTTTTCTTCGGGATTTACTATTTGCAGATCAGGTGGTAATTTGAGATCTTTGCCACATACAACCTTTGCTCCTCGTACATCCAAAGTAGCTTTTTGGGGCTGTTGGCTATAACTTCTAAAACGTAATCTTTTAAGGTTTAAAATGATAAAGATAGTATCCTCTAAAACGCCGGGCAAAGTAGATAATTCCTGAGTGACTCCTTTAATTTTAAACTGTGTAATAGCTGCACCCTCTAAAGAAGAAAGGAGTACTCTTCTTAAGGTATTACCAATCGTGATGCCGTAGCCGGGATATAATCCCGATATTTCAAAATTCGCCTTGTTTTTTGCTTGATTAGTGACTTTTATTTGAGATGGTAAAGGAATCATATATTTTTCCCAAAAATGGGCATTTTAAATTTTCGACTTAATCAATTATCGTGAATAAAACTCAAAAATTGAAGAAATCTCAGCCGGAAAACTCAAGTCGCTTAAATTAAGATCTCTTAAAACTTTCCCTTCCATTTTTTCTTTCAACAACTTCAACCAAGCAGGAGGCTGAGCTTTCTTTAAACGAAGGCTAAAAACTTTAGTTTTTTCTTTCTTTGCTTTGCTTGCCGCTAAAGATACAACATCACCCTTTTTAAGCTGGAACGAAGGAATATTGACTTTTTTGCCATTCACGAAAAAAAACCCGTGAGAAACAAGTTGGCGCGCCTCCTTTTTTGAAGCTGCAAAACCCAATCTGAAAACCACATTGTCAAACCGCCTCTCTAATAAATTTAAGAGCTCTAAGGGAGTTTCTTCAGCTTTTTTCCTTTCTGATAAAGCCTTAGAGACGTATTGATAAAACTGATGCTCTGAAAGATTATACCAGTTCTTTAGCTTCTGTTTTTCGGCAAATTCTACTCCGTATTCAGATAAACGTCTTCTCCTTTTTTGAGTTGTTTTCCCAGGAGGATAAGGTTTCTTAATCATTGGACATTTAGAAGAAAAACATTTTTCTCCCTTCAAAAAGAGTTTTTGCCCTAACCTTCTACAAATTTTACAAGCATTTTTCTGCATACAAGAATGAATATAATTAATCTATGATATTACTCCTTTTAGGGCAAAAACCCAAAAAGGGGGCGGGGAAACAGAATGTTTCTCCGTAGTGGAAACAGTCCCGTTGAAAACGGGACGCCAGAACCGCCAGGGTCTGGAAAGCGGAGCGGCGTTTTTGCCCTAACCTTCTACAAATTTTACAAGCATTTTTCTGCATACAAGAATGAATATAATAACTCTAAATAATTAATATTTTTTATTTCTAATAAATATACTATTTCCCCCAAACAAAATCTCAA
Source organism: uncultured Candidatus Saccharibacteria bacterium (assembly GCA_964562675.1). GTDB lineage: Bacteria > Patescibacteriota > Minisyncoccia > Minisyncoccales > CG1-02-41-26 > CAZLUG01. The sequence goes on along the minus strand of CAZLUG010000002.1, from coordinate 33,524 downwards.
AAACAAATATTATTGCTATACCCTTCTGACTTTTTTTGGCCGACAACCATTATGGGGAATAGGTGTGACATCTTGGATAGAAAGAACGTCAAATCCATAATTCATTAAAGTGCGGAGAACAGATTCTCGCCCACTGCCAATTCCCTTAACAAAGATATGAATTTTCTGAATTTTAAGCTTTTCGGCAATATTTACCATAACTTGAGCTACACGTGAAGCAGCGAAAGAAGTACCCTTTTTTGTTCCTTTAAAGCCAATGGCTCCTGCACTTCTCTGGGCTAAGACATCTCCCTTGTCATCGGTGAGGGAAACTATTGTATTATTGTAACTTGAAAAAATATAAAACCTGCCTTCCCTAATCTTTGGCAAAACTTTTGTTTTAATTTCCTTGCTAACAGCTTTCTCTATTCTTTCCCCTTCTTTGAGAATTTCTTCTTTTGTCCTATGAATAACTCGTTTCTTTCCCATACTTTTTGAAAAATAAATTAATAAGTTATCTCAACAAAATTTTAGTATTTATCTGAAAACTATTTCGGCGCCGGAGGAGCTTTGTGCCCTGATCCTACTGTTTTTCTAATATTCCCCCGTACTGTCCTGGAATTCTTTCTCGTTTTCTGTCCGCGAACAGGCAACCCCTTGAGATGACGAATTCCTCGCCAACATTCTATGCCCTTTAACCTTCTAATGTTTGAAACTACTTGGCGGCGAAGTTCTCCTTCAATGACAAAATGATCATCGATAAACTTTTTAATCCGGTTTAATTCTTCCTCGCTCAAATCTTTTGTTTTTTTTGAAGAACTGATTTTTGTTTCTTGCAAAATTTTGTTAGCCAAAGAACGACCTATACCATAAATATAGGTTAGAGCAATATCTATATATTTTTCGTCAGGAATACTAACGCCTACAATACGTACCATAAAATAAATTTAACAAAATTCAAAAAACCTTTAAATAGCAAAATCACCTCCCTTGCCTTTGTTTATGCTTAGGATTTTTACAAATCACATAGACTTTCCCTTTTCGGCGGACAATTTTACAATTATCACAAATTTTCTTCACTGATGAACGAACTTTCATAATACCTAAATAAGAAAATCGGCTTCTGCCGTTAAAAATGGAATGAAGTTATTGCTCGCTAAGCCTCTTTGCTGGTTGTCTTTCAATACTTAAGTCGGTAAATAATTCTACCTTTAGTTTTGTCGTAAGGGCTTATTTCAACAATCACTTTATCCCCCGGCAAAATCTTAATTCTATAAACTCTTAACTTTCCTCTTAAACGAGCAAGGACTTCCTGTCCATTCTCCAATTTTACCTTAAAAGAGAGGCTGGGCAAGGCCTCAATAACTTCCCCTCTTGCTTGATTTTTCTTTAACATTAATTTAACTAAATCCAAATTTATCTTAGCAAAAATTTATTTAAACGTCAACTTTTTCCATTGCTGCCGATGACAAAAGTAAATTCTCCACTGGCAAAATTTCAGGCTAATTTAGTTTTAAAACAAAAGTAATTTTGTTTTCATTCTTCGGCGCCGAATGCAGCCAAAAGGGAAATATTTTAATTTCCGCTTTCTGAATTTCGGGAAATTCACTGGCTATAATGTTTCTCATTGTGCTTTCTGATTCACCCTTAATTCTTGATTTTAGAAAATTTTTGTCTATTTTCTTATAAACTTTGACTAAAGAATTTATACTAAGGGTTGCTGTCCCTTTTTTGATATCTAAATTCTCTACATCGTAGTGAAAAGATAAACTATTTTCATTAATAGCTTCTGAGTCCAAAAGTTGCTTTAAAACAATTTTTTTGGCAATACTTTCTAATTCTTTGCCGTCAAAAACCAAAGCTTCTAAAAAAATATCTCCTTGACAAGAAAACGCCGAAACAACATCACCAGATTTCTGGGAACAAGAAATTTTTAGTGATTCTGTAGAAGTGCTTTTTTTGAGAAAAACGAAATCCTTGGGCAATTTTTGCTTTAAACTCTGATTCGCATTATGTAAAAGTTCTCCTCGAAGATTTTGTTTAGCCTTTTCCAAGTCACTTTTACTGACTACCTTAACGCTCTTTTTAAAACCACCGGAAAACGAAGAATTTGATTCGCCGTAAATACTGTAATATAAAGCATCGCCCGACAATCCAGGAACAGAAAATTTCGAGGGCCCAATATTATAGTCCGGTCCCGGCTCCACAGCTTCAACTGTGACATCTACCGTACCTGGCAGTCTTTTCCCGTTTTTAAAATAGCTAGCAGGAATATAGATTTTTTTGGGAGAAACAAAAGTTTTTGAGCCATCTGAAGATAAAAAACGGGTACCCGCTCGAAAAACTATTGTCTGAGAAGAAAGACTTTTATTATAAATACGTATTGTTCCTTTTGCCTTCCCTTCTTCGGTTTTTTCCCCCGTCGCTGAAAATTTCTCTGTGGCGTCTTGGTGAATTTTCAATAACTGGGTGTTAATAGCCTTTTCTTGGGAGGTAGAAGCTGATGTTTCAGAGATAGCCTGAACAGTCGTGGTAGCTGTGATAATCCTCTCGCGAGGCGTTAACTCAATTATCATTTTTGAGTTTAAATCAATAATGACGACCATGCCAAGACTAAAAATCAATAGTCCTAAACCAAAAAAGAGAATTTTTTTCAAATGGATTGAGTGTTGTTTTGGCAATCCAGTTTTTTCCGGGAAAGATTGAACAACTCTTTCGTCCTTCTCCGGTGGTTTAATATCAAAAATTTTCTTGATCATATATTAAGTTCCTAAAGCTAATAAAGTAATTCTCGTAGCAAGTGGATTATTGAGATAGCGAGAATTAGCCTTGATAGAAAAATCTTTCGGCCGTAAAGAAGAAATTTTAAAATTCTCTAGAATGATCAACTCTCCAAAAGTATTCTTTCCCGAGCTAGAACGCAGAAGAGGAATGAGAATTGTATTCTCAAGAAAGTGGAAAGATTGAACAAAAATAAAATTTCTCTTTTTAAATTCTTCAAGCTCGTACTTTAGCTGATCGCACCAAGTATTAAAAGGCAACGAAAAATATTTCTCAAGTTCTTTTGTTAAATTTTTCTCTAATTTCCCTCTAATAAATTTTTCAACTAATTGAGAAGCCATTGAAGATTGCATGCCAAATTTCTTTGACAGAACTTCTAAAAAATTATTTTCGCCTATTTTAAATTCTCCTACCCAATCTAAGCAGTTTTTCTGAATCAAGAAAACTTGGGTGTTATTTGAAGTTACATCTAAAATGGTCGCGGAGTACTTTTCGGAATCTTTCTTTTTTTGCTCTAGCCAATCCGCAAGTCCCTCGGCTTTGCTTCTAAAATCAATTTTCTTAAAACCAAAATATTGAAGTATGTTTGTGTATCTCTTAAGCTCTGATTGATATCCTAAAATCGAAAGAATTCTCAACCCAATATCTTTCCCAGTGTAACCAACTAAAGTCGGCACAGAATATCCGGAAATTTTAATATCCAAAATTTTACGTCTGATGAGTTTAATATCTTTTTTTGCAGAATTGGTAGCATTTCGAGAAAATTTTTCATAAAGCTCGTTAGCTGATTCCTTAAAGGCAAAATCTAAAATATCATCTTTCTCCTTTTCGGAAATCTTTCCAGGATTTTTTCGGTGAAAATTAATATAAGAAACATAACTTTTTAAATCTCTTGGACCTAGGTTAACAAACACCTCGGTAAATTTTCCTCGTTCAAGCTGGAGAGATTTCAAAATTTTAAAAATAGACCGTTTCAAAACTTCATTGTAAAAATTCCTGGTTTCAAAAATCCCAAAAAGTTCAATGGGCTCACGGTCATAAGCCAAAACTTTTATTTTTTTATCTATTGTTTTTTGAAATACTAACCCCTCTACCTGGTTATTGCCAATAGCCAAGAAAAGAAAATCCTTCCGCGAAGGTGTCCTAGCAGAAAATATTTTAAAGAAAGGCAAAACCATACTTTTTTTATTTTTCCTTGGTGATTATTTTAGAATTGCTTTAATCCGCCGTATTCCTCGTCCTAAAGAATTCTCTTTTATAATTTTAAACTTACCTAATTCTAATATACTCTCCACGTGGGGTCCAGCGCAAATTTCTTGAGAAAAAACCTCACCGGTTTCAGGGTTAAAAATAGTGTACACTCTCACTACATCCGGATATTTTTCAGGGAAAAACGCCAAAGCTTTAGAAGCCAGCGCTTGACTCTTGGGCATCTTTTCCCACCGTACTTTTAAATTCTCCCGGATTTTCCCATTGACTAAATCCTCTACTTTTCTAATCTCCTCTTGAGTCAGCTTTCGATTAAAAGAAAAATCAAATCGTAGCCTTTCAGCATTAATGTCAGAGCCTTTCTGAGAAACCTCCTTACCTAAAATTTTTCTCAAAGCTGCTTGAAGCAGATGAGTGGCTGTGTGAAGTCTTATAATTTTAAGATTATCCTTTGAAAAGCTTGGATTATCTTCTTTGATTCCGTGTCCTCCAAATTTCTCTTTAGCGCCTCGACGGGATACTATTCGGTGTTGCTCTAAGGCTTCCTTGAATTCTTTCTCCTCGACTCCAAACCCTTGTTCTAGAGCCATTTCTTTTGTAAATTCCAAGGGAAACCCATAAGTTTCATAAAGTTCAAAAGCTTCTCGGCCCGTGATTATTTTTGATTTACTTCTTTGGGTTTTTGAAAATATAAGTTTCTTAAATTCTTTTAAGCCCTGGCGTAGCGTCTTTTGAAATTTTTCTTCCTCATTTTGGATAATAACAAGAGTTTCAGATTCTTTCCGCAAAAGCTCCGGATAAAAAGATTGATAAGTTTTTAAAAAAGCCTTTATACAATCTACATACCATTGTTTTGGCAATTCAAGCTCTTTAGCATATCTCATAATTCTTCTGAGAATCCGCCGTAAAATGTATCCCCTGCCTAAATTGCTTGGAGTTAACCCTTCAGCGGCTAGAAAGATTACTGCTCTCAAGTGGTCTACCAAAATTCTGAATTGTTTTTGGCGTCCATCGTATTCATAGGGAGACTTTTGAATAACAGTTTTCAACGCTAAAGAAAAAATATCAGTTTCATAAGCAGAGGGTTTTTTCTCTAAAATAGAAATTAATCTTTCAAATCCCATACCTGTATCAACGTTTTTCTGGGGCAATTTTTTATAGATATAAGCCGGCTTCCCTTTTTGGGTAGACATTAATTGCTTGTCATACTCCATAAAAACCAAATTCCAAACCTCTACAAATCGTTGGCAGTATGGACAATTTGGACCACAATCAGCGCGGCCACAACCAAATTTTTCTCCGCGGTCATAGTGAATTTCAGTACAGGGACCGCATGGGCCAGTTTCTCTAACGGGACCCCAGAAATTGTCTTCCATGCCAAACTCCCTAATTCTAGATCGGGGAATTCCATTTTCCTGCCAAATCCTTAAAGACGCCTCGTCTCGAGGAATTTTTCCATCACCTTTAAAAATTGTTACCCACAGCCGTTTCTTTTCGAGCTTCAAAACATTACAAAGAAAATCTAAAGAATACTTAATCGCTTTCTCTTTAAAGTATCCATCTTTATCTTGGCCAATTGACCAGTTCCCCAACATTTCAAAAAAAGTATGGTGAGTGTCATCTCCTATCGCATCAATATCTCCCGTTCTCAGGCACTTCTGGCAAGAAGCGAGGTGCCTTTGACCAAAATCTTTTATAACGTCTTTTTCCCCTGATAAATAAGGAGCTAATTGCTGCATCCCGGCCGAAGTAAAAAGAACGGTAGAATCATTGGGAACTAAAGAGCTCGAAGAAATAATCTTATGCCCATTTTTCTTGAAAAAATCCAAAAATTTTTTTCTTATACCAGCAGAATTCATAATTTAATTAAGTAAATCTATCTGCCACTATTGAGGCAGCAAATGATTCTGGTTTAATCTTTGCTTCAAAACCATTACTTTGAATCAAATTTACTACTTCTTTAATCATATCTTTCGTTGGGCCTTGTTCCCCGATGTCAGCATGGATATAACGGAACCGATAATGAAAACTCGCGTGCCTGATACGTATTTGTTTGCTTAATTCTTCTTTTAATGACAAAGCAAGTTCACAAGATAATAGGATTTCTTGTAAGATTCTCTGGTGAAAATTATGAAATTTACCTCTTGGAGCTGAAGGATAAGAAATTTTCCTGATAAAAAATCTTCCTCCTTCTCCTACCCTCAAGACCACAATAACGACTGGGAAAGTGGGAATTTCTTCAGATGAGGAGTCGCACCCTACCACAACATCGTAAAATTTTTCGGGCTTTTCAGCCATATATCGCAAAATCTCCTGAACAGTCATTTGAAACGTCAATCGTCCCACAGTTGGATTGTAAAAGTTAGCTTCTTTAAAACTCAGCATAAATTTAAGCGCTAAAGCTGTAATGAAAAAAATCCGGGGATAATATTGAAAATCACTTTCCCGCAATCTTAACTATTTTAACAAAATCTTTTGGTTCAATAGAAGAACCTCCAACTAAAAAACCTTGGAGAGCAAAATTGTGCAGATAATCATTTACATTAGTCGAATCTATACTTCCTCCATAAAGAATCTTAGCTGATTTGGCAATTTTTTTATTATATAACCCCGTCAGAATTTTTCTGATTGAAAGCGCTTCAATCATTACTTCATGAACCGGGCATGAATCTCTTTTCCCAATTGCCCAAATCGGTTCGTAAGCAAAAAGAATTTTTGCAGCGTCTCTGCGTGATATTCCTTTTAACCCCTTTTTAATTTCATTCTCCAAGACTAAAAAAGTTTTTCCTTTTTCCCTTTCAGCAATTGTCTCGCCAATACAAAGAATGGGTTGAAGGCCTGTTTTCAAAGCTTCTTTTAATTTCTTGTTGATGATTTCATCAGTTTCTTTAAGTATCATCCGGCGTTCAGAATGACCGAGAATGACAAATTTTACCCCCAAGTCTTTCAGCATCAAAGGAGAAATCTCACCAGTAAAAGCGCCTTTTTCAGCAAAAGCGCAATCCTGAGCCCCTAATTTAATTTTCTTTTCCTTTAGCTTCTTAAGCTTAGTGGATAAAAATGGAAGATATAAAAATGGAGGACAAATAATAACCTCAGTATGCGAGATTGTTATACCCCTTAAAAATTGATTAAAAATTTCGAGAGCTCTCTTTGAAGAAATCGGATTCATTTTCCAGTTGGCCACTATTAATCTCATAAATATATCATTTTTGTTTTCTTAAATATTCAGCAGCCTTTTCTGGTTCAATAGTCGAAATCTCAATTCTTGCCCCTAATTCAAAGCCAGCCATTGTAGCCGTTTTCGGAAGAATCGTCCAATGCCAATGATAAAAGCTATAATCCTGCCCATCGCAAGGAGCAGTGTGCAAATAGAAATTATAAGGAGGATTATTTAACCCTCGATCAAGTTTAGAAAGAACAACTTTGAAAGTCTCAGCCAAGTATTTTTTTTCTTCCGAGGTAATGTTTTCAAAATACGGAAGGTGTTTTTTGGGAGAAATAATAACCTCGAAAGCAACCTTTGAGGCAAACGGACAGATAGCTAAAAATTCCTTATTTTCAAAAATAATTCTTTTTTTCTCTTTCTTTTCTAAAGCATTACCTGCACAATAAAGACATTTTTGATGATTTTTATAATATCGCCTAGCATTTCCTAAAGCTTTGCGGAGATCAGAATCAATCAAGGGAATAGCTATAATTTGAGAGTGAGGATGAGGAATAGAAGCACCTGCCTCTGCTCGGTGATTACAAAAGATGGATATATAATTCACGAATTTTTTATTTTTTAAAGATAAATATCTATCCTGGTAAGCATCAATCATTTCTCTGATAGCGGAAAGAGATAATTTAGCAATGTGTTTTTTGTGGTCTCTGGTAATAACTAATTCATGAAAACCAACAGCGGGCATTAATTTATAAGGCCCTTCTTGAATAACTTTTAAAGAATTCGCTGGTTGAAAAGCAGGAAATTTGTTTGGGATAACTGCCGTTGTCCAATGAGCAGGAATTTTTTTTGGGGAAACAATTTTTTCTCCTTGGGCAAAAATTAAGAGAGGTTTTTTTTGAGTCTCGAGATGGCAAAATGGACAATTAATTTTTGAACTTCGAACTCTCTTAGCAGGTTGCCATTTTAAAATTTCAGGTCTTTTGGCGCGCCCTACTGCCACAACTACCCAGTCTTCTCCCATCGGGTCAAAGCGTAATTCAGAAGGAAATTTAATATTTTTAGTGCGCTTCATAAAAATTTTATTCAAACTAATTATTCAATAAGTTTAAAACAAAAAAATCAATTAATTTTAACTTGGCCTGCTCTAAATTTTCGTGAGAACTTCAGCTTTCCCATTTTTTAAAATAGCTACTTCATGCTCAAAATGCGCTGAAAACGAACCGTCGGTTGTCTCCCAGCCGGATTTATCCGCGGACTGCTTAATCTGCCAATCACCAAGGGTAACCATTGGTTCTATACAAAAAACCATTCCCGGCTCAATTTTAGGTCCTTTGTGGCGCTGGCCATAATTTAGAACATCTGGTTCTTCGTGGAGATCTTTACCAATTCCGTGACCGCAAAGCTCCCTTACAACATTCAAGCCTTGAGATTCAACATACCGTTGAATTGTATTCCCTATATCCCCAAAAGTATTTCCTGCTCTAGATTTCTGAATAGCGTATTTTAAAGACCTTTTGGTAACGCGAATTAACCTTAATCCTTCCGGATTTACCTTTCCAATAGGAATAGTCTGGGCCATATCGCTAAAAAATCCCTTAAGGTACAACCCTATATCCAAAGTAAAAATATCGCCGTCTTTCAGTTGATAGTCTGAAGGAATTTGATGGACTATCACCTGATTTACCGAAGTGCACAAAGTGCTGGGAAATCCATCATATCCTTTAAATGCTGGTTTCGCCCCAGCGGCGATAATAAGAGATTCCGCTAATTTATCTAAATCTTTGGTTTTAACACCCGGCTTGCTTTGTTTTTTGACCTTTTCTAGAATTTCTGCCAACAACCTTCCGCCCTCTCTCATAATAGAAATTTCTTCTGCTGATTTAATTGATATCATTTAAATTTTGCTAAGATTCTTTTAAATACTTGTTCGACCGACCCTTTACCATTAATTTTCTTGATTGAAAAACCCTCTTTTTGAAAATATTTTATTAAGGGAAAAGTTTTCTGCTGATACTCTCTCAGCCGTACTTTAATGGTTTCTGGGTCATCAAGACCTTTCCGGCGCTGTAGTTTAGAACCATCTAAGGGACACCTTTTGAGGTTTTTCGTTTCTGGGGTGTACAAAATAGGATGCCGCATAAGAGCACAAATCCGCCGGTGAGAATTTCTAAAAATGGATTCTTCGGCAGAAATTTGCAGGAGAACAATTTTAATATTTTTCTTCCCGTATAATTTCTCCAAGAGCGGCATTAATGCTTCGCTTTCTTCTATTGTCCGCGGGGAACCAGACAATAATAAATTTTCATCTTTTTTGAATAGTTCTTTAATTTTCTTTTTGACCAAAGAGAAAACAAATGGCGGACTGCAAATAACGCCATCTTCCCAGAGCTTCTTTTCGTGAGAAAAATAATACTTTTGAGAACCAACTTTAACAAAATCTCCTTTGCGAGCATTCTTAATAGCTTTTTCAATAATTTTACTGGTTTCAAAGTAATATAAATTGAATTTCTCTGCTAAAAGCGTTCCCTGAGTTCCCTTGCCCGCCCCGGGCATTCCCATTAAAATAACAACTAATTTGTGCATAAAATTTTAATAGTTATGCAAGCTGATTTGGCTTATTGAATTCTTAATCTAAAGTTTTTCGTATTCCCGCATTTCAAGCTGGGCCTTAATATGCCGCCAACTATCCAGAACCACGCTAACAATAATTAGCAATCCCGTGCCTCCAGTTAAAAATCTAAGAGCCGTCACTCCCGTAATACCTTGTATAATTGAAGGCAAAATTGCCACAAATCCTAAAAAACTTGCTCCGATGATTAAAATTCTGTACAAAATTTTATGTAAAAACTCTGCCGTTGAACGTCCCGGTCTAATTCCAGGAATGAATCCTCCCATTTTCTGTAAATTTTCAGAAACTGCTTTAGGGTCAAAAGTCACGGCGGTATAAAAGTAAGTAAAGATAAATACTAAAACAAAATATAAACTGCCATAGATCCAACCATTTTGTAGGAAATTACTCAAACCTTTGGCAAAACCAGCCCAAACAGCATTGCCGGTGGCGGCTAACATATTAGCAAGCATGCCGGGGAAAAGAAGAAGGCTTAAGGCAAAAATAATAGGTATTACCCCGGCAGGATTAACCATCATTGGCAAATAAGTTGAAACCCCTCCATACATTTTTTGCCCGCGCACTCGCTTAGCGTAAGAAACTGGAATATTCCGCCTTGCTTCATTAACTAAAACCACTCCTACAATAATAAATATCGAACCAATGAAAAAGGCAATATAAGAAGGAACTCTCGAAATATCCCAAGTCAAAACTATTTGGCGAAGCTGCATAGGGGTTCTCGCCACAATCCCTGCAAAAATAAGCAGGGAAACTCCATTCCCAATACCCTTCTCAGAAATCAATTCACCAAGCCACATTAAAAGCACCGCTCCCCCCGTAATGGTACAAAGAGAACTAAGAAGTAAAATAGGAGAAAGACTAGGAATAATATTTTGATGTTGGAAAAGCGTTAACATCCCATAGCCCTGAAGCGCTGCCAAAGGGACGGTTAAAAGTCTTCCGTATTGGTTGAATTTCCTTCGGCCCTGTTCTCCCTCCTCTTTATACATTTTTTCCAACTGAGGGAAAATCATTGTCAAAAGCTGGAGAATAATAACCGCCGTGATATATGGGCCAAGCCCTAACATCACAATTGAGAGATTGCTTAAGGCTCCGCCCGTAAACAGGTTTAAAAGGCCAAACATTTGGTTCTGAGCAAAAAATCTTCTCAGGTTCTCGATATTAATACCCGGAATAGGAATATTAGCCATCAACCGGAAAACTACAAAGATTCCTAGAACAAAAAGAATTTTATTCCGTAATTGGCGATTTTTAAAAATAAGAATGAGTTTTTGAAACCAATTCATAGGATTATTCTCCTCATTTAAGTGCCAAGTAAGCAGTTGCGGTTCTATGATTTAATGATCCCCTTTTGTTCTTTTATTTTCTCTTCTGCTTTTTTTGAAAAACTGCATCCTTGGAAGATAAATTTCTTTTGCAATTTTCCTTGGCTTAAAATTTTAATCTCTGGAACTTTCCCCTCTTGCCGCCTGACAATCTTTTTTTGAACTAATATTGCTGGATTAATCAAATCACCCGCTCTAAATTTTTTATTCAAAAAACCAAGATTGATGCCAATCTGTTTCTTCTTTCTAGATTTCATCTTGTAACCCCGCAACTTTTTATATTTTTTAATTAGTTCTCTGATAAACGGTTGCATTTTCCTGCCTGCTCTTGATTTTTGCCCTTTCATTCCTCGCCCGGAAAAATGTCCTTTAACTCCTCCTCGGCCGATTCTTTTCTTTTTCTGGGATTTGTGGATAGGTTTAACTTGATGGATTTGCATATATATTCCTAAATTAATGAGTTTCGGTTAATTTTTGCAGAGCTTTAATGGTTGCTTTGGCAATTGTAAATTTGTTTCTTGATTTCGAAAGAATTTTAGCAGAGATATCCTTAATACCAACTAAATCACAAACTACTCTCATTGCTCCTCCGGCAATAAGCCCTTTCCCTTTCTTTTGAGGTCTTAAGATTACTCGAGCACTCCCAAATTTTGTTTCTATTTCATAAGGGATGCCTTTATCGATAAGCGGAATTTCTATCAAACGCTTTTTCGCTAATCTTGTCGCTTTCGTAATAGCTTTCGCCACATCACTGCCTTTGGCTATTTCTACCCCAACTTTTCCTTTTTTGTTGCCTACAACTACAACTGCTCTAAATCTTAATTGTTTCCCGCCAGCCGTTACTCTTGTAACCCTCGTCAAATCTAAAAGTTTAGATTCGTATTCGCTCTTTTTAAATTTCTGATTTCTTTGTTTTCTAAACATAAATAGAATATTTTCTTAAAATGTTTTTAGAATTTTAAACCTCCCTCTCTAGCGCCATCAGCAATTGCCTTTACTCTACCATGGTACAAATATCCACCTCTGTCAAAAACAACCTTTTTTATCTTTTGCTTTAACGCTTTTTCAGCAATTAACTTTCCTAAATCGAAAGCCAAAGAAACTTTTGATGTTCTCTTTATCTCAGAGACTTTTGATTTTGGCTCTTGAGCCTTTTTTTTCTTATCTCCCGCTATTTTTTTTGGCGGCAAAGATTCTTTCAACCCCTTGGCCCGAGATGATTCTTTAAGGTCAAGGTCACTCGCTGTTAAAAGAGTTTTGGATTTTTCATCATCAATTAACTGAGCATAAATGTGCTTATGCGATCTAAAAACGCAAAGACGGGGGATTTCTGATTTACCCCTAACTTTTGCCCGAATTCTTCGGTGCCTATTTTGCCTTTTATTTTGATAAGATAACATAAATAAAAACCTTTCAACTAACTAGTGGCAACCGTTCGTTTGCCTTCTTTTCGTCTTACCACTTCACCTAAATAACGAATACCTTTTCCTTTATATGGTTCCGGGGGTCTTATTCTGCGAATGCTGGCTGCAAATTCACCTACCTTCTGTTTATCAATGCCTGAAATAGTGATAATGTTCTTTTCCACCTTTGCTTCAATTCCAGTTGGAATATCAAAAATAACGGGATGAGAAAATCCTACCTCTAAACGCAACTTATTATTTCCCTCTAAAACAGCCTTATACCCAATGCCTTTTATCTCCAGCTTCTTTTCAAATCCCTCGCTCACCCCTTTTATCTGATTAAACAAAAGCATTCTTGTTAATCCCCAAAAAGCTTCTGTTTTCCTTGTTTGCTTTCTTGGCAAAACAATCACTTTCTTGTCTTTGGCCTTAATTTCCACCTCTGGCAAAATCCGTAGGGAGAGTTCTCCTTTCGGCCCTTTAACTGTAACTGTTTCATTATTAATTTTAACTTCCACTCCTTCGGGTATTTCAATTATTTTTTTCCCTATTTTGCTCACAATCTTATAAAAGAATAAGTCGGCTTGATAATATATAAAATCTAAAACTTATTTAAGCACCTATATATTAAAAGCCTTCCTTAATTTCTTCTCGAACTCACCATACTTCGACTAAAATCTCGCCTCCTAATTTGGCCTTATGCGCTTCTATATTACTCATTAATCCTTGTGAAGTAGAGATGATAACTCGACCATATCCTCCTTTTACTTTTTTTATGTCTTTCGATTTTTTGTAAACTTTCTGGCTGGATTTTGAAATTCTTTTTAATCCGGAAATACGAGGTAATCCATTCGGCAGATATTTTAAACCTAGCTCTATTATTTTTTCTTTTTTCCTTTTCTTTATTCTTGCTCCGGCAATAAAACCTTCTTTATCCAAAACTACCGACAAAGCAAATTTTACTTTGGAATAAGGGATATCCACAGTTTTATGATGGACGGATTGCGCATTTCTTATCCTATTAAGCATGTCCGTAATTGGATTAAGCATAATTATTTATTTCTTTAAAAAATTATTTGTTACCAAGAAGATTTTTTGACTCCCGGAATTTCCCCTTTGCTTGCCATTTCTCGAAAACAAATTCTGCAGAGACCAAACTTTCTAATGAATCCTCTTTTCCGGCCACATTTAAAACAGCGATTTACTGTTCTAGTTTTAAATTTCGGTTTCTTTTGAGCTTTAACGATTTGTGATTTTTTTGCCATAAAATTTCTAAAAATTCCAAAATAAAAAGTGATTTACTGGCTATGTTTCATCGGAAAACCTATAAGCTTTAATAATGCTAGGCCCTCTTTTGTATTCTTAGCGCTCGTGACAACCGTAATATTCAACCCGAAAATCCCCTTTTCTTTTTCAATGGTAATTTCGGGAAAAATTACTTGCTCTCGTATACCTAAATTTAAATTCCCTGTTTGGTCAAGAGAATGTAAAGGAATACCACGAAAATCACGACTGCGGGGTAAAGCAATGTAAATTAATCTCTCTATAAAATCATACATTCTCTTTTTCCGCAAAGTCACTTCTGCCCCAATAATATTTCCCTTTCTGAGTTTAAAGTTAGAAATTGACTTTCGAGCTTTGCGAAAAGCCGGTTTCTGTCCTGTAATCAATGCCAAGTCGTTGGAGATGTGGGCTAAAAGTTTTTTTTGTTCATCTTTTGTTTTCCCGATAATATCTTTCCCAAAACCACAGCTCACAACAATTTTCTTAATACGAGGAACGGCCATATCATTGCGGTAACCAAATTCCTTCTTTAATGCTGGCCTCACTTCCTTTTTATATTTTTCTGCTAATTTAAGCATAAGAATTATTTTTCTAATGGAATTTAATTTTTTCTGGGTTTAACAAATATTAAAAATTTTTTCTAATTATTTCTATATTTCTGCCCCGCATTTTTTGCAAATTCTGCTTTTTGTCTTTTTCCCGTCTGACTGGGTGATAATTTTATAACCAATCTTTGTCGGCTTCCCGCATTTTGGACATATCAATTTAACTTTACCTACCGGTAACGGCGAAGCAACTTCAACAAGTTGTCCTTTCTCCCCTTCTCGCTTTGGTTTAATATGCTTTTTATGAATCTTAATGCCTTCCACCAAAATTTTATCTTGAGACGGGAAAACTCTTAAAACTTTGCCTTTTCTGCCTTTATCTCGGCCACTCATTATTAAAACTTGATCGTTCTTTTGAATTTTCATAAATATTTTCGCAAAGAGAATCAATACATCCAAGAACTTTTATAAAAGTTCTTTGGCCATAGTTGCTATTTTCGTAAAACCTATTGTCTTTAATTCTCGCGGGACCGGCCCTAAAATTCTAGTCCCTTTTGGATTTTTGTTGTCCGCCAAAATAACACAGGCGTTATCCCCAAACTTTATATAAGAACCATCTTTTCTTTTAAAGGCTTTTCGCTGTCTTATGACAACAGCGTGGACAACCTCATGAGTTTTCACTCCTCTTCTTGGTTCAGCTTTCTTAACCGCCCCAACAATAATATCACCAATGCGAGCATAACGTTTTCGTGTTCCACCAGGAATATTAAAACACTGGACGAGTTTAGCACCCGAATTATCAGCTACTTTTAAAATTGTTCCTGGTTGAATCATAAATTAAACCTTTTTTAAAACTATCCAATGTTTCTCTTTTGAGATTGGCTGGCTCTCTTCAATGATAACCTTATCTCCCATTTTGTAACCGCTTTTGAGAAGGTGGGCTTTATATCTCTTATCACTTCTATATCTCTTGTGATACTTAGGATGTTGTTTAATGCTCCTCACTTTTACCACGGCTGTTTTTGCCATCTTGAGAGAAACAATTTCACCTTTTAATCGTCTTTTGGACATGATTTTAAATATTTAAATCAATTTTTCTCTAAACAAAAAATTTCGTTTAACTCTTCAAGTCTGGAGAAGAATCTTTTTGCATTAAAGTTTTAATTCTGGCAATATCTTTCTTGATTTCTCGGATTTCCCGTATGTTCTTCACTTTGCCAGCAGCAAGATCAAACCTCAACTGTCTTAACTTATCCTGCTTCTTTTGGGCAGTATGCAACCTTTCTTTTCGGCCAAAACGGGAAAACTCTTTAATTTTTTCTTTTCTTTTCATAATAACAACGTTTTTTCACCAAATATAAAAATCGTTAAACTCTTTTGATAAATCTAATCTTTACCGGTAATTTTGTTGAAGCTTGCTTTATGGCTTCTCGGGCCACACTTTCCTCCACTCCATCTAACTCTAAAATAATCCTACCTGGTTTGAGCGGAAAAACATAGTCGGAAACCGTTCCTTTGCCTCCTCCCATCGGTACTTCATTCCCTTTGGCCGTAATTGGTTTTTGGGGAAAAATTCTAAACCAGAATTTCCCTTTCTTTTTTAAATACCTCAACATTACTCTCCTCGCTGCTTCCAATTGATGGCTCGTTACCCAGCAAGCTTCCAATCCCTTCATTCCAAAACTCCCAAAGGCTAAAGTTGTTCCTTTTGTCTCCGTTAAACGCTTTCGAGACCTTCCTTTTTGCTGTTTACGAAACTTTGTTTTCTTTGGCTGAAACATAAATAATCAATAATCAACTTTTATTCCTTAAATCTCTCTCCTTTATAAATCCAAACTTTTACGCCAATCGTTCCGTATTTACAATGAGCTTCGGTAAAACCATAATCTATGATTGCTCTTAAGTTAGCTCTAGGCATTCGCCCTTCCGCTAACCATTCGGTTCTAGCTATTTCTACTCCATTTAACCGCCCCGCTACTTCAATCCTTGCCCCTTTTGCTTCTCTCTGAGCCATAATTTTAGAAAGGCCCATTTTCAAAACTTTTCGGTAAGGCATTCGCCTTTCTAATTGCTGGCTAACCCATTGGGCAGCTAAATTTGCCGAAAGCCAAAAATTTTTGACCTCCTCAACATCAATTTTTGTCTGCCGATTCACACCAGCGTTTTTTATCCTACCTTTAAGTATTACTTTTTGCAAGAGTTTTTGCAGGCGTTCAATTTCTTTTCCGCCTCTTCCAATAATTAAAGCCGGTCGGGCAGTTTTTATAATAATTTTCAGTAAAGATCCTGAACGATTAATAATAATATTTTCAACAGCGCCAGCTGCTAATTTTTTCTTCAAAAAACTACGGATTCTAAAATCCTCTTCCAGATCGCGGGCAAGATGCTTTCCATAAAAACCTCTACTCAACCAATCTCCCATATTTCTTATTCGCAATATTTTTGGGTTAGTTTTGTGTGACATATTCAAAATATTTTTTTAGAAAGCCTTTCGTCTAAAAACTCTCTTAAGACTCTTTTTACCTAAACCTTGGTGATGGACGGTCTCACTAGAAAATTTCGGTTTAAGGGTTTCAACTTTGTTATTTATTTTTTCTTCTTTCTTCTTATTTACCAACTTTTCGTCTTTCTTGGCTAATATTTGTTCTTTTTTAGGTGATGTTGATTTCTTCGCCGATTCTTTTTGCTTAGGAACTCGGGAAGAAGACTTATTAATTTCTGAAATTACCAAAGTTACACAAGAACTTCTCTTTAAAATAGAATAGCTTTGCCCCCGCGAACGAGCTCTAAACCGTTTGAGCTTTGGCCCTTCGTCAACCTTAACTTCCGTAATGTAAAATCGATCCTCGTCCAAATGATAATTATTTTTTGCCGCTGCCAAAGCTGAATTTAGTAATTTCCGAAGAGAAACAGCTCCCCGCTTAACGCTGAAATTTAAAAGCGCTTTGGCTAAACTTGCTTTCTTCCCACGAACTAAATCAGCTACTAGGCGGACTTTTCTGGGCGCTATTTTTAAATGGTTTAATTTTACTTTAACTTGCATGGATAATATAGTAATGAATAATCAACTTATTGCAAATTTATCCCTCCTGAAGTAGGCTATTGATTTGTTGTTTTACTCTTTGACTCAAGCTCTTTTTGCATTTTCCCGCCGTGTCGGTGAAATTTAGTCGTCGGGGAAAACTCTCCTAATTTGTGCCCAATCATATCTTCGGTGATATAAACTTTCAAATGTTCTTTCCCGTTATAAACCCCGAATGTAAAACCGGTCATTTCTGGGGTAATAGTTGAAGATCTTGACCAAGTTTTAATAACCGTTTTGTCTCCAGCCTTAAGCTTTGACAATTTCTTTAATAATTTCTCATTGACATATGGTCCTTTTTTTAAACTCCTGCTCATAATTTTGTGATGGATTTTTAACTATTTAAATTACGAATTTCTTTTGCCTTTTTTCCTCCGTTTAAGAATAAGTTTATCATTCCATTTGCGCCGCCGTGTTCTCACACCTAGGGCTGGTTTTCCCCATGGCGTCTTTGGGTACTTCAAGCCAATTGACGTCCTGCCTTCTCCGCCTCCGTGAGGGTGATCACAAGGATTCATTGCCGATCCGCGAACCGTTGGCCGCCACCCTTTTAAGCGCCGAGAACCTGCTTTTCCAACTTTTTGAAAACGGTGTTCAACGTTTGAAACTACTCCTATTGAAGCAAAACAATTAGAAAGTATTTTCCTGAGCTCCCGAGACGGCATTTTTAAGATCGTGTATTTTCCTTCTTGAGCAACAATTTCGCATGCATTACCCGCTGCTTTAGCAATTTTCCCCCCTTGACCGGGATTAATCTCAATATTATGAACAACCGTTCCGACAGGAATATTTTTTAGCGCCATCCGATTGCCCGGGCTCAGCGGTGCTTTTTCAGATATTATAATTTCGTCTCCTTTCTTCAGTTTGTCGGGAGCGATAATATATTTTTTTTGACCATCTTCATATTCCAAAAGAGCAATATAGGCTGTTCTATTTGGGTCATACTCTAAAGCTTGTACTTTGGCTCTTTCGCCTAATCTTTGATTCTTAAAATCTACCAGGCGATAAAGTTTTTTCACTCCCCCGCCTCGATGGCGAATCGAAATTCTTCCGGAAAAAAACCGGCCGCCTTTGCTTTTCAGTGGTTTAACCAAGCTTCTCTCCGGCCTTTTTTTGGCCAATATTTTTTTTCTCTTCCCTAAATTCATAATTATTAACTATTCTCCGTTCGAAGCCGAGCAAGGAAAAAATAATATTATCTTGGCAAAATTTCTATCTCCTGACCAGCCTTTAAAGAAACTATCGCTTTTTTATATCCTTTTTTCCAACCAGTTTGCTTACCAAGACGCCTTTTTTTCCCGGGTAAACTAGCCGTATGCACAGAAACTACCTGAACGTTGTAAATACTTTCAACTGCTTTTTTAATCTCGGTTTTGTTGGCAGAATGATAAACTTTAAATATGTATTGATTTTTGTCAGCTAAGGCAGTAGCTTTTTCGGTTACATGGGGAGACTGTAAAATTCGGAAAGATTCGTGATAAGGTTTCCCTTTTGCCGTAAAATTAACCGGTCGAGCGGAAGTTTTAGCGGTCTTTGCCCCTTGCGTTTTTTCTTTTTTCAAAACTTTTGCTTCAGCTTTTTTCTTTGTTTTTTGGGTATTCGAAATTTTCTCCGGACTCTTTTCTTTTTTTCCTGAAGGTTGCTTTTTCTTAAAAACATTTAATAAAGCCATACTAAGATATTAAAACATTAAATATAAAGGCTGAAAATTTTTATCTTTAATAAAATAAATTTTAACTTGTTTTTGCAAAAGTATTTTTAATAATCTTAATTGATTTTTCCGGCATCAACAAATATTTAAATGACAATAAATCTAGAACATTGATATCTTTAGCTTGAATTGTGGAAATCCCAGGAATATTTTTCGAAGCCAAGATAATTTTTTTATCGCAGCTTGGTAAAATCAACAAAACGTTTCGTTGTCGACAAGGTAAATTCCCCAGAATTTTAAACATCTCTTTTGTTTTTGCTTTGTCAAGTTCTAATTTATCAAGAAGTGTTAACAAATTTCCTTTCGCCTTCGCCGAAAGCGCCATAAATAGAGCCTTTCTCCTCATTTTTCTCGGTATACCCTTTTTAAATATTTTTTCCTTTCTCGGCCCAAAAGTCACTCCACCACCAATCCAAATAGGAGACCGGCGTGACCCGTGCCTAGCTCTCCCTGTCCCCTTTTGACGCCAAGGTTTTCTTCCTCCTCCACGCACCTCTCCTCGGTCTTTAGTATGGGCAATCGTTTTACGCCGATTAGACATCTGAGAAACAACTACCTGATGTAATAAATCAAGGTTCACTTCTACATTGAAAATATCTTTGGGGAGGGTTATTTGCTTAACTTCTTTGCCTTTTGAATCATAAACAGAAGCTTTCATAATTTTCAAGATTTAATAAAAAACGGTTACTCTCTCGTTTGAATCTCAAGCAATGTTCCCTTTCGGCCAGGCACCGCTCCTTTTAAGGCTAACAAATTTTCGGCTTTATTAATCCAAACAATTTCTAAGTTTTTAACCGAGGTTCGTTCTCCTCCCATTCTTCCAGGCATTTTTTTCCCTTTCATAACGTGCTGAGGATAAGCTCCTCCAACTGAACCTAAAGTTCGATGTTCATGTTTCACTCCATGGGTTGCATTTCTTCCGGTGAAACCCCATCTCTTGACTGCTCCTTGGAATCCTTTCCCTTTGCTAAAACCAGAGACTTTAACTTTATCGCCTTTTTGGAAAATAGCGATACTAATTTCCTGTCCGACTTTATAATTCTTAATTTCGTCTTTAAATTCTCTAAGATACCGAAACTCTTTACCTTTCATTGTCTTCCGTATTCTCTGTGACTTTAATTTTTCATAGCCGATTTGAACTGCTTCATAACCGTCTTTTTCTTTCTTTTTTAATTGAGTAATAAAACAAGGCCCGGCCCCTATTAAAGTAACTGGCGAAATTCCCTCTTCGTTGAAAAACTGATCCATTTTTATTTTTTTGCCTAAAATAAATCTCATATACCCTAAATTTGCCTCTTTCTGCCTGTTTGTATATCTCTTGTTACCTAATCAAATACCGGGTTTAAGCCCGGTACAAATTAAAAACAAGGCTTTCTCGCAAAATATGCTAAAAAATAAAAATTTCCTGCATAAAAAATAGATTGATAATTATCTATTGCATTCAACACTCTCTTCGCATTTTTCACTAAATGAACATCTCTTTTTTAGGTGGCTTTTACTTCAATTTCTACTCCATTCGGAAGGTTAATATCCCTCAAAGCATCAATAAATTTCTGGTTCGGATTGAGAGCCTCAATCAATCTCTTGTGGACTCTCATCTCAAACTGCTCGCGCGAGTCTTTGTGAACAAAACTTGCTCGGTTTACTGTATATTTCCGAATTTCTGTGGGTAAGGGCACTGGCCCTAGAATCTGGACACCTGACCTCAAAGCAACATCTACAATCTGATGAGCGCTCATGTCTATCACTTTATAATCGTAAGATTTAAGTTTTACCCTCAAACGAGATTTTATTTCATCTTTTTTCTCGGAATGCATGCCAATATAATAATTGAAACACTTAAATTAAAACTTTTTTTTCTTTTATTACTTGATTATCTTTGTGATAACGCCTGCTCCTACTGTCCGACCACCTTCTCGAATGGCAAATCTTTGTTGTTCTTCCAAAGCCACAGGAGCCGCTAATTTAACCTTTAACTTAACAGTATCACCTGGCATTACCATTTCTGTGCCTTCGGGTAAAGTAGCTTCTCCGGTTACATCACACGTTCTAATATAAAACTGAGGTTTGTAACCTGAAAAGAATGGTGTATGGCGTCCGCCTTCTTCTTTCTTTAAAATATAAACTTCTGTTTCAAATTCAGAATGGGGAGTCACAGTTCCAGGCTTGGCTAAAACTTGTCCACGTTCTACTTCATCCTTTTTTAAGCCTCTTAACAAAACCCCCACATTATCACCTGCTCTTCCTTCATCTAAAGATTTGTTAAATGTTTCAATGCTAATTGCTACGGTTTCTTGAGTTGGACGCAAGCCGACTAATTCCACTTTATCACCCGCCTTAACTATTCCTCTCTCAATTCTTCCGGTTGCGACGGTGCCTCTTCCTGATTTAGAAAAGACATCTTCGATAGCCATTAAAAACGGTTTGTCAAGATTCCTCTTTGGTTCAGGAAAATAATCATCTATTGTTTTAAATAATTCAAGTATTGGTTTAGCAACTTCATCGTCTAAAGATTTAGCTTCAAGGGCTTTCAAAGCAGAACCTTTAATAATCGGCGTGTCTTTTCCTGGAAATTGATATTTGTCCAATAATTCTCTTACTTCAGATTCCACTAATTCTATCATTTCTGGATCATTAACCTGATCAGTTTTGTTAAGGAAAACTACAATTGACGGTAAACCGACTTGGCGAGCCAATAAAACATGTTCTCTTGTCTGGGGCATTGGTCCATCCACGGCTGAAACAACTAAAATAGCTCCATCCATTTGAGCTACGCCGGTAATCATATTCTTGATGTAATCAGCATGACCCGGACAATCAATTAAAGCATAATGGCGTTTCTTTGTTTCAAATTCTGTATGAGAAATATTAATTGTTAAGCCACGAGCTTTTTCTTCAGGAGCTGAATCAATTTCCGTAACTCCCTTTTCAGACGCCTTAAAACCCTCCATTCGAGAAATCTTTAAAATGGCGGCGGTTAAAGTAGTCTTTCCGTGATCAACGTGGCCAATCGTCCCTATATTTAAATGAGGTTTTGTCCTCTCAAATTTTTCTTTTGCCATAAAAAATTACAATTTGAAACATAAATCTTAAAACAAAATAACTTCTAGTTGTTAGGTTTCAAGATAGGTTCCATTATATTTAATATTGACCCTAATTTTTTATCAAATCTCTTCTATCTTATAAAAAAGAAACTTTAAAGTCAACCCTTTTGGTTAAAAAATAACGACCTGGCTGAAATGGTTATCTATTAATTATCCAATTTATTTAATTTTTGTGCTCAAAACGGCAAATCTTCTAAAGTCAAGTGGTCTTTGGGTAAATCATTAGTGGTCTGATTTGCGCGGGAAGATAAAAGTTCGGGCGTAAAAACTTTCTCCTCTTGTTTCCCAATAATATCACTTTCGTTTTTCGACAATTTTTGAGCACCAAAATTCTTTCTATATTCTGCGTAGGTCATCATCACAAAAAGCGGCTGGCCGTTTTCAATAAAAACAAATTTATCGCTGCTAGAAGTAAGGATATTTTTAATTTCGTCTAAATTCATAAATTGTCTTTGATTTGTTTGAATATAACTCAAAAAACTGAATAACACAAGATCAACTCCTTTTCCCTTCTATAATCTCCTTTGTGATATTCTCTGGAACTTTCTCATAATGGTCAAATTCCATGGTGAAAGTGCCTCTTCCCTGAGTCAGAGAGCGTAAACCAGTCGCATAACCAAACATCTCCGCTAATGGCACCTTAACGTCAATAACTTTTAAATTAATCCTATCCTTTGTTTCTTCAATCAGGCCTCTTCTTCGATTAAGGTCTCCAATAACATCGCCAAAAAATTCCGAGGGAACAACCACTTCAATTTTCATGACAGGCTCTAAAAGAATAGGTTTTGCTTTTTGGGAAGCAGACTTCAATGCTTCGGCAGCAGCAATTTTAAAAGCAATCTCCGAAGAATCAACTTCGTGAAAAGAACCATCATAAAGCGCCACTTCCATATCAACCATCGGATAACCTGCCAGGACACCCTTACTCATCATTTCTTCAACGCCCTTTTTAACCGCGGGAATAAACTCTTGAGGAATAACTCCTCCTTTAATCTCATTTTTAAATTCAAAACCCTCGCCTCGCGAACGCGGTTGAACTCGCAACCAAACATGCCCATATTGTCCTCTGCCTCCTGATTGGTGAATATATTTTCCTTCTGCCTCCGAATTGGCACAAATAGTTTCTTTGTAAGCCACTTGAGGTTTCCCAATATCAGCCTCTACTTGAAATTCTCTTTTCATCCGATCAATAAGAACATCTAAATGAAGTTCTCCCATGCCAGAAATAATAGTTTCTCCTGTTTCGATATTTTCTTTAACTCTAAAGGTTGGGTCTTCATCAGCAAGTTTTTTTAACGCCAAAGTAAGTTTTTCTTGGTCAGCTCTAGTTTTTGGTTCAATCTTAATTGAAATCACCGGTTCGGGAAAAGTAATTTTTTCTAAAATAATAGGATGGTCTGGATCACAAAGGGTGTGCCCAGTGCTAGTTCTTTTCAATCCAACCGTCGCAGCGATATCTCCGGTAAAGACTTCATCTAATTCCATCCTTTGATTGGCATGCATTCTGAGAAGCCGGCCGATTCTTTCTTTAACTCCAGTTGTTGTATTCAAAAGATATGACCCTTTCTTTAAAGAGCCGGAATAAACCCGAAAGTAGTTTAAGGTTCCAACGTAAGGGTCGGTCGCAATTTTAAAAACCAAGGCCGTAAAGGGTGCAGAATCTGATTGTTCCCTCTCGGTTTTTTCACCCGTTAATGGATTCGTGCCTTGAGTGGATGGAAGATCCTGAGGACTGGGCAGATAAGCACAAACAGCATCCAACAAAGGTTGAATACCCTTGTCTTTTAAGGCTGAACCGCAAAGGACGGGGATAATTTTATAACTTAGAGTAGTTTTGCGGAGAGATTTTTTTATTTCTTCTACGGAAATGCTTTCTTTCCGAACAAATTTTTCTAATAATACATCATCTTCCCCGGCTATTTTTTCCAGCATTTTTTCTCGCGCAGCCATAGCCGTTTCCTTTAAGTTATCCGGAATATCTTTCTCTTTTACTTCTTGGCCGAAAGCCCCCTCAAAATACAAAGCTTTCATTTGGATAAGGTCAATAACACCTTCGAATTTTTCTTCTTGGCCAATAGGGATTTGAATAGCCACTGCCTGAGGAGATAATTTTTCTATAATAGACTGAAAACTTTTGTCAAAATTCGCTCCCATTCTATCCATCTTGTTAATAAAACAAATTCTTGGTACCTGAAACTTATCAGCTTGGCGCCAGACTGTTTCTGACTGGGGCTCTACTCCTGCTACTCCATCAAAGACAACTATCGCCCCGTCTAAAACACGTAAGCTCCTTTGGACTTCAACCGTAAAATCAATGTGTCCCGGTGTATCAATAATATTTATCTGGTATTCATCCTCCTTCCTGCGATTTGATGCCAAAGGAATCCAGTGGCAAGTAGTTGAAGCAGAAGTAATAGTAATACCTCTTTCTTTCTCCTCGGCCATCCAATCCATAATAGCCTGGCCGTTATGCACCTCTCCTATTTTATGGCTAATACCGGTATAAAATAAAACTCGCTCCGTTACTGTTGTTTTACCGGCGTCAATATGAGCAATTATTCCTATATCACGAATTCTTTCTAAAGGATATTGTCTTGGCATAAAAATATAAAATTTGATTAAGAAAAATCTTTTGGCTTCCCTTTTAATTTTGGAAATCTATTATTAGTAAAGAAAAAAAAGACAGGCATCATTCAACTATAAAGAGAATTCGGAAGATATTAATTATCTTGCAAAATGCGCGAAAGCTCGATTGGCCTCAGCCATTCGATGAACGTTGACTCTTTTCCTTATAGCTTCTCCTTCTTCTTTGGCAGCCGCTATTAACTCGTCAGCCAATTTCATTTCCATGGGCTTCCCCTTTTTCTTCCGAGCTGCTTCAAGTATCCATCTCATTGCTAAAGTAAATCTCCTATTCACTGGAACTTCCCTAGGCACTTGGTAAGTAGCTCCACCTACTCTTTTTGCTTTTACTTCAACTACTGGTCCGACATTCTCAAGAGCTCTTTTAAAAATATCCAAGGGATCACTTTTAGACTTTTTCTTGATAATATCAAAAGCTCTATACAAAATTCTCCTTGCCAAAGATTTCTTGCCGTTCTTCATAATATGATTAATAAACTGACCTACTTCTATGCTTTGGTAGCGAGAATCCGGACTTGTTTCTTTTTTTCGAAATTTTTTTGACATTAATAGATTAATGACTTTCTAAATATAATTTAGGCTTTCTTCGCCTTTTTTGTCCCGTATTTTGAACGGCCTTGTTTTCTTTTTTCTACTCCCGAGGCGTCTAAAACTCCTCTCACAATATGATATCTTACGCCCGGCAAATCTTTTACTCTGCCCCCGCGGATTAAAACAATAGAATGCTCTTGCAAATTATGTCCCTCCCCGGGAATATAAGCCGTAACTTCTGCTCCATTAGAGAGTTTAACTCTTGCTACTTTTCTTAAAGCAGAATTCGGTTTCTTTGGCGCCACCGCCCAAACTTTTAAGCATATTCCCCTTTTGAAAGAAGAAGGATAATAAATTCTTCTATTCTTTAGGCTATTCATGCTAAACGTTAAGGCCATAACTTGAGTTTTCCGTTTAACGCTTTTCCTCCCTTTTCTAATAAGTTGATTAATAGTTGGCATACGATAAAAATTTAACAAAAAAATTGCAGAATGTCAAACTCTTGAACAAAAATTGAATTAAAAATTCTGGCCGATGATAAGCTTAAAAAGAAAGTTTACAATTGGACTAAAATAATTAAAGAAAAAAAAGATTAAGAAAATGAGAATCAAAAATCCGTATCGCACCAGAAACAGTTTAAACCGGACCGCGCTTTTTGGCAAAACAGCAAAAAGAATATGAGCTCCATCCAAAGGAGGAATAGGAATTAAATTAAAAACTGCCAAGACGAGATTAATCCAACAAATATATCCAAAAATGAACGCTAGCCTGGCTAAAAAAACTAGTTGAAATTGCTGAAGCGCAAACCGAGCCAATAAACCAAAAACGACAGCCATTAAAAAATTAGCCGCGGGACCAGCTAAGGCTACTTTAGCTTCTCCGTACCGTTTATCTCTTAAATTTAAAGGATTAACCGGAACTGGTTTAGCCCAACCTACTATAATATTACTATGCACCATAATCAGCAAAACAGGAAGAATAATTGAGCCGATAGGATCTAAGTGTTTTAAGGGATTCAGACTTAAGCGTCCAGCCATTTTTGCGGTTGGATCGCCTAAATAATTAGCCATTGCCCCATGCGAAATCTCATGGATAATCACGGAATACAGAAAAACAAAGATAAGAAAAACAAAAATTAAAACTCCCATAATTGAAAAAATAAACAATCTGTTGTATTATAGCGCATATGAGTAGAATTTGCCAAATCTGCGGAAAAAAACCTCAAGTTGGGCGGAAGCTCAATAAATTAAGAGGTAAATATAATCCCACTCCCAAACTAAGGAGAAAACCAAATCTTCAATGGGTAAGAATTCCCGCTGATATTAAAAAAGAACCTTTCCGAAAGTTTGCTGGGCAAAGAGTGCTGGCTTGTACCCGATGTATCAGAACTCTTTCTAAATTCCAAGGCAAAAAAGAAAAGAAACCCGCAAGCGTCAAAAAGTAGTATTATTTTTTCTCTTTAGGGGGGAGGATTCGGAGTGTGGTATAACGGCATTATACACGCATGGGGTGCGTGTAATCCGGGTTCAACTCCCGGCACTCCGACTACACTTCACTTTTTAGAAATGCGGAAATATTGCGCACCAGTTTTTTATTTTGCTTTTATCTGTTGAGGGTAAAAACCATATCTCGCAAAGTAAAAAAACAGGCAATCTATTGCTTTGAGCCCGAAGTAAGCAGCAGCCGCAATGGCTAAAGCAACAAAAGAAACCGAGAAATTGAATTTTATCCACTGCTTTTGATAAATTATTTATGAAGAAGCAATTTTTTGACAAGACAAACTATCTTTGATAAAATATTCTATAGTTTAAAACTGTTCTTTAATAAATATTGGTCTATTCAAGGAGGTGAGTAAATTGACTACTAGAGCAAAAACAGAGCCGAAAGAAATCTTGAAAAGACTCGTCATCATAGATATTCCAGCTAACTGGAAAAAAATAAGGCACCAAGGTGAACAAAAAATTAACTACGAAAAAACAATTCGTCTAGAAGTTGTGGTAAAAGGATTTTACCGAAAAATTAATATTAGCAAAGATGAGACATTCGAATATATCATCACCGAGTTGCCAAATAACATCATAAGATGGCGAATTATCCAAAAGGGAGACCGAGAATAAATTGAAGCGTAGCTTAATAAGTTGCGCTTCCTTTTTTGTTTGTGTTATTATAGAAATAGTTCAATCACAACATGGAAGGGGGTTAAAAGATGCAGGGTGCCAATCAGGTGTTACAACTTACGGAAAAACAGCAAAATTTATTGACGCAAATCATTAGAAGTGCTCTCAAAGAACAAAATAAAAACCATACCGGAACTGTTCTAATGATTAGCTCGCTCTTACTCGAAGAATTAGGCATAAACATCGCTAATACAAAGAAGAATTATTTAAATATAAAAGAGCTAATGTCAAGTTAATTTTGCTGTATTAAGATCAAGGGAAACAAAATGATATATGTTTCCCTTGTTTTTATTTGATTAAGACAAAGTTTTTAAAATCTCCTAAACTGCCTTCGATTTTTTTAATTTTGGAAAGTCTAGCCCGTTCTTAAAAAGTAGGCCTTTACTCCTAAACTACTCTTTGATACGCATTCTGATAATCCTTTGCTAGCGTAATAGCAAATCGTTTTTTCAATTTCGGCATTGTTTATATCCACCAAGGAGAAAAAAGGAATTAAGATAGTTAAAAGGGAAAAAATTACAATTGACCAAATGACGTAATATTAGCAATACTAAAAAAAGGAGTTATATAAACGGCATCCGGCTATCTTATTATTTGACAAACCATCTAAATTTTTCTATATCAGAAGAGGTTCTTTGAAAAATATTTCCCGCAAAATTTTCCCGCAAATTTTTGCATACTTCGCAATAAAAGTGAAGGAGGAGATAAAATGGAAAAGAGAAAACAAAGAAAAAGACTAGAAAGGTTAAATAAAATGAAAGGCAAAATAAAAAGAAAATTTCCTTTAGCTGATATCCTTTCTCTAACAACGGGCACTATTGTTTCGGAGAGGCACGTTTTTGGTATTTATGATATTTTGAGATATATGACTCATCGTTACCAAACCAGCTGGGAATTTTCTGCAGAAATATTTAAGATTTGCCGAAAAGAGATTTTACGGCAACACCCAGCATTATCTGAAATTAAAATTTCAGAGATCGAAGAAAGAGAATCGGAGAATTGGCTGCAGAAACAGTATCTTCGGTTTGGCAAAGAAATTGCTATTGCCCCTCTAGGACATAACCGGCAAAAGAGAAGGGTTAGCCTTCGTTTCTAACGCCAACAGCAGAAATTTTCTTTTTATGTCTTTAAAAGGACAACCATTCAAGGTTGCCCTTTTTTTATTGCCTAGAGAACCCCTTTAAAATTTTTAAAAATTTACTCATAGCGCAATGCTTCCATCGGGCTTTTCTGAGAAGCTTTTCTGGCGGGGTAAAGACCAAAAATTAAACCAACGGCTGCCGAAACGCCAAAGCCAACTAAGGCGCCAACAACCGGAAAACTAAATACCCAATTTAAAGACATCACTCGACCAAGGGCAAAGCTTGCCAAATAGGCTAATAAACCTCCGATGATAATTCCAAAAATTCCCCCAATAACGGTTAAGAGAATAGACTCCAAAAGAAATTGGATAAGAATATCCCTATTCGTTGCTCCAATAGCTTTTCTTAATCCAATTTCCCGAGTCCGTTCAGCTACAGAAACTAGCATAACATTCATTACTCCTATTCCCCCAACTACCAAAGAAATGGCCGCAACCGAAAGTAAAAGTAGAGATAATATGCCTGTAATAGTACCAACTCTCTCAGCCATATCAGTTTGGGTCATAACGGTAAAATCGTCCTTGGTTGGATTGCTAATGTGATGGAGTTCCCGGAGAGTAGCTTTAATATCGCTAACCATTTGGGGAACCACTTTATCATTGCGCGCCTTAACGAGAATTTCGTTATAATAATTCGTCCCCAAGAGGTACTGCTGAGCAGTAGTATAAGGAATAACAATCATATCATCTATATTAAACATTGAAACTTGCCCCTTTAAAGGAAGCACCCCGACTACTCTAAATTTTTTATTCCTAATCTTTATTTTCTTCCCTAAAGCAGAGACAGAACCAAAAAGGTTTTCTTTAACTTTAGCTCCAATAACTGCCACCTCCGCTTTATCTTCAACGTCCCTCTGGCCAAAAAGTATTCCTTCTTTTGGATAAATGTTAAAGACTTTACTAATCCAATCTCCCACCCAGCCAATAATAGTCGCTCTATTATAAGTGTTCCCTTGATAAGAAACATTGCCAGCAACAAAAACGCTTGGAGCAGCAGATTCTAAATCAGGAACATTATTTTTCTTTTCCAAAGCAACAAGGTCACGATCTTTTAAAGAGTTTGAAAGCATTGCTTGAGCAATATCCGTTGGGCCTCTTGGTTCTCGCCCAGGTCTAATAACTACCACGTCTGAACCGATGCTTTCAATTTGGCGAAGAATAAGATTCTTGGCTCCTTGGCTAACAGACATTACCATAATAATGGCTGCCACCCCAATAACAATACCTAAAATAGTCAAGGCAGACCTTGATTTATTGTGCCTTAAATCTAAAATTACAGTTTTAAAAGCATCTTGGAATGTCATATTCGTCACTAGATTATTACAAACAGAAAGTTGAGAAATAACCTTATTTCAAAAACTGATCTTTTCCGATAATCAAGCGATTTTTAACCGGAGTATTGCTTGCAACTCTTCCATCACTCATTGTCAAAATCCTCATAGCATATTGAGCAGGATAACTTTCGTGGGTTACCAAAACAATAGTATGCCCTTTTTGATTTAACTCTTGGATAATTCCCATAATTACCTCTCCGGATTTTGAATCAAGATTTCCTGTTGGTTCATCGGCAAATACTATCTTCGGATTATTTACAATAGCTCTGGCAATAGCGACTTTTTGCCTTTCCCCTCCCGAAAGTTTTAGCGTTGCATAATATTTTCTTTTCCCAATTCCTACTGCTTCGATTGCCTCTTCAGCCACTTTTCTTCTTAAAGAAACTTTCATATCCGAATATAAAAGAGGAAGCTCTACGTTTTCAAGAACCGTCGCTCGCGCCAAAAGATTAAAATCCTGAAATACAAAACCAATCTCCTCGTTTCTAATATGAGCCAACTCGTCATCAGAAAATTCTCTTCCTCGCCGACCCGCAAAGTAATACTCTCCTCCAGTGGGACGATCTAAAAAGCCCAAGATATGCAGTAAAGTCGATTTACCTGAACCCGATGGCCCCATCACTGCCACAAATTCGCCTTCCTCAACTTTTAAAGAAGCTCCTCTTAAAGCCGGCGTTTCCACGCCGTCATCAGAATAAATTTTTGCTAAGTTTCTTGCTTCAATAAGAGCCATATTTATTTTTTCCTCGTTTGAAAATAAGTAATAACTTTATCGCCTGTTTTAAGCCCTTGTTTAATTTCGACATTTCCTAACTCGTCATAGATTCCTGGTTCTACTTCCACTTTTTCAATTTTTTCTCCTTGGACAAGACGAATAAATGACTTCTTGCCTTCTTGGATTAAGGCCCGCTGAGGAATAACAATAGCGTTATTATGTTGAGCGGTAATTATATCTACGTCAGCTGTTAAACCAGGTTTAATCCTTGGGTCCGGCTTATCAAAATATAAAGTAACTTTATAAGTTGCTACTCCCTCAAGCATTATCTCGGATGGATCAATTTTGCCCACTTTTGCAAAAAAAACTTCATGCCCACCATAAGCATCAAAAGTAATTCTTGCTGTATCCCCCACTTTAATCTTCACTATATCAGTTTCAGGAATATTAGCTTCAACCTGAAATTTATTTTCAGAAATCATAGAAACAATAGGCTGGGAGGGGGTTACAATCTCGCCAACTTTAGCAGTTTGAGCAGCGATAACACCTTGAAAAGGAGCTCGAAGAGTTAATTTTTTAAGGCGTGTCTCGAAATACAAAACATTATCTTGGGCTGCTTCTACCTGGGCTTTTTGAACAGCCATTTGTTGAGAAGTGTAACCTGCTTGTTCTAGGGCTAATTCTTTTTGACTAAGCGCTAAAGAATCTTCCGCTGCAGTAACTTTGGCTTCAGCGCCGCTTAAGGTAGAATCATTAGTAGCTTTTTGGACTTTAATTGCTTGAGCGCTATTTACCAAGGTCACTATTTCATTATTAAGAGTTGTTTTTTGGGTAGTAAGACTGGTATTTTCTGCAGAGGTTAATTTTGAAAGCGGAACTACTCCTAAGGCATTTTTAATTGCTACCAAAGCAGTCTTAACATCCGCCAAAGCCGTTGCAACTCTATCTGGCGTAGGATAAGAATAGACTTCTTTGACTTCTTTCTTTACCCCTCCTTCTAAATTATTAAGATAATCATTAGTAAGCCGTCCTCCGTTTTCTTTCCCTAAAAGCGCTGCCACAGCCTTTCCTTTAAAATCAGCTAATTTAACACTGTCTGGGTCATAATTGGCAAAATGATTATATTGAATATCTGTTAAAGTAAACAATGCCTCCTCTCCCCTACTTACTGCTTCCGCAGCAATAGCCAAACCACTCTCATCTAGTTTGCTAAGAATAGCGGATAATTCTTGTTTATTTTCAGTGAAATCCTTCTCCGCGGCCACTAAAGATTTTTGAGCATTTTCTACTTTCCGCTCGCTTATTTTTATTGATTCTTCTCTTGTGCCCGCTTGCATTTCTGCAAGTTTTGCTTTTTGGACATCCAAAGAAGCTTTTGCTTGATTAAGTTGAGCTTTAAGTTCATCGTCATCAAGTTGGACTAACGGCTGGTTTAAGGCAACTTTATTCCCGACTTCCCCAAAAACATTTTTAACTTTCCCAGATTGTTCAAAAGCTAAATCAACATTATTGACCGCCTTCACTCTGCCTGTCACACTAACTTTTTGCACTATTGGAGATTGTTTAGCAACCACAAAACGATATGGCAAGCGATTATCTTTTTGCCAAAGCCAAAAACTTCCGAGGCTGAAAGTAAAAGCCGCTAGGATTAAAATCGTCAAAAGAATTTTCGTTTTTTTTAACATATTATTTATTGCCTAACTTTTTATTGGAAGCTTTATAGAGTTTTTTTAGCACTCCCAGAAAAATTTCTTGCTCTTTTGTATTTAAACTTAAAATCATCTCTCTTATTTCAGAAGCTATGCGTGAAAATCTTTTTTTTAAAACCTTCTGCCCTTTCGTTGTAATCACTAAACGGGTTAATCGCCTATCCCCGTTGTCAGCCATACGTTTTACTAAACCAAGATTATCGCTTAATTCTTTTACTAAAGCTGTCGCCGAGGGCGGAGTAATATGAAGCCATTTGGCAATATCTTTCATCGTTAGATTTTTCTCTTCGGCAATATAGTTAAGGGTGGCAAATTGTAAAAAAGAAAACGGCTCTCTGCAATTTTTGTCAAATGCATGTTTGCGAAGAGAACGACTCATAAGAAAAATAAATTGTACTAATTCGTCAGTAATTTTAGGATAAGCCATAAATATAGTTAGACTACTCTAACTATATTAAACCAGAGAGATTTGTCAATGCCCAAAAGATAAATAATGAGTTCGGCGACTATAATTGCCAATTAAAAACTCTCTCCAAAAGAGAGAATTTTTAATGCCCCGCTGTTCCAATATTCCGAAAGAAATATTAGAAATTATCTCTTAGAAAGAATCTATTCAGAAAGAAATCCAAGTGGGTGTCCTCAAGCTAAACCCAAAAGTTTAGCAAATCTTGAACTCCCTAATAGAATGTTTGTTCCTGAATCTAACAAAGAGATAGCGGAGCTATCTTTAGTATATCATCCATTATCCTCGGTTTGTCAAGACTTTAGATAATAACCTAAACAGCTTATTTTCCGAGCAAAGAATATCTTCAGAAGCCAGCAGAGGGATTTGAACCCCCGACCTACTCTTTACGAAAGAGTTGCTCTGCCCCTGAGCTATACTGGCATAAAATCTGCTTTAAATTCTTATCAGAAGCTGTACTTAATTTCAAGCGAGAGAGGGGAATCGGACCCCCAGCTGTTCCTTGGGAAGGAACCATTTTACCATTAAACTACTCTCGCATATAAGTTAAATATAAGTTAAATATAAGTTAAATATAAGTGTAAAGATAA
>CAZLUG010000001.1:77256-91991 GCA_964562675.1 uncultured Candidatus Saccharibacteria bacterium | reverse complement strand
GGGAGAAGTGGGAGAAAAAGAGAGGGGTTGAACTAATTTTCTAACTTCATTGCCTACATTGGCTGAAAGATACGAAATAGAATTTACGAAATTAATTTTTGTATTTGCAAAGAAAACAACCAAAATGAAAACCGAAACTATAAATACCGGTTTCAGAAAACTGACTAATTCAAAAGGAAGTTTTTCTTTTCCTTTGGATTTATCTGCCGAAGTTTTTATCTTCTGGCCTTCCGGTATGACCGGCGGTAATTTAGAAAAAGAGGAGGCTCGTATGACTTTAGCGGAAAGCTTCTCTTCTGATTTTTCTTCTGCTTTGATTTTCCCTTCTCTTTCTTTCCTTTCTTCTTCCATTTCTCTCATTTCTCTCCTGACCATTCGAATGCTTTTCCCTGCCTTTATCTTTCTATTAATTTCAAATAATAACCATACTACGTTTTTTGGATAAGCTCCTTCTGGATGGCTATTATTAAAAACTTTTCTTTGGGCATGAGGTAAAAGCCCCATCTTAACGTAATAGCGCAAGCGATTCCGTGCATCTCCATTACCAAAATCAACTCCTAAATCTCTAGCTTGGCGGATAACCTCGTCAATGCTTATTAAGTTTTTATTATCTTCTATTCCCATGAGTATTTCTTTTTTAGAAATGATTGGTTGTTAAAATAATTTCTCCCTGAAAAAAT
This sequence comes from uncultured Candidatus Saccharibacteria bacterium, assembly GCA_964562675.1. Lineage (GTDB taxonomy): Bacteria > Patescibacteriota > Minisyncoccia > Minisyncoccales > CG1-02-41-26 > CAZLUG01. The sequence continues at coordinate 91,311 of CAZLUG010000001.1, read as the reverse complement.
GTTATTTAGGTTCCTCTGAATTTTCAATAATTTAACTATCATTATCAATAATATTGAGTAAAAATTCTGTGGCCTAGGGATAATCTTGTTTTTGGGTAATTATCTTCATTTTTTCTTAAGGGGATTACCTTAAGAAATTTTTCCCGTGACGGGAAATGCTTATATTGTTCTATTTTATAACGGGTAAGAAGCTCCTGTCAATAGTTGAATTTCGATTACTTAATCCTGTCTATTCGCTTGTTAAACAGAGCGATTTTTAAGGAATTTTGCAAAGAAATTAATTGGCTCAGGAGGTCAAAAATTGCGAGGATATTACTCCCCTAATTTTTTTCTAAAATAATATCATCAATGCTTCCAAAATTCGATTTTCCTGATTGAAAAATTTAAACTTGCTACGCCAAATTAGAGTTCAAATAAAATTATATGAGCATATTTCTAAGTCATTTTATCAAAGAGACAAAATACTCTTCAAGAATCACGGGCAAAACAATCGGGCGATGATTTTCCGTGAACTAATTTAAGAAATATGAGCTAAATTATAACTTTCAAACAATACCTTAAACAGTTTTAAGACAAGCTGAACAAATTTCAATAAAATAATAGAATCCCGAAAAATGAAAATATTTTTATCTCCTAATCAACAAACAACAGATAGAATATCCAAACAATTATTCACTATAACTGTGAATTCCCGCCGCGGGAAACAGGATTTTAACAGAATACAAGGGTAAAGTTTGAAAACTGAACCAAGGCATGATATAATCAGAAAATGATTTATCCTCAAACATCTTCTAATCAATACAACGAATTATCTTACAAGATAAAGTGTCCAAAGTGTTCTCAAACAGATTTTTGGAAGACGAATGACGGTCGGTTGAAGTGTAAAAACTGCCGTTATCTTTTTACTCCAAAATCAAATCCACTTAATATCTCAAATCAATTATTAACAGAAACTATTTCTGACTTCCTCTTAGAACACTCAACCAATATTATACTTGAAAGGATTAATATTTCTAAATATAAACTCCTAAAAACATTAACCTTTTTAAGAACATTAATGAGTGAAGACATCCCCGAAGTTCTCCAAAAAATAATTAGACTTAAGATAGAAAATTATCTCAATAATGCAAAACGAGAGATAAAAAATTATAGGAATGATAATAATATGAGACACCTAGCTCTTGTTATTTTCTGCAAAGAAGGATTAGTTTATGCTAAGACTTTACCAAATTTTACCACAGATGATTTAAAATTTTTTCTCAAAGGTCAAAAAAGTAATAATCTTGTAAACGCTCAAGCGAGTTGGCAAAAATATTTCGGTTTGGTGTTTAGGCATTCCCTGTATAGATTATCATCACTAAATGACAAAAGACACAAAGTTGATACTATGGAAGGATTTTGGGGATATCTAAAAAGAAAGTTAGCCGCTAAGGGAGGAATACGCAGTCAAAGGTTATCTCTTTATCTTGGAGAATACGCTTGGAGATATAACCATCAAAAAATGACCTTGAGAGAAAAGGAAAAATACTTGTTAAAGCTTGTGTTTTCTTCCCAAAAGAAAAAATTTGTCTTATAATATGTATTATAATATATAATAGAAGAGTAGATGGAATGAGAAAAATTATTATATTTATATCTATTGGATTGTTCCTTCTAAGCGGATTTGCTTTTGCTCAAGGTTTGCAATCAATAGCTAGAAATCTTGAAATAAACGATCCGGAAGCAAAAGTTGGAGATATTGTCTCTCAAACAAAAGATGGTCTGCTCCGTTCAAGTATTCCTTATGACAAAAATATACTGGGGGTAATAGGGAAAACTCCAATTTTAGTTTTTGGAAAATTAACCACTACTACTCAGCCAATAGTTTTTTCAGGAGAAACTTTGGTAAGAGCAACAAATGACAATGGAAAAATAAAAAAGGGAGATTTCGTTACCTCTTCTAAGAAACCGGGAGTTGGGGAAAAAGCTACGCGGTCTGGATTTGTTGTCGGGAAAGCACTAGTAAATTTTGATAAAAAGGAAGGGTTAATACCATTGCTTATTAATATCCAATACATAAATATTCTATCGGGAAAGTCTACTTTTGGGAGTGTATTTTCAGAAATTATTTCGGGGTTGAAAGTGCCGGAAAATATCCCAAAAATCTTTCGCTACTTCTTTGCTATTCTTTTGGGAGGGGGGAGTTTCCTTATAGGCTTTCTTTCATTTATAAAAAATCTCAAGGAAGGAGTAATCGGAATCAGCAGAAATCCGCTAGCTAAAAGGAGTATCCAATCAGCAATGGCATTAAACTTGATTGGCATTTTAATTTTAACAGTAGCTGGACTTGCCTTAGCCTTATTTGTTATACTTTATTAAAACAATTATGTCTGAACAAACTTTTTTGATTATTTTAATTAGTATCAGCTCTCTCCTAATAATTTTATTTTTTATCAATATTTATTATTTGACAAAAAAGCCTAAAGGAGAGAAAGGTACTCTTTCTTTAAAATTTTCTGAAGATTTCCAACGAGAATTAGAAAGATTAATTGAAGGAGAAATCAAAAGAACTGTCCTGGAAACCAACCAAAGAATTATTGATGGGATAATAGATTATTACAAAGGGCAATTAGATGTTCTTTCTAGAGAGGTAGAAAACAGAATGAATAACCTAAGCAAATCTTTTGAGAAAACTCTAATGTTGTATGAAGAAAAAACAGAGAGTTTTTCTAGGAAAACGGAAAGCAAAACAACAAATTTAGACAAAATTATTCAAAAGGAAATTTCAAGTTTTAGCGAGTCTTGCGCTCAAGGGAAAGATTTAATATTGCAAGAAGCAAAAAAGAAGGCCAGCGAATTTGGCCAAGATTTAGATAAAAAAATTGACCAAATTTCCCAGTCGGCAACAAAATCTATAAATCAAGAAATTTCCAAAACTCAAAAAAATATCGAAGATTACAAAAAAGAAAAATTAAAAGAGATAGACGAAAAAATTTATCAAATTATAGGAGAAGTCGCCAAAAAAACAATTGGGAAAGCAATCGATATTTCAGATCACGAGCAATTGGTAATGGAATCTCTAGAGAAAGCGAAGAAAGAAAAAATCCTCTAAGCTAATAAATAAAGACAAAGCGGTTCCCCTGTTAAGAGTTTTTGTCTTTTTCTGTTTATGAACTATTCCGGGTACAAAAGTTTACGGGGCTAATCTTTTAGCAAGACAAAATATCCATATATGAAAATTCTTAATGAGACCGAAGAGCTAACAAAGGGAATAATTACCAAAGAAGACTTTGTCTTTTTTATTGAAGAAATAGCTATCATTGAAAACGTTATTTTTAAAAATCCAAAAACTCCTCTTTTAGAAAGATTAAAGGGAAAAATAAAAGAAGAGCTTAGGAATAAACTTGAAAAATTAGAGGAAAAGGGCATAATCTCGAATTCTCCAAATCAACAAATTGCTTTCTTTTCCGAGCTTAAAGAAAGGCTCCAAAAAATACCTCAGGTTAAACTAGAAATTGCCTTTAAGCCTTCCAGAGATTTCCTCTTAAAGCTGGCGGATTGGTTTAAAGAAAAAATTCATCAAAGAGTAATTTTAGATTTAACCATAAACCCAAAAATCATCGGCGGAGCAATTATAGAATATCAAGGGAGTTGGCGTAATTTTTCATTGGCGAAAAAAATAGATAAACTCAATAAAACCCTCGTATGAAAGATTTTAAAAACTACCTAGAAGAAACTGGAGAAATTGGTGAAATTGTCGGTCTCAGCCATTCTATTGTTGATATCTCCGGCTTGCCGGGCCTAAAATTAGGAGAAATGGTAATCACGGAGAATGGAGAAAAAGGTATGGTGCATGGATTAGATAAGGAAATAGCTGAAGTTTTAATGTTTGATAGCGAAAAACTAAGAGTCGGAGAACGAGTAGCAAGAACTAATAAATTATTCCAAATTCCAGTCTCCCAAGGATTTTTAGGGCGGATTATTAATCCTCTTTGCCAACCAATCGATGATCTAGGACCCGTCATGGGAGAAAAAAAATACCTAAGCATCCAAAGAAATGCCCCGGGTATCACTCAAAGGATAAGGGTTAACAAGCCTTTAGAGACTGGCGTAATGGTAGTAGATTTATTGGTCCCTATTGGGTATGGCCAAAGAGAGTTAGTGATTGGTGATGCAAAAACCGGTAAAACTACTTTCCTTTTGCAAACTATTGTCAGCCAGGCAAAAAAGGGAGTAATTTGTGTTTACGTCGGCATCGGGAAAGAAACTGAAGCGGTAAAGATTGTGGAAGACTATTTAAAAGAAATGAAAGTTTTCGACCAAACCGTGATGGTAGTTGCTACCTCCGAAAATCCCTCTACTATAAATTACCTATCCCCTTTTTCGGGAATGACTATTGCCGAATACTTTCGAAACAAAGGAGAAAAAGTGTTAATTATTTTTGATGACCTTACCAGCCATGCTAAACTCTATCGAGAAATCTCTCTGTTGCTTAAAAGAGTTCCTGGAAGGAACTCTTATCCCGGAGACATTTTTCACATTCAAGCAGCTTTACTTGAGAGAGCCGGCAACATTAAATCTTTAGATAATAAAGAAGTGAGTATCACGGCTTTGCCAGTAGCGGAAACTTTAGAAAATGATATTTCGGGTTACATTCAAACCAATCTGATGGCAATGACTGATGGTCACATTTTTTTTGATGTAGATGATTTTAGAAAAGGAAAAAGACCATCAATCAATGCTTTTTTGTCGGTCTCGCGAGTAGGCAATCAAACAAAAGCTCCGCTAGATAAAGCGTTGGCTGGGTGGGTGAAGAAAAATTTGGTTGAATATAAAAGGGTCTTAGGCCTTTCTCAGTTTGGAGTAGAATTATCCTCGGAAACACAAAAACTTCTTGACTTGGGGAAAAAATTAGAAACCATTTTTAACCAAGGATTAAAAACAATAATTCCCCGTCCCCTCCAATTATTCCTTCTGGGGCTTTTATTTCTTGGTTTTTGGAAGGACAAGCCACAAAATGTAATGAAAGTAGAAATTAACGAAATAGTAAAAAATTATAAAGAAGGATTTTTTCCGGAAGTAAAAAATGCAACTGAAAAAATTAAAAATTTAAAAGAGCTCAAGAATTTCATTGAGAGTATTACGCCAAAACTAGACAAAATTTTATATCGTCCATTTTAAAATGCCAACTTCCAGAAAAATAAAAGAAAACTTAAGCGCTCTTCTTAATATTGAAACGATCACTGAAACTTACCAGGAGATTGCTAATCTAAGGATGAATGAAATTCGCCAAACGGTTTTAAACAATCGAGAATTTATTGAGGAATTATTAAAAGTTTATACTTTGGCAAAAAAATCTTATTTCAACTCGCTTAAAACAAAGGAAGCAAAAAAGGAGAAAAAATCTTTTATAAAACATAATCAAGGAAGAGTCGTTGTTTTTCTATCTTGCAATGAACATTTTTATGGAAATATTATTTTAGATATCTGGAAAGAAATTCAGAAAGATTTGAAAGAAAAAAAGGAAGATTTGGTGGTCATAGGAAGAATAGGCAAATATTTGGCTGAAGCTAGCGGGTTGGGAATGAAAATATTCTATTTTGAATTAGATGATAAAAAACCCGAAGGAAAAAATATTGAAGAAATCATTAAGTTTCTCAAAAACTATAAAGAAGTCATAATTTTCCACGGGAAGTTTCACACTGTATTATCCCAAAAAGTGGTTCAAACCAATATCTCGGGAGAAACTGATTCAGGAGAAGAATTTGGGGAAATCAAAAAATACTTGTTTGAGCCGTCCCCAGAAACAGTTTTAGAATTTTTTGAAACTGAATTAATATCAGCCTTTTTCAACCAAACTATACTAGAACACCAGCTATCAAGGTATGCGACAAGAATGGTTGCAATGTATCAAGCTACTGAAAATGCAAAAAAACTAAGAGAGAAATTTCAAGCCGAGCAAAAAAAATTAGAACGCCAGCTATTAAATAAAAAACAAATTGAGGCGTTCTCCGGATTTCAATTATGGAGCCAGGAAAACAAAATATAAGCGGAGGAGGATCTATTCTCTCGATCCAAGGAGAAGTAATTAAAATTGAGTTCTACGAAAACCCTCCTTTTGTCGGTGAAATATTAGTTTTAGAAGAAAATCCTAAGGTTTTCTTGGAAGTTCACAGCGCAACCACCGTAAACACCTTTTTATGCCTTTCCCTTACTAACCCAAATAAACTATATCGAGGGGCAAGAGTGAAAAGAACCGGGAAAAGTCTTGAAATACCAGTGGGCAAAGAACTTTTGGGGAGAGTCATTGATATTTTCGGCAAGCCCCGAGATGGATTGCACCCTTTTGAAATTAAAAAACGTAGTTTAATACACCAATCTCCTCCTTCTTACCAAAAAGTTGTCTCTGGGAAAAAAATAATAGAGACGGGTATAAAAGTCATTGATTTTTTCACCCCCCTAAGAAAAGGTGAAGAATTAGGACTTTTTGGAGGAGCAGGATTGGGGAAAACTGTTCTTTTAAGCGAATTGATACACAATGTTGCTTTCTTAAAAAAAGAGGTTGCAGTTTTCGCCGGTTTAGGGGAAAGAATTAGAGAGGGCCATGAACTTTATGAAACATTAGAGAAAAATAATATGCTGCCTTGGGTAGCCCTTGTTTTTGGGCAGATGAATGAATCAGCCGTTGTAAGGTTCAAGGTAGGATTCGTTGCTGCTACTATTGCCGAGTATTTTCGTGATTTCCACCACCAAGATGTTCTCTTCTTTATTGATAACGTTTATCGATTTCTGCAAGCTGGTAATGAGCTTTCAACGATACTTTCAGAAATACCATCTGAAGATGGTTATCAACCTACCCTCAATAGCGAAATTGGAAAACTCGAGCAAAGGTTAGTATCAACAAAGAACGGATCTATCACTAGCATTCAGGCAATTTATGTTCCGGCTGACGACATCACTGATTCTGGCGTCCAAGCAGTTCTTCCCTATTTTGATTCCGTGGTCATTTTATCTCGCGATATTTATCAAGAAGGGAGATATCCAGCCGTAGACATTTTGGCTTCATCTTCTTCGGTTATAGACCCAACTATTTTAGATAGGGAACATTACAAAGTTTTACTTAAAGCAAAAAAAATTTTAGAACAATATAAAAATCTTCGGCAAATTGTCTCCATTGTTGGTGAATCTGAACTATCAGTGGAAAATAGAATTATTTATCACCGGGCAAAAAAGCTCTTAAATTTTATGACCCAAAATCTTTTTACTGTAGCTGAACAAACCGGCGTTCCGGGGCAATACGTAAAAAGGGAAGAAACTATCGAAGGGGTAAAAGGAATTTTAGAAGGCAAATTAGATAAAGTTCCTGAAGAATCATTTTCGTATATTGGCGGCCTACGCGATTTAAAATGAAGAAAAAATTTTTTCTTGAGGTGAAAGTGCTTTGCTCACCGGTTATCGGGAAAGAACCTTTTAGAGGAATGGCTGAAGCGGTTTCCTCCCAAAATAAATTGGGTAAATTTGATATACTCCCCGAACATACTAATTTTATTACTCTTATTTTTAACAACCTTATTGTCCACACCATTGACAAGGAGAAAATTACCTATAAATTTAAAAGAGGAGTATTAGAAACAAGCGAAAATAAAGTAAACGTTTTTTTAGGATTATGAAACCAAAAATTCTTATAATTGAAGACGATGCGTCAATTATTACTCTTTACAAAGAAGTCTTTAAAATGGCTGGATTTGAAATAGAAATTTTAGACTTAGGGAAAAAAGCAATAGAAAGACTAGGAGAAATTAGAGAAGGGAAAAAAGAAAAACCTGATTTAATTTTACTAGACCTCATTTTACCGGATATGAACGGCATCGAAATCTTAAGGGAGGCTAAAAAATATCCTGCAACAAAAGACATCAAAATATTCGCTTTGACCAATTATAGTAATCCTAGCCTCAATCAAGAACTAATTGCAGCAGGAATTAACAAAATTCTAATTAAGGCTGAATACTCCCTGAAAGATTTAATCAGAATCATTAAAGAAACTTTAAACATCCCCCATTAAAGAGACCTTCTTGAGAGATTGAAGAGCAAATTACCTAACAGACTTTCTATTGCTAAAAGCACCTAATGAAAAAGACAAAAAATTCGCTGGGGAAAAAGATGCTTTTAAAAATACCTGTTTCGAAATAACCATATTCACATAGTCGAAACTTCTAACAGGGTTTATTTTCATGCTAATTACACCAAAAGAATATCTTATTTTATTTTCCACTGCCGCCAGTTTGATTTTAGGGTTATCTATATATTTAAAAGAGAGAAGCAAACAAGAGAGGATTCATTTTTTAATCTTTACTATCATTATAACTTTCTGGTCTAGCTCCTTATATTTTTATAATCGGCCTATCCTATTGGAAAGCTTTGCGTGGTTAAAAATAACCCTTTTTCTCACGGCAATCGCTATCCTTGAACTTATCTGTTTCATTATCTCTTTTTCTCAAAATCCCATAAAAAAATTTTGGGTCTGGCTGGTTGCATATTCTCTCGTTTTAGGTGCGGTTTTTACCGAAGTGCTTTTAAACAAAAGCTTAATGCTGATCCCTCCTCAGGCAATGAGTATTTTTTTATTAGTTTTGGTCTACGGGTTTTGGGGAAGCTTAATTTTGTTCGGAAGAACCTTAAAGACAGCAGGTATTGAACATTTAAAAATTACCTATATTCTAGTTGACTTTGGAATATTTCTTATTCTCACTACTATTTTGTATGCCTTTGGCGCTTTAATTTTCCCAAGAATGGAATATCTTTGGCTGGAGCCACTGATTTCCTTGCTCTTTGTTGGTTCTGTTGCTCTACTTGTCACTCGCCGCCGCTCTTCTGAAATGAGCGCTATTCCAAAAGAATTTTTAGTTATCTTTACGGGAATAATCTTATTGGCGCTGCCTTTCTTGATATCAAATTTCAATCTAAAAATTCTGACAACCGTAGTCTTTGTTTTGTTTTGCGTCTTAGGATATTTCTTGTTCGCGGCAATTCATAAAGAATCAAAAAGAAGTAGAGAGATGGAAAAATTAACAAGCGAGTGGGGAAAATTATCTCAAGCTAAAGACCAGTTTCTATTATCACTTCAACATCATCTCAGAACTCCTATTACTCCCATTAAGGGATATCTTGAGATGATTTTAGCAGGAACCTATGGCGAGCTAGAAAACTCTGTTATTAGAGAAAAGCTTATTGAAATAAAGAAATTAGTTGATACTTTGTATTCCCTAATAGAAAATTTATTAGATATCCAAGAATTAAGGACAGGTAAAAAAATTTTACATTCGGAAGATTGCCAAATAGAAAATCTTATTGATGGTATTGTTGAAGAACTGCAACCTCAGGCAGAAGAAAAAGGGATCTATCTTAAATTTAATAAAATTAATCTTCCAAAAATAAGATTAGATAAAAGAAGAATAAGGGAAGCAATCTGGAATTTAGTGGATAATGCCATCAAATATACAAATAGAGGGGGTGTTACCATTACACCAAAAATTGAAAATAGAAAACTAAAAATTGCTATTTCCGATACAGGTATTGGTATGACAAAAGAAGAGATCAAATATTTTTTAAAAGGAAAACTCTTTGAAAGAGGGAGAGAAGCAAAAAAACTTTATGGTCCCGGCAGAGGAATGGGACTAAGCCTGGCTATTGAGTTTATTAAAGCCCATGGCGGTAAAGTCTGGGCAGAATCAAAAGGCCAGAGGCAAGGCACAACTTTTTGGATTGAGATACCAACCAAAGAAACTAACATTACTAGATAAGAAAAACCTGATTTAGTAAAGCAAAAGCAATGAACTAAAGTACTCACTCGAGAGAACCTATTTTTTAATTTCTGGTGGCATCTTGCCGGGAAGAGACTGTTTGGGAGCCATTCCTTCCAAGGCAGGCAATCCTTTATTAAGGTTTTTTAAAATATTTTTCACTTCTTGATTCTGCGGATTTAACTTTAAGACCTTCAAAAACTGCTCTTTGGCTTTGTTTTTCTCGCCATTTTTATCATAAACTAAACCTAATATATACCTAGCATTCGAATAGTCAGGGCTTAGATTAATTGTCTTTTCAAGTGTTTTTTGGGCTTCGCTAAATTCTTTTTTCTTCCAATACAGTACTCCTAATTGGAAAGCTATCCCCGGATCCTTGGGAGCAATCCTGGCAGCCTCTTCTAATTTAGAAATTGCCTCATCTGCCTTTCCTAGTTGATCGTAAGCAACAGCCAAGAGATAACGAGCTGGAGCATAATCTGGTTTCAATTTAATAGCAGTATCAAGATTTTTAATTGCAAGGTTAAGGTCTGTTTGACGAAGTTTGTTTTCTCCTTTCTGAGAAAGCTTTTGAGCCATGAGAATATAAACTCTTCCTCTTTCCCCAAAGGCAAAAGGAGAAGCGGGCTCTAATTGAGTTGCTTTTTGGTAAGAAAGCAAAGATAAATTGCCTGCTTTCCCAACTCCAATCAAATTCCGGTAAAAAAATCCTCTTACATTCCAATTAGCAACGTTCATTGGATCTAGGTTGATAGCCCGATTGATGGCTTCAGCTCCATTGACGATTGAGATATTCGCCAACATTTTCTTTTCTTTGGGAGACAAACGGGGATTTTTAGAAATTAAACTAGCTTTGATTAAATAAAGCTGGGAAAGGTCCCGCCAATAAGTGTCGATGGAGGGATTTAATTTGCTTGCTTTACTTATATAATTAATCGCCTGGCTAGAATTCCCTGCTTGAGCAGCTCTAATGCCTTTTAAATATTGGATTTCGGAAAAATATTTCTCCCCTTGGAGGAAAAACAGACTCAAACTAAAAATGACAACAAGTATTAAAACTGAATTTAGAAAAATCATTCTAGCAGGGGAAGAAAGGTGAATCTCTTTTTTGCTTGGACTAAAATAAAGCAAGAATCCACCTATCAAAACCCAGAAAATAAAATAGAGAACAAAATTAAAGGGGTAAAAGAAACTAGCTACAATGAGGCTAAAAATTCCAGCCGAGAATCCCAATTTTAGGTCAAAAAACTCTTCTTGGCTCTCGGTTACTCTTAAGCGTTTAAAAATTAAGTAAAGCAAAAGAAAATAGAGAAATAATAGACTAATTCCCCCTAGAACCCCTTTAGTAAAAATCCAATCTAAAAATGTTGAGTTCCCCTTGGCAAATCTCGTGCCCCAAAACAACGTCTGATTAAGCAAAGGGGAGTGATATTGAGAATAGTCAAAAACAAAAGTTCCAGGTCCTGTGCCCAAGATAATATTTTTTGCTCCTTGGCGAAAGGAGTCTTTCAACATATAAATTTCTGCCGTTGGGCTAAGTGAAACTTCTGAAGGCAAAGCGGGAAATCCCGGCAAAGAAATCGGAAAAAAGTAAAAAAAGATAGAAACAATTAAACCAATCATTGAGAAAACAGCCAACCTCACTCTTATTTTTTCTCTTTTGGCCCCAAATCCAAAGACGAATAAAACTAAAATGCCAATTATTAAGCTAATCCAGGCAACCTTAAAATTTATCAAAATAACATTTAAGAATAAGACGAGTGTAATTGTTCCCAAAATTATCTTCAAAAACTTTTTTGCCCGCAAAGCAAGGAGTAAAGACAAGGGTAAAAGAACAGCAGCAAAAACAGCAAAACTATTTGGGGTGCCAACAGTATTAAAGGAAACCACCTTGGCAAAACCAAATGGCAAGATAAATATTCTATAAAGCTGGAAAATATTAATAATTCCGCAAATTCCTCCAGATAAAAGGAGAGGGAAAGAGACAGGGAAGAACCTCGTTTTTGGCTCAAAAGAATTGATAATAAGAAAGACCAGAACCAAAAAGGAAAATACGGTAAGGAAACTGTCAGCAACGTCTAGGGGAAGGCCCCAAAATGAGGCTCTCGGCCAAAGAGAAAATAGAGAAGAAAATAAAAAAGACAGAAAAATTACAAAGAAAGTAACGTAAAAAATTTTATGCTCCTTGAAAACTAATTTCCCTTCAAATATTCTTTTGCCCAGCCAGCCAATTAAACTCAAAAAAATCAGAACCAAAGCTAAAGATTGCTTTGGGAAAGCTAAAACATTTCGAGTGAAGGGGAAAAAGAAAATTGGGATTAAAAATAAAAGTAAATAAAGAGAAATTTTGTTTAATTTGTCAAAAAAAATGGTTGATTTCATATACGAGACAAAAATAAAATCCTTTTGCCTTTCTTTATATTATACTTTAATTATAATAATATTCCAGATTCGCGGCAAACTATCTAAATCTATTGAATGGATATAATTACTGGTATCGAGAATAGACTGGTTGGACTTCTCTGCCTGTTCCGCCTACATCATATTTTTTGCGAACTTTCGGAGTGCTCCAAAATTCTAATCGTTTCCCGATAATTAATCTAATCTGAGCATCAAGAGCTGGCAGAGAACCAAAAAATACTAGAGTAACCGGCAAAAAAATCCATTGGAAAACTCTTACTGACAAAGCGTGCAATTTACCAATATCTTTTGGTTTAGGGGGTAGAAAAAAATTATTGATCAAAGCTCCAATAACCATTCCTACCATACTAAAAGACATAATAATCCCCGTCAGATGGGGTAGATTCCAGGCAAGTACTGTACCGTTAAAGTGACTCCCCCCTAAAATAAGAGGCAACCATCCCAAAAATAAAATCAGGAGAGAAGCGCAGGCCCAAGACCAAAAACCCTCTAAAATTATTAAAGGGAAAACCAACCTTTTGTGGAGAGGGAGATTTTTATTTTTAAGGCAGCCAAAAAGAATGTAGGGAATCTCAACACACCCCCACGCCCATCTTCTTTGTTGTTTGTACTGATTTTTGAGGCTTTTCCAAAAAGTAGGAGCATTTACGATATCCATAGAAACAGGATAATACAAGGGAATTACTTGGTATTCTCCGTCAAACTTGAAAGTGGATTTCCAGAAAACATGAGAGTCGTCAGAGACAATATTTTTCGGATAGCCAACTTCAAGAAAAACGGTAGCAGGCATTGAGTGGGAAGAATAGTTAACTAATTGCTCGGGTCTTTCTTGTTGCACCATCTGCCAAAAACTACTCGAAGCAGCTACTACTCTTGTCAGGGCTGGCGCTTCCCACAGATTATTGTGATAAACTGGAATAGGCTGGAAACTTACTTTTTGGGGTTTTCCTAAAGCCAAATATCGATAAGTCAAACAAAGGAAGTATTGGGGAAAAACTTTAGTGTCAATATCAAAGTTTGAAATAAGGACATTTTCAAAAGGAATCTTGTTGTCTTCGAGCAATTTACGAATTCCTCTGCCAGCAAACGAAACGTTTGAACCTTTCCCTATTATCTCACCATTCATACCTTTGGGATGAACCGTGACAAGAAAGCGGTAAAAAGATTTTTCGCAATATTGCCGAGCCATTTCCGCAATTTTCTCTGACGCTTTGCCGGCTCTTTCTTCGCGCGCCAAAACAATGATCATTTTCTCTTTAGGATAACCGGACTTTTTTAAAGAATCCAAGGTTTCTTTCACAACCGACCAATCTTCTTTCACATAGGGTAGGATTACAAGTTGATAAATATTTTCCCACTGAGGAAATTTTTCTAGTTTTTCCCGCCAATTAATTTTAAGATATCTTTTCATGCGCCTAAAGCTCAATATCTGATAAAAAGATATATAGATAACTTTCAAGGTCCAGTAGAGACAGAATAAAATAACAAAAACTGCTACCCAGCTAGGTTTCCACCATGAAAATAACACGGAAAAGCCCAAGGTGCTTAAACTTAAAGCCCCGGGCAAAATCTCAAAAAAGCGGTAAAGTAGCCTGTCTCTAGGATTCTTTAAATCGGCGGCTTTGGTAACATCAAGGTAACTTTGCATATTTGTAATACCAAAACGAGAATAGAGCAACAAACAAATTAATTTATCCCAGCTAATTTACAAAAGCAGCGCCACAGGGAATTGAACCCTGATTTTAAGATTGAAAATCTCATGTCCTAACCATTAGACGATGGCGCCCTTGTGATTTACTTTAACAAATTTTAGCCAAAATTCAAATCAATCCTTTGATATTATCATCTGTTTTTG
>CAZLUG010000001.1:56884-77156 GCA_964562675.1 uncultured Candidatus Saccharibacteria bacterium | reverse complement strand
TGCCATATCACAAATTTCCCCAACTTAAAAAAACGTACGAGGGTCACCCTCGTACGTTTTTTAATTCAAATATCAATAAACATCAATCGGGCGAGGCAGGTATTATTACACTCACTCTTATCAAACAAAGAAGAAAATTGAATAATGCAACTTCAATTTATAACACTCTACGCTCTATAACATTTCGAGACGATCGTCTCAGATTGTTATAAATATAAATCAAAAATAATAATTGAAAAAAAACAGGAAAGAGGTAAGATAAAGAATATAAAATAATTACCCAGCGCGTAATTTTTAATTTCTGCTCAGCACTATAATGGAAAACTCCCCCGTACGAGGGTCGCCCTCGGACGTTTAAATTGAAAAAACATTGTGAGGCAATAATTGTGAGGAAATATTGGGAAGCTAAGAATCTAGGATAAAAAATTACACTCGCCAAACTAACTAATTATTATATGCTTATTCTTGGTATTGATACTTCATGCGACGACACTTCTATAGCAGTTATTAAATCAAAAGGGCAAAAGAGCCAAAAAAACAAAAAAGGGCAAATAAACCTTGAAATTCTCTCTAACATTATCTCCTCCCAAGAAAAGCTTCACCAAAAATATGGAGGTGTTTATCCAAGCTTAGCAAAACGGGAGCATCAAAAAAACTTGGTGCCAGTTTTGCAAAAAGCTCTCAGCAAAGCAAATTTGCTCCAAAAAAGAGATGGCCGGGAAAAGAAAAAAAATAAATCCTTTGATAAAATTTTAAACAGAGAGGATATTCTCCGACCAATATTGGAAAATTTCTTAGAAAAATACCAAAAACCAAAAATAAATGCTTTAGCTGTCACCGTCGGGCCAGGATTGGAACCTTGCTTATGGGTGGGCGTGAACTTTGCCAAAGCCCTCAGTTGGTATTGGCATCTTCCTTTGGTCTCAGTTAACCACATTGAAGCGCACATTTTAGCTAACTGGCTTTCCTCGGCAAAAATCCAGAGTCAGAAAACTTCGGCGCTGTTCCCCGCCATTTGCTTAGTGGTTTCAGGTGGACATACCCAGCTTATTCTCATGAGAAAAATAGGAAATTACCAGATAATTGGAGAAACAAGAGATGATGCAGCCGGAGAATGTTTTGATAAAACAGCAAGGATTTTGGGATTCCCCTATCCGGGCGGTCCAGCCATCGCCGCAGTGGCAGAAAAACTTTCAAAAGGAGGAAATAACCATCGCCAATTGTTATTTAAATTACCAAGACCGATGATGTATTCAAAAGACTATGATTTTAGCTTCTCAGGTTTAAAAACAGCCGTCTTATATGCTTTCCAAAAAGCAAGTAAAAACCAAAAGGCTAGTAAACTCTACAAAGAATTAATGGCAAAAGAAATCCAAGAAGCTATTATAGATGTATTAATAAAAAAGACTTTACGGGCCGTGGCGGCTTACCAAGCGAAAAGTGTAATGCTGGGCGGAGGAGTGACAGCAAACAATGAGCTCCAGAAGAGGCTTTTGTATAAATTGAAAAAGCTAGATCCGAAAATCAATTTTTTCAGTCCGGCAAAAAAACTTTGCACTGACAATGGAGCAATGGTAGGAGCAACGGGGTATTTTAATCTGTTAAAATCAAAAAAGGAATTTCAAGAATGGCAGACAATCAAAGCAAGGGCGAATCTTAGAATCGGAGAAACAAAACCTTAAACCAATTAAACCTACTACTTATATAATAAGACTTCATAAAATATGGAATTGCCAAAACATTACAACCCCCAGGAAGTAGAAAATAGGATCTACAAACTCTGGGAAGAATCTGGATTACTTGAAGCAAAGCCCTCGAAAAAGAAAAAGCCTTTTTCTGTGATGATGCCTCCTGTTAATGCCAACGGACCCTTGCATATAGGCCATGCTGTTTTTGTGACCATTCAAGATATCGCTATCCGCTACCAAAGAATGAAAGGAAAGGAAGTTTTATGGCTCCCCGGCGTTGACCATGCCGGTTTCGAGACACAAGTTGTTTTTGAAAAAGTCTTAGAAAAACAAGGGAAAACAAGATTCCAGTATTCCTCCCAAGAACTGTATAAAATGATACTTGCTTTCACCCAGAAAAACAGAAAAACAGTTAGGGAACAACTAAAAAAATTAGGGGCTTCTTGCGACTGGTCAAAGGAGAAATTCACTCTAGACAAAGATATCATCAAGATTGTTTACCAAACATTTGAGAGTCTTTATAAAGAAGGATTGATTTACCGCGGCGAAAGAGTTATAAACTGGTGCCCGTATCATGGGACAGCGCTTTCTGATTTAGAAGTTAACCACAAAAGCGTTAAGGGAAATCTCTGGTATATTAGATACAAAATCAAAAAACAAAAAACGGCAAACAAAAATATCCATCAAAACTATATTACCGTTGCTACAACAAGGCCAGAAACTATGCTGGGTGATATGGCCATAGCAGTCAACTCAAAAGATAAAAGATACAAAAGCCTCATCGGGCAACAAGCTATTATCCCTTTAATAAATCGCTTAATCCCCATCATTGCTGATAAAAGAGTTGACCTGAAATTCGGAACGGGAGCGGTAAAAATTACACCAGCCCACGACCCTCTTGATTTTGAAATTGGTAAAGACCACAAGCTTAAGGTGTTGAACGTTATTGATAAGAGTGCTCGAATGACAGGCGATATTCCTAAAGCTTATCAAGGTCTAACAACTTTGGAATGCCGAACAAAAATTGTAGCCGATTTAGAAAAAGAAAAAGCCATTGCTAAGGTGGAGGATTACCAACACCAAGTCAGCATATGCTATAAATGTAAAACACCCATTGAGCCTTTGGTTTCAAAACAATGGTTTTTAAAAACAACTCCCCTAGCTCAGCCGGCTATTAAAGCAGTCAAAGAAGGAAAAATAAAATTCATCCCGGGTTATTACAAAAAGATTTACTTCCATTGGTTGAAAAATATTAAAGACTGGAATATTTCCCGGCAAATCGTCTGGGGCATTAGAATTCCTATCTGGTATGGCAAAAGGGGCAGCGAGACAAAACATATAATTATTTCGGACAAAAAACCAAAAATGCCGAAGGATTGTGATAAACTCATACCAGAAACCGATACTTTTGATACCTGGTTTTCTTCGGGGCAATGGCCATTTGCTACCCTGCTTTCTTTGGGCAAATTAAAACAAAGAAAAAGAAAGATGAAAACTCTTCAAGAAACCACGGATGAATTCGATTATTTTTATCCTACCAGCTTAATGGAAACTGGCTGGGATATTTTGTTTTTCTGGGTGGCAAGAATGGTAATGCTTGGAATACACATTACCGGCAAAGCGCCTTTTCGATATGTTTACCTCCATGGCTTAGTGCGAGACAAAGACCGCAAAAAAATGTCCAAGTCTAAGGGGAATGTTATTGACCCTTTGGGCATTATCCAATTATATGGAGCGGACGCTTTGAGAATGGCTTTAGTTTTTGGCACCGGACCAGGCAGGGATATAGTTATTTCGGAAGAGAAAATAATAGGGCAAAAGAAATTTGCAAATAAAATATGGAACGCTTTCCGATTTATTTTAATGCAAAATCCCCCAACGGCGGATACAAAAAAATTAGACCGGCTCAATCAAAAAACAAAAGGGATCACCCAGCCAGATAAGACAATTCTTAAAAACCTTGAGAAAACAAAAAATTCCGTAGATAAGGCTTTGGATAATTTCCAATTTCATCAAGCGGCCCAAAAACTATACCAATTTTTCTGGCATAATTTCTGCGATAAATATTTAGAGGCCTCAAAAAAGCAACTAAGAAATCCGGAAAAGAGAATACAAACTTTGAATGTGCTCTTAAAGGTTTCTTTGGATGCCCTTAAGCTGCTTCACCCGTTTATACCGTTTATTACTGAGGAAATTTATCAAAAGATGGCAATCAAAAATAAAAAGAAATGCTTGATGGCCGAGAAGTGGCCAAAAGTCAATTGATTCATTGCTCTGATTTATATTTATAATGACTTATTTATTTTATCTTCTGGGATTTCTGCCAAGTTTTGTATGGCTGCTTTTCTTTTTGAGAGAAGACGCTCATCCTGAATCCAATTGGGAAATCATTAAAGTTTTTCTTTACGGAATGTTGGTCGCTGTCATTGCTATCTTTTTAGAATGGGGCGCCCAAAAAATAATCTTGCCCTTAAAGACGCTTCCTTTTGGCATAGCAAACATCATCCAAATTTTCATTGGTGGAGCTTTAATAGAAGAATATTTAAAGTACTTAGTGGTAAAATTAGAGGTTTTAAAGAATGCGGAATTAGACGAGCCAGTAGATGTAATGCTCTATATGATTATTGCCGGTTTGGGATTTGCCGCTTCAGAAAATATTATCTTAGTGGCTAGCTATTATCCAATTATCAGCGCTATGCAGATTACTGAAGTTCTTGCTTTGCGATTTTTAACTGCAACTTTTCTTCATGCTCTCTGCGCTGGCATTTTTGGTTACTTCTTAGCGATTTCTTTTTTAGAGCAAAAGAAACGAAAAAGAATATTTTTATTTGGGTTGACTATAGCAGTGACTTTACACGGCCTCTATAATTTATCTATAATGAATATGCCATGGGCAAGAAAAATGGTTTTACCCGTTACGATATTGGTCTTGCTTACGATTTTTGTAATCTTAGCTTTTGCTAAACTAAAGAAAATGAAAGGCCTTTGCAACGTCTGACATTCGGGAAATTTTAGTGGTTGTAATTATTACTTTAATCTAAAAATTATGGATTTTTCGAAAAAACTAAATCAACAAAGAGAAATAACAAGCAAGACTAAAAATTTTAAAATAACCGTAATGAATAATAACCAAGAACGAGGAAAAAATAAATATAAAGAAGGTACTGAAAATACCAAGAAAGAAGATATTGAGTGGGTTAAAGCAGAAGGGAAACTAGTGGCTGATGTGTATCAAACAGCCTCCGATTTAGTGGTGCGAATACCGATTGCGGGCATTGATGTTTCTGAAATTGATGTCCGGATAGAAAACCGCATGCTTATTATCAAAGGCGAGCGCAAAGAACCTGAAAAAGTAGGGGAAAACGAATATTTATCTAAAGAATGCTACTGGGGAAAATTTTCTCGGGAAATTAGCCTGCCTCAAGAAGCAGATATCGCCCGGGCAAGCGCTGATTTTAAAGATTGCATTTTAACTATTAGAATACCTCTCATCCAAAAAATCCGCACGCGGAAAATTAAAGTTAAAGACGAAGATTAAAACAGGGCAAAACCTAAATTTTAATCTTGTTTCCAGAGCCTCAATTAAAAGCCAGCTTGGAAAAGCTGGCTTTTAACTCTCGGAAGATGAAAACTACTTGTTGGATTTAAGAATATTTGCCAAGAGTAAAGGAATGCCTTTTGCTAAGATTGCCACCACCACACCAACAATAGCGTAAGTTATCATTTCTCTTGCTTTTCCAACTTTGGCTGGGTCGCCTTGAGCCGTAATAAAATAAAAACCGGCTAGAACAAAAAAGATAATGGCAATGGCAATGACAATGCCAAAAATCCAAGTGCCAATATTGTTTATTAAATTCGTTAGCTGGTCAGTAGTAGTAATCATCACAGGCGAAACTGTAGCACTTGCCGCTAAGCCTATTAACGGCAGTGACAAAACAGAAATAGCTGCCAGGCTTAATAAAAATTTTTTCATTTTGATGGTTAATGAATTTTATAGTATTCGACCTTTTATGCTTTTTTTGCTCCCAAAATGTTTACTATCAATACAACAATCCCTTTACTTAACAGTATAATCACTAATCCAACAATTGTCCAGGTAAGAAACTGTCTGGCTTTTTGAATCTTTGCGGGTTCGCCCATCGCAGTGATAAAATAAAAACCCGCAATCACTATCATTATCGGCGCTATAATTACTCCCATTAAAAACGCGAAATCTGCCACATTGCTAATAATGGCTTGAATGCTGGTAGCATTGATGGGATTATCTATGGTAACATCGGCGGAGCAGAAAAAGGGAAGAAAAAATAAAGGAAGAAGCAAAGCCGTGGTAAATCTTGGTAATTTTAGCAATCTTAATTTCATAAAAACATCAATAACCTTAAACTTTTGAAAAGACAAGCAGGTAATGAAAAGTCCCTGCTTTTGCCTCTGTTTCTACGTGAAATCCGTATTTTTGGGCAAGTTCTTTAATGGTCGAAGGAGCAACCCGACTATTAACAGGGCCTAGAGCGGTGCCTGGTAACCAGTCAACTACTAAAATTCTACCGTTTTGCTTCAAAACTCTCTCGGCTTCTTTAAAAATCCCCTCTTTATTTTCTGACTGGAATAAAAGATTAGTCATTAAAACCAAATCACAACTTTTCGCGGGTATTCTCGATCCTTGAGGGTTTTCAACATTTGACTGAGTAACAACGATATTACTGAGATTATTAAGGCGGGCTTTACTTTCGAGAGCAGACAAAGGCTCTGCCTGGATATCAATAGCGTAAACTTTCCCTTCTTCGAGCCTTTTAGCCAAAGGAATTGCCCAACCTCCCGCTCCGCAACCAAAATCAGCCGCCACCATATCTTTTTTCAGCGGTAATTGGTCTAAAATGTCATTTGGGTTAAGAAATTCTGACATAAAATCCTATTCTTTCCTCTGAAATCAATTAATATATGATATTACTTCGATTATTGATTTCTATCTCTCTAGTGATTTCTCTGCTGATATATTAATATTATGCGATAAGAAATAGCAGATTACAAACATATTGCTGAGGCTACTTTATCTCCTTTCCGCAATTTCATTACCCGCACTCCAGAAGCTGCCCGACCAATGATTGAAATGGATTTAAGGGGAGTACGAATAACCTGCCCCTTTTGGGAAATAACCACTAAATCCTTGTCTTCATCAACAATAATCTTTGAAAAAACTATATTGCCGGTCTTTGGATTAATGTTTGCTGTTTTAATGCCAGAGCCACCCCTGCCTTGAAGCCTATAAGCTTGAACTTTCGTTCTTTTACCGTAACCATTTTCGGTGACAACCAATAAATATTTCTTTTGGCCAGAAACTCGAGAAGAAGTATCCGAAGACCTCTTAATGACATCCATAGCAATAACTTCATCTCCTTTTGTCAATTTTATACCTTTCACGCCAGCCGCTCCCCGACCCATCGCTCTAATATCTTTCCCGGGAAATCTGATAGCTTTGCCCTTTTTCGTAATTAAGATAACTTCGTCGTCTTTCTTGATAATTCTCACTGAACATAACAAGTCTCCTTTCTGAAGTTTTATCGCTATCAATCCAGTCCGACGAACATTTTTGAAACTGGCTAAATCTGTTTTCTTGATTATACCATTTTTTGTGACAATTACTAAATATTTTCCGGCAATTTCTTTTTCGTCTTTACTGTAAGGGATAATATCTAAAACCTTCTCGTGCGGAGATATTTCCAAAAAATTAAGCAGACCGCGGCCGCGAGACACTCTTCCCATCTCTGGAATTTCCCACACAAAACATTGGAAAACTTTTCCGGAGTCAGTAAAGAAAAGTAGTTTATTTAAAGTATGCGCTACCACAAATTTATCAACGTAATCATCGCTGGTAATTTCGATGCCGATAACACCCTTCCCCCCTCGCTGCTGAACTTTATAAGTTGAGGGCTTCAATCTTTTGATAAACCCTCCTTTTGTCAAAGTAATAGTTGTTTCCTCTTTTGGAATTAAATCTTCTTCGGCTATCTCACCTGGTTTGGCAGAGACAACTTTCGTTCTTCGTTTATCCCCATATTTGTTTCTCATTTCCTCTAATTCTTTTTTCATCACTTCTTTAACTTTGTGGGGATTCTTCAAGATTAAATTAAGTTCTCTTATTTTTGCTCTTATTTCGGCAAGCTCTTTTTCTATCTTTTCTCTTTCCAACTTTGCCAAGCTTTGAAGCTTCATTTCCAAAATAGCATTTGCCTGGATTTC
The DNA here is from genome assembly GCA_964562675.1 of uncultured Candidatus Saccharibacteria bacterium. Lineage (GTDB taxonomy): Bacteria > Patescibacteriota > Minisyncoccia > Minisyncoccales > CG1-02-41-26 > CAZLUG01. The sequence goes on along the minus strand of CAZLUG010000001.1, from coordinate 69,231 downwards.
AGTTAGTTTAAATTTCTTTTGTAGATTATTCTGCGCGGCGTTTCGATTTTCTGATTTCTTAATAGTTTTAATAACCTCATCAATATTTTTTAAAGCAATCATTAGCCCTTCTAAAATGTGACCTCTTTGCCGTGCTTTTTCTAATTCAAATCTTGTTCTTCTTAACACTACTTCTTTTTTGTGGCTTAAATATAAATTTAGAACATCAACCAATGATAAAACTTTCGGCTGCAACCCTTCAGTTAAAGCCAGCATATTTAGATAAAATATTTTTTGGAGGTCGGTATATTTATAAAGGGCATTGAGAACCTTTTTAGGAAAAGCTTCTTTTTTAAGGTCGATAACAATCCTCATTCCTGTTCTGTCTGATTCGTCACGAATATTCCTAATGCCTTCCACTCGTTTCTCTTCAACTAATTTGGCAATTTGCTGAACTAAAGATGATTTTTGAACTTGATAAGGTATCTCGGTAATAATGATGCGGGAGTTTTTCTTTTGTGTCTCTTCTATCTTTGCTCGGCCTCTCATCAAAATTGGACCTTTCCCTTGGGAATAAGCAGAAATTATGTCTTTTTTCCCATAAATTATTCCTCCCGTCGGGAAGTCGGGCCCTTGCATAAGATTCAAGTTAAAAATCTCCTCCGTCGTAACCCCTTGATGATCAATTAAATAAATGACTGCCTGGAGAGTTTCTTCAAGATTGTGGGGAGGAATGTTTGTGGCCATCCCCACGGCAATACCTAAAGATCCATTTAACAAAAGCTGGGGCATCGGGGAGGGCAAAACAACTGGTTCTTTCCTGGTACTGTCATAATTTGGCTGAAAATCAACAGTATCCTTTTCGATATCTCTAAGCATTTCTTCCCCAATCGCTGATAATCGACATTCCGTATAGCGGGGAGCAGCCGGCCCGTCTCCATCAATTGACCCAAAATTTCCCTGGCTCTTAATCAACGGGTATCTTAAAGAAAAATCCTGAGCCATTCTTACCAAAGCATCATAGACTGCCATATCCCCATGAGGGTGGTAGCGACCCAGCGTGGACCCTACAACGGTAGCTGATTTCCTAAATTTAGCCGTATGGCGCAAACCATCTTCGTACATCGCGTATAAAATACGCCGATGAACGGGTTTTAAACCATCTCTGACATCAGGCAAAGCGCGGGAAACAATCACCGACATTGCATAATCCAGATAACATTCCTGCATTTCCGTTGTTATCTCCCGTGGTTTAACGTAACCAATTTCTTTTCCTTGGTCTTCGGGTAATTTATTTTTTGTTTTATTGCTGGCCATAAAATTTACTTTACCTATTTGATATTATAAGTGCTCGTCGTTGATGAGGATTTTAGGTTTCGCTCCAGTTGATTTAAGGTCTCCTCGACAGAAGTGCTTAAGGTATTTGTGGCAGTCGTTGTTGATTGTAAGCGATCTAGCAATTCAAGAGATTTATTTAAATTTTTTTCCTTATTTTTTAAGTCCTGGCTATACTTTTTGGGAAAATCATTTTGGTAGAGCTTTTTTAATTTAGGAATTCCGAGTTCGTCTGAGATTTTTGTTTGGTCAAGAAGCTTTTTATGATAATAAAAATCTTTGACGAGGAAAAAACCCGTTCCTCCAAGAGCTAAAGCCATTACCAAAACTAAAATAATTTTATTTTGGAGAGAACTCATTGCTCTTCATTTAATCAAGGCTGAAGTACAACGACCGTCGTTTCTTCTTTTGGCAAATTACTTGCTTTTAATTTAAGTTTTTTCAGCGGTTCCGGGTGATCCACTCCCATAACTTTTAAAAATTTATCAAGGGGGTCTAAGTCGGATTTCAGCTGGGGAAGAGCATAGTTCGTCGGAATAACTATTTTCGGTTCAATTTGAGAAATAATACTAAAGGCTTCTTTTGCATCCAGGGTGTCAACATCTCCAACCGGTACCGTTAAAACATCAATATCTCCAATCATTTCCAGCTGTTCAGCGGTAAGTTCTTTTTGACTAAACTCCGGTAAATGGCAAAGTTTAATGCCCTCTCCTTCTAGGGTAAACAAAGTCATTAATCTCTGGCTTTTTTCTGGAGATTTATTTAAAACGCTTTGGATGCCTCTGACAAAAATTCCTTTAACTTCGTACTCTCCCGGACCGTCAATTAAAAAAGGATCCCCTAAAATATTCTCTGGGAGTGTTGAGCCAGCGGGAAATATCTGAGAAATAAGAAGAATGTCGGAAGATAGTTTTGGGATGCGCAAACCAAGAGACTTGCCAAAAGGATCAATGGCTATCTTAACTTCTGCTTGGTTTTGCGTCTTCGCTAAAATTTCAAAAAAAGATTGGCCGTGCCAATTAATAGTCATAAAATTTTAAAAACGACAAAACAACATTTATGTATAATCACCACAATATTGATATATAATCACCTGTTGCGGTTTTACGCTTTTAGTTTATCACAATTTTTCGCCTTGGGCAACCGCCGACCGGCTATATATATTACTTTCATATATTGCTGCCTACACTGTCTTATTCTAAAATAAGGATAAAATAAGGGTAAAGCCAAGGCTTAGATTTCTCCATAACCCTTCTACGCTTTTATGAATAAGCTAAGTTAAAGTATTGATTTAAAGCAATTTTTTATGTATACTCTAAAAGTATATATTTAAGAAAATTATGAAAAATGCAAAAAAAATTAAAGAAGAGCTGCTTTGCCCTCCGCGAGTTGGAGAAATCGTTGAAGGAACAGTAGTTGGCAGAGAAAAAAACTCTGTTTTTGTTGACCTTGGCGCAATAGGAGTCGGTGTAATTTATGGAAGAGAATTAAAAGAAGCAAGGAATTTAATGAAAGACTTGAAAAATGGAAATAAAATTTCCGCTAAAGTGATTGGTTTAGAAACTGATGACGGCTATAGAGAGCTTTCGGTAAAAGATGCTTCTCTAAAATTAAATTGGAATAAACTGAAAGACCAAAAGGAGAGGGAGGAAATTTTGGAAGTCAAGATAATGGGAGCAAATAAGGGCGGACTTTTAACAAGAATAATGGGTATCCCGGCTTTCTTACCAGCTTCGCAACTAGCGCCGGAACACTATCCAAAAGTTGAGAAATGGGATCCTCTAAAAATACTGAAAGCACTCCAAAAGTTTATTGGGGAAACTTTTAAGGTGAAAATTTCAAATCTCAGCCAGGAAAATGATAAGCTTATCCTTTCGGAGAAGATAAATCACGAAGATTCTACAACAAAAAATCTTACAAATTACAAGGTTGGCGAAGTAGTTGAGGGTGAGATTACAGGTATTACAGCTTTCGGCGTATTTTTAAAATTTGGCAAAGAAAACTTAGAGGGATTAGTCCATGCTTCAGAAATTCCCCAAAAAGGAACAAAAAGTAAGCTGCCAACAGAGAATTTAAAAGTCGGAGAGAAAAAGAAAGCAAAAATACTCGCCATCTCTGGTAACAGAGTATTCCTTTCTTTTAAGGGTTTATGAAGAAATTATTTAAAAACTTTCTTGCGGTGATCTTAATTTTTTTGATTCTCTCGTCGGTTTTCGCTTTTACAACTGATGTTTTCCAAACAAAACAAAAACCAAAAAATATTCCTTTAAGCCAGGTAGCTCGGGAAGTTAGCGAAGGGAAAATTCAAAAAATTACAGTTTTAGGCAACGAAATTAATATCTCTTATAAATCCGGCCAAAAAGCTGTTTCAAGAAAAGGAACTAATGTGTCTCTTAGCCAATCTCTTATAAATTTCGGGGTAAAAAAGGATACATTAGCAAATCTCCAAATAGAAATTAAAAAATCCCCTACTTCACTAGGCGACTGGCTTATTCCTCTTCTCAGCCTTTTACTGCCTTTAATAATTTTTATCTGGTTTTTCTCAATGATATTTAAGCAAGGGAAAGGAGGAGCGGGGCAAGCCTTCAGTTTTTTAAAAGCTCCGGCAAAATTATTTGGAAGCGGGAAAACACCTGGAGAAAAAGTAACATTTAAAGATGTGGCTGACTTAGAAGAAGTAAAGGAAGAAATGAAAGAAGTGGTAGATTTTTTGAAAAACTCCAAAAAATTTTTAAAAATGGGGGCGCGTATTCCTCGAGGCGTCTTGCTTATCGGGTCAACGGGCACAGGCAAAACATTAATTGCCCGGGCGGTAGCTAATGAGGCAAAAGTCCCATTCTTTTCAATTTCCGGGTCTGAGTTCGTAGAGCTTTTTGTGGGAGTGGGAGCAGCAAGAGTAAGATCACTTTTTGAACTAGCAAAGAAATCTGCTCCTTCAATTGTTTTTATTGACGAATTAGATGCAATTGGCAAAGCTAGGTCTGTCGGGATTGGTGGAGGACACGAAGAAAGAGAGCAAACTCTTAATCAAATCTTAGTGGAGATGGATGGATTTGAAAGAGATACTAATGTTATTGTTATAGGAGCTACAAATGCCCCCGAAGCTCTTGACCGAGCCCTTTTGAGGCCAGGGAGATTTGACAGAATTATCGTCTTTGATTTACCAGACATTAAGGGGAGAGAAGCTATTTTGAAAATTCATTCTCGTGATAAACCTATCAGTCCAAATGTAAATTTTCGTGAAATTGCGGAACGAACTTCGGGTTTCTCCGGCGCCGATTTGGCAAATTTAGCCAATGAAGCCGCTATTTTAGCGGCCAAAATGAAAAAAAGCCAAATAGGTCAAAATGAATTTTTACGGTCAATTGAAAAGGTCCTTTTAGGCCCGGAAAGAAAAAGCCACCTCCTTTCTGAAAAAGGAAAAATTATCACTGCTTACCATGAATCTGGCCATGCTCTCGTAGCCACTTTTATGCCTAACGCGGAAGCCGTAAGGAAAATATCTATAGTTTCTAGGGGAATGGCTGCCGGTTACACTCTTTCTCAGCCGAAAACCGAAAAAAGAATTAAAACAAAGTCAGAATTTTTAGCGGAGATAGCCGTGCTTTTAGGAGGATACTGCGCGGAAAAATTAGAGTTTAAAGAAATATCCACCGGTGCGGGGAATGACCTAAAAAAGGCAACTGATATTGCAAGAAAATTAGTTCAAGAGTATGGTATGTCAAGGTTGGGGCCAATCGTTTTTGGAGAAAAAGAAGGTTTCAGTTATTTGAAAAAAACTTATGAAAGAAGAAACTACTCCGAAAAAGTAGCCGCCCAGATTGATAACGAAATAGAAAGATTTATTGAAGAAGGACAAAGAAAAGCTACAGAGATATTGACTAAAAAGAAAAAATTGCTGGACAAAATAGCAAAAATTCTTATTAAAAAAGAGTCTATCGAAAAAGAAGAATTTGAACGTTTAGTGGGAATAAAAAACGAAAATCATAAACCAAACATTAAGCCAAGTGAGGGCAAGTAGTTCAGGGGTTAGAACGCTACTCTTATAAAGTAGAAGTCGGAGGTTCGAATCCTCCCTTGCCCAATTTACCTTAGAGAAAGCTTGGCTTTCAAGGGGCACTTGGCGCAGTGGTTAGCGCGTCTCGTTGACATCGAGAAGGTCGGGGGTCCAACTCCCTCAGTGCCCACCAAAGATAAGAGAAAAAGACCTTGAAAACAAGGAAGTTAAATAAAGGTGTCGGAGGAGAGACTCGAACTCTCACCCTTTTCAGGACTGGGTCCTAAACCCAGCGCGTCTGCCAATTCCGCCACTCCGACAAACTTGATTCAATTTTCAAAACTTATATAATAAAAACCAATTAATTTGAATAATAATATGATAACAAAAATTGACAATTTTTCAAATCTTCAGCTCAAAAAAGACTTACCTAATTTTAAAGCTGGCGATACCGTAAAGGTTTCTCAAAAATTCAAGGACCAGAATAAAGTGAAAAGCCAAGCTTTTGAAGGAGTAGTCATTGCCAAAAAACACGGGAAAGGATCTTCGGCAACTTTTACGGTACGGAGATTGGTAGACGGAGTGTGGGTAGAAAAAATTTTCCCATTGCATTCTCCAACTATTGAGAAAATTGAAGTAATGAAAAAAGGAAAAGTAAGAAGGGCAAAACTTTATTATCTCCGGAATCTCACCGGTAAAAAAGCCCGGATAAAGAGAAAAGAAGTGAAGCAAAAAGAAGTGAAGCAAAAATCTGCCCAGGTGGCGTAATTGGTAAACGCAGCGGCTTGAGGTGCCGTGCCATTTTGGCGTGAGGGTTCGAGTCCCTCTCTGGGCACCAATAAGAGGAAGCCGGGCGAGTAGCTCAGTGGCTAGAGTGCTTCTTTTACACAGAAGAGGTCAGAGGTTCGACCCCTCTCTCGCCCAAATAAAGCATAAGATTTTTAAATATGCCGGGGTAGCCAAGGCGGTCACGGCGGCGGTCTGAAAAACCGTAGATAGTGGTTCGATTCCACTCTCCGGCACAAAACGAAACATCCTTGCGGGTGTCGTATAGTGGTTATTACACTGCCTTGCCAAGGCAGAAAGGGCGGTCCAACTCCGCTCACCCGCTCTTTTAATTGTTATCCAACTTGCTTTAATAAAATCCCGAGTTGTTTATTAAAATAAATCTAAGAATCAGCGGCTTAGGTGATTGCCGTCATCTTTTTTCCTCCCCATAGTTCAACGGATAGAACACCAGCCTTCTAAGCTGGTTATGTAGGTTCGATTCCTACTGGGGAGACAGGGTAGTCAGTTTTCTCTTTGTTCATAACACCTTTCGAGAGAAATTTAGTCTAACACAAAGCGCGAAGCTAAAAATAAAAATAGCAATATAGATAAGCAGTGATGGGTAAAATGGTGGCTATGGTGTAATGGCAGCACTAGAGTTTGTGGAACTCTCAGAGCCGGTTCGAGTCCGGTTAGCCACCCAAGACCTAGCTAAGCAAGGGAAGTTTTTAATTGAAATCTTCGTTGCTTGCCCCTGTAGTTCAATGGATTAGAACAAAGGACTCCTAAGCCTTAGATAGAGGTTCGACTCCCCTCAGGGGCATTTAAATTATTATTAAGGGGGGCCCATAGCTCAGTTGGCAGAGTGTCTCTATGGCATAGAGAAGGTCGCGGGTTCAAATCCCGCTGGGTCCACAGTCAAAACAATTACCATCCAAAAGATGGCATTTTGTTTGATGTTTTACCTCTTTGAAAAAAAATAATTATTGATTTTTTATCCCTAGTGAAATTCAGTTTATTGGCCGGCAAAAATTTTCTTCTAGAGATTCTTTCTAGAAAGGCTATATCTTTTTTCTGGTCTGCGGGGAAGTAAAATCCCCTCTCTATTCGAATAACGTAAATAGGCTGTTTGCTTAAAATTATGATTCGACAAACTAGATTAAAATTAATCAATGCAACTTTCTAAAACTTCATCCGTTTTATTAGTATACTGTGAGACGGGACTCTCTTTTTAATTTGCTTTAATTTGGCATTGCCACCAACCGGAAGGTCTAGTTTGATAATAGGTGCTTCACAATCAATAGAACCATATTTTCAAGAGATGTTAGATATATCTCCGGAAGACCAATTATTAATGGTGAGTTCAATACAAAAATTTACAGGCGAATCCATATCTAAAACTGTTAATCTTCCAGAAAATGTTTCTATTGCTGAAATAAAGGAAATTATCAGACGATCTATTGAGTTAAATCTAAAAGGAATTACAATGTATAGAGATAAATCAAGGAATCATCAACCCACCAAATTGAGTAAATAAATTTTAAATATTAAGCAAATGAATTATGAATAACAAAAATAAATATTATTTTCAATACTGTCAAAAAATAGTTGTTTTTTCACATGACTTTACAAAAGTTTTACTTTGCAAGAGAAAGAATGAAGCAGATTATGATGGCGTGTATTCTTTTATTGGGGGAAAGATGGAAACAACAGATAAAAATATTATCACATCAATGCAGAGAGAAAAAAACGAGGAAGTTGGCGAAAATTTTAAAGTTAAAATATATACAAAATTTTCTAATAATTTGATTTTCAAAAAGAAAAGCGGTGACTATATGATTTTACCGCATTATTTAGCTATTCATGCTGGAGGAGATATTAAGTTAAATGAAGAATATTCGGAATATCAATGGGTCAATATAGCAGATTTAGAACAATTTGAGCCGAAAATAAAGAATATACCTGAATCGGTAAATAAATTGCTGAAACTTAAAACGATAATAGAAGACAAAGATTTGAAATTGATTTAATAGTGAGAAAAGGAATTTTGAAAAATGAAATTCACTCCTGCCGTCGCTTTCCCATATTTTGCTCCACTACGTTCCGCAAAACATCGCATATACTAAACGTTAGACGCAATAATTTAAATATTAAGAAAGTGATAAAAGATTTTTGAAAAATTTACAAACAAAAAAACAACTTGATAAACAAGTTGTTTTTTGTTTTTAGCCTCTTGCAAAATTCTTCTGAAATTACTACCATTCATATTATAAAAAGGAGGGTTGGCAGAATTGGCAATGCGCGGCACTCGAAATGCCGTGGGAGAAATCCCTTGTAGGTTCGAATCCTACACCCTCCGCCCGTTATCGTTTTTCAGCTTTTGGCCAGTACTTAGGAAAGTATGCCTTGATGGCGGCGTTTTGCATTCCAGCACTATGATTTTCGGCAATTTTTAAAGATTCAAAAAGATATTGCAACGATCCAAATCTACTAACGGAGACCTAGGTTCTCTGTTTTCTTGTAAAAGAGGGTTGAAATAAGGTCAATAGTGGGTTAAGATTCTAAAAGCTGTTGAGTAAAAATTTGAAGATAATTTTTTCTGTGGCAGATAAATGATTAAAAAACAATATGGAAAAAAATAAAGAAAATTTAACAGAAAGGCCACCCGTCGTAGTTATGGTTGGACACATTGACCACGGGAAATCAAGTTTATTAGAAATTATCCGAAAAGATTTATCTATCACCAAAAGAGAATCCGGAGGAATAACTCAACGTATTGGCGTTTATGAAGTTTCTTATAAAGATAAAAAAATTACTTTTATTGACACTCCGGGGCACGAAGCTTTTTCGGCAATGCGATCCCGCGGAGCCAAAGTAGCTGATATCGCTGTTTTGGTGATTGCGGCAACCGAGGGGGTAAAAGCTCAAACTAAAGAAGCGATAGCGGCGGTAAAACAGGCGGGTATTTCTATGATTGTTGCTTTAAATAAAATTGATAAGCCCCAAGCTAATCCAGAAAAAACAAAGGAAGATTTAGCGGCTTATGGCGTTCTCGTTGAGTCCAAAGGAGGAAAAATCCCCTCGCAGAATGTTTCCGCTAAAACCGGCGAAGGAGTGAAAGACCTTCTTGACATTATTCTGTTGGTCGCGGAAATGGAAAACCTCAAAACAGACACCTCAAAACCAGCTGAGGGTGTGATAATTGAGTCTTTCTTGGATGAAAAAAGAGGGCCAATGGCTACTTTAATTCCCAAAAAAGGTGTTTTAAAACGAGGAGAAATTATTGCCACTCCTTCAGCTTTAGGAAAGATCAAAAACCTGGAAGATTTTCAAGGGAAACCTCTGGCTGAAGTTTTGCCATCTCAACCAGCAATTCTTTTGGGTTTTGAAAAGTCTCCTCAAGTTGGCGAACGTTTTAAAGTTTTTCAAAGCAGAAAAGAAGCAATCAGTGAGATGCAACGATACCAAGAAAAATCGGGACATAAATCTCAAATCTCCCTATCAAGCAAACCCGATTCGGACGAAAGAAGGATTTTAAATATCATTATTAAAACAGATACTTTAGGGTCTTTAGAAGCAATTCAAGAATCGCTGAAAGAGATTCCTCAAGAGAAAATTGGTTTAAAAATTATCAAAGGAACTATTGGAAATATTCAAGCGACTGATATTAAATTAGCAAGATCGGCCAAAGCCGAAATATTTGGTTTTAAAGTAAAAGTCGCGCCAGAGATAAAAAATCTTCTTCGCCCACGGGAAACACTTCCAAAAATTTATCAGGTAATATATGAATTTATCCAAGCCGTCAGAGAATCTATGGAAAAACGGTTAAAACCGCAATCGATAAAAGTTGACTTAGGAAAAGTTAAAATTTTAGCGGTTTTCAAAATAGAAAAGAACAAAAATCGCCAAATTATTGGCGGGAGAGTTATAGCGGGGGTAGTAGAAAATGGCCGGGATTGTGAGATAATAAGAAATGAAGAAAAAATTGGCGAAGGGAAAATCCTTAATCTTCAAGAAAAAAAGAAAAATATCCGAAGCGTTTCTAAGGGAGATGAATGCGGAATGCTATTTTCGAGTCCGATAATTATAGAAGAAGGTGATATAATTAACGTATATAAAATGGAAAAAACGAGCGGGGGGCTGTAAAAATAATTAAGAGAATGACTAGTGAAAGAAGAATTAAAAAAATAAACGAGCTTTTCAAACGGGAAATAGGGAAAATAATTCTCAGAGAAGTTGAGTTTCCCTCCGGAGCACTGATGACCTTAACGAGAGTCGAAGTTAATAGCGACCTTTCCGAGGCAAAAGTTTTTATCTCTGCTTTGCCAGACAATAAATTATCTTCAGTACTTTTAACCCTGGAAAAAAAGATCTATTTTATTCAGAAACTCATTGATAAAAAAGTGCGCTTAAGAATAGTGCCCAAAATAATATTCGTGGCTGAAACGGCTGGCAGAACCGCTGAACGAATTGAGAAAATTCTAGATGATTTAAAGTCTGAGGGCTTGAAAAAAGAGAAATAATGGTTTTAATTATAAATTAGAAGGCTAATTGCCAAATACAGGTTCTCGCAAGAAATAAAAAAGATTGGCGTCGTAGCCAAGTGGCAAGGCAATGCTCTGCAAAAGCATTATACGCGAGTTCGATTCTCGCCGACGCCTTTAAGGGAAAACTGCCGGGGTGCTGGAATGGTAGACAGTGTGGACTTAAAATCCACTGAGCTTTGCTCGTGCGGGTTCGAGTCCCGCCCCCGGCACTAGCAAATGAGTTTCGTTTTCAGCGGTAATAAAGTTTTCAAGAATTTAAAGCGGCTTCACTAATGTTTTAAAAAACTGCCAGAAAGGATTGATAAAAATATCAATCCCTTGAACTAAAAATTTCAGCCAAAACAAAAAGCTCGATAAGAGCTTTTTTGCTAACAATTCTAAATTAAGGCGAAAAAAATTATTGGTTCTTAGAAAATCCTTAATCCCCCGAGTTAATAAAAAGTTCATTTAAGGAAAACGATGAGTAAATCAAATATTCTAATAATCTTTTCCCGAATTTAATTCTCGTAAAGAACCAATAACAATGCGAGCCCGCCGGGCGGAAGAGAACAAGTTTTTAATGTTAGGTGTTTAAAATATAGTCAGCCCAGAGGCAAAAGCATTTTTAAATTAAATACCGCTTCTTAAAGTTTCTGAGGCGGTTTTTTAATGGTAAATCTACTTAGAAAATTTTTAAAATATGCTACGAGCGGCGGGGAGGCTCAGAAATAATTTCCATTTCGGCCAGTTTGGCCCCAAATTCAAGTGCGGATTTCCTTGAAGAAAACCAAATGTCAACATGGTAATCACCCTTGGTCGAGTTCATTCTATCCTCTACCACAAAAGTTTTGTTTCCAAAAATGGCTGGGAGGCGAATCTTCGTCCCAAAAGGCAGAAGGTTGTTCGCTACAATCCCATCTCTGACCCTATGTCCCGAAGCAGTGATAAAAGGATCTCCTTGAGTTTCGCAAATAGAGGAGGAATACGCTGTCACAATTACTTTTAATTTCCTGAAATTTCTCTGCTTAATCTCTGGGGAGGGCGAAGCGGAAGGCAATAAAGTGGTATCTTGAATAATTTGGAGGCCAGAAAAATGGTTTCCATTCAAATTAACGGAAGAATTAGCCGCTCCTTCCTTGCCTTCAGAGAAAATTAAGGAGTATCCCCCTAAAAGACTAGCCAAAACAACAAATGCGACAATAAATCCTCTTGTTTTTGATGTTAGCATAAAAATTGCCTCTTTATCCCCCGAAAAAGAGGTTTTGTTAAGATAGCTCAACTTTCTTAAAAAGTCAACCCTTTAGAAGGGTTTTTCTTCTAGGTTAAAACTAACGCCAAAAATACGAGTTTTTAGTTAAAATTACTGTTTTCTCGGCGGCGAAAAAATTCTTCCCGCACAATTCTCCGGTCATCCCAAGGAATCTTTTTCCCGTTTGCCAAACACATCCAGGGTTCAGAACCTTTTCCGGTAATTATAATAATATCTCTCGCCTTGGCGCTATTAATGGCCGTTTTAATAGCCTTTTCTCTGCCCAGAATCATTTCATATTTTCTTCCTGGAAAATGCTTTAAAATACCCGAAGCCACTTCTTTCATAATTTCTAACGGGCTTTCATCGTAAGGGTCTTCGTTTGTGATAATAATTTCGTCGCAGTACCGGCCAGCAATTTCTCCTAGTTTTGGCCTTTTCCACTTATCTCTACCCCCTCCGCAAGCGCCGAGAACGCAAATCATTCTACGGT
>CAZLUG010000001.1:44533-56784 GCA_964562675.1 uncultured Candidatus Saccharibacteria bacterium | reverse complement strand
GGGAGCTTCAAGTGGAACGTTGTATCTCCAAGCTGAAATTCCAACCCCAGCGCCGAATACTTTTTTAATTTTCCTTTAAGTATTTCAAGATTTCTCTTGCCAGAAAAAAAGAAAGAAGCTTGAGAAGGTATTCCTGCAGCTTTTCCTTTGAAAGTATAAAGAATTTTACGGCGGGAAGGAATTTTCAAAAAATAATTAACATTTTCGTCGTCAAGATTCAAAATATGAATATCTTTGGTGGCTTTGAAAAGCTTCAATTTTGCCTTGCGATAATTGATAAACCCTCCGTGCCGCTCTATGTGCTCGGGCGTCAAATTTGTAATTATAGCTACATCAAAATCAATGAAACTATGGCGGTATTGCAATATTCCTTCTGAGGTTACTTCAATGACCGCGTATTGACAGCCGGATTTTACAGATTGGCGCAAAAATCTTTGAATCTTCAAGCGGCCCGGCATTGTCATTTTTAACTTATTTTCCCAAACTTTATCGGCAATTTTAAAATTTATCGATGAAAGAGAAGCTACTTTATAGCCGGCTTCTTCTAAAATTGACGTTATTAAATAAACAACCGTTGTCTTGCCGCTTGTTCCAGTTACGCCGATTACTTTAATCCGCCGGGAGGGAAAAGTATAAAAAAAAGCGCCAATTAAACTAAGAGAAAAGTGGTAAAAATTTAAGACAAAACGGGGAATAAATTTTTCGAGAAAGCTTTTTACCGTCATTTAAAATTAGCTAAAATCTTTAAAGCTTGCTTAACTCTCTCTTCCTGGCTTCCAAAATCCTTTGGAAGTTGGGATAGGGCTTCCTTAACTTTTGCTTTCTGAAATCCTAAGCGCACAAGAGTAGCGAAAGACTCGTCTTCAACAAATGACTCCTTCGGCTGAGGAAATTTGCTCAGCTTCCCTGAAAGTTCCAAAATAATCTTCTTGGCTTTTTTGCTCCCGATGCCAGAAATACCCGTAAAAAGCTTCTCGTCACCTATTTCTATAGCTTTTTTTAAGTCACTTATGCTTTTTAAGGAGACAATTTCCAAGGATGCTTTTGGTCCAATGCCCGGGACATTTCTCAAAACTTCAAAGAATTCACGTTCAGCAAAACTCAAAAAACCATAAAGCCTTAAACTTCTTTCTCCCACATCTAAATAACAGAATAGTTTGATGTTTTCTCCTTCTTTTGGTATTCTTTGCAATGAGTTTCGAGAAAGGAAAACTTGATATCCAATTCCTTGGACTTCCAAAATTATAAAGTTCTCTCTCTTTAAAATTATTTTGCCTTCTAAGAAAGAAATCATACAATAAAAGATTAGAAATCTAATTTATTATAATGCCATTTGAACTAATATCAAAATTCAAACCAACCGGCGACCAACCCCAGGCAATCAAAAAGTTGGCTGGAAATCTACAAAAGGGAGTAAAAAACCAGGTGCTTTTGGGAGTGACCGGGTCGGGGAAAACCTTTACTATAGCTTCTTTGGTCGAACGCGTCCAAAAACCTCTTTTGATTATCTCACCGAATAAAACTCTCGCGGCTCAACTCTATCAAGAATTCAAAGAATTTTTCCCTCATAACGCAATCCATTATTTTGTTTCTTACTATGATTATTACCAGCCAGAGGCTTACATCCCCCAAACTAATACTTATATTGAAAAGGATGCGAAAATTAATAAAGAAATTGATAAATTAAGACATGCGGCTATTCAGGATTTGCTCAATCGGAAAGATACTATAATTATTTCGTCGGTTTCTTGCATTTATAACATTGGCTCTCCTGAAAATTATCAAAAAGTTTCTTTAAAGATCCGCACCGGGCAGACAATCAAGCGGAGAGATTTTATCAACCATTTAAACTCTCTACAATATCAAAGGAATAATCTCAACTTTCAACCAGGAACTTTTAGGGTTAGAGGGGATTCTATTGAAATTTACCTTGTTACCGGGGAATACATTCTTCAAGTGGAATTTTTTGGAGACAGAATTGAGAAAATTTTTGGCTACAGTCCCTTAGATAATTCAGGTTCAAGCAAAAAGAAATTTTTGGAAAGTTTCCGAATTTATCCAGCCAAATTTTGGGTCGCTCCCCAGGAAAAACTAGATATCGCTATAGAAAACATTAAAGAAGAGCTAGGAGAAAGGCTTAAGGTCTTAAAAAAATCTAAGAAAGATGTTGAGGCGGAAAGATTAGCCCAACGAACAAATTATGATTTAGAAATGATAAAAGAGACCGGGTACTGTCATGGGATAGAAAATTATTCAAGGGACTTAGAATTTCGTGAGCCCGGCGACCCCCCTTTTACACTCTTAGACTATTTCAAGAAATCTCCCGGTGCAATAGAAAATAGAGAGGGAAAATCCGATTATATTATTTGCATAGATGAATCTCATCTAGCCATTCCCCAACTCCATGCTATGTATAATAATGACCGCGCAAGAAAAGAAACGCTTATCAAACATGGATTTAGGCTTCCATCGGCATTAGATAATCGCCCTTTAAGTTTTAAGGAATTCGAACAAAAAGCAGAACAAATAGTTTATTCTTCCGCCACTCCCGGGAAATACGAAAAAGAAAAGAGCAGGGGCTATATTATCGAACAACTTATTAGACCAACTGGCCTTTTGGAGCCAAAGATTGAAATTAGGCCAATAAAAAACCAAATAAAAGACCTTGTTGGGGAAATTAAAAAAAGGATAAAAAAAGGCCAGAGATCTTTAGCTATCACTTTGACCAAAAGGATGGCTGAAGAATTAGCCAATTATCTTCAAGAGCAGGGTATTAAAACTCAATACTTACACTCAGAAGTAAAAACTTTGGAAAGGCCAAAGATTATTGAAAAACTTCGAAAAGGTGAATACGACGTTCTTGTTGGTATAAACCTCTTAAGAGAAGGCTTAGACTTACCGGAAGTGAGTCTGGTTGGCATTTTGGACGCTGATAAAGAAGGATTTTTGCGAAACGAAACCACTTTGATCCAAACAATGGGCCGAGTGGCGCGACATATAGACGGCAAGGCAATCCTTTACGCAGAGAAAAAAACCTATTCAATGGAGAAAGCGATTCAAGAAATTGAGCGGCGGAGAAAATTTCAAATAGCTTATAATGAGAAACACCATCTTACCCCTAAACCAATTATAAAACCTATAAGAACCTGGTTGTTTGGCCAAAAAGGGAAAGAAACCTCCGAAGAATTTGGAGTGATTAAGGACATCAAGCTGTTAAAAACAGAAATGGTCCAGGCGGCAAAAAATTTAGAGTTTGAAAGAGCGGCTAATCTTCGGGATTTAATCAAAAACCTCCAGGCAAATAATAATAAAAACAATACCCAAAATGCTGTCTAACCGCTAAAATATTTTATTTATTCTTAAGTCTTTGTTCTAAAACGTCATCTGAATGAGCCCGCCTCTTGTAAAAAGACTCTGGATTTGTTATGATAATAAAGAATTTAGAAGGGATAAAAATAATTTCAGACTGCATAATATGCCAATCATTAAATCTGCAAAAAAAGCCTTAAGGCAAAATCAAAGGAGAAATAAAAGAAATATTGCAAGAAAACAAAGGATAAAAAAGGTTTTTAAAGAAATCCAGAAGCTCGTGATTGAGAAAAAACAAAAAGAAGCCAAAGCCCTCCTCTCTAATTTTTACAAGGTTTTAGATAAAGCGGTGAAAACTGGCTTAATGAAAAAAAATACCGCCGGGAGAAGGAAATCAAGAATCACTCAATTAATCAATAAATTAAAAAAACCCAGCAAATAATATTTTTCTGCTGAATTATTTAAATTTCAGCTACAAGCATTCTGAGCCCGTCTTTAGGGTTTAGCTTCCCTGTTTTAATGCTTAGGTCTGCTTCAAAAATTTTTCGGCAGGCTCTTTTTAATTCTTCTAAACCAAACAATCTTGCTCCATTCCAATAACGTTGGGCAATATAGGGGTTCATTTTGCCTAAAACCAAAAAATCTCTAAACGATTTCCCGCGCCGGGACATATCTTTGGCCGCCAAGAGATTCTTAAAATGATAGTTAATCATTACCAAGAGGTAAAATGGGCTTTCCCCTTGCAAAAAATGTTTCTCTAACATGGTTAAAACCACTTTCTTGTTTTTCTGGCTCAAAGCATTGATGGTTTTAAAAACCTCAGCCTTAAATTGATAAGTCTTTGGCAAAATTATTTCCTCGGGCTCAACCTTTCGTTGGCTACTATTACCTTTGTAAGCAGCTACTTTTTTTATTTCGTTTGCTAGACGCCAAAGGTCATTGCCATAAAGATTAATAAGTTTCGCGCTTAGCATTGAAGAGATTTGAAGATTTTCCCGGGCAAATTGTTTTTCAACCCACTCGATAAGTTTTTTCCCTTTTAACGGTTTAAATTCTTGGCTTTTACTTTCTTTTTTGAGGGTTAAAAAACAATGTCCATTTTTTAAAATCTTGCCGCGTTGGACAACAATAACAATATCTTTTGCCGACTTTATCTTATCGAGGTATTTAGTAAATTTTTCCTTGAAGTTCGAGGCTGAAAATAAATTGTTTACCAGAAAAAGTTTTTTCTCTCCAAATATAGAGCTTTGGTGAAGCTTATTAAAAAATTCCTGGAATTCAATTTTTGGCGCTTCAAATTGCATTAAAGTCAGCTTCTTTTTATGAAGTTGACGATAATGTTTTTCAATTTCCTCTAATTTAAGCTTCAAGCGGTAGCTATCTTCTCCAAAAAGAAAGAAAATCATAATGATTTGTATTTTTCCGCATTTATAAATTTAAAAAATCTCATTACTTTTGGCAAGAGGGGCAATAATAAGTACTTCGACCGCCTAAAACTATCCTTTTAATTTTTGCTCCGCAGCGCGGGCAACCTACCCCATCTCTTCGATAAACTTTTCTCAGCTTGTCAAATTTGCCCCGTTCCCCAGTGAGAGTGCGGTAATCAGAAATTGATTCTCCCTGAAGTTTAATGGACGATTTTAAGATTTTTTGAGTAGCTTCGTAAATCTTTTTTAACTCTGGTGATTTTAGGGTTCTTAATTTTCTCCGTGGGTCAATTCCTGCTTCAAACAAAATCTCACTAGCATATATGTTTCCAATGCCAGAAATTATATTTTGGTTCATTAAAATTTGTTTAATTGGCAGGTTAAGGGAGGGTTTCCGATGAACACGAATTTTAGGCAGCTTGAGACTTTTGCTAAAATTTTTCCCAAGAAGAGCTTCTTTGAACTCTTTAAAATTAATCTCTAAAGGACTGGGACCCAAGGCCTTGAAAACTTCCGATTCTTTTAAGTCTTTGGTTTGCCAAAGCTCTATCTTGGCAAATTTACGAAGGTCCGAAAGCGCCAATTGCCAACCATTATCCAGAGCTAATACCAAATGCAGGAATTTATTCATTGGGTCTTGGCTCAATGGACCAGGTAAAAGAGGCTCCCACTTTTTGTTTTTTAACTTCCATTTCCCGTATAAAAGATGTCCGGTTAATTTTTGATGCAAAAGCAAAGAATCAGCTTTTGATAAATTAAAGATAATGTTTTTCCCTTTTCTTTGTATTTTTTCAATTTTCTGCCCCTGAATTTTTTTGAGAATAAATCGAGGATCTGCTTGAAAACATTTAAAGCTAGGCTTGGTAGACATAGTTTTATTAAGAGAACTTTCTGCCAAACGGCACACCCTCAACATTTTTGGAGAGTCCGTCCAAAGATTATTAATACGCAAACCTAAAACCTTCTTTTTGAGTCCTCGAACAATTGTTTCTACTTCTGGCAATTCAGGCATATTAAAAACAATAAAATAAGAAACCCTGTTCTTTATGCATCGTTTAGAGCATAGAGAGACAGGGTGAGAATTAGATAACAAGACTTCTTTTTATTTCTTGCTTAATAATCGTTTTATTTTCTCGACAATTTCATTAGGGGTAAAATTAGCTTTGACTAAAAAGTCCACCGCTCCCAGCTTTAATCCTCTTTCAATGT
Organism: uncultured Candidatus Saccharibacteria bacterium; assembly: GCA_964562675.1. Lineage (GTDB taxonomy): Bacteria > Patescibacteriota > Minisyncoccia > Minisyncoccales > CG1-02-41-26 > CAZLUG01. The sequence continues at coordinate 50,839 of CAZLUG010000001.1, read as the reverse complement.
CTTCTCTTTGCCCAAGGTTAGAAAGAATAATTATAGGGATAGAGCTCAAATTTGGAGTTTCTTTTACCTTGGAGAGTACTTTAAAACCATCAATTCCCGGCAAAATTAAATCCAATAAAACCAAATCCGGTTTCTTTTCGGCTATTTTCTGCAATCCATCCTCTCCATCAACAGCTTCAACAACCTCATAATTTACCTGAGTGAGTTTCCTGGCCATTAACTCTCTCAAAAACCGATCATCTTCAATAATTAATATTTTTGCCATAAATTAGGAGAAACGCCACTTTTAAAATTATTTATCAATCTCCCTTTTAGTTTTTGTTTTTGATCTCCTCTTCTTTCTCAAGTTGCGCCCCTACTTTATCAATTACTTCTTGAGGATCAAATTCTGTTTTAATAATCCAATTTTTCGCCCCCAATTTTTTTGCTTTATCTATCTCGACTGGCTGGCCAGAGTTTGAAACAATAATTACCGGGATGTCTCTTAAAGAGGGGTCTTTCCGCATCGCTTCCATAACCCCAAACCCTCCTAGCTGAGGCATAATAATATCAAGTAAGAGAATGTCTGGTTTATCTTTTCTCATTTGATCTAAAGCTTCTCGGCCATTAGTGGCTACAGAAACATTATAGCCTTCTTGGTTTAATTTCTTCTGTAAGAGATTATACAATATCTCTTCGTCTTCGGCAATCAAGATTTTTTTTGGCATAAATTTTTGGACTTAGACCTTTAAGAATAATTATATTTCTTCATAGCTATTTTAGCTCCTCAAGCTCCAAAAGACAACTAGGGAAAAACTCTTTAACTACCTTGGATTGTTATTGTTGCCTTTCAAATGCTGTCCTATTTTTATTATAGCAAAACTCAAAATTAAAGCAAACTAATTGTTTCCCAAATCAATCTTTAATTGGAAGGGAGAAATAAAAGGTGCTTCCTTCTCCTAATCGTGAATCAAACCAAATTTTCCCTCCGTGAGCCTCTATAATATTCTTCGTCGTAAAAAGCCCTAAACCAGAACCAACAGTTTCTGTCCTCACGGCATTCGGAGCCCGGAAAAATTTGCTGAAGACTCTTCCTTTTTGGTTGTCCGAAATACCAATTCCGTTATCTTTCACAGAAAAAATTATTTCTTTCTTTTGTTTATCGTAAACTAACGAAACTATAATTTTCCCTTCAGGAGAGGTGTAATGGATAGCATTTTCAATTAAATTATCTATAGCTAAAGAGATTTTTTCTCTGTCTACTTTTGCTCTTGGAATTTTTTTCGTTGGGGAGATAAATTCTAATTTCAGCTTCTTTTTTTTGATGACGCTTTTCAAATTAGAAATTAATTCTTTTGTAATCTCGGCTAAATCACACTTTTTAACGTCATAGAGAAATCTTCCCTCTTCTATTCTCGCTACGTTTAAAAGATCGTTAATTAATCTTATCATTCTCTCGTTGCTTTGATAGGCTTTATCAAGAATTTCTTTCTGGCTTGAAGATATTTTGCCAACGTCCCCATCCAAAAGCATCCTTAGAGTCCATTTTATCGCTGACAAAGGAGTTCTTAATTGATGAGCGGAGATAGAAACAAACTCGGTTTTAAGCTTTTCAATGTTCTTTTCTCTGGTAATGTCATGTAAAATAACTAAGGTTTGTGTCTGCCCTTTTTCAAATTCAATCAGTATCGTAGAAACTTCTAAAATAAGATTCTCGCGCAATTTGAGTTCTTCTCTAAATAATTTTTTGATATGCTTCCCAAAAAGACTTATCAACGGCTTAAGATTTTTAACTAAAATTAATTCTTTTAATGATTTGTTTATCAGCTGGTCTGCTCTAAGCGAAAAGAATTTCTGAGCCTGAGGATTTATCAAAGAAAGCTTGTCTTCTCTGTTGAAAAGCAAAAGCCCATCAGAAAAATTCTCAATAATAGAAAAGGTTTTATCTTTTTCTCTTTCGGCTTGTTTCTGGGCTTCTTGAACGTCTCCAAGAATATTCATCAAGGCTTTGCGCGAATCAATCAAATTTTTCGTCTCCTCTTCTAGTTCTTGCGTCCGTTGCTCCACTCTTTTCCCCAAACTCATTTTTACTTCTTCTATCTCCTGACTTTTCTTTTTAAGCTCGTTTTGGAGATTAACTTCTTTCCCTCTAAGCTGCTCGGTTAGTTGACGTAAATTCTTAACCATTTGGTTAAAATTACTCATTAAATCTCCTGATTTATCTTTGGTAATCGGCCCAAGAGAAACATTAAATTCTTTCTGGCTAACTTTTTTTAACGCCCCAGAAATTTTCTCTAACGTTTTAGCCAAAGGCCGATGAAGCAGAAAACTAAAAATTACCGCTAAGATAACAGCAAAGAAAGATGATAATAGTGCTTGAAGTTTGAAACCTAAAAATAAATAACTAAATTTCTCAATAACTTGAGTGGGTAATTGGAGAATATAAGAATTTAAGCTTTGTAAGGTGTTACCAAAACTTTCGGTAACTAAAAATCCATAAAGAAGAATTGGGGCAATACCAATGAAAAAAGAGGCTAAAAGAATTTTATAAAAAATCTTCATAGTTCCTAAATCAAGAATATAACCATAACAACAATAAAATAGCCGACGGTTAAATACCTCGTTTTTGGCTTAATCTTTCTTTTAATTCCTGAATTTGCTTTTTTAGTTCTATCATCTTGAGTTCTCGGCCGACCATCAGTTTATTCATTTTTTCTAATTCCTCAACCTTTTCTCTCAACAAAAAAGTTTTTTCCTGAATTTTCTTCTCCAGCTCTTTCTCAAACCTTTCTCTCTCTGTAACATCCATCAAAGCAAAGAAATACCCAATAATATTTTTCCCTTCGTCCTCGCGAGCCATAACAAAAATGCTTACTGGGACTTCTTTCCCGTTTTTTCCCAAAAATATAGCTCGTTTCCCCGAGATTACCCTGTTTTCTCTTAATTCTTTTTCAATATTCGAGATATTCTCTTTATCTTTAAACAAAAACCCAATTTCCTGGCCAATAATTTCCAGTTGGTCATAACCCGAAATTTTATTTAAAGAGACATCAACGTCAATAATATTGAATAAGGGGTTAACGTAGCAAACAGGAATAGGCAAAAATTGCCAAAAATCTCTAATATAGCTTTCTAGTTGGTTAAGATCATCGGTTAAACTAATTTGCTCGTTTAAATTTTTTTCTTCTTTTGCCATGAAAAATAATATTCGTGATAAGGGTCCCCCCGGAAAGTGCACTTTGTCTCGGTGCAATTCATTCCCGGTCTAATACCAAAAATTGCTATTCTTTGGAAAAAACCCTCTAGATATTTACAAAACACCGGATGAACGCTCAACCCGACTAATCTTATAACAAATTGGTATTTTCCCATATCAATGCTTATTATCTTAAGCTCTCCGACACTATAGTGTTCTCTCCAAAATTTTGGGCTTCCTTTAATTGTTCTTGCTGCGTTTACAAAAAATCTTGCTAAAAGTTTTATGATAAATGAAATTTTTGGGGCTTCAAGCCCCATTTCTTTAATCTGTCCATCGGTTAAGTGAAAAAAATTTTTAATCAAAACCAAAGAGATAACTCTTAGGCCTATGGGATACCACTGCATCGCCTTACTATGATAATAGTCAATGGGATAGCCTAATTCTTTAGCTTTTTCTTGCAACCGGGCTAATCCTTCTTTCCCTTGACTTTTTAGAATATATTTTGCATCTGTTTGGAAAACCACTCCGCGGACATTCCCTTTCACCTCCAAAAGTTTATCCAGCTCTTTTTTATTAATTTGTTCTTTGATTCTATCTTCCATAAATTTACTTCCAATTAATAACAAATTCATGGTAGGGGTCTCCTTTATTCACACATTTTGTCTCTTCGATGGAAAGTTTCCCCCGCTTAACAAATTGAGCTACTCTTAAAAAATATCCTTTATAAAAATCGCACATTACCGGGTGGCACCAATGCTTCAAGCGTATAATGAGATACTTCTTTTTCTCGTTGAACTCATACGCTTCTAGTTTCCCGGACGTAAAATGCTCTCTCCAATATTTCGGAGCTTCCTTGAAAACGCTCTTCAAATTAATAAAGCTTTTCATCAGCAACCTCATAATAAAAGAATATTTTGGAGCGGAGTTTCCCATTTTAAAAATATCATCACTTGTCCAATTGAATACATCTTTGGCGGTAAGGACAATTATATCAGCCAGGCCAGCCGGGAACCATTCTAGGGGCCTCAGTTTTTTAGGGCCAATAGGATATCCTATTTCTTTAAGCTTTTTTCTAACTAATTCTACGCCATTTTCTCCTTCTCGCGCTTTAATACACTGAAAATGATTCTTAATTGCTTCTCCTTTAACTTTCCCCAACGTTAACTTCATAATTCTGTCCGCTTCTCTTTTTAACTGACTTGTTGCCATAATTTTATTCCCAAGTAATCGTAAACTCATGGAACGGGTCTCCACGGAAGGTGCATTTGGTTTCTTCCACGGTAATTTTTTTACTCCTTACAATAAATTCTACTATTCTTTGGAAATACCCTCTATAAAATACACACATCGTCGGACAGGTCATCTCGGTTTTCAGCCTTAAAACAGCTTTTTTTTGAGTTTCACTTAAGAAATACGGTTCAAGAGTCCCTTTTGTGAAATGCTTCCGCCAATAACTCGGTGCCGCCAAGAAACTCTGTTTTATTGAAAGGAAGTATCTCATAACTACTTTTGCAATAAACGAATATTGCGGGGCCATTTTCCCCATTTCAAAAACTTTTTTATCATCCCAGCTAAAAATATATTTAGCCACTACCACTACTAGGTCTGCTAATCCCAAAGGATAGAAATTAAATGTTTTAATCTCGCTAAATTTTAGTGGATAGCCAAGTTCAGCCATCTTTTTTTCAACTTTTTGAGGAGCCTCTTTCCCTTCAAGGTTTACTAAAGAAATATTATGTGTTTTAAAAACAACACCCATTACTTTTGTCGGGTTTTTTATTATCCGGTCAGCTAAATTTTTGAGTTCCTTTTCCTTCATCTAAGTTAACTCTATTTACAAAATCTTTGGTAAATTTCTAACATCTTCTCTCAATTTCTTAATTCTATTCTTTAATTCTATCATTTTCAACTCTCTTCCAACCATTAATTTATTCATCTTTTCTAATTCGCTAACTTTTTCTTGAAGTTGCTTTGTCTTCTTTTGAATTTTTTTTTCCAGCTCTTTCTCGAATATTTTTCTCTCGGTGATATCCAAAAAAGACAAAAAATATCCGGTAATATTGCCCTGCTCATCCTTCCGAGGCATAGAAGAAATACTAACCGGTATTTCTTTCCCTCGTTTTGTCAAAAAAATCGCCTCCTTGCCAGAAATCGGCTTTTTTGAACGAAGCTTTTCCTCTATTTTAATAACTTCTTCTTTATTCTTAAACAAATTCTCTATACCGCTACCAATAGTTTCTGTTTGTTTGTAACCAGAGAGCTCCACTAATTTTCCCCCTTCGTCTAAAACGTTAAAAAGGGGATTAACATAACAAACCGGGATAGGCAGAAATTTCCAAAAATCTTCAATGTAGTCTTCTAGCTGATTTAAATCTTCGGATAAACTGATTTGATTTTCTTGGCTGTATTTCTCCGTTTTCATGTAACCGCTTAAAACAATTTTACTATTTTTAATGTTAATTTTTAAGGGTGTATTTGCTCTTTTTCTCTGTTATTCATTTATTTCCATTTAACCCCAAAAGAAGCTCATTCCCAAGTGATCGTAAACTCATGAAACGGGTCTCCGCGGAAGGTGCATTTGGTCTCTTTTATTGTTGCTTTTTTGGATAAAATAACAAATTTAGCAATTCGTAAGAAATACCCCGCGTAAAAAGCACAAATTTCTGGCCTCGTTACCGTTGCTTTTAATCGAAGAATAACCTTTTTATGTTCTTTATCAAGTAAATATGGTTCTACGGTACCTTTTGTGAAATGCTTCCGCCAATATACCGGGGCTGATTTGAAGCATTGTTTTAAAGAGAGGAAGTATTTCATAATTATTTTAGCGATAAACGAGTATTGCGGAGACATCTCTCCCATTTTAAAGATATCTTCTTTTTGCCACTGAAAAATTTCTTTGGCCACTATAATGACTAAATCAGCCAGGCCAACAGGGTAATATTTAAAAGTTTGGGTTTCCTTAAACTTTATTGGGTACCCAATTTCAGCCATTTTTTCCTCAACTTTTTGAGGAGCTCCTTTGCCTTCCATCTTTTTTAAACAACTAACATGAGTTTTAAATACTACGCCTAAAACTTTCGTTGGGTTTTTCATCATTTCGTCCGCCACTTTTTTTAATGCAGAATTGT
>CAZLUG010000001.1:31886-44433 GCA_964562675.1 uncultured Candidatus Saccharibacteria bacterium | reverse complement strand
GTTTTCTAATTTTATAATTTTCCCTTTAAGTTCAGCCATTGTGATTTCCCTACCAACAACAGATTTATGAAATTTTTCTAGCTCGGTAACTCTTTGCTGTAATTCTCTGGTCCTTAATTTTACTTTTTCTTCTAACCCTTCAGCTTGTTCCTTAAGTTCTCTAGTCCTCGCCTTAACTTTTATCGCTAAAACGGCCCTGGACTCTTCCAGTTTTTTCTTCGATTCTCGAAGTTTATCCACCATTCGATTAAATTCTTTGGCTAACTCTTCAATTTCATCGTGGGTTTTAAGGTCAATTTTATAGTCCAATTCTCCTTGGAAAATACGCTTAACCCCTTTTTGAAATTTTGCTAAGGGGAGCACCACTAATTTATCCACCCCTCTATCCATAAGAAATAAGGATATAAGGAGAGAGACAAGAGTAAAAATAATTATCTCTTTCTCAATTTGATTGATTGCTTTTTCCATCCGCTGATAAGAAATAAAGTATCCAACGGTGTAAGGATGAACCCCCCAACTGTCAAAGTAAGGATAAAGAATCTCAGCTATTTGAGATTTATCTTTAGGGTTGTAAAGGTATATGGGTTTAGCGGTTTTTAGCAATCCTTGAATCCTCTGGGATATTTTCTCTTTTGGCTGGCGATAGCCTTGCCAAACTTGACCATTCACAAAATACTTAGAGTCAACCAAAATATTCCCCTGGGCGTCAATAATTTGAATTCTTTTAATGTCGGGGTTTAAGGAAATGATTTTATCAATTGATGCCTTAAATTTAAGGTAGCCAGAAGAAAAGTACATTTCGTAATCTTGAATAATGGGTTTAACGGATAGTTGGGCAAAGCTTTCTGCTTGGTTTGTTAAGTTTTTTTTAAGGCCGCTCTGGCTATGATAAAGTAAAATAGAGGCTGAGCCGGCGAAAATTGCAACCAAAAAAACCCCACTTAGAATGTTCAGTTTTATTCTAAGGCTTGTTTTTGTTTTCCTCTTTAGAAAATACATCTTTGCTCTTCAGAGAGACACCTTTTTAATTAAATAGAAACGGTGTCTTTCTGATTCAGTTATAAGCCAAAAACAATTTGCCAGAAGCTTTTCTTTTCTTGGACAGGAATGATTTTTGTCTCTTTTTTAGCTAAAGACCGAGCTCTTATTTCACTGTCGGGCCTGGGTGTAAACAAAAGATGTTTATCTGGGTTCAGGGCAAACCCCAGGGCTGCCGAGAATAAAGGGACAACCACAACATTTTTGTGAATCATACTTATGGCTTCTTGCATATATTGAAGCCTTTCCTGGCGGTTCATTGTCACGCTTGCTTTATCAATAAGATTGTCCAATTCTGGATTACTGTATTTACCAAGGTTGTAAACTCCAAAATGCCTTTGGGAAGAATTTGTTGCATCAGGCGTGTGGAAAAAATTCACTAAAGCACCAATAGCATCTCCGACGTCGGCATTTATAAAAAATCCGTAAAAAGAAGAATCCCCATTGTTAAACTTCGTAAGGTCTTCGGGTACTGTCCCTGCCTGCCCTCCTCGAGAAATTGGGGTGGCAATAACACCTATATTCTTTAGGGATTTAGCAATCGCTTTGGCAATATACAAATCATAATAACCTACATCAAGATTAACCTTAAAGCCGTTCGGGTAGCCTGCTTCTTTAAGAAGTTCTTTTGCCGCCGATACACTATAAGGGTATCTTCTTATATTTGGATCATAGCCAAAGATATCTTTAGTAACTATTTCGTTACGCTCTTTGCCAAAACCAGCCAAAGCGTCTTGGATAACAGCTTTATCGTTTATACCCTCGTATATCGCTTTCCTGACCCGTAAGTCCTTAAAAGGATTATTCTTTACTCCGTAAACATAGGGTGTCTTATCCCGTTGAGTGTCAAAACCTACAAAGAAAACGTAGTAATCAGGGACAACCAAGGTTTTGACTTTTTTATCTTTCAGTCCCGTTTCAATGCCTTCTTTTCCTTCTACCAGATAAGCGATGTCTGCTTTTCTTGCGTCGACGGCCTTTAGCCTATCCGCATCTCGATTAAAAGATTCCCAAACAACTTCTTTTACTTTGGGCAATTTACCCCAGTAATTATCGTTACGGATTAATACTACTTTTTTACCGTCCTTATCCCAGCTTTCTAATTTATAGGGTCCTGTTCCAATACTTAGTATTGTCCCGTTCTTTTGGCGATAATTCTTATTAAATATCCAAACTTGGGATAGTTTATTAACCAAGACAGGATCGGGTTTCTTGGTTTTTAACTCCACGGTGTAATCGTTGATTATTTTTACCCCCGCAACATTAGATAGATAGCGTTTCCCGTAGAAACCTTTTTTATTCGTTTCATCCACGGTAAATTTTACATCTTTGGCGGTGAAGGCGTCGCCGTTTTGAAACTTGACACCTTTACGCAAATAAAATCGCCAAGTAAGATCATCGGGATTATCCCAGCTTTTAGCTAAAAGAGGAACAAGGTTTAGGTTTTTATCAAGGCCGACTAAACCTTCAAAAACCTGTGTGTCTATTGCCCTGGTAGGCGTATTTATATCCGGTCCGGGATAACGATGAGCTGAATTGAGCGCTAAGGCGGCAATAGTAACCTTATCAAGTCCGGTTATTCTAGTTTGAAGTTGCTGAACGGTCTTGGGCACATAAGCAACTAACTTATAGCCAACCCAGCCAACACACACTCCTACTAGAATTAAAATAATGAGCCAAATAGTGATTTTTTTACTCATTGTTCTTTGCCCTGCGTATTGTTCAGGGTTTTGTTTATGCTAACATTTTATTTATTTTAAGACCTTTCTCATATATATTTTAGCTCCCTCTAATAATAATAGCAACCGGAAAAATTTTCGCTGAGCTTTATTTAAAACACCCCGAGTTCAAAATTTTAAGATAAATACCTTTGAGAAAATTTTATCTATTTCTTATTTAGAGCTAAAGCAATAATGGCCGACGAAAGAGCAATAAGAGAAGCAAAGATAATAGTTATTAAGGAACTGGAATTGTTTGGAAGATAATCTGATATTTTCGCTGAAATAACTCCTCGCTCTGGCGGAAATAAACTTTTCTGATCTCCACCCCCGAAGTTTTTAACCTCGAAAGAGGAAATTTCCCGAGGCGGAGATTTAAATTCTTTAGAGCCAACCAAGATATTCTTTTTGCCGGGGGTTAGGATTATACTCCAGCTCCAGCCAGAATTAGTGCGGTTATATGACTGATTAAACGGCGCTTTTTGGTATGCCACCTCGTCTAGAACATTTCCGTTCGGTTGAAGAAGTTCTAACTTATCACCGGTGTTCTGAAGAACAATCTTTGTTTGAGGCCGAGAAAGAACTAAAAATTTTTGAGATTTAATTTTCGTTCCAGAAGGGAAGGTGTAAGTTTTTATTTGTCCAATCGTATCTTTTAGTTTCCATCCTGAAATATTTACCTCGAAATTATTTCGGTTGACTATTTCTATCCATTCATTATTTGCGTCTTTCCCTTGCGGAGAAGGTAAAATTTCATTCAAGTAAACATTGCTAAAGAGAGGCAAGCTAGTATTCGATTTCGGCAATTTTCTATTCTTTCCAATACCTTCTTTAGAGAAATCGTTTTTTGCCTTAGGGGTTCCTCCTGATATTTTAGAATTCTGCCAATTAGAAGAAAGTTCTCCGCTTAATAAAGCATTTTTTCTGGCCATTGTTTTCTTTGTGGAATTTTCGCCCGCAAACCAGCCAGATTGACATTTTACAGCATCTTCTGTTTCCCCTCGGTTATCAATTAAGGTGAGATTCTCTCCTTGATTGTTAAAATTTCCTTTGTAGATAAAATCCGCCTTAACCTTCGGAATAGTTTTATCGTTATTCCTTTCCAAAAGAAAAAATCCCCTCCCGGGAATACGGCCTTTTAAGTTTATTTTTAAACTGTTGTCTTCACTCTGGAACTTCCAGCTCCCAAGGTTAATGGAATGACTAGCGGTATTGTAAAGCTCGAACCATTCGGCCTTGCTTGATTCTTTCGTCCCCATCCAGGCTATTTCATTAATCACCACTTTAGCAAAAGATATCCTAAAAAAAACTATTCCTAGAATGGTCAAGATCGAAACCTTCAAGAAATAATTTTTCATAGAGCTTTGCTCAAACCTTTAGAAAAATTTCCAAAAAAAATTAAACGAGGGTTTTCTGGGTTTTCCCGCCTTCTATGCCCAGGTGTTGAGAGGCTAAATAAGTAGCCACTCTCCCTCGGGGTGTTCGGGCGATAAAACCAATTCTCATTAAGTAAGGTTCATAAATATCTAAGATTGTTTCTTCTTCCTCTGCGGTCGCGGCGGCCAAGGTTTTCAAGCCTACTGGACCTCCATTAAATTTTTGAATCAAGACCTTGAGGATCCTTCTATCAGCGGCTCCTAATCCAAGTTTATCAATTCCTAAAGACGACAGGGCTCTTTCTGCTATAGATCGAGTAATTACGCCCTTTCCTTTAACCTGAGCAAAATCCCTGACTCTTTTTAAAAGGTGATTAGCGGTCCGAGGAGTAAACCGAGATGATTTAGCGATAATTTCTAGCGCGTTTGGGTCAGCCGCAACATTTAAAATTTTCGCTGAGCGGAGGAGAATCTTTTTGATATCAGAAAGTTCGTAGAAATTCAAGGTAAAAGTAGCTCCAAACCTTGATCGAAGAGGGGCAGAAACCGACGCTAACCTTGTGGTCGCGCCAATAAGAGTAAATTTAGGGATATCAAGTTCCATTGTTCTGGCCATCGGTCCTTTCCCTAAAATAAGATTTAATTTGAAATCTTCCATTGCGGGATAAAGATATTCTTCAATAGCTCGATTTAACCGATGGCACTCGTCAATAAATAAAATACCCCCTTCTGATAAATTAGTTAAAATAGCCGCTAAATCACTTGCTCTCTCAATAGCTGGACCAGAAGTAATGCGGATATCGCTTCCTATCTCTTTAGCTATTAAATAAGCTAATGTAGTTTTTCCTAATCCAGGGTTGCCGTAAAGCAAAAGGTGCTCCGGTGGCTCTGCTCTCCGGCGAGCCGCTTCAATAATAATTTTAAGATTATCTTTTAGCTTTTCTTGCCCGACGTAGTGCTCCCATAATTGGGGACGAAGTGTTAAATCTAAACTGTCTTCTTTTATTTCTTTTGATTTCTTTTGGTCGTCCATTAGAAAACTACTACTTAATTTAGAATAGAAATAATTTTAGAATTCTTCGGCCTTAGGGGTTGACAATTCTAAATAATTATATTACAATATGAACTAGCCCGAAACCAATTTGGGACTTTTCTTTGGAATAGACAATTCAGCATAGCTTAGTTGCTCCCCGGGAAAATCCTATCTTTAAAGTGAGCTTTGAAGCGGCCATTGGTTTCGGGCTATTTTGTTAGGCGGTCAATCTATTTACTTCTTCAAAAGTTGTAACTTTAGAAATAACTTTTATTAAACCATCTTTTCTCATGGAAACCATTCCTTCTTTTTCGGCTAATGCCCTAAGTTTGCTGACAGAAGGAGATTCCATTATTAAATTTTTTATTTTTTCGCTAACAAGGAAAATCTCATAAATCCCCACTCTTCCCTGGTAGCCAGTAAAATTACAGGCCTTACAACCCTGCGCTCGAGGAATTTTCAACTCCTTATCAATCTTCGGAATTTTAACCCCTTTAGGCAAAGAGCCTAATTCTTTTTTTAATAATGCCATTTCTTCTTTAGTGGGAGGAGTAAATTTCACGCATTTTTTACAAACTTTTCTAACCAACCTTTGAGCAATAACTAAATTTAAAGCCGGGGCAATGTTTATTGGTTTCCCTCCTAGAGCTTCTAATCTTACAACTGTTCCCGCCGCGTCATTTGTGTGTAAGGTGGTAAGTACAAGGTGGCCGGTCATAGCCGCTTGCAGCCCTATTTTTGCCGTCTCATAATCCCTGATCTCTCCCACAAGAATTACATCAGGATCCTGTCTAACAATAGCTCTTAGTCCATTGGCAAAAGTATAACCTTTGCGGGGATTTACTTGAGTTTGGTCAATCCCCGGCAGATGATATTCAATAGGGTCTTCAATCGTAATAATTTTTATATCAGGGTTCTCAATCCTTTTTAAAACGGCATACAAAGTTGTCGTTTTCCCTGAGCCGGTAGGCCCGGTTACTATTATCATTCCATGAGGTTTTTTTATTTCTTTGCGGAAAATTTTTAAGATATCTTCCCGCAAACCTAATTTTTCTATTTCTATCAAACTCCGCGGGTCCAGAGTCCTCATCACCACTGATTCTCCATATTCAGAAGGAAGAGTTGAAACCCTAACTTCTATTTTCAGATTCTTACTAGAAACGGTGAAGCGTCCGTCCTGAGGCTTCTGGGTAACATTCAACTTAATACCAGAAAGAAGCTTTATCCTTGAAAGAATTGTGCGATAAATACTTGGTTCCAACAACGCGACGTTATGCAAAATGCCGTCTATTCTTAGCCGCATTTTTACCTTAGTCTTCTCTGGTTCAAAATGAATGTCTGATGCTCTTAAAGCAATCGCTCCCTCAAAAATCATCTCGGTGAGTTTTGTGACCGGAGCATCCAAAAAGTTCTCTATCGTTCTTTTTAAATCAGAGACATTTTTGATTGTTTTTTCCGCAGTAGAAAAACTTGATTCTTCTATTCTAATTTCGCCAGTAATTGTTCCCATAATTGTTAAAATTTAGAAAGATATACTATTTGAAAATGCTGATTTATCATTCTACAACTTAGAAATTTCGTCCAAAAATTTATCTCTAATAATCAACGGTTCAACCGCGGGAGAAAAAAATAAAACACCATTTCCTTTTTGCTGGCCGTCAAATTCTCTTAAAAACATCTGTTTTAGAGACGCGTCTTCTGAATAAAAGACCCCTTTTGTCCCTATCGGTGAATTATACTCTTGCCATAAAAGCAAAAATTCTTGATTAGGAAAAGTCTCTTTTAATTTTTCTAAAGAAAAAGCCAGGTCGGATTTTCTAGCCCGGCTGGCTTCAAAATCGTTTTCTTTAAGCAGCGCAAATATAGTATTTCTCTTCCCAATAATTTCTATTTTCCCTAAAATCTTCCCCCAGAGACGAAAAGCTTCTAGGGATGGACGGGGGTAGAGTTTTGAGGTTATCTGTTGCTGGTTAGCCCCATTTTCTATTAGGGCGCTCGCTTGTTCAAAAACTTCGGGTTTTGCCTGCGCCTTTTGGAAATTGTTTGTTGCAACCGCCAACCCAGCCAATAAAGAATTAGCTACTTCTTTTGAAAATTTGCCATCATTCCAAAGTTCAATTAAACTAAAGACTATCTCTGAAAAAGACGATGGACTAATAAGGTTGACCTTTCCGTAAAGTTCGCTTTTATAATTATTATTGATGTTTAAAATCGAGAAATCTTCTTTCGGGAAAGTTTTGTAGATCTCGCTGGGATTTTTTACCCCGAAAGAAATTACTAATTCTGGAGAAAACAAAGATTTGAAGAAAACATCCTCCTTTTTAATTATCCCGGGGAAGCTTTTTAAATAAAGTTTCAATTCCCCTTTAACTTTTTCATAAAAAACCTGAGATATCTTTGCGGAGCTTTCTTTAATGGTAATAAGCGAGCCCTGAGAAAGAAAATTTTTCTCTAGGCCTTCGGCCAAAAATTTAAACTTTTCGGGAAAATTGGAAAAAACAAGATTTACATTTTTCCCCAAATTCTTTAAACTGTAGAAAAGAGCGAGCGAAGCAGGAAAAATATCTCCCCTTGGCTCTGGAGAAGGAAAAATACAAATATCTTGGTAAGATTCTATTATTTTTTTGGCGGAAAGGAAATTTTCCATTTTAGCTTAGAGAAAAAGAAGCTTTTCTGCTTAAGCGGTTATTCAAAATTACTCCAATTTACCTTTAATGTCAACAATAAACATGAAAAAGCCAGCAGTTGCTCAAGAATTTATTTTAACTTCGCCTCAACAAACGAAAAATTTTGCCCAGAATTTAGCTATTCGGTTTTTAAAATTCCCGGCTATGAAAAAGGCCGTGGTTTTAGGAATGGTAGGCGGTTTAGGAGAGGGGAAAACGACATTTGTCCAAGGATTCGCCAAAGGTTTTGGGATTCAAGAGAAAATTTTAAGCCCAACTTTTGTTATTTTAAAAAGGTTTAAGGTAAAAAATCCAACCGCCGGCCGCTTCAATAATTTATATCACCTTGACTGCTATCGGTTGAAAAATTCCCAGGACCTTTCAACATTAAACTTTAAAGAGATTGTGACCAATCCTAAAAACATCGTTTGTGTTGAGTGGGCTGATAACTTAAAAAAATCTATGCCTCCAGAGACTTTTTGGCTAAAGTTTTATTTTATAGATAAAACAACTAGAAAAATAACCATTTCCTCTCCTTTAACCAAATATTTGCCGAAGTAATTTGCCCCTAGTTTTTTATCAGCTAATTTATCTCTAAAAACAAAATATGAGAAAAAAATTGCTAATCATCGACAGCAACTCCTTAATCCACCGAGCTTTCCACGCCCTTCCGCCGCTTACGACAAAGGAAGGAAATCTAGTGAACGCCCTTTATGGGTTTTTATTGATTTTCTTAAAATTCAAAGATGAATTTAATCCTTCGTTTGTGGCTGCCGCTTTTGATTATCCCGCTCCAACATTCCGCCACCGGCAATTTAAGGAATATAAAGCAAAACGACCAAAAATGCCCGGAGAATTAGCCCAACAGATTCCCGAGATTAAGAAAGCTCTAAAAGCTTTTGGGGTACCCATCTTTGAAAAAGAAGGTTTTGAGGCTGATGATATTATTGGGACTATTGCCAGAATCCAGACGGAAAACACTGCTCAAGAGATTGAAACAATTATTTTAAGCGGTGATTTTGACCTTTTGCAATTAGTTAACGAGCACACTAAAGTTTGCATCCCTCAAAGAGGCATCAAAAATATTTCTGTCTACGATCTGAGATTGACAAAAGAGAAATATGAAGGGTTGAAACCTAACCAGTTTATTGATTATCGCGGTCTAAAGGGCGACCCATCTGATAATATCCCGGGAATACCAGGAATTGGGCCAAAAACAGCAATTTATCTAATCAAAAAATTTGGGAATTTGGAAAACCTTTATCAAGAACTAGAAAAAAGATCACCAAAATCCGGAGAATTAAAGGAAAGCCTCAGAAGAAAATTAAAAGAATACAAAGAGCAAGCTTTTCTCTCTAAAGGGTTGTCTCGGGTTTTTCTTAAAGTGCCAATTGACTTTAAACTTTCTGATTGCTCATTTGGGAATTACGATAAAAATATTTTATCCAACCTATTTAAGAAATTTGGATTCTCTACTCTTCTTAAAAGAATCAACCACCCACCCTTAAAGGAAGGAAAGCAGTTATCGCTTGGCGATTTTTAGAGTATGACCGGCTAATTTTAGAAATAAACTTGGCTTTTTTCGTCAATACCTTGTTTACCGCTAATTTAACTAGGTTCTCTCTTAAAGCCCCATCTGTTTGATTTTTAGGAAAAATTAGACTAAGATAGGACCATAGATAAAGTGATATATGTCTGGACATTCGCATTTTAGTTCAATAAAACACAAAAAAGCCCTTGAAGACCAAAAAAGAGGGAAAATATTTTCTAAACTTGCTCGAATAATTGCGTTAGCGAGCAAAGATGGAGCTGATCCTGAAAAAAATTCAAAATTAAGGCGGGCTCTTGAAGAAGCCAAGAGTTTTAATATGCCTAAAGAAAATATTTCTCGGGCGATTAAGAGAGGAACCGGTGAAATAGAAGGAAAGGATTTTGAAGAAGTAATATATGAGGCTTTTGGTCCAGGGGGAGTATCTATTATTATTGAAGGAATCACCGATAACAAAAATAGAACCTTAGCAGAAATCAAAAAAATCTTGCAAAAATACGGAGGAAAACTAACTCAATCAGGAGCAATCAAGTGGAAATTTGACCGAAAAGGGGTAATTACCATAACCCCTCTGGCGGATAACGAGAATAAAGAATCCTTAGAATTAAAAGCCATTGAAAGCGGAGCAGAAGATATTTATTGGCACCAAACAGAAAACCTTTTAGACGTCTACACCAAACCTGAGGAGCTTGACACGGTTAAAAAAAACCTTTCAGACCAAGGCTTGATGATTAAATCAGCTTCTTTAGACTGGGTCGCTAAAGAAGAGGTTGAAATAACGGGAAGAAACAAGGAAATTATCGAAAAATTGTTTGAAGAATTAGATGAAAACGATGCTGTCCAGGATGTCTACTCAAACCTTAAAACATAGCGACAGTTAAATATATATGTTGATTATTGGAATAGATCCCGGAACCGCCACAACCGGATACGGTGTCATAGAAATAAAAAGCAAACAAGGAAGAAAAAAAGAAGAATTAAAATTTATAGCCTATGGCACAATACAAACCGCTCCTCATCAACCAGCCGAACTAAGGTTGAAAAAAATATATAATGAAGTTACGAGGTTAATTAAAAAATACAAACCAAACGTTCTTTCAATTGAAAAGATCTTTTTTTTTAAAAATTTCAAGACCGTTATTCCTGTCAGTGAGGTCCGGGGAATAATTTTGCTGGCCGCAGCTAAAAAGAGGATTACTATTAAAGAATTCACGCCCCTCCAGGTAAAAATGGGAATATCTGGTTATGGCCGAGCTGATAAACGTCAAGTGCAGCGGATGGTAAAAAAAATTCTTGGCTTAAAAAAAATACCTAAGCCCGATGATGCTGCGGACGCCCTAGCAATTGCTGTCTGTGCCACTAGAGAAAATCTAAAAAATTGGACAGTGGCTGGAAAAATGGCAAAATTACCCCAAAAAAAATAAATAAATGTTTCCTCTTGGCAAACTTTCACAATTAGGTTGATTTACCGCTCTTAATAATTATTTATCAGTGTTATCTTTTCTGCCGAAATAATTCTTCCTAGTCTTGCAAGCCATTAGGGTTTTAATTAAAAACACAGAGGTTAAACTTGCGTGTTTTTTATTTTTTTTAAAAATATAATCCTTAGATACTTCAGATAAGGCTTTCTTAAAATAACTCGACTATAAAATTCCCGTATTCCATATTATTTTATGTCTCTACGTTCATAGAACAACCATCCAACCTTGCGTCTTATCTAAAGAATAAAAGGGTTGACAAACAAAAAAAGAAAATTATAATAATCTCCAGTAGCCAAAGGCCGAACGCTATTTTAACTAATTAATTTATGAAACCTAAATTGACTTCTTTTTTTGACGAAACAGAAGAAAGAGAAGAAGTCTCTGGAGGAAATTCTGAAGAATTCGAGGAAGATTGGAAAGAAGATAATTACGACGAAAGCGATGATGAAGAAAATGGAGGCGAAGACGAGGAAGAAGACGACGAAGAAGAGGATGATGATGACGAAGAAGAAGATATGGGCGATGATAGCGAAGATTACTTTTAAATCCAAGCTTGGTAAAGCCTCTGTTGAAACAGAGGCTTTTAATATATAATGAAACTATGGTCTCCTCTCCTAAAATTTTAAGAATCCGGCGGAAAAAGGTTTACCAGAAGAAAAATCATAAATTCAGAAAGCTTATAGAGTTTTTTTTAATTTTTGTTTTGGTTTCCTTTGGTATTTTTTTGTTGGCTTTAGTTTACTTTGTCGGCGACCTTCCCAGACCAGAAAATTTCTCTGAAGGCAACATTTCTCAGTCAACAAAAATTTATGACCAAAGCGGGAAAACCCTTCTCTTTGAGGTTTTTGGTAAAGAAAGAAGGATTGTTGTCCCCTTTAAGGAAATCCCAAAATATTTGAAAGAAGCTGTCATTGAAGCAGAAGACGAAAATTTTTATCACCACAGAGGTTTAGATTTCAAAGCAATGGCTAGAGCCATTTTAACTGATTTAAGACTGGGAAAGCCCGTTGAAGGAGCTTCTACAATTTCTCAACAATTAATAAGAAATTATTTCTTGACTAGGCAAAAAACTATTAAAAGAAAGACTCGTGAGATTGTTCTTACTCTTGAATTGGAAAGAAAATATTCAAAAAATCAAATTCTGGGATGGTATTTAAATCTCATTCCTTTTGGTTCAAATATTTACGGAGTGGAAGCAGCCAGCGAAGTTTTCTTTCATAAACACGTTTCTGATATTTCGCTTTCTGAAAGTGCTATTTTGGCTGCTTTAATCCGCTCGCCGTCTTATCTTTCTCCTTATGGGAAAAACCTAAAACTCCTTTTACAAAGAAGAAATTGGGTTTTAAAGAGAATGGAAAACGCGCATTTTATCGACGAAAAAGAAAAGAAGAAAGCTGAGATGGAAAAAATAAAATTTTATCCCAACATAAATCCCATTAAGGCTCCGCATTTCGTGATGTTTGTTAAGAATTATCTTGAAAAAAAATACGGCAAGAGCTTTATAGAAAATTCCGGGTTAAAAATTTACACAACGTTAAATTGGCCACTTCAAGAAGTAGCCCAAAAAGCAGTAAAAGAAGGAATAATAAAAGACAAAATATATAATGCCTATAACGGTGGATTGGTGGCCATTAACCCAAAGACGGGAGAAGTTTTGGCTATGGTTGGCTCAAAAGATTGGTATGG
>CAZLUG010000001.1:26243-31786 GCA_964562675.1 uncultured Candidatus Saccharibacteria bacterium | reverse complement strand
GATGCTTTGGCTCAGTCTCGAAATGTCCCTTCTGTAAAAGTATTATATCTCGCCAGCGTAAACAATACTTTAAAATTAGCTAAAAATTTAGGAATAACTACTTTAAATAATCCTCAAAAATATGGATTATCGTTAGTTTTAGGCAGTGGTGAGGTTAATCTTCTAGAAATGACTTCTGCCTATGGGGTATTCGCAAGGGACGGAGAAAAGGCCCCTATTTCTTTTGTTTCTAAAATAGAGAATTCTAAAGGGCAAATTATATTTCAACAAGAGAACAATTCCATTAAAGTTTTAAGTGCCGAAATTGCCGAAAAAATTACCGCTATTCTCTCAAGCAATAAATTAAGGTCCCCGATGTTCGGCTGGAATTCTTATCTTCATCTAGATGGTTACGAAGTGGCCGCTAAAACAGGAACAACTGAAAATTACAGAGACGCCTGGTTAATTGGATACACTCCTTCACTTTCTGTAGGAGTTTGGGTTGGTAATAACAACAATTCTCAAATGAATGGCCCGGGTGTAACCTTGGCTGGTCCTATTTGGAAAAATTTTATGGAGTTTGCTTTAGTAAGATTAAAAAAAGAAAATTTTAAAACTCCTAAAGAAAAATTAACCGGTAATCCTATTTTGGACGGAGAGAGTAATGGTTTAAAACCCCATTGCATTTTGTATTATTTAAATAAAAACAACCCTTTAGAAAAAGGAAATTCTCAAAAAGATGCCCAATACCAAAACTGGGAATGGGCAGTTAATAATTTTACAAAAAACAAAAAGTGACTAATTTCGCCAAGAATTTCTTGGCTTAGGTTTATTGAATTTAGTTTAACTTGATTTAATAGGCATCAAAACGTAAAGGTAGCTTTCGTCTCCAATTGGCCTTAAAACCCCTGGTCCGTCTCCTCCGCTTAATTCTAAGGCTACCTGGGAAGATTCAATGTCTTGCAAGCCTGAAAGCAGGAATTTGTAATTAAAAGCAACCTCTGTATCTTCTCCTTTTGTTTTTACTGAAATAAACGACTCATTTTCTCCAATTTCCGCGCTCTGAGAATAAATTCTCAACTTATTTTTTTTGGAAAAGGTTTTTAGCTTAACTTCACTTGCCCGACCGCTAAACAACCCTGCTTCTTTAAGATGGTTTTGAAATTCATCTTTTTCTAAAATAATTTGTGTTTTAAAAGACTTGGGAATGATTTCCTGGTATCTTGGAAATTCACCGTCAATTAAACGAGATAAAATCCGAACCCTGGGATTAGAAAATTCTCTATAAGAAATTTCAAAAAGAATTTGGTTTTGAAATAGCATCATTTCAACTATTCCTTCCGGGTCTTGGTTTAAAATATTTATCAGTTCTTTTGAAGTTTCTTGGGGAAGAATAAAGGAAATTTCCCCTTCGGGTTTTTTATCTAAGGTGATGGTTTTTTCGGCCAGCCGAAAACTATCCGTCCCAACAATTTTGAGTTTATTTTTCTCAGAAAAAATATAAAGACCAGAAATTTCTGGTTTTATCTGGGATAAGGCAGGAATCTCCACTACTTGAGTAATGGCTTTTTGAAGGTCTTTAGCTAAAATTTTATTTACTTTTTCCTTTTTAATATCAGGAATAATAGGAAAATCATTTGGAGACATTGCCTGAATCTGGATTTTTCTATCTTTAGTTTTAAGGACTAGATTTTTACTATCCGAGCTTTCTAGGGTAATATTTTTTTCTTTAAGAAATCCTAAAAGATTAGCAAAAAAAGAAGCCGGAACAGTAATTTTCCCTTTTTCTTCGATTTTCGCTAAAACCCACCAACTAATACTCATTTCTAAGTTTGTAACATCTAACCGTAAGAAGTTTCCTTCACACGATAAAAGGACATTATTTAAAATAGGCAGACTTAAAACCTTTCTCGTAATTCTTTCAACACAATTTAATCCTTGTTTTAAATTTTCTTTTAAGATTTCAATTTTCATATTTTTGATAAATGTTAATTAAATATTTTGATCTTTAATTATGATTATTAATTAATATATTAAATATATCATCATTAT
This sequence comes from uncultured Candidatus Saccharibacteria bacterium, assembly GCA_964562675.1. GTDB lineage: Bacteria > Patescibacteriota > Minisyncoccia > Minisyncoccales > CG1-02-41-26 > CAZLUG01. The sequence continues at coordinate 29,755 of CAZLUG010000001.1, read as the reverse complement.
AATAGAGCACAAGAAGGGGGATAAAAATTACTTTAGAATAACTAGCTTAAGAAAAATCATTTTGAAGCTTGTTAGTTTATTGTTGATAAGTTCTTGAAAAAAAGTTACTAATTTTTAAAACACAAATTATAGATATTTTTCCCCTTTTAATTCAAATAGTAAACCCCTTTTAAGTAACAGTTTATACACAGATTTATCCCTGTAAACTTCCCGCTCTTAAAGGAAGGGCGTTGTATATTCTTTGCTTTATTAACCCCAATTCCATTACTAAATTATCATCAACGTTTAATCGTCGAGAAACCTTTCGGCAAGCATAAATAACAGTTGTGTGGTCTTTATTTCCAAACCTTCTTCCAATAGAGGGGTAAGATTCTTTTAGCTCCTCTCTTAAAAGATACATGGCAATCTGGCGGGCTTTAACAACTTCTTTGCGCCGAGTTTCCTTTAAAAGTAAGTCACCTTTTACGTCATAGAAACTAGAAACTATTTGTATAATTTTTTTCCAGTTTGTTACTCTTGACGGAGAAGCAACCAAATTAAGAAGAAGCTTCTTGGCTGTTTTTAAATCAGGGATAGTTTCGTTGATTTTTTCGAAAATTATCAATCTATTTAAAGCACCTTCTAGTTCTCGAACATTTCTTTGAATATTTGAAGCAATATATTCTAGAACATCTTGGGAAAGGTCAATACTATTTTCTTCACACTTAGTCTTTAAAATTGCCATGCGAGTTTCAAAGTCAGGGAGGCCAATATCTGCAATCATCCCCCCTTCAAACCGCGACCGCAGTCTTTCTTCTAAGGAAGCAATAGCTTTTGGCGGACGGTCCGAAGAAAGGATTATTTGTTTATTCCTTTCGTAAAGGTCATTAAAAATATGGAAGAATACTTCTTGGGTTTTTTCCTTTCCAGCAAAGAATTGGATATCATCAACAATAAGAAGGTCAATTTTTCGCAGTTTTGCTTTAAAGTCTTCAATCGTGTGGTTTTGGATCCCCTTGACAATATTAGAAATAAATCGATCAGAAGGAATATATCTTATATTAACTTTATTTGAGTTTTGGAAAACTTTATTTCCGGTTGCTTGGAGAAGGTGGGTTTTCCCTAATCCGACGCCGCCATAAATAAATAAAGGATTGTAAACGGAACCTGGATTTTGTGAAATTGCCCAAGAGGCAGCCCGTGCCAATTCATTAAAACCGCCAACAATGAAATTATCAAAAGTGTAACGAGGATTAAGATTAGTTCTTGGATCAACCTCCAACCCGCCTAATTTTAATTGGCTTTCTTCCTCTTTTAGTTTGGGTCTTTTTGCTTTGATGTTTATCTTTAAAGAAGTAGATTTTTGGGTTTCAACGACGTAGTCAATTCTTTTAACTTTTTTATCTATGGTTCGGATAATTTTTAAAATGAGGCTATTATATTTTTTCTGAAGCCACTCTTTTGAAAATGAATTTGGGACAGAAACAATAATTTCTTCAACCCTTTTTGAGATAATTTTTGTATTTTTGAACCAAGTAGCGAAATTAGCCTGGGATAAATGAAATTGAATTTGAGCAAGCACCGCCTGCCAAAGTTCTTCGTTGGTCATAATTTCGATTAAGAACGTTAGAATTAAAAAAGGTCAAAAATCTATATTAAATGAAAAGAGACTATAAAGCCAAAGAGATAAACCGAGACTGAACTATCAAATAATTACTATATATATTTTGCTTTCATTTTTAGAATATAGCAAGAGCCTTGAAAAATCAAGGAAACCCAGCCACTGTTTATAAACTGTGGATAATCTGTGTATGCTGTGAACGAAAAGCAATCTAGTTGAACAATAAATAAATCCACCAGATCAAAAATAAATTTTCCAAAAGCGCAATAAATAATTGACGAAAGGCATTGAAAAAGCTAAGATGCAAATATAATAAAATTTTATGAGCCTTACTTATCATCCAAAAAAGCTTAAAAGGAAGAGAAAACACGGGTTTCTCAAAAGAGCAAGTTCTAAAGGAGGAAAAAAGGTTATAATTCGCCGCCGAAAAAAGGGAAGAGAAAAGTTGACAGTCTAAATTTATTACCGAAGACGAAAATTAAAAGACCTAATTAAAAAAAGTGTGTTAACGAAAAGAAATAGGTTGACAAAAAAGGAATTTAGAACTGTTTCCCAAAAAGGGAAAATCAGCAGAGGAGATTTTTTAATTCTGAGGTTTCGAAGAAACGATTTGGGGGTGACCAGAGCAAATTTTGTTATTTCCAAGAGAATTGAGAGAAAAGCTATAGGGAGAAATCAAATAAGAAGGTGGTTAAGCGAAGTATTTAGAAATAGTTTAGAAAATACAAAAAAGGGGTTTGACTTGATTTTTTTTGCCAGAAAAGAAATTAAAGGAAGAAATTTCCAAGAAATTTCTAAAGACCTTCAAGAAACTTTAAGAGATGCAGGATTGCTTCTTTGAATTTTATGATCGGAGAAATCTTTAATTTGGTTTTATACCAGCCATTTTTTAATGCTTTAATTATTCTTTATGACTATCTTCCTGGCCATGATTTTGGGATGGCTGTAATCGCCCTAACTTTTATAATTAGAATTTTCCTTTATCCTCTTTCTGTTTATTCCTTGAAAAACCAAAAAGTTTTAGCAAAGCTCCAACCAAAAATTAAGGAAATTCAAAAGAAAATTAAAGAGCCGGTCGAACAATCAAAGGCAATGATGGCTCTTTACAAAAAAGAAAAAATAAACCCCTTTTCCAGCATTCTTCCTTTGTTTATCCAACTGCCGGTTCTGATCGCTTTGTACAAAGTTTTCTTAAAGGGATTAGACCCAAAAACAATATCAGCCACCCTTTACAATTTTGTTCCGAGGCCAGGAATTATAGAACCAACTTTATTTGGTGTTATTAATATCTCAAAAAGCAGCTTAGTTTTGGCGCTTATTGCGGGAGTGCTTCAATTTATTCAGGCAAAATTAATGCAGGGGGTGCAAAAAGGGCAGAACCAAGGAGCTTTTTCTAAAATGCTCCAATCACAAATGCTTTATTTTTTACCGTTGTTTACCATCTTTATTGTATGGAAATTTGGGTCAATTATTGGCATTTACTGGATTGGAAGCACCTTGTTTTCTATTATGGAAAGTATTATAGTGAATAAGAAGTATGGATAAAAATATCTTAAAAGAATCGAAAAATATTCTTGAAACTCTTTTTAAAAAAACAGGCATGGAGATAGAGATTAAAGTTCAGGAAGGAGAGGGAGATTCTCTAAAAATTCTTTTAAAAACCGAAGACCCTCAAATTTTAATTGGGCGAAACGGCGAAACGCTCATTGAACTTCAAGGCCTTTTAAAGAAGATTTTAAGAAAAAAAATAGGCCAGGTTTTTTTTGTAGACCTTGACATTAATGATTACAAAAAGAAAAAAACCGACTACTTGCGGGAATTAGCCGAGAGTTCAGCAGATGAAGTTTCTTTAAGGAAAGAAGAAATAGAGCTTCAGCCGATGCGGCCGTATGAAAGAAGGATTATTCACTTA
>CAZLUG010000001.1:21876-26143 GCA_964562675.1 uncultured Candidatus Saccharibacteria bacterium | reverse complement strand
TCACATTTTTGGAAGAGAGAAGCAGAAAGATTACTGACGTCCCGTTTTTGAAAAAATATTTTTCCGGTCCCACTGTAATTTTTATCGGAAAAAGCGATAGCCATATAATCTTCTTTTGTCCCGGTGCGTTTGTTTTTATCGGTAATTTTTATCCACTGAGCCTTTTGGTTAAAATCATAAACACCAAGAGAACCAATGCTTTGTGTGAATGGTCCACGGGATTCTTTAAGGTTGTTAGCGTAAAGATAAATTCCCATGCCCAACCCCTTTATTTCAATAGAGTGCACCTCCGTAAGGTTTGAGGTGAGAAGAGGGGCATAGTCAGCTTCATAAGGGAGCCTTCTGCTTGTTGAAGCATAATTTTCCTTTAGATAAACAGTTGCGTCTACCATGTCTTCCCCTCCGATATATTTATATTGAGTGGGGGAAAAATTGCCTAAATTTGCTACACTAGAAGAAAGAGTGACTATCCTCCCGTTAGCATCTTTTAAAACTACTCCTCTTGTGATAGTGGGTTTTCTCACGACGCGGAGAATTGTTAACCTTGGATTCATAGTATTTAGTAAAACAAAGGCTCCAAGAATAATAATAAGTCCGAGCAAAGCATTGGTAATATATTTTTTAGCTTCGCTGACCGCCGTAGGGTTGCCCGCAGATGTTAGATAAAGAAAACCGCCATAGATAAGAGCCCCAAAAGCGATAAGAGTGGCAATAATGCTTGAGAGGTTAAAAAGATATTTTATGTATTTTGTTATTGATATTGATTCGGTACTGGTTATGGTAAAATATCCGCCGCTTTTTCCGGGAACCCAGGGGTAATGTATTTCTGGTCCCTGGGCTAAAACAAAAGCCGCCCAAGAAATAAGGAAAGCCGCTGTAAGTAAAAAGAGGATGATTTTGTTTCTATTTTTTGGCATATTTTTTGCTTCCTTTTGCCTCCAGAATTTTATAGTTCGGGCCCTTTAATTGGGTAGATAGCAATACTGGAGGCGCAGGGCTGAGAAAAATCTTGGGCCCAGGTATTATAACATTGTCCAATAGTGTAATCTCCGAGGTCATTAATTGTATGGGTGAAGACATTAACAGTTCCAGTATAGCTTTGAAGGCCGTTATTATCAACCCAAAAAGATGGAGGGGGTGTAGTGATCTTTTTCATTTTATTCTCAAAAAGCACAATGGCGCAATTTCCCGAGATAGACATAGACCTTACTTTATTATCCCATTCTCTGCCACAGAGTTCTGTGCTATCAATATTTCTCGGTTCTAGAATATATTTATTAATAACGCATTTCTCGCTAGCGGCATTTGCGTTGCTAGTCGTAGCGTTAAGGTTGGGATGGGTATAAAGGGTAACCGTGCAAGTTGCCGTGGGTTTCGGATTAAGATTGAATATTTTTAAGGAAGAAACCACTGCCACTTTATCGTAGCAGTTATAAGTGGTCACCTGATTTCCTCTAATAATTAATTGGGAAGTAAGGTCGCGGGCCGCTAGAGCTCCGTATTCATCATTTTCTACCACATTAACTTTATCCTCACTGGAAGTAACATTTCCGCAGGTGTAGCTTGAGCCAGAGCAGGGGAAAAATTTTGACGGGGGAGAAAATGTTTGTTTTTGAAAGAAAATTTTTGCCGTTCCTTGATATTTCGGGTTTTCAAAAGCTATGACTAAAAAGTTTTTTGAACTTGTTGTTTGACCAGGCTTATTATTTTGTATTCTAAGATATTTCACTCCTTGGCCTAAAATTTTATTTTCTAAAGAGGGAATAGAAGAAACAATAGGGCCGAAAACCCTAGAGAGTAATTTACCGCAGACTTGTGTGCCATAGAGAAACACTCCTAACCCCAACCGTTGTATTGCTATAGACCTGACAGCGTTAAGGTGAAGAGTAAAAGGATTATTAGCAATAGGAGAGACGGTGGTGGGAATGGCAGTGGTGGTGGTAGTGTAAGGCAAAACCAAACTGGTTGAGGCGTAAGAAGTGCTAGCGTAAACGATTCCCCTTAAGAGCCCCCTTTCAGCCTCATACTTGTAATGAGTGGGCGCAAATTTTTTTAAGTTAGGAATACTAGTTTCAACCCTTAGAGTTGAGCTGCTATTTGATAACAGAATAGCCGGCGCGGTGGTGGTGGGTTTTTCTATTTTTAAAAAAACGAGCCGCGGGTTGATTGTCTTAAGGACAAAAAAAGAAGTCAAGAGAATAATAAGCCCTAAGAAAGAAGCGGTGATTTGTTTTTTTGCTTCTCTTATTTTTGTTGTTTCCCCGGTAGAAGAAAGATAAAGAAATCCTCCATAAACCAAGCTTCCAAAAGCAACGATAGCCCCAATAATTATTGAGAGGTTAAAAAGATATTTTACATACCCGATAACTGATTGGGTAGTAGTGATATAATGGCCAACGGGCACGGAAGGAACTTCCGGGTAATTCACTTCCAACCCTTGAGCAAAAATTGGAGCTAAGAGAATAGTAAAAGAGAAAACCGCGAAGAGAATTCCAAAGAAGAATATAGATAATTTTCTCAAAAGAACTCTTTTCATAAATTCAGATAACAGCACATCCAATTAAGATTATTTCCCCCGCAAAGACAGTTTTTGCAAAAATTTATCGTCGGAGTAGTCCCTCCTTTTTCTGGAGGAAGGCAGGGTTTTTTGCACTTGTCCACAAGATTTTGCGAGTAAAAAGCTCTAAGCTTAAAAGTATCAAGGCATCTTTGAGGTCCGGTTGGCAAAGCTTCAGAACGCAGGGCGCTTGCTTGCTCGTTTCTTAAAAGCATACAAGCCTGGAAAACTCTGCGGGCAACCTTAAGTTTTCTTTGGGTGTATTCAATCAAACTTATTTTGCTCTTGCCAGGTAACTCTCCCGCTGATAATATATCGTCTGTGACAACTTCAGTTTTAGCTCTTTTGGTTAAGGACCCTATAACTTTTTGGATATCGTCAACCGAACTGGCAATTTTATCATAAGTTTGGTTGATAATATCGTAGCTAAATGTTACATCCGGGCAAACCCTGCCAGTACAAGTTACGGGATTGCTAAAAGGGGTCTGGAATTCTACCGTGGAAGTGGTGATATGAGAAGTAAAGAAATCACTTATATTCAGTTTAATGCCCAAAGGAGGCGGAAAGCACCAGGGAAGCCGGAAAAGAAAAGAAAATTTTACCAGCGGAATAAAGCATTGTCCGGAAATTTTGACGGGGATGGGGCTATTGATGCAAAAAGGTTTGCAGTTTTTAAAAGACGAGCAGGTGCTTGTTACATCAATAGCGCCGGTGGTGCTGGTGCTGAATAAGCGGGGTATTTCATTAGCCGATTCAATTTGGCTGGGGATAGTTTGGCGGATAGTTTGAAGGTTTGTATAAAGAACGTTAAGGAGGTTGATTGTTTTATTAACAGCTTCTCCAATAGGGATAACTTTGGTGCAAGTAATGTCTCCTTGGGCTAGAGCAACTTTTTTTGGCTGATTGTGCAATAGCATATTTAAACCAGCCAACGAAAGGTTGAATACGAGAGCCAAAATAATAATGAATTTTATTTTTTTCTTCATGATGAAATAATAGCTTCTAGCTGGTCAGCTTGCCAGTTTATATACCCAGCCAATACCCAGCTTACATATAAGTCAAAATTCATAAACGGCGCAAAACCAAATGGCAGGCCGGAGAAGCAGGCGGGAATCATACAAAGACTGGGACCGCAAGAGACCTTGGCGCCATGCGCTTGAAATATATCCACGCCCCCTTTTAAGCCAAGGTAGCCGGAATGGAGATTAATTTGGCTGGCGATACCTTTAACGGTAGGGTTGTGAATGTCGTTTAGTTTGTTTTGAATGCGGTCGGCATAAGATTTTACTAAATCTATTCCCATGCTCATATCAGGATAAAGGTAGATGCTGTTCCCATAGCCGGTGCTTGGATGGGTGTTGCATTTTAGATTTGAGAGAAAAAAATTGAGTTGTCCTGAAAACGATCCCATGGTGAATTTTGTAGATCCGCCTATTCCTCCCGTTTTTGCAAAGGTGGTGGTTGTCAAAGTGGTAGTCGTATTTATCCCTTGAAGTGCATTATTGGCTTTGGTTAACAATGCCATAATGTTATCTTTAAAAGTTAAGGCGTCTTGAACAAGCTTGTAGGCATCTATCATAAAGAAAAATTCATTTGCGGTGCTGTTTAACTTTAAAAGCTCCGGCAGAATTGTATTGTTAAATACAGGTCGTGCTTTTTCAAATAGTATTATAGCTTCTTGAGTATTGCTGGCACTTCCCATGAGATTTG
>CAZLUG010000001.1:0-21776 GCA_964562675.1 uncultured Candidatus Saccharibacteria bacterium | reverse complement strand
TTTTCAAATAGTATTATAGCTTCTTGAGTATTGCTGGCACTTCCCATGAGATTTGGGATAAGAAGCGGACTATATTCCCTAGCATTGATAAAATCCCGGAGGCTGGTAGCAAATGCCTGGGTGCTGGTTATCAGAGCGGTGGTTGAGGCCGTAAAACTACTCATTAAGTCGGTAGCACTGGCATCTTTCTCAGTGGGGTCCCCTCCTCCAAAAGTCAGGAGATCAAACACGATCATAGGAAGCTCTTCGTTAAAGCTTTGAGTTTTATTTTTTAAGTTTTCGCTTATTTTTTGAAGTTTTAAGGATTGTCTCTCATATTCTGGTAGAGAGTCCTCCACTTTTTTTGCTATTGGATAAATCCCCTTAACTTTCCGGTCAAGTTGGTTTGTCTCGTTGTTAAGATTGTTTGTATAATCTCTTAATTTTGTTTTGTTGCTATCGGTATCATCTAATTTTTGATATTGAGCAGTTATGGTGGCAGTATTATTAAGGATATTGCTGGTCATATTATCTACAACCGAAGAGAGGTTTTTAGAAGGGATAACAACTTGGCTTACATAATCGATATTCTCGGCCACTGTGTTATTTTGGTTTTTTAGTTTTTGGACAATCGGGGTTATTTTCCCCACCAGCGAATTAATTGTTCTTTTGTTTTGTCGAATCTCGTTTTGGATATTATCCACGGCTTGGAAAACTCTATGTTTTGAAAAACTTGTGTTTTGGACGGTAGTAGCAGTGGTAGTAATATCTCCGAGGTCTATATTTACCTGCGAAAAATATTGAGAAACAGTGATATCTAAATTATTTGCTTGAGTGGCAAAGTCTTTTAAAAATTCAGTGGTGCTGGCAAGCTGCCCCCCTGTTATTTGAAAATCGGTGACAAGCTCTTGGTAGACATTTTTAAGGTCGTTCCCCGCCTTGGTAGTGGTGGCGCTGATAGATTGGACATCTTCAGTGAGTTGCTCGAAGTCGTCCACAAAAGTCAAAAAGTGACCCACAAACAAGCCACTACTTATAAAATCACTCCAGTCAATTTGAGTAAACTCGTTCCAGGTATTGGTAGCCTCAGACCACAAATGCTTGCCTTGGTCCCAAATGCCTCCTTCCCCGAATATCCCCCCGATATTTTTTTTCTTTCCGCTAGCAGTAGTCGTAGGCGTCCCGAAAATAATATCTTGGGTAGTTCCCAAAAAGGAAACGATATTTTTGATTGTGTTGAAAATATTCATGACATCGTTGATGACATCACCGGTATTAAAAACGCCTTGTATTGCAGAACATGCTCCGCCAGCCAAAATATCACAAATAAATTGGCAGACATCAAGGCTAATCTCAGCTAAGGGAGCAGGACTAAAACCAACTCCGCAGTTTGTATGGCAAGTGAGAAGAGGATTCCCATATCCTCCCTGGAGAGGGTTAATCATTCTGGCTATTTCCCTGGCCGCATAAATTTCGCCTAAAGCGGCATCATAGATATCTTTCAGATTCTTGCAGTCGGAAGCAAGACTTTTTGAGTCAGAAGGATTTGCGTAACTGGGGGCGTGAAATTCGCAGATACTTGGATAGCGCACAACGGGGGTTGAATTCCCCTCCACACTAGCGTTTATTTTGCGGTAAGGGATTAAATTTGCGCTTAAAGCAATCGCGAAAATAAGGAAGGAGATAATATAATTTTTTAGCTCTTTTGGCATGAAATATTTAATTGCTTGTTGCTTCCTGAAAACTATTACTATCTTATGGATTGGTTTTTGGATAACAATAGCCTTCGCGGTTTGGAATATTGCAAGCGTACCCCGGCACTTGACAGGAATTGTTACAGCAAATACCCTCAACACAAAATCCTGATAAGCAGCCGTCATTACTTAAACAAGGGACACCCAATTTTCCTTTCCCGCAAATTTTTTGACTTGGGATCAGGGGATTAGTAGAGATACATTCGTTGGAGATGCATTCGTCGTTGCTAAGGCACGATGAACTAACATTTTTATAGCCGGTTGAGCCGACTATCTTTAGATTATTTTCTCTGATGCCCCGCGTGACCGCCTTGGATGTTGAAGAAGCAATAATCCCTTGGATTTGGCCCCAGGAATTAGTGAAGGCGTCTTTGAGAGCTGTTTTAACCTGGGTATTAGAAGCCACAGAACTTGCCAATTTCCCGGAAACACTTTGAATGACAGCGTCAAAAACCCCCGTTCCCATTTCTTTAATGTTGGTTTTTCCTACGTCTTCAAAGACACCGTTTAGCATAACTTGATAATATTTTTTAATAATATCTCCGGTGGTGGACGCCCAGAATTTATTTAGTGTGTCATTAGCACTTGTTCCTTTGGTTCCCGCATTGATGATATCTCCGAGAGTAGTATTAAGGGCTTGAGATTGGGTAGGGAGAATACAAGGCAGAAGCTTATAAAAAGGCGTTTTTAAAATACTGACAAAGGGGAGGTAATCTTCAATGGTGCTGTTGAGTACGTTTTGAGTGGAAGTTGGGAGGAAGTCAAAGTATGGAGTTTCCACAATGGCTTTAAAAGGAGGAAATACTTTTTTAAATAAAGTTAAAAAGGAATCATTCGCAAAATCAACTTTAACACCTAAGGTACTACTTGCAGCTTTGTTTGCTAAACCAAGAATACTCGTATTTAAAGCCGGAAAGTTATGATAAAAGGATTTTTCCGCAAAATCTTTGCAAAATTTGGAAATTTTATCGCAGGTAGTGGTAGCAACTTTAAGTTTATTATGGCACTGCTGGCGAGGTTGGTCGCAAAATATATCTACCAGGCTTTGATCTGTTGAAGAAGATAATAATTGTTTAGCAGTCTTTCTAGTAGCTCCTAAGAAAGTCTTGAATTTTGTCTCCAGGAAATTTCTATCTTCTCCACTAAAAAGACATTTATAAGGGGAACTTGTCACCCAACAGGGAAGAGCCTTCCTGTTTATAAAGTTTGCTGATATCGTGGCTTGCTGTTTTGGGCTGAGGAAATCCCAGAAGCTTTTATTTAAAAGTTTTTTGGCGGTGGTGGTAGTAGTTTTATTTGGGTTTTGAGGTGTCGGAGTGTTTATAGTAATTTCCACGCTACTAGCAATTTGGTCGAAAATCGGGGTAGTGAGAACCTTATTTGTCGTGAAGATAGTATTGTAAGCAGCTGGATAGTATTTTTCGAAAATTTGCAGAGGGGTGTTAGTAGCTTCTAAAATCCAATTTAAAGCTTCCGGTCTTTGATCTGTGGTGTATTTTTGAATAAATTTAATAACGATGTTCATTACAAAGCGAGGGTTAATATCAACTCCAAAAACAGTATAAGTTTCATCGGGCAGCCAGTCTACTAATGGAGTGGTAATTAACGTTGCTATGTTTTGAGTGGTAATAATGCCCGTTGAGCTGGCAGCTACCTCTAGAAGCTGGAAAAGCGTACCTTTGGCGTTCTGCGGCATTGCAGAATAACGGTTTTTTAGAAGATCTAAAAGAGAACTATTAAACCACCCTGCCGCGGTGGGAAATTCCAGGCTAATAACACTTTTAATGCTTTCATCCCAAAATTTGGAGATTTCTTTAGGAGCATATTGTGTTGTTATTCTATCTGCAAGGGTGTTGGTAATGGCTTTGGCGTTTGAAAAAGGCCAATAACAGAAATCTTGAAGATGGATTATGGCGTTTTGATTAGCCTGGCTCTGGCTGTTAATTTTTCGTAAACCAATCTTGCAGACATCATCTATAAGTGCTTGACCGGAATTTAACCAATCGGTCCAAAGCTTGTTGGCCGTTTCCTGATAAGTTTTCCCAGGATATCTAGAGTCGCTTGAGGAGACGACGGAGGTGAGGATGGCTTTGGCATTATCGCCCAAGATGCTTAGGGGTGTTTTATTTAAATATGTATCTAATTTTTGCCAAGCATCATTAAGGTCTTGAGAGTTTAAAATATTTAAAATATCGGAGATTTTCTTGGTCAGGAATACAAGATTTTCGTTTTTGTCGGGTAGGTTTGCCTCCAAAAAAGGAGCCCAAGGACCAGCTACTAATTGGAGGAATGAGTAGTTAAAGAGGTTTTTATTGGAAACCAAACCCCAAGAAACTAAGTGGTCAGCCAAGGTATTTTTGATAAATGTCTGGGCGTCTGGAGAAAGAAAACTTAAGATAGGATGGCTATGATCATCGCTCAAGTATTTATATAACTCTGGTTGGTTTTGAGCAAAGAGATACTCGAAGTTATGGCGAAGGTTCAAGATATCACAAATGGTAGGGCTGGTGGCAATACAGAGAGCCGGCTGCATAAGGCCGTCATATATCTTTGCGGTCACAAAATTTTTAAGATTTTGGGGCAAAAGAGACCAAATACTTAATTGGGCAGTCTCTATTAAAGTTTTTAAAGTGTCTTGCATTTCTTGAGGCAGGTTCGCGATGACAACATTTGTTACCAAGTCTGACAATTTTGTGTTAAACAAAGCCTGAACCGAGCTGGCAAAATTATTAATGTTGGCTAAGATTACCGGGTCGGGTTTAAATCCATCCGGGAAATCACTAGTTTTTACGTTGCTGAGATAACTAAGGAGAGATTGGCCGAAAAAGCTCTGTAACCACCCCGGCAAGTTGTCAAAAATTGGTTTATTGAGGAGATTTTTAAATAAATTAGCGTAAGTAGTTGTGCCGGTATTTGAAACTAAAGTGTCGTAGATAATATCTTCCACCTTTTTATCCAAAAAAGCTTGGGTGCCGGTGCTCACCCAGCCGGCCACATTGTAAAAAGCATCATAAAAAGTCCAATTTAAATCTTTGTTTACGGTGTTTCGAAATTTGACGCTTTCCGGGGAAAAATATCCTGTTTGCTGGAAAATATAATAAAGGAACGGGTTGACGAAATTTGTATTAATGTAATTAGTCAGGTACCCAGTGATATCGTCAATAAGGTTGCCAAAAAGAAACCAAGGCGTGCTTGTCCCCAGCCAGTTTTTAACATATTGTTTGACCTGCTTGCTTATTGCATCAGTGGTGCTGGCAACAAGCTGGTCAATCGTACTTGTAACAAGATCATAGAAATTATTGCCCTTGAAGTAGTAAGCTATTTGCCCGAGAGTTGAGCGCCAGTCAGCTGGCAGATGTGAAATAATTTTAGAGGAAAAAAGCGTGCCCAACTGCGGGGCAACAACATTAATACCGGTTTGGATAAGATTGTAAAAATCTCCGCTAATGAGATTAGCTGTAGTTGTGCCTAGAGCTTGAAGCCCCGTTCTATTTAAAATGCCGCCGGCAAAATGGTCTTTTGTTTTTTGAGTTAAAAGAGCCCGGAGTTCTGGGGAAAGGAAAATACTAAGTTTAGCTTTTAATAAAGCGTTTACTTTCGCAATAATTTGGTCGGCCGTTCCGGTACAGCTTGTCGCGTTGGAAAAATTTTGTTTGTACCAAGCTTCTACACTAGAAGCTATATTTTCACTAGCCTGTTGTTGGAACAGCCTAGACATATCCGATGATATAGTTGAAGATAATTTTTGTTTAATGTTGTTTGCTAATTGGTTTTCGGCGTTGCTTAAAACTCCTTGGACTAATCCGGGGAGGAGGTTAGATATATTTTGATTATTAAACAATTGATTAAGGTTCTGCCCAATATCTACTTTTGGGGGAGTATAAGTGCCGTTGTGGTCAAGGTCAGCGTAAGTATCGGTGCCTGGGTCAAATTTCCCGTTGTTATTACTGTCTAGCCAAGGGTCTCCTTGGAATTCGTCTTTTAAAGCTTGGCGAGTGATATCAACTAATTCTTTGGGGGGAGTATTAGAAAGGAGCAAAAGAGTGTTGAGAGCCTGGGATTGATTCTCAATGTTTTGGTTTTCCTGCATTATTCGGTAAGGCATAACACCCTGAGCCAAAACTCGGCGGGGAGGAGCGCTGAAAAAAGCTCCACCAAGACTTTCAAAGAGAAATATTGGGAAAAGAATCTTTAAAATTATTTTTGATGTTTCTTTTTTCATTATCGGTTCTCAGAGGATTCTCCTATGAGAAAATAAAAAGTGGCCGGATCAGCGATGGCTGAACCTTGTCCGATGATTTTATTTAAATAAGCAGTTTTAATATATTCGGCATATTGTCGAATACCTAACTTATCATATTCTGTGCTTTCATTATCTAAAGCTTTCTTACAATCTGCCGTAACGGAGCCCGAACTCAGGTCAAGCTTTATCGCCATCATCCGCTCCTTAATTTTAGACATGGTGGACGTGGCATTGTTTTCATCAATATCTTCGGTATAGTTTTTCTTTAATTTTTTGCAGTTTTCGTAAAGAGTGCTCCCCTCTCCTAGATCTGGATTATTTTTGACAATATTCATCATATCTTCTTCGACCTTGACCATTTGGGGAATAAGACCCGAGAAATTTCCTCCGCCACTTACGAATTGGTTAAAGCTCTCCAGTTGGCTAAGTAAGTTTCCCACTCTCTGCGTTGTTTTTGCTGCCTCTTCATCGGTGCTTGAAGGGCTGTAAAAAAGCAAAGACCGGTCAATTTCCGCTTCTAACTGGTTAATTTCTTTTTTAAACTTTTCTACCCATTTTCTGATTTTCTTTACGTCGTCTGAAAAATTTTTGGCGTCTCCGGGATAGTTCAAGAGGAGGACCGAACTTTCTTTAGCAATGGTTTCTAAAAGGCCAATTCTTGCTTGGCTGAGTACACCTGGCCAGCCGGCGAAACTTTTAGCTTCCACTACCACTCCCTTTGTCCTGGCCTGTTCCTCTCTCAAGCGCAGGAAGCCGTAATAATCAATAACTCCTTTGGCAGTTTGCATCAAGAAAACGGCTTTTCTTAACTCAAAATAGGTAGTCATCAAAGATATTTGCGATAACACGAGGGCTTGTTTTTTGCCGTCAAGTTGGGCGGTAGTTGTGCCGATTTCCCTAATTTTTTTAGCAATCGCCGATTTATCGCAGTTGGCCGCCGGCTGGCATCCTTTTGCCTCACAATTACACTTGCCCTCCGACAGACTGGCAATATAGCAAGTATTGCAATCTTGCATACTAGCGGTTCCTAGGCCGTAACCTCCTGACCCGGCGCAGATTCCCAAAAGGCCGGTAGCGCAGTTGGCAATGCCGCACTTGCAGTTATCCGTTAATTTTTTTAAAACAGCAACTTCATTAGTTAGGTTTTTTGACGTTTCTTTAAAATCAGTGAGGAGGTCAAGAATTTTTTGGAAGTCTCCTCCTGGTTTAGTTTCCTTTAAAATTTTTTCAACAAGTTGTCCAACCGGCAGTTCTCGGTAATAGACCACGTCTGTTCTCGTTTTAGGAGGTTTGATGCTGAGCTTAGGAACAGTTTTGATTTTTGGGGCGAAAGTTATCAATTGGGGATTAATGGTAAACAAAATTACCCAGGAACCCAATAAAATAAAAAGCCCAATGAGTCCAGCCGAAATCCATTTTCGGCCCTCCAAAGCTTTAGCAACCATCCCTCCTGAGGTCAAGTAGGAAATTCCTCCATAGGTGATAACGGCTAGAGCAACAAGAACACCAATAATGAGGGAAAAATGGTAAAGGTAGTTTACATAATGCCCCAGCTGATCTTTGGCCGGGTAGTTAGCTAGATTTTCCGGCGAGACCGCTCCGGGAATGTCGGGATATTGTATTTCTAATGCTAAAACAAAGCTCGTTTGGCACAAAAGAAAAACAACAGAAACGGCGATGATAAGTTTTCCAAAAGTTCTTAATCTCATCTTAAATTATTATATCATTTGCTTTATTGCCTGGCAATTTTAGCCACTACAAATGAAGTATAATATTTTTAACTTCCGCCGTATTTTAACTCTAGGTAAACAGCAATTGTCCACATTGGCAAAAAATCTAAGCCGGGTATCATTTCAATTATTATTGTTAGAGGCTTTAACCACTTTAACCTTTTGCCCCACTTGGCGGCGTTTTTAGCGGCTTTGCTGATTGTCTTTTTCAATTCCCGCTTGGAAGTTACAGTCCCTGAACGGAAAAGCATCCATCCTCCAATAAAAATTAAAGCGATGAGCTCTACAACAAACGAAAGAATTACGCCAACCACCGGGATGAACGCCAGCAAAATTTCGCTAATGTCGCAAAACAATGCTACTCCCAGCATTGCTACAGCTTCGGGTGTCAATAGACTTCTCTCTGGCATAATGTTTATCGTTGTGCTTTTTTTAGTTCTTGAGCTTTCAAAACCTGCTCTGGCGAAGTGGTGATAATTTGGTCTTCTGTATAAGAGGCGAGAATTTTAATCGGGACATGTTTTTGTCCGGCAAAGAAAATGCCTTCCCCGACCGCCGATTCCAACAACAAGTATTTTTCTTCGTCAGTGAGATTAAATGTTTTTTTAACGACATCAATAGTGGCGGGAGATTGTTTTAAAAGAAGCTGCAGGGATGAGTTTGTGATTATCGGCTGGCCATAAGTTGATTTCATAAAATCGCTGACATCCTGGGTAATAGTAGAAACACCCAGCCAATATTTTCTTCCTCTTTTGCAAATGCTATAAAGGAACGAGGCTCCATCTTCGGATTTCATAATCCACCAGGCTTCATCAATCAGCAAAATTCTTTTTTTCAGTGTGGCGCGGACAGTATTCCAAATATGCCTTAAAATAATAAACATTGCCATCGGCCGAAGCTCATCCTCCATATCTCTAACTCCAAAAACAACAAATCCTTTATCTATAGCAACGTTTGTGGGCTGATTAAAAAATGAAGCGTAACTTCCTTCGGTGAATTTTTTTACCCTTTCAACCAATGATTCTGTTCCTTCCATGCCTTCTAGAACAGTTTTGAAGTCGGACATCAATGGCAATTTATCTTTCCAGGTACTTGGGTCTGATTGGGGGGTGATATCTCTGGCCGCGTAGGTTTCGGTAAGCGCCCGGTCAATAATGGCATCTTCTTTTGGTGTCAGCCCTCCCAGCATTATTCTAAGCAGACCCACGAGATTTACCACGTTTGATTTTAAAACATCTTCTGGCCTTTCGTCTGAACGGGGAGCGGGAATGTCAAAAGGGTTTATATGATCTTGGGAGTTCAAGGAAACATTAAAATAAACTCCTCCCGCCGATTCCGTTAAAAATTTATATTCGTTTTCGGGATCGATAACGATTATATCGACACCCTGCATTAGATATCTTAGAATTTCTAACTTGCAAAAATAACTTTTCCCCGAA
Organism: uncultured Candidatus Saccharibacteria bacterium; assembly: GCA_964562675.1. Classification (GTDB taxonomy): domain Bacteria; phylum Patescibacteriota; class Minisyncoccia; order Minisyncoccales; family CG1-02-41-26; genus CAZLUG01. Next base: position 12,631 of record CAZLUG010000001.1, on the reverse strand, counting down.
CCGGATTTGGCGAAAATGACCATATTAGCATTTTCTAAAGTAAAGCGGTCGAAAAGAACAAGAGAATTATTTTGAAGATTAACCCCGTAAAGAATTCCTTCGTTTGAACTTAAGTCGGCGGAGACAAATGGAAAGACGCTTGAGAGAGGAGCAGTATTGATGGTGTTATGGACCAAAAGTTCATCCAGCCCATAAGGAGCAGAAGAAATAAATCCTTGTTTTTCTTGGAAAATTGCTGGCTTTATGTAAACTAAGCGGGACTCCAAAACAGAGCGGATAGAAGTTTCTTCTCTCCTTAAAATTTTTTCTGAGTCGCCGTATAAAGTAAGATAAAGGCCAAACCTAAAAATACGCTCCTTGGCAGCCTGTAAGCTGGTACGCAGCTCCTCTGCGTCGTGATAAGCAATTTCCAGGGCTGGGTCTCTAATCAGGCCCTTGTCTTCCCGGTCCATAATAGCTGCCTGTAATTCTGTTACTCTTTTTTCCAAAGTACGGAGGATAGTCCCGGTGTTGATAGGATGAATGTGAAAAGAAATATCCATCGGATACTGGGCATTAATAATAGGGCTGAGCCAGCCGGTTGAAATATAACGCGGATAAGAAAAGATGAAAAAACTTTTGCACAGCCTTTCCCCCAGCCTTATGAAGTTTTCTTTTATTTGAACCGAAGAAGGGGTGATAATATCTTGTAAACGGATAACTTCCGGTTCAAAGACTATTTTTTCTCCTCTGGTTTCACCTTGCTTTTCTCTTGATTTTTTTAAAAATGGAAATTTCATATTTGTTTGTTTCCAAGAAGTATTTTAGACAAGCTTGGAAGTCGGGGGATAATTTAGAGTAGGGAAATAATAATTTGGTGTCGTAGAATTCTAGTCTTGATGAAGAAGTTCTGGCAAAATTTCCGGGTAATAACCGACCTCTGCTTCTTTCGGATGATACCAACTCCAAAGCAGCTCTATAATTTCAGGGGTAGTTAAGGGCATTGCCTTCAGCCCGCATCTTCTTAGACCAATTGCTACGAACTCCATTCTTTGAAAAAGCTGTTCGCGGCACCTATTAAAACTTGCCTTATCTAAAGTAGGGACAGTCTCTTTTTTGCCTAAGAGTTTCTTTATAATACCTGCTGTTGCTTCTTTAATTTCTACTAAGCTGTAAGGAACTACCACGAAAAAAGTTTTCCGCATAATTGTTCCCCCTTCAACTAAACTCTCAACAAATTTCCGGTATTCAGTCGTTTGAATTTTTAAAAGCTCATTTTCTTGTTTCCCCTCTAGTTTTTTTAGCTGGTCAAAATAGCCTGTAATATTCACTTTGCGTGATTGAACGATAATTTGGCAGGAAAAATCTAAGGAATTTAAAAAAGTCTGGAATTGGTAAATAATGGAATCTTGTTCGTCTTTTGCCTTCAGGTCAAAGTTTACCGACGAAACCATTAGAATTCCCCGCAAAGCGTTGTTTTTAAGCACGATAACGCCTTTTCTAATTTGTCGGAAAGGCAAGAATTGTTGAGATGGAATAGGCATAAATATTATTTTCCGATTTCGATTTTTGACATTAACCTCTTAATCTGGCTTTTGGGGGCTATTTTTAAGGCGATTTTTTTATCTCCTTTTTCTTCTGGTTTTTTAATAATCTTGATAGGCGATATAATCTCTTTTTTCTTCCAGATGTATAGTTTTGTAGAGAAGAGATAGGTAAAAAGGTGGCCAACAACCTGGACAATTGGCACTCTATCTATTTTGATGAAAAACAAGCTGACGAAGCCGCCTAGGAGAAAGACTATCAAGATAAAAAACAGCCAGTGGGGAATAATATAATAAAGCAATATTAAACCGCCTCCCAACATGGCCATACTAAAAAATTGCTTGAAAGTGAAAGGCCCGAAAATTTTTACTCCCCCTCCTAAATATTTTGGCACTTTATATTGTTGCATATCTCTTTCGAAATTTACGGTCTTTCTTTCTTATTATTATGATTTATTATAATACATTTTAACATAAACTAAAATACATAGCTAGCATCCAACTTTCTTAAATATTTCTTTAACCGAGATGCAAACAAAACTTAGTTGGGCTTAGAGATTAAGGATTTTCTTTTATTATCAAAACCCAGAATATACCCGTATCCCTCCTTCTACTCTTTTTAGCACTTTCTCTTTACTGATGTTGTATAATTTATTATTCAATTTATAATCTAAGAAGGTGGGATATTATGGGAGACACGCTAAAGCGAAAAGTTAAAAAATTACTGAAAGAGCATAACTTTAAACCTAACAGAAAAATGGGGCAGAATTTCTTGGTGTCTCAGGAGATTTTAGATAAAATTATTGAAGTGTCTCAGCTTACCTCTCAAGATATTATTTTAGAAATAGGGCCGGGTCTCGGCATTTTGACAAAAGAATTAGCCAAAAAAGCGAGGCAGGTAGTAGCGGTAGAAAAGGATTCTCTCCTGACCTCTTTTTTAAAAGGGCAGTTTGAGAATTTTAAAAACGTGAAAATTATTTCGGGTGATATTTTGCATCTTGATGGTTCGGAATTTATTTTTGGAGCTGGGGATAAAACTTATAAAGTTGTGGCAAACCTTCCCTATTATATTACTAATCCAGTGTTGCGAAAATTCTTAGAAAGCCCGCCTTCTCCAAGCTTAATGATCTTAATGGTCCAAAAAGAAGTGGCGGAAAGAATTTGTGCTGTTCCTCCAAAGATGTCTAAACTTTCTGTATTTTCCCAGTTATACAGCCACCCGGAAATTATCTGCTTCGTGTCTCGAAAACTTTTTTATCCTTCCCCTAAGGTTGATTCCGCTTTGATAAAAGTTGTCCCTCTCACTGTTCAATTTAGCAAACAGTTTTATCAAGATTTCTCTAAAATTGTTAAAGCAGGATTTGCCTTTCCTCGAAAACAATTAGGTGGGAACTTCAAAAGAGGGTTTAACTTATCTAATAATCAATTGAGAGATTTATTTTTTGAAAATGGGATAGCGCCAACTCAAAGAGCCGAAACTTTAAGTGTGAATGACTGGATAAAACTTACGAAGTCTTTCCAGGTGAAGTTGTTCCAAAAGAAAAGGTAGCTTTTTAAAAAGCAATTTAAGGGTCTAGATTCATTTTTGTTTTCCTAAGAATTTATTTTATGAATATTATATTATCGCTTGCCTTTGCCATCCATTTTCTATTTGCTATAATAAATTAATGATTCAACTTGTAAAGAAAATTTTTCACCGTATTCTCTCCCGCAGAAGAAATAAGCAAGTTTTAATTTTTGCCTTGCTTTTTTCTATCCCCTTGGTGTTTTTCCCTTTTTGGCACATTCTAGCTTTTGGCTGGGAATGGATACCCGAAAAAATTGGGGAAGTTATTCTTGGTTTTATACTCCAAGAAACATTACTTGCCGCTGAGGGTTTTTTGTCTCTATCGGTTGCTCTTTTATCTTGGGTGGGGAGCAACCCTTTTCATCTTTCCTATACCAATCCCGCAAATAATCCGATTATTCAAATTGGCTGGAGTTTAACGCGAGACTTAGTGAATATGTTCTTTATTTTGGGCTTGGTCTACATAGGAGTGGCCACCGCTTTAAGGCTGGCTGGATTTAGAACCAAGGAAGTTTTTGGAAGGCTTATTATCGTCGCTTTATTTGTGAATTTTACACCGGTGATTTGCGGATTGGTTGTTGATGGAGCAAATATCTTTATGAATTTTTTTCTGGGCGGTCCAGGGGGATTAGGGGCTTTTCATATCTTTGACGATGTTTTTAAAGCAAACGCTTCAGATATAATGGGAATTTTAACTGGACCCCCAAGTATCGCTCCGCTTGTATCAATGGCAAGCCTTGCGCTTTTTGGTTTTATTGGGGGGTTTATTATATTTGTTTTAGCTGTTCTTCTTTTTATTAGATACATTGCTATTTGGATTTTAGTGATATTTTCTCCTTTTGCTTTTTTTGCCTGGATATTCCCGAGTTTGAAAAGGTGGTTTCAACAATGGTGGCAGCAACTAATATCATGGTCGCTTATTGGTGTTTTTGCCGGGTTCTTTCTATATATGACTCAGCATTTTCTGGCTTTAGGTTATGGCGGCGCGCTATTTGCCAAAATAACAGCAACGGGCATTCAAGGAGCAGATGATTTAGCCAATCAGGCACTGCCCTATTTTGGGGCGATGATATTTTTGGTTATTGGCCTTTTTGTTTCTTTCCAATCAAGCGCTATCGGAGCGAGTTTTATAATAAAGTATGGGAAAAAAGCGGCTGGGCGCACCCAGAAAGTTTTTGGCCGATTTGGTCAAAGAACAGTTTTTGGCACTCTTGCAGGGACAGGGAGAGGTGCGAAAGCTGGTTGGCAAAAGACTAGGGGAGAAAGCAAGGGTGTGAAAGGATTTTTCAAAGGGCTACCGGGCGGAATAGGCGGGGCTTTAGGTGGAGGGACAGGAATCTTAGGTGTAGCTAAGGGTGCAAAGAATAGATGGGAAAGGGCGCAGGTATGGGAGAGACGAAATTACTTGCCGCGAGTGCCACAAACTGAAGAAGAAAAAAAGGTGGAGGCCGAGAAGCTAAAAAAGACGTCAAAAATCCGTAGGGCCATACCGAAAATCCATAGAGGGTTTTTAAAGGGAACGGCAGGAATTGCTTCGGCAGTCAGCGGCGCACCGAAGGGAGCTAAAGAAGCCCTTGGGAGAGAAAAAGAGAAAGAAAATCAATACGAATTAGACAAATTTCTCGAAAAAATCCACGTTAAGCCTGTTGGCTGGGCCGACTTGCAGCGCGCAAAAAGAGAAAAACCAGATGAGATTGAGAAAAACCTTAAACAACTTAATTCAGAAACATTGCATAAAATTGTCCAGGCTGAGAACAGAACAGGGAGTACAAGGAAATTGGCTGCTAAGATTCTAGCGGAAAGAAGTAGTTTTGCAACGGGAGAAAACGAAGCCAAGGAAGTAACTTGGCTCAAGAGATTTGCTGCTCGTGGAGGCGACGCTTCCCCGGTATTGAAAGCGAGGCCGGATTTAGCCAAACAACTTGCTGTAGAAGCAGGGAAAACAGAAGAAGCGGCCCGCGAAGAAGTAAAAAATATTATTCGCAAAATGTCGCCAAAGAAATATGTTGACACAATACAATCGGAAGCTCTTAAAGACCAGGATGTTATTTTGGCTACAAGCAAGACTCAATTAGAAAATCTTGGGAAATCAGGGAGCGTTAATCAAAAAAGAGCAATTGTCAGAGGAGCTAAAGATGAGCACCTGAAATTATACAAGAAAGGGGAGAAAAATTTGTCGCCAGCTGAGCGCGCGAGGTATGATGATCTCAGAGACCTTATTAATTGGTTTTCTGCTAATCAGAATTTTAAATCTTTATTAAGCGGAGAAGGGCAAGTTAATAAAGAGGGTAGAAACAAGCAGAGTAACCCAGGAAAAGAGTCTCGGAGAAAAACCTAAATATTCAAAAAAGTACGATAAAGCGTAAATAAGAGAGGGTTGTTCCCTCGGTAGTTTAAAGAAAAAAAACGATTATTGTGGCAAAACAAAATAATAATCGTAAAAAAGGAAACAAACGGTGGAGAAATTAAAGAAAGTATAACGGAAGGCTGACAAATTCAATTAAGAGAAAAAAAAGAGAGTTTCCACTCTCTTTTAAATTTATTTATTTCCCTTCCTTTTTTTCTTTTTTCCTTTCTTCAATTGTTCGTTTTGCGATTTCTTCATGGGTTAGTTCTTTCTTTTCTTCTCCTTCCTCTTTTTCTCCTTCACCTTTGGTCATTAGCCCCTTCTTTTCCAGGGCTTTCATTACGGCCGCAATTGTGGCCGCGGTGTTTACAGGAGCATTAAGATTGCCTCCTTCACTGGTGGCAATAATAGTCGCAGACTTCATTGCCTCGTAAAGCTGGCCGGTCTTTAGGTAAGCCATAACCTGTTCGGCGGTCAACCTTTCGCCGGTTTTTTTCTCAATCCCTTTAATAACCTCGAGAATTGGGTTAAGAACCCTTTTCCCTTCGGCTGTTCCTTTCAAAGCGTCTGTCTTGACGACCAGTTTATTGATATCAATATCTTTACTGGCCGTTTGTATCTCTCTTCGTTTCGTCTCGGTGGTTTCTGAAAGGCGGATGTCAGTGATCAGAGCTTCTTCGAATTCTACACCGTAATGCTCTTTTAAATCTTGATAAACTCTATTGTATATCTCTTCAGGAATGCTTAGTTCAGCAATCTCTTCTTTTTCATCTGCTTCAACTGTTTTCTTTTGTCTTTTTTTGAGAGGTTTAGACCGGCTTTTTAAAGCTTTGTCTATCCCGAGGCTTCCGCAAGTGCCGCGCATTGCCGCATCCACCTGTTCTCTGACGACATATTTCCACCCTTCTGGGGTAGAAACATTATACGTTGCTTTGAATGGGTCGGAAACTCTGACTTTGATTCGGACAGTCACGACCGCCGAATCATCGGTGAAGTCTAGTTTACTCCGCCGAATTATTCGCCCTTCTTCGTCGTGTTCGGCTTCATCCATATACAAGGTGAGAATCTGAGTGCTGTCACAGGGAATTTTGCTTCTAATCCCCATAAAAATGGGGACAAGCCAATGTATTCCTGCATCCCAGCTCTCATAATAATCACCTAAAAGTTCTATTACAGCTTTATTTGGTTTGTGAATAACTTTTAAACCCTTTAGGCCAAAAATCGTCAAAAACAAAAAGACGAATACCCAAACAGCGAAATTAATAATCTTTGAAAGGCTAACAGCAACAACCAAATTTCCTTGGGGCCCCTGAGTAAAAACAGTAGAGAATATTCTGGAAACCATCGAACCCCCACTTAGAAGGGTGAGCATGATAATAACCAGCGCAACAATTTTGAAAATTTTTCGATTCTTTTCTGTTTCCATTGTTTTCACCTCCAAATTTTTAATGTCCAAAACTATATCAATTTTGACACATTTTATATCTTTTGTCAAGATATTGAGGTAGTCCCCATACCCACATAACCTTTTTCCGGGCTGGAACCAAATTATCGAAGTTCAACTTCGATAGATTTAATAGGCTTCGAGATATTAAAATAGGATGCGAAAGCGGGCAATTCAAAGGCCCACCCTTGAGACACTCTTAAAAATTTTTCGTCAAAAGTATAATTTTTTGAGATAAAATGCATTTTTCTTTAGTTGTGGTTGACATCTTTATATATTTAACTAAAATAGAAAGAGTAGATTATTAGCTAAAGCCGATTTTTAAGAAGAGAACTAACGGCTAGAAATTAAATCTATTCCTAAACTCTTCAACAAGTTAAGAAACGGAATCAAGAATATTAAACCTCCTTTTTTCTTTATTGGAGCGGGGGTTTTTTGTTTGGTTGTTATTTCAATAGTTTTGGTTGGGCTATATTCTCATCCCTTTACCTTTATTGGAAAAAGGGAGGCAAACATTTTTAGCCAGCAATATTTAAAGGGTACACCAAACGAGTTATCTCTCGCCTCGTCCTTAAGCTTAATTAGAGGAGTAAGCATAGAAGCAGACGCACCGCCATTTAAGGTTTCCGGAGAAGTGTTTAGCAGTTTAGGAGGGGTAGTTGAAAATCCGAGGGAATACATTGTACAACCAGGCGACACTCTCTCCAAAATTGCGGCCAATTTTAGTTTGAAAATTCAAACAATTCTTTCAGCCAACAACCTATCTAGACGTTCAATGATACACCCCGGGCAGAAATTAGTTATCTTGCCAATTGATGGAATTTTGCACATGGTCAGAAAGGGCGAAACGCTTAGCGGTATAGCAGAGAGATACAGTGTTAAAACACAGGATATTGTCTTAGCTAACAATATTTTAAATGACGGCAAGATATATATTGGTGATATGCTAATGATTCCCGGAGCGAAAATTTCAAAAACTCCTTCTTTAAAGTCAAATTATCAAAGAGTCCCTTTAGCAAGAAGTTATTTTATTTGTCCTCTGCCCGCTCCTTGTATCATTACCCAAGGCTTACACTGGTATAATGCGGTAGATTTCTCAAATGGAAAGTGCGGTGAACCAGTTTTTGCCGCCGCCGGCGGAACAGTCCAAAGGACAGGATATACACGCTTGGGAGGAAATTTTGTCAGGATTTTACATCCCAACGGAGTGGTGACTTATTACGGCCACCTAGAAAAGATTGCTGCTTATCCCGGGGAAAAAGTTTCCCAAGGGCAGATTGTAGGATACGTCGGCCACACCGGCCACACCATTCCCTCTGGACCGGCAGGGTGCCATGTCCATTTTGATGTCCGTTTTGCCAAAAATCCATTTGCCCAATATAAAGTAGGCACGGCTTTGGGCAGATAATTTAAGGAAACTTAATTCTCTCCTCGCACTCTATACATTATAGCTTCTCCAACATTTTCGAAGGAGATTTTTTCTTTTCCTTCCAAATCGGCAATTGTTCGGGCAACTTTTAGAACTCGATGATAACCTCTGGCTGATAATTTCCCAGCCTCAATATATTTTCTTAAAAAACTCTTTGCCTTATCACTAATTTGGCAATATTTTTCGATCTGGGGAATATTCATTTCGGCGTTGCAGAAAATCTGGGATTTTGTTTTTCTAAGTACCATTCTCTCTTTTTTGAACCTCTCTTCTTGAATTTTTCTAGCCGTCTTTACTCTCTCCCTGGTTTCTTTTGCCAAGTTATTTTTTGTTTGAGAAATTAATTCTTCGTATTTTACCGCCGGAACGTCACAAAATATATCTACCCTGTCCATTAAAGGACCGGAGAGTTTTCTTCTGTACATTGCGATTTGAGCCGGACTGGCTGGGTATTCGCTATCATTATCATATCCTGAAGGAGAGGGGTTGGCGGCGGCAATTAGCATAAATCGAGCTGGAAAAGTAAAAGAATATCGCGCTCTCGCAATGGTGATGACTCCTTCTTCCATTGGCTGACGGAGGCTTTCTAAAACATCTCGATGAAATTCCGGAAATTCGTCCAAAAATAAAACACCCCGGTGCGCCAAAGTTATATCGCCTGGTTTTGGAGGGTTGCCTCCGCCAATCAAAGAAGTTTTTGACGAGCTGTGGTGCGGGGCGCGGAAAGGCCTTTTTACCAGAAGAGGAGAGTCTTTTAGTAAAAGCCCGGTGATACTGTAGATTTTTGTGAGTTCCAATGATTCCGTAAGATTTAATTCTGGCAAAATTGAGATAATTGATTTGGCTAAGAGAGTTTTCCCCGCTCCCGGCGGCCCCTGCATCAAAAGGTTATGTGCCCCAGCAGCGGCAATTTCTAAGGCCCTTTTGGAATATTCCTGTCCTTTAATCCAACCAAGTTCAATTTCAAAATCTTCGGGATTTTTAAAAATATCTTCTTTTTTAATATCTAAACTTTTTATTTGTTTTCTTCCTTCTAAGTAACTTATGGTTTCTTTTAAACTATTTACGCCAACTATCTTTATTTTCTCCCTGGAATTTTTTTCCAGATTGACAATTGCTGCTTCGGAGGCATTTTCCTTTGGTAAAATGATTTCTTTTAACCCGTTTTTTTTACAAAGCAAGGCAAAAGACAACGCTCCTTTAATAGGCCGTAAACTGTTATCCAGAGAAAGCTCTCCAACGATGAGTTTCCCTTTAGGATTGAATTCCGTCTGCCGGGAAGCCAATAAATACCCCAAAGCAATCGGTAAATCATAGAAAGTCCCTTCTTTTTTGAGGTCAGCGGGAGCAAGGTTTACCAAAACCTTCAAAAGTTGATGCTGCGGTGACAAGAGATTGATACTTTTAATTGCCGCACTTACCCTTTCCTTTGATTCTTCGACTGATTTATCCGGTAAACCGACAATATTAAAAGACCTTAACCCTCTTGTGCTTGCTATTTCAACTTCGACAAGACAAGAATTAAGGCCTTTTAAGGCGGCGGAGTAGACTTTAGAAATCATAAGAAACAAAAAAACCGCTTAAGATTATTATGGTCTTCCCAGAAGTTTGTTTTTAAAATTATGTTTCTTTTGAAGGACGGGTTGGCTCTTCTTTTTCTTCAGCTGAGCGAACATCAATTTTCCATCCCGTAAGTTTACTGGCTAGTCTGACATTTTGGCCTTCTCGACCGATGGCTAAAGACAATTGATTAGGAGGAACTAAAACTAAGGCTTTGTTCTTGGGCATTATTTTTACTGAGACCACTTTTGCCGGGGAAAGAGCATTAACAATATATTGTTCCGGTTTATCCGAGTACTCTATGACATCAACCTTTTCTCCTCCTAATTCGTTGGTGACGGCTAAAATTCTTGTACCTCGCTGGCCAACCATTGCTCCGATAGGGTCAACTCCCTCTTCTTGGGCAGCCACGGCTATCTTTGAACGCGAGCCGGGTTCTCTCGCAATTGACTTAATAGATATCTCTTCAGCGTCTATTTCCGGTACTTCTAGTTCAAAAAGTTTTGAAACAAATTTTGGATAAGCCCGCGAAAGAAAAATTAATGGCCCTTTTGGAGTTTGCTCTACTTTCACTACGTAGGCTTTTAACCTTTGCCCAGGGTGGTAAAATTCGTTTGGAATCTGTTCAGATTTCGGCAAAATGCCAGTCGTTTTCCCAATATTAAGCATAACCGCTCTTGGCTCAATTCTTTGCACAAGCCCGGAAATGATTTCTTCTTCTTTTTGTTTATATTCTTGGAAAGCTTCTTCTCGTTCGGCTTCTTTTATTTTTTGAAGTATAACTTGTTTTGCTGTTTGAGCGGCAATTCTGCCGTAGTCTTCTTCGCTTTCTAAAGGAATCTTTAACTCTTCTCCTGCTTTGATTTTTGAGTCAATCTTTTTTGCTTCTTCAAGCATTATATGGCGTTCGGGGTTGAAGCGAATTCTTTCTTCTTTTTCTCCTTTCTGGCCGTCAGAAGATTTTTTTGATACTAATTTTTTTCTAAGCAAAGCACTGTCCTTTTTATCTTTTTCATCTGTTTTTAACTCTTCTTCGGGGATAATCATATCGTTGGTCACCGCTAATTTATACTGCCAGAATTTTGCTTGGCCGGTTTTTGGGTCAAGAGTAGCTTTGATTTTTTGTTTCTTTTTGCCGTAATCTTTTTTGTAGGCAACAGCAATAGCATCTTCTATTATTTCAAGAACCTTTTTTTTGGAAATTCCTCTGCTTTCTGCTATTTCCGAAAGAGCGGCGGTAAAATTTTTCAAGTCCATAGAATTATATAAATCAATGAAGAAAATGTTCGTCTTCTGAGACGAACTTCTTTCTTATCATAATAGAAATTGTTTCGGTTTGTCAAATAATTTTTTAATTTTTCCAAGGATTCAATCACTTAGATGCTACTCTCTTTTTAAAGATTAATTGTTGAGATTTGTTTTAAGACAGACGAATATAGGTTGAGAAGTTTTTCAGTTTGTTTCTCAATAGAGAACCTGGAGGCAATAAGGCGGCTTCCGAGAGATAGTTTGTCATAAAAATCTTTGTCTTCTAGAATTTTAAGGATTTTTGCGGAGAAAGAAGATGGAGAATTATTTTTAATCAAAAAACCATTTTTGTTATTAACAACGATATTTTTAAATGCGTCATCTTCCAAAACAACAACTGGTAACCCCGAAGCATCAGCTTCAAGAACTACTATCCCTTGAGTTTCCGTGAGAGAGGGAAATACAAAAATATCCGCCGCTTGATAAAAAGACGGCATATCTTTTCTAGGCAAGAGCCCAAGAAATCTGACGAAGGCCCTAACTTTGTTTTCCTCTGCCTTTTTAATGAGTTTTCGAAGATAGGGTTTTGGCCCTAAACCAGCAAGGAGAAGTCTGACATCTTTTCTTTTCTTGAGCGTTTCTTTGAGAGCATCAATCAAGAAAGCAACATTCTTTTCTTCAGAGATTCTTCCCGCGAAGAACAAAACTTTCGTTTGAGGGGCGATACCCAGTTTTTCTCTTATCTCCTTTCTTTTTTTATTAGATTTTTTGAAAATTGAGAGGTCAATCCCGGTTGGCAAAACAGCAATTCTTTTTTCCACGCCATCCTCTCTGAGCATCTTCTCTATTTTTGGCGAAGGGGCAATAACTAAATCTGCCCAATTGGCAAACAATTTGCTCCACATCTTAGCTAGACGAGGAAGAATGAGCTTATCTTTAAAGTAGACCTTAGCGTATTCTGAATATTGGGTATGATGGGTATAAACAAAAGGGATTCCCTGTTTATCGGCGGCATACTTTCCTAAATATCCCATTGTGTAGGGAGAATGGGAGTGGACGATATCCAGTTTAAGTTCCTGCACTTTTTTAAATTGTTCGATATTGTCGGAAAGAAAAGGGAGAGCTACTCTCATCTCGGGCTTTTCGCAAATTTTCAAAGAGCGAAAACGAAAAATTCTAGGATTTGTATCTTTGTAATTTGCAAAATAAGGAGCGAAGATAAAAACTTGGTGGCCGAGCTTTTCAAGATTTTTTCTAAAACTTTCTATAGAAACTTCTATCCCAAAAGTATTTGGCAAATAACTGTCAACAAAAAATCCTATTCTCATAAATTTTTAATCACCGACTTCTTTCCACTTAGGTAGATGCATAATAACTCCCACCGAGTGAGTTTTAGAGGCCGTTCGATTTTTGCTATCTGTGATATTAAGAGTTACAGATTGCGGTCCCGCTGTGCTGAAAGTAGTTGTAACATTAGATTGGTTGCCGGAGTTAAAGATCAGCCCATTAACAT